>DASWFF010000116.1:0-77996 GCA_036394375.1 Puia sp.
ATGCCCCCTTCTTGCTGTTTCAGGGCTGATACGATTTGACTCTCTGTAAATTGCTTGCGTTTCATAATTCAAGTTTAAAGTTAACAATTCATTCAATTGGTAACTCTAATTCTTGTGGCCGAACTTCAGGGGAGCCGACACTGTCATTTTATGCGAATACTTTCATTTATATTTTTTGCTTCGTTTATTTTTTCTTGTAAGAACAAGAAAAATACTTCTAAACTTGACAATTCGACACCTGAAACAGAAAGTTTTTACAGATTAGATAGTTCTGAAAATGCAAAGGACTTATTCTACCCTGTTTTCGAACTATCCCCCAAAACAACCGCTTTTGTTGTCAGCTTTTCAGAAAATGACAAGAAAGGGTTGTTAGACAACCTGTTCGCCCAGGTTTCACAATTAGACAGTATTAATAAAATTTCTGAAATTCCGAAAAATTGTAAAATTTATGACACTTTAGGCGCATATAGATTAATTAAAAGTGACAAATTAGAAACGGAAATTAAAAAATATTTTAACAAGGAATTTTATATTTATGGAACTCAAGGGAATGCAAAAACCAAAATCAAAGACATTGTATTTGGACTTGATGATTGCAGGACAAACATATTTGCTTTTTGCATAGACAATTCCAACATTAAATCTATTGGACATCCCATTTTTTGTTCAGACAAATTAATAGACATTAAATATTTAAATGACTATAGCAACATAGAAAGAAATATAGAGAATTATCTTTCAAAAATTCCAAGCGATTATAATGACAGTATAAAAGTCAAGGTTTTAGGAAATGTAGATAATTTCTATTTCACCTATAATGATGACTTTTTATGGGGACAAAACCCGAATAAAACAAAGTGTAAATTTCCAACGAGGAGCATTTATATAATTGGCAAAAAAAACAATATAAGTCGTTTTTGGACAGAAGGTTTAGATTTGTTTGGAATACCTTGCGACTAAAAACAACAGCTAACAAGAGTATTTGCATATTCCTAACCCAATATCGATAAAATGATTATATAATTTCTGGTCATTGTTTCGATTTTTTATAATGAAATAGGAATTAAAAGAATACAGCCAGCTTTAGTTTAGCAAAGAAGGGCATGCCTGGCGTAAAGCTGATGTCATCCACCGGCTGGGGTTCATTTTTCAACCGGGATACCACTTCATATTGCGCATCCCTCCACTTTGTATTAAACAGGTTTTGTATTTCCAGTCCGATCTCAAATTTTCGTTTCGTATAATTGGCCGACAGATCGGTCAGAAAATACCCTTTTGCCACCAGCGAATTATCTCCATTGGCCGGCCGATCCTTCGTATAGCGGTAGCTCAATCCACCGTTCAGCCCATTCGGCAGTTTGACATACAAACCCGCCGTACTGTATAAGGGAACGGACAGGGGAAGATAATTATTTCCTTTGGGCGCCTGGGCATCCCTGGCCCTGCAAAAATTGATATCGAAATCAGCATATAGCCAGCGCGTGAACTCATACCGGGCGGAGAAGTCGAGCCCTTCCCTTTTTGTCTGGTTCCCTGGAGCGAACGTTCCGTCGTCACCGTGATAGGTGAATTCCTGTTGCAAAAACAGGTACCAAAGGCCGACATTGAGGTACAATTGGGGAATCGGCTTCCAGTTCATCCCCAGGTCCGCACCATAGGCCGCCGGCAATACATCGATCCCTTTGTTTTCCGCTACTACCTTCACGTCGTTGGAATGAAAACCCTTGCCCGTCTTAGCATAGATCTGCACTCTGTCATTGAGCGTATATTCAATATTGAGTTTAGGACTGGCGATCGCTTTTCCGATGGGCGCCTGCTGTGGATTCAGGAAATCCATATACTTAAAATTGAGGTAATCCAGGCGCACCCCCGCATCGAATGACCATTTACCGATCCTGTAATTTTCATCCAGATAGCCGTTCAAGGTCCATTCCCTGATATTTCCATGCTGGATATATTGCAGCACATCATTGTAATCCTTTGTATGGCTGAGTTCGCTGCCATGGATATTATTCATCTGAAATCCCAGGCCCACGGTAGAAGTCAGCGCCCCATTGTTATTGAAATACGCATGAAGAACCAGTTTACCGCTATACCCGTATAGGTCCCTGGATTCCCTTTGTCTCAATTGATCTCCGTTGATGCTGTCACCCGCGAAAAAAGTCTGGTCATAATTCAAATTAAAGAAGTAATGCGCGTAATAGACCTGGTTCTCCAAAGTCAGTTTGTCCGACAAGGCAGAAGTAAGGCGAACAATGGCAGTGGTGCGGGCCGTATTCCCTCCCTGGGCGCTGTCAACATAACCCCATCTGCTGATGAGCCCTTCGGCTACTGCTCTTACAGGTATCTCACCGGAAGAACGCCAAAGGCTGTTGAAAGTAGAAACGGTCACTTTTAGCTGACTCTTAGGGGATACATTGACGATGTACTTTCCAAAGAGGTTCGCCCGGTTGAAATGTTCCGCATAATGAAACGGGCCATCTGTATAGGATATCTCTCCGGCTATATACGCGCTTTCCCCTCTTTGTTTTGCTTTATCGCTTAAAAGGTTTACCGCCGCCATTACCCTCCCGGTATTGAATTCCCCCCCTTCCAGCTTCACTTCACTTTTAGGGAGGACATCAGCCGTTTTAAAGCCCAGGTATCCCGCCGTCGTGAAATCCCCGTGATCACTGTAATAAGGGCCCTTCCCGTACTCCAGGTTCGTGACCAATTCCGGGATCAGGAAGTGCAGGTCGGAAAATCCCTGCCCATGGGTATGAGATGCCAGGTTCAGCGGCATGCCGTCCACTGATACGCTGACATCGGTGCCATGGTCCGCATCGAATCCCCGGAAAAAGATATGTTCCGCAATGCCGCCACCCTGGTGCTGCATCAGCGAAAGACCCGGCACCAGCCGCATCAGGTCCTGCGCAGAATTCACTGGATGCAGGTTCAGGTCAATGTTGCTAATGGTACTAAAAGACGCATTATTAGGCAGGGGTTGGATCGTAACGGCTTTCAGGTCCACAGATCCCCTTTCCAATTCCACCAAATAGGCGTGGGCGGACTTTGCGATCCCTATCGCCTGAGATTGGTACCCAACAAAGGATACCCGAAGAGAGTCAGTAGTCCCCGGAACCCTCAATTCAAAATTTCCCTGCTGATCCGTAATAGCCGCCTTTCCCTTTTCTCCATCCACTACAATAGCATTTTCAAGCGGTTCCCTGGAAATTTTATCAATCACCTTCCCCTTAATGATCGACTGTGAATAAGAGGATAAAAAACAGAAAAACACGATGAAAGAAGTGGTAATATATCTCAATACAGTAGTGCGTAACATGGATTTACAGAAAATTTTTATGAAAGTTCAGACAATAGCATTCCCTGGCAGCTTGTATTTACTACCAACCCGTAACGATTGTATCAGCAATGATTGCCTATACGCCAATACCTGGCATCACTCACACACAGCGCATTACCGATACGTTTTTAAGATAAAGTCAAATCAGAAGAAGAACGCTTAACACTGAGGAGGATGGAAGAAAGAAAGCATAAAGGAGTTATAGATAGCCTCCTGAAAACGGGGATAATTGACGATTATAATTCTGGAAGCAGGGTGAGTCAGGGCAAAACCTAATTGAAAGGGTATGCTTTCAAATTTATTTTCAGCCCTTCGCTCGGGGTTTTCCTGGTCCTTTTTTTCCTCATTTTTCAGCCGTTTGCACAAATAGCACCTGCCCTCACACTTCATCTGCGGTTTATCCCTGTTCTCACAAAGGTTGGCAGCTATGTAATCCTTATTCAACTGGTAATTAAGGAAAATAAGATTCTTGCTGAACGTTTGTCCCAGGAAGCCAATGAATAATAATATGACCGGTATTTGCTTCAGCACCGCCCAAAGGTAATCATAGAGCTATATTTCTCCAAGATTATTCTGATTGTGTCGTCTAAAAAAATACGGTCAGTTTCAGCTTCGCAAAAACTAAAGCCTCCCGGATCAGTGATCCGGGGGCTATTAGTTCGAAATTTATTAAAGAAGAACGCCTAAGCCAATCTGGATGACCTGGTTTTTGTATGCAGGTGTGGAAGAAGTCCCGTCACCATTGTTGTTTTTAAAATCAATGGTGTAGCGACCGTAGATAAATACATTATTATCCAGATTGATATCCAAACCGATCACCCCTCCAAAAATATTCTTAGTAATATTATCATTCTCATTATTCACGGTCTGTTCGTAAGATGTGGCGCCGGAATTAAACTTAGTATGCGTTGCAAGCAAATAAGAATACTGTGGGCCGACCACTATTCCCAGGCTTTTGGATGCATTGATCCGGAGCAGAAGAGGGATGTCTAAAAAATTAAGGTACCGGCGATAATTGTAATCACCTGTCAAACCTGTTCCGGTGGCCCTGTAACCTTTTTGAGAGAATAATACCTCAGGTTGGAGTGAAATTATTTTTCCCAACGGCAATTGTAATACTCCTCCCCCATTAAACCCGTATAAGGGCGTCGATGAAAAATTGTTGTCATTTGTTTTGATAAGGGTGGCGATGCTCAGCCCACCTTTGAGTCCGATACGTGGCGCGAGATCGTCATTGTTCTTTTCAGCATTTTCTTGCGAAAAGACCGAATTGGAAAGGCATAGTACCAGAAGTGTCGGAAAAATGTGTCTTAAAAGCATTAGAATTTAATTTTGATTAATTTAATCAGATTCCCGGATCGTCTTTTTATGTCACAGCTAACCTGCTTACTTATAGATCACCCGATGGGTTCATTTGTTACCCATAAAATGCCGGAATTTTATTTTATTTGACAATCAACAAGTTACATTCTTTGAATGAGGCTGGGCTGTCCGTAGCCCCAATTCGACCATCAGGCGCAATCCCCCCTGTAAGTTGGCGTTTTTGCCCTCCCGATTATTAAGTGTTTCGGCGTAAGTTTGTCCTATGCATACATCTAAGAAGGCCGCTATCGGTTTTATATTTATTACGTTACTGATCGATATAATGGGATGGGGATTGATCATTCCTGTGATGGCTGATCTGGTTGCCCAGTTAAAGGGCATACCCGTTAACCAGGCCAGTACTTATGGAGCCCTTTTATTATCCGTCTTTGCCATCACACAATTTTTATTTGCACCGGTAATGGGCAACCTGAGCGATAGGTATGGCCGCCGGCCCGTCTTACTATTTTCCTTATTGGGCTTTGGCATCGATTACATCATCCTGGCATTGGCCCCGGCATACGGATGGTTGTTTATAGGGCGTGTTATCGCCGGCATTACAGGCGCCAGTTTTACCACTGCCACCGCCTATATTGCTGATGTGAGTACAGATGCAACATCGAGGGCTAAGAATTTCGGCATGATTGGCGCTGCCTTTGGTTTGGGCTTTGTGCTCGGACCCGCTCTCGGGGGATTACTGGCAACCTGGGGAATAAGAGCCCCTTTTTATGCCGCTGCGGCACTTTGTCTGCTCAACTGTTTATACGGATACTTTTTGTTACCCGAATCATTAAGCAAAGACAATCGCCGCCCCTTTGACTGGAAACGTGCCAATCCCTTTGGTTCCCTGAAATTTCTAACCAGGCACCCTGAGATCGGCGGGTTGGCACTTAGCTTCTTCCTGATCTATCTTGGCGCCCAGTCCGTGCAGGGTAACTGGAATTACTTTACCATTTACCGGTTTAACTGGAGTGAAAAAATGGTTGGCATTTCCCTGGCAGTAGTGGGAGTGCTGGTTGGAGGGGTACAGGGTGGGCTGACAAGGGTGGTAAACCCGAGGATCGGGAATGAAAAGAGCATCTATCTCGGTCTGTCGTTCTATACCTTGGGATTGGTCCTGTTTGCCTTTGCCACACAGGGGTGGATGATGTTTGCCTTTCTGATACCTTACTGCCTGGGGGGCATCTGCGGCCCTTCGTTGCAATCCGTTATATCGGGTCACGTGCCATCCAATCACCAGGGGGAACTGCAGGGCGCCCTCACCAGTCTTATGAGCCTTACTACCATCATTGGTCCACTGATCATGAATGGCACATTTGCTTTTTTTACTTCGGATAAAGCTCCCTTTAATTTCCCCGGAATACATTTTTTAATCGGAGCTACGTGCATGTTGCTCAGCGTAATCATCGCCTACAAGGTGTTAAGCCGGGAAAAGAAAGAACGACCTGAACTATCAGAAGTGAAAGCATGAAAAAATCAATAGAAGTAAAAAAGCCGAAAGATGACAGATGAACAATATCCTAAAATATATTTCTACAGACGATTAGTTCAGGCCAAACTCTTCATTGATACTCACTATGCAGACAAGATTGACCTTGACAATATCGCTGATGAAGCATACTTTTCTAAATTTCATTTTATCAGGGAGTTCAAAAGTATTTACCGCAAAACACCACATCAATATCTCATTTTTGTGAGAATCGAAAAAGCAATGGAATTATTGAAGACCGGTATTCCTGTTTCAGAAGTTTGTTATTCAGTAGGATTCGAAAGTTTAAGTTCCTTCAGCGGACTGTTCAAGCGTATTGTTGGCATGACTCCTTCCTTTTATATTGTCCAGCACCAACAAATAAAAGCACAAATGGTCAAATCGCCTTTAACCTTTATTCCGGGTTGTTTTGCAGAAAAAAACGGTTGGATTAAAAAATAGCAATTTTGGAGAAATGAAGTTTTAATTCATAGCTGTTCTTTGCGTAATATATTAATACGCAAAAGACATGATAACTAAAATGACACATGTGAGCATCTATGTTCTCGACCAGGACAGGGCTTACGACTTCTACACTAACAAACTTGGGTTTAAAGTTATAACAGATGCACCAATGCCTGATGGTGACCGGTGGATCACCGTTTGCCCGCCAGAACAGCCGGGTTTTGAAATAATATTATCCCCAATAACCAGGGGCATATTCTCCGAAGAAACAGTTAAAGCTTTGAAAGAGCTTGTAGAAAAAGGAACTTTTGGCGTGGGTCTTTTTACCTGCAACGACATCTTTGCTACCTATGAAGAACTAAAAGCAAAAGGTGTTGAATTTACTAAAGCGCCTAAAAAAGAATTCTACGGCACTGAAGCATTATTTAAAGACGATTCAGGCAACTGGTTTTCTCTCGCACAGCTTGTTTAAAAGAATATCTTACGTCGAACTCATATAATTTCCAAAATTATCGGAAATATGAAAACAATATTTGACAAACCAACAAGAGATGAATTGACCAATAGAATCAATGCGCTTAATGAAAACGGCACGGCTCAATGGGGCAAGATGAATATTTACCAGATGTTGAAACATTGTACACTATGGGAAGGAATGATATCAGGTAAGATAAAGTGCAAACGAGCATTCATCGGTCGCTTGTTTGGCAAAATGGCTTTGAAAGGTCTATTAAAAGATGAAGGCCCCATGATGCGAAATGCACCCTCAAGTCCTGAACTTAGGGTAAAAGAAAGCAATGGTAATGTGGCATCCGAAAGAGCGAAATGGATTGCCCTGATTGAGGAATATGCGCGTTTTTCAAACCCTGACTTCGTGCATCCTTTTTTCGGAAAAATGACAAAAGAACAAATTGGGTATTTAGCTTATAAACATACCGACCACCATCTTCGGCAATTTAATGGGTAGATGATTAAAAAAACTGGCAAAAAAATTTTGTGCAAGTAAATACTTGCGCTTATATTTGCAAGCACTTACTTGCATAACATGAAAGCCAGACGCGATGTATATCAGGCCATAGCCGACCCTACCCGGAGAGCAATCATCAACATGATTGCCGCTCAGCCCCACAATGTAAACTCCATTGCCGAAAAGTTCGATGCCAGCCGCCAGGCTATATCACTGCATGTTAAGATTTTGACCGATTGCGGCCTCATCATCATCAAACAGCGCGGAAGAGACCGATTTTGCGAGGCACAACTGGATAAGCTAAGTGAAGTATCCATATGGGTGGATCAGTACCGGCAGCATTGGGAGAGTAAATTAGACGCTTTGGAAACATACATAGAAAAACTCAAAAAAGAAAGATATGGAAAACAAAAAAAGTAACACTCAGGACCGGGAACTTTTCCTATCAAGAAAGCTGAATGCGCCGGTAGAATTAGTTTGGGAAGTGTGGACCAGGCCGGAGCACATCGTTAACTGGTGGGGTCCCAATGGATTTACCAGTACCATAAATACCATGGATGTGCGCCCCGGTGGTGAATGGGACCTGGTCATGCATGGCCCTGACGGAACGGATTATAAAAACAAAAGCATCTTTAAAGAAATAATCCCCTTTAAAAAGATAGTTTATGAGCATATCTCAGGCCCCAGGTTCATTGCAACTATCCTTTTTGAAGAACAGGGGGAACAAACGCTTACTACCTGGCATATGCTGTTTGAAACAGCTGAGGAATTTATCCAGGTGGTAAAAACCTTCAAGGCAGATGAAGGGCTAAAGCAAAATGTAGAGAAACTCAACGTATACTTAACCCGATTGAACATCAAAAGCAGGCCATGAAATTAAAAACATCAGGTTATGGCAAAGTGATTGCCGTTGAGCTACAGGCCCATGGCCGCACAAGCGATAGGGATGCTCCCGAATCTTTTGAGCAGGATGCTGATGACGTGGCAGCCCTGCTCCACTATCTCAAGGTAGATAAAGCTAATTTTCTCGGTTTTAGCAACGGAGGCACCACCACTATGCAAATTGCGATAAGCCATCCGGGCATAGTTAACAAACTTGTTGTTGTTTCGGCCAATTACAAAAGAGACGGAATGATTCCGGGGTTTTTTGAAGGCATGCAAAATGCCACATTAGATAATATGCCGGCACTGCTAAAAACAGGTTATTTGGACGTGGCGCCCGATAAAAACCATTTACAGGTAATGTTTGATAAGGATAAAGAGCGGATGTTAACCCTTAAAGACCGGACCGACGATGATTTGCGATCTATAAAAGCGGCTACTATGCTTATGGTAGCCGACCACGATGTCGTGATGCCCGAGCATGTTTTAAAAATGTCACGCTTAATACCGGATGCACGGTTGGTAATATTGCCTGGTACGCATGGCTCATTTATCGGAGAGGTATGTACTTCCAAAAAAGGCAGCAAATTACCTGGGATGACCGCTGCCCTGGTCGAAGAATTTTTAAATGAATAGGCCTGTTCTATTCCAACTTTTTCAACACCTTTATTAATTGGTGCGCGATAAGGGAGTCGCCTTTGTCTGATGGATGGAGACCATCATACGTGATATCCATGGCATCAGGAGGATAAGGATATTCGTCACCTGTGGGATCGAAGGGGATGCCGATATACTCCGGGTAGGTGTATTTCCGGTATTGACCTGTTTGCGGATCCTTCAACCGCTTGTATTTTACCAAATTTGGAAGGCTGAGCCTGGTGTTATGGTAGAGGTCGATCACTTTAATATGCTCATGGCTTCCGATCATACGGATGGCCGCTACCACCTGTTCCAAAGTCTGGTCGTTCTTGTCCTTATAGGAGCCGAAGGCGTTGTTCTTCGGATTGTTGATGTAGACGAAGTCGCCTCTTTGCAAGGGCGTGATCAGCACGATGGCAGCCTCCTTATTCAGTTGATGCAATTTATTCAGGATGATACGAAAGGACCCGTAGATGGTACTGTCGCCGGTATTGTTGGCATAGTCAGCCCAGTTCCCGATCCGATTGGCATTCCACCAGTCGTTGGTGCCTATTTTTCAATAAACCTACAAAACGAAGTGTGAAGGTTTCGTTAAGGATGGAGTTCGATGCCCTTATGTGCAAAATCAAAGCTGTTATAAATAGTCGCGGACATTTTACCGGGATCGAAGTGACAATCGATCGTTTGGGTATGCGGGCTTTCTATAAACCGAAGCACCAACTCCAGGGTATTCGCATCCTTCCAGCGATAGCTGCCGGCAGTCCTGAACGGCGGCAGCCCGGTTAAGGAAGCTTTGGCGGGGGATGTCAGATGGGGACCGTGCAGGGTCGTTTTTCCCGCTGCCCATTTACCCGATCCAAAAGAGAGCTGATAAGCCGCGGTATCGGTTTGTAAAGTCAACTGGCAAAGATGGTCCTTAAATGAAAAGGACATGCCGGTGATATGATTGACATTGGGCGCAAAGGAAAAAGTCTTGCCGGAAATATTCGCGGCTGCCGGGGCATCGGCTGTTCCGGGGAGCAGCGGAAGGGCCAGTGAGGCCAGCCGTTGTTGTAGGGCGGCTGTCTCCTTTGGAGCCGCGGGCAAGGGATTTTTTTGCATGGCGGGAAGCAGGTAGCTCCAAACCAGGTTCAGCTCGTCCTGCATATCAGCCGTTTCGGAGGTGATCGCCAGTACGGCATCCTGGTCGGGCATTACGATGATATACTGGCCGAAAGCCCCATCCGCCCGGTAGGCATGGTGACGGCAGCGCCAGAACAGGTAGCCATATCCCTGCAACCAATCGTTGTAATTTCGCTGCGCACGGGTCAGGGAGTCATGAACCTGGTCGATGCTGGCGGTAGTGGCTTCCTCCACCCATTTTGCCGGCAGCAATTGCTTTCCTTTCCACCTGCCCTCCTGAAGATACAATTGCCCGACCTTTGCCAGGTCTTCCGTTTTTAACCGTAATCCCCACCCTCCTGTATTGATACCCTGCGGGCTTATTTCCCAGTCTGCGTCCGTGATGCCCAGGGGCTGAAATAAGCGGGGGGTCAGGTAATCGACCACATTCTGCCCGACGACTTTCTGTACGATGGCTGCCAATACATAGACGCCCAGGGAATTATATAGGAATTGCGTGCCCGGCCGGTGTACGACCGGTATGGCCAGAAAGGAGCGGGCCCAATTGGAATCCATAGTGATAACCTTGCTTGTCGGCTCCGGGTCCTGGCCTTCCGACATGTCGAGCAGATCTTTGACGGTAAGGACGGAGAGATTGGGAGGGATCGTATCCGGCAGATCCTCCGGGAAGAAAGAAATAACTTTATCGTTTACACTTAACCGCCCTTCACTTACGGCAAAACCGATAGCCGTCGAAGTGAAACTTTTGCTGACAGAATAGAGCGTGTGTTTGAGGGCAGGTTTATAAGGGTCCCACCACCCTTCTGCGATGACCTTACCGTGACGCAAAAAGATAAAACTATGAAATTCATCCTTGCTGCCTGCCACAGCGTCCAGAAAGCGGATGATGCCGGAAGAAGAAACCCCTTCCTTTTCAGGGGAGCTCCGGGGTAATGCAGAAACTTGCTGAGCTTGGGTTTCGATGCTGAAGGCCCCGAGAAACAGGGAAAGGATGACAGCGGCTATTTTGGAAATCATTTTAGGGTTCATTCTTATAAATATAAGAATTCCCGGTTCAATGCCCCTATCAAATCCCGCTACTATTTTCCGGAGGAGGACTCAAGTTCAATATCATATTACCGGGTAAGGGCCTTCTGAAAAGGTCTCCGTATGATAGCCTTTCGATCCGATCAGTCGTGCCAAGGGGCTTCGGAAGTCATCGTCCGTTTTTAAGCGGTCAATAATATAATTGAAATCGTACCGCGGTTGCCAGCCAAGGTCTTTGCAGGCCCGCTGGTTAACATATACTCTGTCGATGCCCGGGAACATCTTCCAGCCGCGACGTTGATATTCCGTTTCATAATCGGGAAAGAGTCTCCGGACCACGCCCGGGGCGTCAGCGCGCAAATCCACCACATCCCCCGGTAAAAAGGGGGTGGTTGCGCTGATGATATAGGTACCGAAGCCGATGGCCCGCGCGCGTTCCGCCGCCGCCAGATGGGCGCTAACGGCATCTTCCAGCTCGACGCGACGAAAGAGAAATTCGTTGGCCTTGAGGTTGCCGTCCGTATGCCTTTCCCGCGCCCCTTTATTGTCGTCTTCTTCCGGGAAAAACCGGGAGGTCCTCAGGACAATACAGGGAAGGCCATAATTTCTATTAAAGAGCTGGCAAAGATCTTCTGCGGCCGCCTTGGTCACTCCATAAATATTTTTCGGAACGGGCCTCACGTCCTCGGTCACCCAGGCAGCAGACGCTCCTGCAGGCGGCACCAGGGCGTCGCCAAAAACGCTGGTCGTACTGGTGAAAATAAAAGACTCTATACCCGCCGCCACTCCTTCCTGCAGCAAATTGAGCGTGCCGGAAATGTTGGTGTCGACGAATTGCTGAAGACTATGGGTGGCGACATGAGGTTTGTGCAGAGTGGCGGTATGGAAGATCATTTTCACTCCTTCGAGACAGGACTGCACGAAAGAACGGTCGGCAATAGAGCCGATATGAGTGGTAAAAGGCGATTCCAGGATATCGAGGCCAAGGACTTCGTATTTCAGCTCTTGCAGCGTACGGACCAGCGCCTCGCCAAGATGTCCGGCGCTGCCGGTGACTAAGACTTTCATGGGATAATATTACAGAAAATATGGCAACCAAAATAGTCCCTGTCGCAAAGCACCCTCCTATTTGTCGTTAATACACATCGTCGTTTTTGTACACTTCCAGTATGTTTGCATTGTCAAATCATTTATCATATAAAAAAACTAAAAAAATGGAAACGATCAACAAAACAACTATTACGGTGGAAAGCACCATCAATGCACCGGTAGAAAAAGTGTGGAAATTTTGGACGGGGCCCGAGTACATTACGAAATGGAGCAACGCCTCTGACGACTGGCACACTCCTTTTGCAGAAAACGATTTACGGGTTGGTGGCAAATTCCTTTCCAGGATGGAAGCCAAAGACGGCAGCTTCGGTTTTGACTTTGGCGGGGTCTATGACGAGGTGAAAACAAATGAAATTATTGCCTATACGATTGGCGATGGCAGAAAGGTCGTCATCCATTTTACCGGCGAGGGCAATAAAACCAAGGTGGTCGAAACTTTTGAAGCGGAAGGTACCAATCCCATTGAAATGCAAAGGGGTGGATGGCAGTCCATCCTGGATAATTTTAAAAAATATACGGAAGCAAACTAATAAGCGGGGACGCTTAGAGAAGCTCCAACCTTGTCAACTCCTCCAGCAGGGCCGTCTGAGCGGGATTGATCAGCCGGGCGGCTGTTGCAAGATCAAACCAGCTGCCTTTGTCAACTTCCGGAAAGGATACCTGTTTGCCGGACCGGGGAGGCCATTCGATATCAAAGGTATTACTGGTGATCGTGGCCGGATCGATGTCGCCTGCTGCCGCCCAGGCATAGATCTGTTTGCCGCTCTTTTGCCGAACCGGCGTCAGGGGAAGAAAAGGGCCCGTGAGAGTGACGCCGGTCTCTTCCCGGAATTCGCGGATGGCGGCCTGCAGAGCCTCTTCGTCCGCCATAAACTCCCCTTTAGGGATCGTCCAGCTCCCTTCCTCCTTATTTTTCCAGTAAGGCCCGCCCGGGTGAACCAGGAAAAATTCCGGTCTTTTATCTAATATCCGGTAAAGGAGGATGCCAGCGCTTTGTTTTTTTGACTTTGCCATGGGGTTTCAAAAAACCCGGCCCCTATCGGAACCGGGCCTTATCAATAATTGGCCGAACAAAGAGCAAAGATAAGTAATTACTAATAAATTTAGTAATTTATTTTCCCCTGGGCCGGGAGACCCTCTTTTATAGCTGGAATTTTGTACATTTAAACCGGAAATACCAGGAAGGTAGCGTCCGAAGCCATCTGTCAATGAAATATGCACTCGTTTTAGTTTTTATTTTAGCCGCTACTCCCGTTCGTTCGCAGACCTGTACCGGCAGTCTGGGAGATCCCATCACCAATATTACTTTCGGCTCCGGCGCTAATTATGGCCCTCCTCTCGCATCCGGCATCACCAATCTGAACTATGTATCCGATCAATGCCCCTCGGATGGTTATTATACCATTACGCATAGTGTAAGCAGTTGCTTTAACAACACCTGGGTGAATCTCAGCTCAGACCATACGGGCGATCCGAACGGCTATTTTATGCTGATCAATGCATCCTACAATCCCAGCGATTTCTATGTGCAGACGGTCTCCGGGCTTTGCGCGGCCACCAAATACCAGTTTGCCGCCTGGGTATTGAACATGGCTGCGAATCCCGGGCAGATCCTTCCCAATATTACACTGAGCATTGAAAAGACCGACGGCACCCTCCTCGACAGCATTCATACCGGCAATATTCCCCAGGCCAATCCCGGGAAATGGGTTCAATACGGTTTTTTTTTTACTACCCCTCCGGGCGTATCTACGGTCGTTCTCCGGATGACCAATAACGCTCCCGGAGGAAACGGTAACGACCTCGCCCTGGACGATATCACCTTCCGGCCGGCCGGCCCCCCTATCAGTGTAACTACTAACGGATCACCCACCGACAGCCTAACGATCTGCGCCGGCAGCACCGCGCTCCAGCAGCTCCAGGGTAGCATCGGGATTTGTTACAGCTCCCCTACCTATCAATGGGAGGAAAGCATCGATCACGGGCAGGTATGGACCGATATCGCCGGCGCCGTCAGCCAGTCATATGCAGCGCTTCCCACGGCAGCAGGCGTATATTCCTATCGGCTGGCAGCCGCCCAATCCGGGAATATAGCCATTACTTCCTGCAAGGTAGCTTCAGCCCCCGTCACGATCGTCGTATTGAAAATACCCGGTCCTGCCGTTACGATCTCCGCCTCGTCGGACAATATTTGTGCAGGCGCCCCGGCTACTTTTACCGCTCAGCCGACCGATGGCGGAAATACGCCTCTTTACCAATGGACGGTCAACGGGTTGCCCGTGTCAGCAGCCGGTCCGACGTATACCGGCAGTTCTTTTGCCAATGCCGACCTGGTCGATTGCATGATGACCAGTGATGCAGCCTGTGTGATCGATCCCGTCGCCACTTCCAATACCATATCCATGACCGTTACCCCCATCGTTGTATCCTCCGTGAATATAGAAGCTTCGGCCACTACGATCTGCAGCGACAGCCTGGTCATCTTTACCGCCACTCCGGCAAATGGCGGCAGCAACCCCAATTATCAATGGATGGTCAACGGCCAGCCTGCCGGCGCGCATACTGACGTCTATTCCTCCGCTACCCTGAAAGATGGTGATGTGGTCAGTCTGGTCATGCTCGGCAGTCTGTACTGCTCCGTTCCGGAGACTTCCAACACCATACCGATGACGGTATACCCGGTACCCGAAATAAATATGCCCCCCGATACGATCATAGCAGCGGGGAGCAGTATCCGTTTGGATCCTCTTATTACCGGGCAGGTCCTCTTCTATCAATGGAGCCCGGTCTCCTGGTTAGATCTTCCGGGGTCGCCCGACCCGGTAGCCTCTCCGATCACTACTACCACCTACCAGCTGAAAGTAACGACCGGTAACGGATGTACCGCTTCCGCAAAGGAGACGGTGGGCGTATACTATGATTTGCTGATGCCCGGCGCTTTCACTCCAAACGGAGATGGCAGGAACGACCTGTTCAGGGTACCTCCTTCCGTACCGGTAAGCGTCATACGATTTGAGGTATACAACCGGTGGGGAGGACTGGTCTTTACCACCAGCAACAGCAGCATCGGATGGGATGGCCGATCGGGTGGCAAGCCCCAGCCGGCAGGGGTTTATGTCTGGATGATCGAATACCTGAATCCCCTGACCAAAAAACCGGCAAGGAAAAACGGAACGGTGGAGTTGGTGCGGTAAAATGCGACGGGAGGGCTGCGCCCTCCCGTCGGTATTACTATATAGATAGTTTTCTTTAGAACGAATACCGTGCGCCGAACTGAACGGAATAGTACACAGCTGTTTTCTGTTTGGTTCCGGCATTGGTGTTGACGCTGTACTGGAAAGACTTGGTAGTCTGATCGAACCCCGTCAGGTTATACAGGTTGGTATTGATGATCTGGCTATAGCCGCCCCATTTGTAATTCAGCAGGTTCAACACGTTGAAGATATCGGCCCGGAAGGTGAGCTTACGGGTACCGCCGAGTTTCAGGTCATAGGCAGCGCTCAGGTTCCACTGTGTGCGCCAGGGCATCAGTCCTCCGTTGTAGGGAGCGAATTTACCGAAATTGTCCGTCAGGTATTTCCGGAATTCCGGGCTGGTATTGTTCAGCAAGGTCTGCATGCCTGTCCTGATATTGGCTGGAGTGTTAGGGTTATTCGGATCGTACACGTAGGCCAGGTCCGTACCGTCATTGCCTTCGCCGATCACGTCCTTGTTGACATAAGAGGTAAAGCGGGCATTCTGATAAGCCTGGAAGGAAGAGCTGATGCTAAAACCATAGAAAGTGGGGCTCAGCAATAAGGCCACCAGCTTGTTCTTCTGATCACCATCGCTGTACCAGTTCTTCCCATAAGAAGGATAACCGGAATAAGAGGAGCCTACGGCAAAGTTGGCATTACGGGGGTCTCCGCTATCGTAGGGAGGGGTGCCGGTAGCCTTGCCTCTTGCATACGAAAGGCTGAAAGAGCCATCCCGGCCCAGCTGAGCAGCAGCTTCGAGCATCACGCCGAAGTATTTGGACGACCATTTGGTATTGGTGAAATACCTTACCTGGTTGAAGTTGGAAGAGATCCTGGAATTGGCAAGGATGGGCTGGCTGGAAGTTCCGGTGGCAGTCAGGGTGCTGGCGGGCACATACACCTCCCGGCCTTCATTGGTCACGAATTCCGGAGTACGCTTCAGGTTCAGGTCATACAGGTAAAAGTTATCCCAGGTATTGTCGAAGTATACATTCGCGCCCATGCGGAACCAATTAGAAAAGTAGTGATAATAGTTCAGGCTGGTCTTGAAGGTGAGGGGATTCTTCAGGTGTTTGTCCATTACCAGGACGGTGGCCGGCTGCGTGGTGGGAAGGGAATTGTAATAGGCTACGCCCGGCACTTTGCTGAAGTCTTTCTGATAGGCCGCCCAGTCCGCATAGGGAACATTCGACCGGATATCGATCTGCCGGTAGTCAACGCCATTGTCGATATGGGCGAAGGTGATAGGCTGGGTAGTCAGCTCGGAAGCGAAGAGACCGGCCCCGAATTTAACTATGTCCCTGCCATTGCTGTTGACATCCCA
The DNA here is from genome assembly GCA_036394375.1 of Puia sp. GTDB lineage: Bacteria > Bacteroidota > Bacteroidia > Chitinophagales > Chitinophagaceae > Puia. Next base: position 16,945 of record DASWFF010000116.1, read on the forward strand.
GATCAGGTTGACACGGGGCTGTACATTCTTGGCATCGAAGGGAACCACGTCGGTCCTTACGCCCAGGTCATGGTCCAATAAAGCGTTATAAGTAGGTTTGTGGCCGATGATCTGCGCATCCCAGCGAAGGCCAACGGTCAGGTTGAGGTTGGGCTTCAGGTTCGTCTCCATCTGCGCGAATAATCCCAGTTCGATCAGGGGAACGCTGATAGCGGGATTGCTGCCGTTCAAAGGGATCTTCCGGTTGAAGCGGTAGGGGTTGTTATTCTGCAGATCGGCAATGCTGTTATAATAGAATTGCCCTTGCTGATCGTGTGACAGGCGGTCGGTGATATGGTTGATATTATTATCGGTACCGAATACGAAGTTGAGGTTGCCCACCTTGTAGCGCAGGTTATCCACGATCTGGATCACATCAGAGGCATCTCTTTCCGGCACCCAGTTCTGGTCTCCGAAAGCAACGGTGATATTTCCCGTACTTCCATCGGAAAAAGTAGAGTTGACGTTGACAAATCCTTCCGGTACGTGGTTATTCATGAAATGCAGGAATTTCCGGTAGGTGCTGAAGTTAAGTTTCAGGTCATTGGTCATTTTCGGAGAGATTTCCGACCGCAGGCCCAGCATCACGGCATTGTCTATTTCCACGCCCGTGTATTGGGTGGTGAGGAGACCGCCGCCCTTCAGCTTATTAGGATCCACGAAGTGGAGATAGTTATATTTCAGGGTCAGCAGGTTCTTCTTGTTGATATTCCAGTCGAATTTGGCAAAGGCGTTCTTTGTCTCCTGGACGATATTGATCGTGCCATACTGGGTGCTTTGGGGAAAGCCGAATGCCGGAGAATACAGGGCATTGACGATCTGGTCGAGATTGGCCTTGGTGATGCCCAGGTTCTTCTCCGCCTGTGCCTGCGTGGCGCCGGCATAGGTAAAATCGTAAGCCCTGAAAGGGATCGTGTTACGATATTGATCATAAGAGATCAGGAAATGCACTTTGTCTTTGATAATGGGTCCGCTGAGCAAACCGCCCCACTGCCCTACTTCATATTTACTGGTAAGGTGATTGCCGTTGACGTTTTTGGTAGCAGCCAGGGAGTTGGAGCCATAATAGCCCCAGGCCGAGCCGGACAGGGTGTTGGTCCCGGATTTGGTGATCGCTTTTACTACGCCGCCCGAGCCGCGGCCATTGGTTACGTCATAGGAGTTGGTGGAGATCTCGAATTCCCGGATCGTCTCCGAGGAGATAGAGAAGGCGGCATCCGTCGTACCCGAAAAATGGGCTCTGCGATTACTCACCCCATCCAGCATATAACCGGTGCCGCCGGGTTTGGCGCCTGCCAGGGAAGCTCCGCTTGCCAGAGGCGATAAGCTCATCAGGTCGGTATAGTTGCGGGTGGCCAGGGGTATTTTGTTCAGGGCCCTGCCGCTGACAGCTGTACCCGTGCCCAGCCGGTCGACGCTATTATTAAAGCTGGTGGACCGAACCGTGACTTCCGTCAGCGTGCTGGCGCTCTTGCTGAGGGTGATCTTATGAAGTACTAAACGGTCACCCAGGTTGAGGATATTATCTTTTAAAACGGTGGGTTGAAATCCCGTCGTGGAAATTTCAATGGTATAGGTTCCGACGGGAACATCGGATAAGGTGAAATAGCCTTTTTTGTTGGTGGCAGTCAGGGTCGTGAAGCCTGTTGCCGTGTTCCTGATGGAAATAGTGACTCCATCCAGGGGTTTATCCCCTTCTTCATAAACGAAACCACTGAGGCCGGAGCCTGAACCACTGGATTGGGCAAAGCCAAGGGTGGAAAAAATCAAAAAGATAAATGAGAGAGCTGCATACTTAAGCGACAAGTGCCTGGGATTCATAAGCGAAAAAGTTGGTGATTTTCAATTTTGCGCAAATGTATACCCTCTTATGGCCTTATATTAGTGCCCTTCAGGAAGTTAATGCATAGTTAAGGGAAAGTTAACAGAATGATTATAAATGGAGCAGGGGTATCCTTATTCCATTGGAATTCCAGCGAAGGTCTCTTAAAACCGGTAGCGGATACCCAGGGTAATGGGCATAGCTACCAGGTGATAGTTCATCGAGGCGCCTTTATTGTTAAAATATTGTCCGTCGAAGGAGAGCCCGATCCCGAATTTGCAACTGAAAAAGTAGGCAATGCCCAATTTGAAGCCAGCGGTAAGCCCGCCTTTCACAGAAAGACTGGTCGTCAGGGTGTTTCCGCTGTTGACAATTTTTCCTTTCGTCGGGATGGAATAGCCGGCCGATAAGGACACATTGGACTGCCAGTGAAGGGGCCCTCCGATGGTTGCTTTTCCAAACAGTTGAAGGGGGATAATGGGTTTACCCAGGTAAACAGTATTATAGGTGCCGGCTACAGAGCCGGGATAGGCGATGTCGTCCTGGTAGGACAGGGTAATATAGGAGGCCGAGATACCCGCCTGGAACCAGTGAGAAAAGATCCGGGAAATGGCCAGCTCCGCCATCCCATGGGCGCCATCGGTGCGGGAGTGCTGGGTAGTATTGTCAAAGCGGGGAATGGCATTATAAGAAGCTCCGCCGTCCAAAGCTATCTCCCATTTCTTGTGGCAGGAGAAGTCGCCCTTGGCGTCCTCCCTGACAAAGCTGGTATCGGCCAGCGTAAATTCCGCCGGTTTTTTACCGAGGGCGGAACTATCCACCAATAACCGGGGGTTCGTCCGGAGGACCGTATCCCGGCAGAGGAGGAATTGCCGTGAAGAGGTATTGGCATATATCCTTAACCGTCCGCCGGAGTCATCCTTAAAAGAGCGAAGGGTATCGATGGAGCGGACCAGTTTGTAGACGGTATCGAGCCCGCTGGCAGGTCTCTCTTTTCCTTTGCGCCGGGTAGCGACTACCCGTGCCTGGTAAAAACCGATCTTCACGTGAAGGGGCTTTGCGGCGGTATCCTTTTCTATGTCCAGGGGGATGACCATCGATTCGAGCAGGATCTCCCTACAGCAGCCGGCGCCGGTGACGGCGTTGCTGGGATAGAATGCATTCCCGCAGGTATGCAATATATATACGTAGCAGCCGGTGGGGCCGGTGATCTTCCAGGCGGCAACGCCATCGGGCTCTTCCCCGGCGGGATTCAGCTTGACATAGATATAACTGTTGAGCGGGTATTCCTTATTATAGAATCCCAGGTTACCGATGGTCCCGGGATTGATGTAGAGGTTTTCGATACGGGAGAGGGGCAGGCTTTTATATCCGTTGGTAAAGCCGATGTCCTTTAACAGTTCGTTGAATTCAGCGAATTCCTTTTTATAATTTTTCCGGTTCTCCGGATCTTTTGCCGCCTGGAGGAACAGGCTGCGGGTATTCACTCCTTTCTCGCTCTGCAGGAAGGGGAATTGGGGGTGGTTGCCCAGTTTCTCCGTAAAAACACGGGGACGGGCCGACGCGTCAAATTTAAATAAAGATGATTTTTTTCGACAAGGGTCCTGGGAATAGGCGAGCCTGGGGCCAATAATAAGGGCCGATAATAAAAACAGAAAATTTCTCATCAAAGATATTGGATTAGGGGTCGGAATTTATGACCTCCTAAACGTACGAATCGATCTTTTCGTATACCGTAATTCCTTTACTATCTACCAGATAGGACGATATTGATCAAATAAGAAATAAAATAAATAAGAGCGCGTTAAACTATTCGAAAAATTTAACATCCTACATAAAACTCTTTAGTAAAACCAACAGCCACCCACAATTTAAACTCGTAAGTATGAAACTAAAAAACTTGTATCGCCCCCTAATCGTTATTGCTACAGCCGGTATTTTATTTGTTGCCTGTAAGAAGAGCAGCAGTACTGACAACAGCAATACATCGAGCACCGATGTGCAGACCCAATCTACTGACCAGGCTACCGTTTCCTCGGAGAATGACGCCGTCACCAATGATGTGTCTGCGTCTATCGACGGCCAGGCCGGAATCTCCAACAGCGCCCCTATACGCGGCGACGTGCAGACCGATGGCCCCCACCAGGTTAATACCTTAATCTGTGATGCGACCGTCACCGTGGACACAACCGTCAATCCCCGGACCGTCACTATTACTTACAATGGCACCAACTGTAAAGGAAACCGCACCCGTACCGGGACCGTCGTCGTGTCGGTACCAGCCGGCGTTAAATGGTCGGATAAAGGGGCAGTGGTTACCGTTAGCATCCAGAATTTGAAAATCACCCGCGTTGCCGATGGCAAATCGATTACCCTCAACGGGACCCATACTTATACCAATGTTACCGGTGGAAGCCTGTGGAACCTGGCCTCCCTGGGCACCATCACACATACCGTCACCAGTAATGATATGACCATTTCCTTCGACAATGGAACACAACGCTCCTGGAGCGTCGCACGTCAGCGTGTATTTACGTATAACGGCGGTGTTGTCATTACAGAGACCGGTCTGCATACGGACGGCAGCACCAGCGGTATCACGGAATGGGGTACCAACCGGTTTGGCAACAGTTTCGAGACTGTATTCACCAGCCCTGTCGTGGTCACACAATCCTGTGACTGGAGGCTCACCAGCGGCGTCATCGAAGTGATCCGGCCTGCAGTAACCATCACTTTGACACTGGGCCTCGACGCGACCGGCGCTCCTACCGCCTGTCCCGGAACAGGTTTCTATTATTTTAAATTGGTCTGGGTGGGAGCAGGGGGCAAAACTGTCACTTATATTGCACCTTATTAATAATTAAAAGCAAGAATTATTTTAAGAGGCCCCGGCATTGCCGGGGTTTCTTTTTTGTTGGCTCCTTGTTCTTCACCGGGGCTATATGAATATAGCCCCTGCGGCGGTCTCATGATGGCGCTTCGCGCGGAAAATCTTTGATTTTCCCTACCTTGCGATTATGCAAACCGTCACATCCTCCTGGCTTCAATCCATCGAAACCCTGAAAGATGTTCCGCTGGAACAGCTCCAATGGTTGATCGACAACAGCACCCAATATGAGGTGGCCGAGGGAGAATACCTGTTCAAGTCAGGTGATTTCTTCAAAGGCACTAATTTTATCCTGGAAGGGAAAGTAAAGCTGCTCCTGCCCTTAAAAAATGAGACCCGGGAGCTGGCCGTATGGGAAGCGCCTCATATTTCCGGCTACCTGCCTTTCTCAAGAGGTGTTACGTCCGCCGTAACGGGAAAGGTGATGGAAAAGGTCCATGTCATAACCCTACCGATCGAGCGGGTGCGGGAGCTGGTCAGCCGAAACTTTGAGCTGACTGAGGCGTTAGTACATATTATGACCACACGGGTGCGGGATTTTACTTCCATGCAGCTGCAGAACGAGAAAATGATGGCGCTGGGGAAATTATCCGCCGGGCTGGCGCATGAACTGAATAACCCTGCTGCAGCCATTGTCCGCGGCTCTTCTTTGCTCAGCAAACATTTAAAGTTCGTTCCTGATTCCTTTAAGGATGTGATCGCGATCCGGATGGAAGATAAAGAAGTAGACCTGGTCAATAACCGGTTATTCGAAATATTGGAAAGGAAGGACAAGCCCAAGCTGAGCCTTATGGAAAGGGCGGAAAAAGAGGATGAGATCCGGGATTGCCTGGAAGAGCGCCAGGTAGCTAACAGTGCCGAGATATCGGAAAACTACCTGGAATATGGATTTAACTGTGAAGATCTGGAGCTGCTTATGGAACATATCCCGGAGAAATCGCTCTCTCCTATTTTTAACTGGATCAATTCCAAACTGGTGGCAGAGAGAATGGTGAAGGATATCCAGCAGGCATCCCAGCGCATTTCGGAGCTGGTAACCTCCGTGAAGAATTTCACCCATATGGACCAGGGCAAGGGCAAGGAATATACCGATATTCCCACTGGTATAAAGAATACCCTGATCATGATGAATTACAAAATAAAAAAAGCGAATGTCGAGGTGATCGAGGAGTATGACGAGAAGCTGCCGAAGATCATGGCGCTGGTCGGAGAGCTGAACCAGGTATGGACCAACCTGATCGACAATGCGGTGGATGCCATGGAGCCGGCTGGGAAAGGACAACTGCATATCAGAACAAAGAAAGACGGAGAGTATGCAGAGGTCATTTTTACGGATAATGGACCCGGAATTCCTGAAGAGGTGAAATCCCTGGTCTTCGATCCTTTTTTCACTACCAAGGAGATGGGAAAGGGCACGGGGCTGGGACTGGATGTCGTTACGCAGATCATCCGGCAGCACCGGGGGTCTGTAAAAGTGGATTCCGTACCGGGCCGGACCTCCTTTATTGTCTGCTTCCCTATTAACGGCTAAGCCAAAAAAACCTAAATTGCGGTTACCTAAGGACCTTACATGAATCTGCCAATCATATTTTCAATTGACGACGACCCCCAGGTACTGAGGGCGATTACCCGTGACCTGAAAGCACAGTTCAGAAAAGAATACAGGATCTTAAGCACCGACTCGGTGAAAGAAGCGCTGGAGAGCCTGCTGGAGCTGAAGAATAAATCGGAGACGGTGGCCCTGATCATTTCGGATCAGCGGATGCCGGAACTGGATGGGGTGGATTTCCTGGAGAAAGCCATGGAATACTATCCGGACGCCAAACGGGTCTTGCTGACCGCCTATTCGGATACGGATGCCGCTATCAAGGCTATCAATGCCATCCAGCTCGATTATTACCTGATGAAGCCATGGGACCCTCCGGAGGAGAAGCTGTTCCCGATCATCAGCGAGTTGCTGGATGACTGGCAGAATGCCTATAAGCCCGTCTTCAGAGGCATCAAGGTGATCGGCTACCAGTTCTCTCCCAAATCCCATGAGATCAAGGAGTTCCTTTCCGGCAACCTGGTGCCTTATCAATGGCTGGATATCGAAACGAGCCAGGATGCCGCCCAGCTGGTGAAGCTTAATAATATCAGCCTGAAGGACCTGCCGGCCCTTTTCCTGGAAGATGGCAGCTTCCTGATGGCCCCGGATATTCCCCAGACGGCGGAAAAGATCGGGCTCAACCCGAACAGTAAGAATACGATCTATGATGTAGTGATTATCGGCGCAGGACCTGCCGGCCTGGCGGCTTCCGTCTATGGCGCCTCGGAAGGACTGAAGACCCTGCTGGTGGAGCGTCATTCTCCCGGCGGACAGGCGGGCACCAGTTCCCGGATCGAAAATTACCTGGGCTTCCCTACGGGGCTCAGCGGGGCGGAGCTCACCCGCCGGGCGATCATCCAGGCTACCCGCCTGGGCGCGGAAATATTGCTGCCCCGCTATGTGCGGGAGATCCGGCAGAAGGATGGTTATAAGAAGATCGTGCTGGATAACGGCAATGAGATCGATACTCATACAGTGGTGATCACGACCGGTGTCGACTACCGGAAGCTGGAGACTCAGGGCATTTCCGACTTCACCGGGGCTGGCATTTATTATGGGGCCGCCATGACGGAAGCGGCTGCTTTCAGGGATGGGGAGGTCTTTGTGGTAGGCGGAGGCAATTCAGCCGGCCAGGCTGCTATGTACCTCTCGAAGTTTGCTAAAAATGTCTATATCCTGGTCCGGAAGGAAAATTTGACCAGCACCATGTCCGCCTACCTGATCGACCAGATCGGCACGCGGGCGAATATCCATGTGATGGGAAAAAGTGAGATCACCTGCGCGACGGGTGACGGCAGGCTGAAGGAGCTGACCATCGCGAATGCGGAGACCGGGGAGACGGAAACTAAAAAGGCGGATGCCCTGTATATCTTCATCGGGGCCCGTCCATATACGGAATGGATCGGTCTCGATATCATTAAAGATGATAAAGGATTTGTAGAGACGGGAAGGGACCTGAAGACTTACGAAGGTTTCAATAAGATCTGGAAGCAGGACAGGGACCCTTATCTGCTGGAAACCAGCTGCCCGGGTATTTTTGCGGCGGGAGATGTACGGGCGGGGGCGATGAACCGGGTGGCTTCCGCTGTCGGGGAAGGCAGCATGTCCATCAGTTTTGTGCATAAGTACCTGGCGGAAGTTTAAGAATCCCAAAAACACATTATAACATTATATGAACACGGATCCATCCTGTCAGCATATTAAGGAAATCAAGGAGCTGAAGCTGGCAAAAGAATATGTCTGCGAAGAGTGTATCAAAACCGGCGACGACTGGGTGCATCTGCGAACCTGCCAGACCTGCGGCGCTACGCTCTGCTGTGATGACTCGCCGAATACGCATATGACCAAACACAATCACAAAACGCATCACCCCGTCGTGATTTCGTCGGAGCCGGGCGAGCAGTGGCTATGGTGCTATAAAGACAATTTGTTTGCTGAATATCCCTGAACAGCCTTAACCGGGATTAAATTTCAATTGATCCTTTCCGGGAATATATTATCTTCGCGCAATTCTTTGGTAATGAAGATCCTCATAGCACAGGCTTGTATTATTGACCGCCAATCTCCTCATAACGGAACGATCAGGGATATCTTAATCGAAGATGGCAGGATCGTGGCCATCGGAACGAATCTCCCTGCCGCTGCCGATACGGTGATCAGGTACCCGGGATTGTATGTCTCTCCGGGGTGGGTGGATATTTTCTCTCATTTTTGCGATCCGGGATACGAACATAAGGAGACCCTGGAAACGGGAGCCCTTTCCGCCGCAGCCGGCGGGTATACCGATGTATTCGTCATCCCTAATACCAAACCCGTCGTCGACACCAAGTCCCAGGTAGAATATATTCGTCAGAAATCCCGGAACCTGCCCGTGAATATATGGCCCATCGGCGCCATGACCCGGGCCCTGGAAGGCAAAGACCTGGCTGAGATGTACGATATGCGTCATAGCGGCGCCATTGCTTTCAGCGATGGGACCAGCCCGGTACAGTCTGCCGGTCTGCTGTTAAAAGGACTTCAGTATGTCAAGGCTTTTGACGGGGTCATTATCCAGGTGCCGGATGACAAGACCGTGGGTTCGAATGGCCTGATGAATGAAGGCATTATTTCTACCCGGCTGGGGCTGCCGGGCAAACCGATGATGGCCGAAGAGCTGATCATTGCCCGGGATATCAAACTGGCCCGGTATGCGGAGTCCAGGATCCATTTTACCGGCGTCAGCTCTCCCCGGTCGCTGGATTATATCCGGAGGGCCAAGGATTCAGGGCTGGAAGTCAGCTGTTCCGTGACGCCTTATCATTTATTCTTCTCGGACGCAGACCTGGTGGAGTATGATACCAACCTGAAGGTCTTCCCTCCCCTGCGCGATGCGGTATCCGTAAAGACGCTGCAGGCAGCAGTGCTGGATGGCACGGTCGATTGTATCGCCTCCCACCATCTTCCCCATGAATATGACAGTAAGATAGTGGAATTCGAATATGCCCGGTCCGGTATGACGGGACTGGAGACGGCTTATGCGGTTACCCGGACCATCCTGCCGGATTTAAGCCCGGAAAGGACGGTAGCGCTCTTCTCCGAACAGCCGAGAAAACTATTCGGAATGGAGCAGCCCATCATCGCAGAAGGGCAGGCGGCCACCCTCAGTTTCTTCGATCCGGCCGGTACGACGACCCTGCAGACAGGGACCACCCGCTCCAAATCGAAGAATTCTCCTTTTATCGGTAAGGAACTGAGAGGAAAAGTGATAGGGATCCTCAACGGGGAGAAGTTAGTTTTAAATAATACCGCTGATCAATAATATGAAAAAGAAACCGACCGGCCTGATCTTTGGATTGATAGGCGGAGCCTGTATCGTTCTTTTTATGACGGGGTTATACAAGGGCGGGGTCGAAGTATACCTGGGACCGCTGGCCTGGCTGGGGTATTTCATCATGATCGGCTTCGCGGTGGCGGCCACGCAGGCGGAGAAGAAAGCCAATGGAGGAACCCTGGAATTCGTGCAGGCCTTAAAAACCTGTTTTACCGTATTCGTCATTGTGCTGGCGGCGCAGACGTTGTTCATCTGGCTATTGGTCAACCATCTCGATACGCATTTTAAAGAGGTGCTCAGAGTGGAAATCCTGAAAAGAACGGAGGTGGCCTTTAAATATATTGGGTACGATCAGCAAAAGATAAATGAGTTGATGACGGAAGAACGCAGTAAAGACCCTTTTATGCTGGGAGGGATGTGTACGACCCTTGCTTTCGTCGATATTATTTTTTTTATGATATCCCTTTTGATCGCGGCGATCGTGAAAAAGAAAAAAGAGGAATTCAGGGACACCTGATTTTAATACTAAGACATGGATATTTCTATCGTCATACCCGTTTATAATGAAGATGAGTCCCTGCCGGAATTATGCAGCTGGATCGAGCGCGTGGTAAAAGAAAACCAGCTTTCCTGCGAGGTCATCCTGGTGGATGACGGGAGCACGGATAATTCCTGGGCAGTGATCGAAAACCTGCGCAGGTCCAATCCCATGATCAAGGGCATTAAATTCCAGCGCAATTACGGCAAATCCGCTGCGCTGAATGAGGGCTTCAGGGCCGCCACAGGGGAAGTGGTGATCACGATGGATGCCGATATGCAGGACAGTCCGGACGAGATCCCGGAACTGCGCCGTATGGTCCTGGAAAAAAATTATGATATGGTGAGCGGCTGGAAAAAATTACGCCATGATCCTATATCCAAGACCCTGCCCTCCAAACTTTTTAACGGGATCGCCGCCAGGGTGACTAAGATCCCTTTGCACGATTTCAATTGCGGGCTGAAGGCCTATCGCTATAAGGTGGTAAAGAGCATCGAAGTCTATGGCGAGATGCATCGTTATATTCCTGTGATCGCGAAATGGGCCGGCTTCCGGAAGATTGGGGAGAAGGTGGTGGTGCACCGGGCCCGTAAGTATGGCTATACTAAGTTCGGAGGACTAGGGCGTGGGCTCAAAGGGTTGCTGGACCTGGCTTCCATCATGTTCGTGGGAAAGTATAGCAAGCGTCCCATGCATTTTTTCGGCCCGCTGGGCGTCGTCTGCTTCCTGGTCGGGTTCGGGCAGAGCATCTACCTGCTGATCTCCAAGTTCAATAATATGTCTTCGTTCACGCTGACCAATAAGCCATCCTTTTACCTGGCGCTGACATTGACGCTGCTGGGCACCCAATTATTTCTGACGGGCTTTGTGGCGGAGCTGATCTCCCGGAATTCGTCGGGACGAAATTCTTACCTGGTCGAACAAAAACTGGGATTAGAGACTCCATGAAAGGATCTGTTATCATCATCGGGCCCGCTCACCCTTTGCGGGGAGGATTAGCCACTTTCGATCAAAGGCTGGCTACCGAATTCATACGGGAGGGATATGACTGTCCTATTTATTCTTTTTCCCTGCAATACCCCTCTTTTCTTTTCCCGGGTACGACCCAATATACTACGGAACCTGCTCCGGCGGATCTGACCATCCTCTCCCGGATCAATTCGGTAAATCCTTTGAACTGGTGGAGCGTCGGGGAGGAACTACGGAAAAAGCGGCCCGATATCATCGTGGTCCGCTACTGGCTGCCTGTCATGGGGCCTGCGCTGGGGACCATCCTCCGCAGGGTGAGACGCAACGGGTATACGCGTATCATCGCTATTACGGACAATGTGCTGCCGCATGAGAAACGCCCCGGGGATGTGCCGCTCACCCGTTATTTCCTGAAAAGCTGCGATGCTTTTATCACGATGAGCGAGAAGGTAATGACAGACCTGCGATCCTTCGAAAAGGTCAAACCCGCCCGACAGGTAATGCATCCCTTATATGATAGTTTTGGCGAGCCGATCGCTAAACAAGCTGCCCGGCAACAGTTGGGGTTGGATGCCGGTAAGATCCTCCTCTTTTTTGGTTTCATCCGCAAATACAAGGGACTGGATATTTTGCTGGAGGCCATGGCGGACGCCCGGATCCGGGAGGCCGGCATTCGATTGCTGGTGGCCGGCGAATTCTATGAAGAGGCTGGCCCTTACCGGGAGCAGATTGAAAGGCTCGGCATCGGGGACTTGCTGATCCTGCGAACGGATTTTATCCCGGACAGTGAGGTGAAATATTATCTCTGTGCGGCGGATGTCGTCGTACAGCCTTATCGCAACGCCACCCAAAGCGGCGTCACTCCCCTCGCCTATCATTTTGAAAAGCCCATGATCGTATCCAATGTGGGAGGTCTCCCCGCGCTGGTGCCACATGAAAAAGTAGGATTGGTAGCGGAGCCGGAGCCCCGGGCACTGGCGGATGCCATCCTCCGGTTTTATCAGTTGGGAGAAGATGCCTTTCTTCCACACCTGCGCAGGGAGAAAGAAAAATATTCCTGGAGCCGGCTGGTGGATACGATCCTGGAATTGAGCAAATAAAAACCGAATGTTCAACTTACAACAGATAGACAAAAGCTGGAGCCTCTTCCTGGACAGGGACGGGGTGATCAACCATGAAAAAGATCAGAGTTACGTGTTCCATTATGGAGAATTTGCTTTCTATAAGGATACGAAGGAGGCGCTGCGGATGCTGACGGACAATTTCGGCCGGATCGTAGTGGTGACCAATCAGCGGGGGATCGGCAAGGGGCTGATGACGACGGAGGATCTGCAGGATATTCATGCCAGGATGGTAGAGGAGATCGTAGCTGCGGGCGGAAGGATCGATGGGATCTACCATAGCGATAGTTTGCTGGATGATCATCCCAGCCGCAAGCCTAATCCGGGAATGGCCTTCGAAGCGCAAAAAGATCATCCGGCCATCGACTTTGCCCGTTCGGTAATGGTGGGGAATAATATCAGCGATATGGAGTTCGGGAAAAACGCCGGTATGCATACCGTTTTTCTCCGGACGACCCATCCCGGACAGCCTCTCCCCCATCCTGCTATCGACCTGGCTTTCAATTCGCTGTACGATTTTGCAAAAGCTTTGCAATTGCCATAAAATTTTGCGGCTACTTTGTCGTTACCATGCAGAGTAGCCGTGCCCCCATTTCACCAATTAACAGAATCCAGGTAATTTATGCCTATCGTTCACCAAAAAAATCTTTTTTGCTTCGTTGTGATCTTGTGCCTGCTGGGCGGGATCAGGCAGGCGGATGCCCAACGGATAGCTCCCCCGGCCAGGCCGGTCTTCAGCACCGCTGAAAAGAGGGATCTTCGGAAAAGAGAAGACACGCTGAAGCGGTTTGCGGACCAGCTGGTCAATGCGGAAGAGGCGGCGGAAAGATTGCGTTCCGACAGCCAGTTCATCCGTTCGCTCGTAAGGGCGTTGAAAGTGAAAAACTCCTTTTATTTTCCTTTTGACTCCCTGCTGACGATCTCGCACCTCTATGCGCCGGACAGCAGCTTCCGGATCCTCACCTGGCAGTATAAGAAAGATAATTATCTCTTTTTGCAGGAAGGCGCTATCCAAATGAACCAGCCCGACGGGTCCCTGAAATTATTCCCTTTATTCGATGCCTCGATGTTCACCGCCCGTCCCCTGGATTCGGTGAGGAACCGACATAACTGGATTGGCGCCATTTACTACCGCATCATCGAAAAGACCTTTTCCGGCCAGAACTACTATACCCTGTTGGGATTCGACGACTATAGCCCCAGTAGCAACAAGAAATGGATGGAGGTCCTCACGTTTACCCCGCAGGGGGAACCAGCTTTCGGCGGACCGTATTTCTCCTTCCAGGATGACTCCGTACGCAAGCCCAACCAGTACCGGTTCAACATAGAATATAAAAAAGAAGCGGCGACCCGGTTCAACTACGATCCCGAGCTGGATATGGTCCTGTTCGATCACCTGATCCCCGAAGGGGATGAGCCCCTGAGAAAAGACAGCTACATTCCCGATGGCGATTTCGAAGGATTTAAGTGGAAGGATGGTTATTGGGTGCATGTAGAGAAAAAGATATTCGACTACAAGCTAAAGGACGGAAGCTTCCCCATGGAGGAAAAAATGCTGGATGAGAGCGGCAATGCGAATGAGCAGAAGCTCATGGAACAATCCGAAAAGAATGTTCAGAAGAAGCCGAAAGGCAAGACTCCTGTGAAGAAGACGGGAAATCAATGAACCGGAGCCAGGGGCGGCCTGCCTTAATGATTCAACAACCTGTTCTTAGCCTGGTTATATTCCTCTTCTGACAACGCGCCTTTCTGTTTCAGCTCAAATAATTTTTCCAGCTCGACGGCGATCGCCGGTGCATTCGCGCCTGCAGAAGCAGCAGGTCCTTTTGCGCTGTGCAGGACGGCGGCCATTTGCAGGGCCTGGTTGCTGAACTGTAACTCCTTATAGGCTGACTGCGCCGCGGTGATGGTATCTTTCAACCGTTTGGGGTGATTGACATTAAAATAATCGGTTGCCCCTACTTCTGCCGCCGTTTGTATCTCCACATGCCCGTAATTGAAAAGCCGTCCAGCCACGGTCTGGTCATAGGATACATTATTGATCTTATCCAGGGGGCTTTCTTTGGCGTAATGGCTCAACAGACCGGTCTCGTCGATCACCCGGAAATTGGTGACCACCCAGATATTTACCTTCCAGGTATAATACTTCACCAGGAAAAAGAGGATGCCCAGCACGGCAGCGATCCAACCCCATTGCAGGAACCCGATGAAATAGGAAGCCACCACGCCCGCCAGGGCGATAAGGAGGGGAACTACGAGCGAGGTCCAGCTGCTGTAGGTGACCAATAGAATTTTTTCTCCTTTTTGAAGCGGGGTGCGCATAGAGTTCATTTTAAGATCACTAAAATACAATTTTTAGCGGCGATAGCAGGGCTGAATATGGATGCTGTCCTGGATCCGGGTAACCCATTTATCCTGGGCGGCGGCGATGAGACCATGATGGGTCTCCTGGTCGTATTGTTCCTGCCATTGGGCTATTTCTTTCTCTTTCTGCCGGTAGAGCTGCTCCAGTTCCTTCATGTAACCGGTCATAGTGAAAGAATAATTTTTTATCGAGGCGACCAGTTCGCAGGCTTTGATAGCCGTGATGTTGAAATGCTGCTGCTCATGCAGCAGGGTCTTTTTATTGCGGCTCGTGGCCCTGCACCAGGAGCGGGTCTTGTCGAAGAAAGGGACGATGGTCACCATGACTTTGATCTGGCCATAGAGTGCCTCCGTATTGTATTTTACGTCCAGCCCGCTGTAGGTGATGGCTGCTGCGCGGCTAAGATCATCGGGATTCCCAATGAAATCATCGAGAGTGAGGGGGCGGAGCGGAGAATAAGCGATGCGCTCCGAGTCTTGTACCTCCGCCTTGATCTCAGCGTCGATATGGATGGAGGGGCCGCCCAGGATGGCCTGCACCTGCTCTTTATTGCTGCCGCACCAGGCGTCGAATTGCTGCAGCATATTATCCAGGCTCTTGCGGATCAGTTGTTCGATATAGCGGGTGGCGTCCACTCCTGCCTGGATGGTATTGCTTCCTTTGTATTCCATTATTTTTTGCGCTCCTCCATAAAAACCGATCGTCATCCGCACTTCGGATTCCGATTTGAGGCCTCCGGTCTGCTCCGCCACTTCCAGTTGGGAGATATGCAGGACGATGGGAAAATTGTGCTCATCCTTCGCCAGGTTGGCTTTTAAGAATTCATCCAGGGCTTTGGCGGCGCCGCCCGGCAGGTTAAGCGAGACTTCTTTCCGGGAGAAAACGCCGGCCCGGACCGAGCCAATAGTAGAGGTATCGGCCCGGTCGTCCTTTACAGCAGCAATATGAAAGTTGACGGGTTTGGCCGTAAGACGCTCCTGTTTGAGCCGGATGATCCGGGTGTCCTGAGCCACCAAAGAGGTTCCGGGCGTCGAAGCAACCAGGATCAACAGGAGAAAACTGATTTGAAAGCCTGGCCGGACAAGGCCGTTCAAAAATATCTTTTGCATATAAAATTAAAGCATCAGGAATGGGCGGGTATCGACGGGCCGGGTTACTCATCCAGTTTCAGCACGGCCAGGAATGCCTCCTGCGGCACTTCCACGTTCCCGATCTGGCGCATCCGCTTCTTACCTTCTTTCTGCTTTTCCAGCAGTTTCCGCTTACGGCTAATATCCCCGCCATAACATTTGGCCGTAACGTCTTTGCGTAAAGCGCTGATCGTCTCGCGGGCAATCACTTTCGCGCCGATGGCCGCCTGGATGGCAATCGCGAATTGCTGACGGGGCAGCAGCTCTTTTAATTTTTCACAGAGCCGCCGGCCGAATTCAGCCGCCCGGGCCCGATGGATCAGGGCGCTGAGGGCATCTACTTTATCCCCGTTCAGGAGAATATCCATTTTGGCGATATCACTGTCCCGCATGTCGATAGGCGAATAATCAAAGGAGGCATAACCCCGGGTCTGGCTTTTCAGTTTATCGTAGAAGTCAAATACGATCTCGGTGAGCGGTATTTCGAAGATCAGCTCCACCCGGGTGGTGGTCAGGTAACTTTGATTGATCAGGATGCCTCTTTTGCCCAGGCAAAGGGTCATGATATTACCGATATAATCCGGCTTCGTGATGATCTGGGCCCGGATATAAGGTTCTTCGATCCTTTCGATGCGGGTGGGTTCGGGCATTTCGGAAGGGTTATTCACGGTGATCACCTCCCCCTTACTGGTATGGGCGATAAAACTAACGTTGGGCACCGTCGTAATGACCGTTTGGTTGAACTCCCTTTCCAGCCTTTCCTGGATGATCTCCATATGGAGCATGCCCAGGAATCCGCAACGGAAGCCAAAACCCAATGCCTGGGAAGTCTCCAGTTCATAGGTGAGGCTGGCGTCGTTCAGCTGGAGTTTGTCCATACAATCCCTTAGCTCTTCGAAGTCTTCCGTCTCTACAGGGAAGATGCCGGCAAATACCATCGGTTTTACTTCCTGGAATCCCTTGATCATTTCCTGGGTGGGATTGTTGGTATGGGTAAGGGTATCCCCCACTCTTACTTCCTTGGCATTCTTGATGCCGGTAATAATATAGCCAACATCGCCGGCTTTCACTTCATTTTTCGGGGTCAGCGTTAATTTCAACACGCCCACTTCATCCGCCTCATAAGAAAGGCCGGTCGATATAAATTTTACTTTATCTCCTTTTTTGATCGTTCCATTCAGGATACGGTAGTATACAATGATCCCCCGGAAGGAATTAAAAACGCTGTCGAAGATCAGCGCCTGCAGCGGAGCTTCAGGATCACCCTTAGGAGCAGGAATTTTTGCCACGATCGCATCGAGGATCCCCTGTACACCCAGGCCGGTCTTGGCGCTGGCCAGCAGGATATCTTCCGGCTTGCACCCGATCAGTTCGATGATCTGGTCCTTCACCTCGTCCACCATCGCCCCGTCCATATCGATCTTGTTGATCACCGGAATGATCTCCAGGTTATTTTCAATGGCCAGGTAGAGGTTGGAAATGGTCTGAGCCTGGATACCCTGGGTGGCATCCACCAGGAGCAAAGCTCCTTCACAAGCCGCCAAAGCCCGGCTGACCTCATAGCTGAAATCCACATGACCGGGTGTATCGATCAGGTTTAGAACGTATTCCTGTCCATTATAGGGATAATTGATCTGGATAGCATGGCTTTTGATGGTGATCCCTTTTTCCCTTTCCAGATCCATATCGTCGAGGACCTGCGCCTGCATGTCCCTTTCTGAAATGGTGTGGGTGATCTCCAGTAATCTGTCCGCCAGGGTACTTTTGCCATGGTCAATATGCGCAATGATGCAAAAATTTCTGATATTCTTCATTCCGTCGGTATCCTTTTTTAAGTGCGCTGCAAAAATAAGCTATTAGGGGCTAGCTTCGTGGGAAGGCAGCTATTAAATTGCTGGAAAATTTCCTTATTTTCACACAAATTCCAGGTATGGCCACCGATCTGAAAGAAATTTTTGAGCAGGCGATAGCGGACAGCAAAAGCCTGAGCGACCGCCCCAGTAACGATACTTTATTGCAATTATACTCTCTTTATAAGCAATCTACCGACGGAGACGCCCCTACCGATCCCCCTTCCAATCCATTCGATTTCGTCGCCAAGGCCAAATATGAGACCTGGGCGGCGCTGAAGGGGAAGACCAGGGAAGCCGCCATGCAGGAATATGCAGATCTGGTGGAAAAACTGAAGAGCTAGTGGAACCCTTTTCAAAAATGGTTACGGTCTGCATGATCTCCTACCTGCATGACCTCCGGGACGACCGGATCTATTGGAAAGAGGCTTTGTCTTTAAAAAAAATCGGTTACAGGGTCATACATATCGGGCTGGGGGCCGAAAAAAAAGATTTTATAACTCCGGAAGGCATTCGTCTCATACAGCTTGAAAAAAAAGTCTATTGTAAAAAGCCTCTTGCCGATAAACTGTTCAGACTATTTACATTTCGGAAAAAAGCAACCTCTGCCCTTTTCGATCTCGCCAAAACCCTGAACGCCGACTGTTATCATTTTCATGACGTACAGATCCATGCCATCGGCAGGCGTTTGAAGGAATTACCGCAACGGCCCAAGGTCATTTACGATGTACATGAATCCTATGGAGACCTGATCCGGGACCACTCAACAGCCATCCTGCGGCCTTTTAATTATTTCTACTCCCGGTATATCGAGCGGTGGGAAATGAAAAATGCCCGATTTTACGATGCCATCATCACCACGGAAAAGTATGTATACGATCGGTTCAAAAAAGAATACCCAGCCAAAACCAGCCTGATCCTTTATAATTATAGTTATTTCCTCCCGCAGCAGGATGAGACAGGGAACAGGGATAAAAGGTATGATGCGATCTATAGCGGCGCTATCTCTGAAGTTCGCGGCATTTTTGAGATCCTCGAAACGGTGAGACTGCTTAAGGACGAGCTACCTTCCGTGAAAGTTCTTGTCATCGGCCCTTTTACTTCTGAAAAATTGAAAGATCAGGTGCTGTCCCGGATCGAAAAACAGGATCTCGTAAACAACCTGATCATCCACGAGCCTGTCCCCTTCGAAAAGATCGGCGATTTCTATTCCGCCAGCAAGATCGGACTGGGTATCTTCCATCCGATCACCCTTTACCAAAATGCGGTTTTTATCAAAACCTTTGAATATATGGCCTATGGGTTGCCGGTGGTCTGCAGTAATTTTGGAACGATCGCTCATTATATAACCCTTGAAAATGCCGGTATAGCGGTCGATCCATTAAAACCAGCCTCTATTAGTGAGGCTGTCCTGAAAATCCTGAATAGTCCTGCGCTGTATGAGACCTATAGTCGAAACGGTTTTCAAGCGGTCAGGGAGAAATATAACTGGCAAAAGGAGGCCGTAAAATTGCTGAACCTGTATGAAACGATGCTATCAAAATTTGAATAATCCCATCACTTCTTTATAAAGGTCCTTATTAATAATACGGGTAAGCAGGAAGCCAGCAACCAGCCAAACGAACACCCCTCCAAAAAACTTCCAGGCAAGGGAAGGAAAAGACAGCCGGTCAAAAAGGGTTAGCAATAAAAACAACAGCACTGCATTGATAAAGGGAATCCGTATGGCCTGCCATACCTCTCCCAAACCCGCCCCGCAGGCAGGAAAAATCAGGTATTTCCACATAGGAATAAAAATCACGACCAATAATGCAGACAGGGCCACAGCCACCCAGGTAACCCCCGCGGGGGACGAAAAATAAACGAGTACCGGGATTATGCAAATCAATGCCATATTCCAGTAAAACAATTTCTTAACCATCCCTTTGGAGCTAAGGAGTGCCCCTATCGGAGTGAATACCGACCTGATCATCCCATAAAATGCCAATACCTGCAGGATGGGGGCCGCAGGCATCCATTTGCCGCTAAAACAAAATCCGATAATCGTACCGGATAATGCCGCTACAAATGGGTAAATAAAAAAATTCAAGGTACTCAGGTAGCCAATCAGCTTCAGGTAAAAATTCTTTACGGAGGCGTTGTCATTATTCATTTTGGCCAGTAAGGGAAAAGCGACCTGGTTAATTACGGGATTGACTAATTGAGCCGGTTTCATCGCCAGGTTTTTCGCAAAAGAATAATATCCGGCTGCATTGATGCCCAGTAATTTCCCTAGCAGGATCGTGTCTATCTGAAAATTAAAATAGGTAAGGATATCATTTCCGGTCTGATAAAATCCAAAATGCAAATAATCCCCGACCGCCCTCCTTTTAAATTGAAACCCGACCAACATTTGTTTCCGGCCCCAAAAAAAGAATAACACGGAGGAAACCGCCAGCCCTGCCAGGGTAGAATAGACTAAGGCAAAAACGCCGGATCCGTTAATGGCCAGAACGACAGCCACCAGTAAAGAGACCATTTTTGAGAGTATATCGCCCATCGCCATTTTATTAAAATGCAGTTCTTTCCGCAGAAGGGAACCATACAGCATTTGCAGCGGCAGAAAAATAAAGGATAAGGAAGTCATGCGAATGACACTGGTCAACAGGGGTTGTTTGAAAAAAACAGCCGCCAGGGGAGACCCCAAAAAAAGCAGGCCGAAAACAGTCCAACAAAATAAAAGAGAGATCCAGAACAAGGTGGAAAAATCCTCTTTACTCACATCCTGTTTGTAGATCAAGGCATTGGAGATACCCATATCGCCCAGAAGCTGTGCAAAGTAAGTAATTACCAGGGTGATGGCCATTAATCCGTAATCTGAGGCGAAGATAAATTTAGAAACGATCACCAGTTGCAAGAACTGCAGGATATTCCCGGTTACAGCAGCGATGCCGGTCCAGCTTAATCCCCTTAGGGCATTTTGCCTGACGGTTTTATCTGTTTTTCCAGTCATTTACCAATCTGGTTACTTGTTTTAGGAAAAGCTGGTTATTAAAAGGGGAGATAAGTTTATCATATGCCTCCAGGTTTTGCGCTGCGTATTCGGGCGGCAAAGACAGATGGTTATTGAAAAGGTCAGCCTCGAAATCCTGCTGGATAGAATAAAGGTGGAAACCATTGCTTTTCAACCAGGCAAAACTGGGATTCAACTCGTTCAGGTAAACCTTTAAACCATATTTGATGGAGATAAAAATAGTACCCAGTGCCATTTGCCTGTATGAATTGAAAACAGCCGTCCGGCAATTGCCGATCAGGTCAGTAAACCGATTATAGTGTACAAAATTTTCGAGTAATGCTATATTAAGACCTGTCCTTTTTTTAAAGTCCTTCAGGAAGCGGGTGTAAAGTTCCGGGCCGCCATAACTGAAAGGAACAATAATAGGATCCTTAAACGCCATTTTAAAAAAAAGAGTAAGAATATCCAGGTGATTATTTTCCGGCGATGCAGAATTCCCCAACCATATCGAATTGGTGCGGTTGCGCGACGAAAGGAGATCAGCCGGTTCCTTCACCAACACGGATAATGGCAGAAATGCAGGAAGTTTGAAGGGGAGCCGGGACTGAATATAATCATATTCAATCTTCGAATACCAAGCCAGAAAATTAACTCTTAAAATTGCCAGATGAATTTCATCGTAAGTCGCCTTTTTATTCAATAGAAAATATTTACCTCTGCTTAACACTCTTTTGACCCGGCTTTTCAGCCTGAAAAGCCTGTTCAGATGTAAAATATTTCTTGTCAGATCGCTATAAATAGAAAACCGGAACGGTTCATAATTGTTATAAATTTCCGTACCGTATAAATGCCATACTACGAGTACTTCTTTAGGCAGACCATTAATAAAACATGATTTAATATAGTCCAGGTTATATACAAAAACAAGATCGAAGGAGCTGCTGTTTTGTTGTAAAGCATCATAGGCGGAAGAGAAAGGGACAACCCATTCCAATAACGGCAAATTGGAGCCTTCATACTGAAAATCCGCCATCAGGCAAATAAACCGATTTTCAAAAGAAGGATCATTAAACCTGTCAATATGTATATCTGCAAATTTCGGGTCGCTAAAAAGATGTAAGGCTTTTGTCATATTCTATTCATTAGTTACAATTCTCGCAGGGATCCCCATCGCTTTAACGTTATCCGGCAGATCCATCGTAACGACCGCACCTGCGCCAACAATAACATTTTTGCCAAGTTTCTTTCCCGGCAGCAGGGTTGCATTGGTTCCCATACTACAATAATCACCCATTTGACAATTGCCGCTAATATGCACGCCGGGAGATAATTCGCAGAAATCTCCGATCCGTGTATCATGACCGATGGTACAATTAAGATTGATCAAACATCCTTTTCCGACATGCACGCTATTCGTGATTTTTACCCCCTGCATAATGGTTACGCCATCATCGATGGTATTTCCGAAACTACCGATCATGACATCCGGACTAATGACAGCAGTTGGAATCCCTCCTATCTCTATAAATTTCCGGTATAAAGCATGACGGGCAGTAGGATTCCCAATGCCAAGAACAAATTGAGGGCTATTCTTTTTAAAATAATCGGCTGCAGCTTTCAGGCTGGTAATAATGGGAAACCTATCATAAAGAAGAGGCATCCTTCCTTCAGTCACATCATCATAAAAATTGATATCCTCATTCGGAAACAGTCGGTAGACTATTTCGAGGACTTCCTTTGCAAACCCTCCGGAACCAATTATTATCATAATTATTGCAAGTTATTAAATTAACGCTCTAACAATGCCCTGATAATGCCATATTAATCCCCTCATTGGATACAACTGCAGACTTCATCTACCTCTTTCGGCGTCATCTCGGGATATAGGGGCAGGCATAACAAGCGGGGGGAAATGTTGTCAGAAACCGGCATGCTGACAGGAGTAACATAAGGAAGGGATCGTGTCAGCGATGGATAAAAATACCGTCGTGGGAAGATATCTTTAGCATTCATTTCTTGTACACAGGTCTTTAATGAGGCTTCATTTTCAAAAATGACCGGATAATATTCATTATTACGTGATGCCCCCGGAAACCAGGCCTGCCGTTGCAGGTTGACCTGTTGAAGTTTGAAATCGTAATATTTCACCACTGCCGATCTTTTGGACATTAGTTCATCGATATGTTTCAAGTTAACTAATCCCATAGCGGCATGAAATTCTGAATTTTTCGCATTTATTCCCAGTTCGGCAAATTTTTCAGGGCCATTAAACCCGAAATTCCGCATAAATGCCAATTTGTTTATTAATTCCTGGTCCCTGGATATGATCAGGCCTCCTTCCACCGAATGATAAGCTTTAGTAGCATGAAGACTGCAAATACTAATATCCCCAAAAGTATAAACAGAAGCCTCGCCTATTTTTACTCCAAAGCAATGGGCGCCATCATAGATCACTCTAAGACCGTATCGATCGGCCAGCCGGCCAATAGCATATACATCACATGGATTGCCGAATATATGGGTAACAAGAATAGCGGATGTTTTTTCCGTAATTAGCTTTTCGATATTGTCGACTGATACATTTAAAGTGCCCGGATCTATGTCCGCAAAAACCGGTTTGCAATGCTGCCATACAATGCTGCTGGTGGTGGCGACAAAAGAAAACGGCGTCGTTATGATTTCACCAGATAGCCCGAGTGCATTAATAGCAAGCTGGAGGCCGATCGTTCCATTGGCAACATATAAAACTTGAGGCACCCTCAGGAAATCAGCTAACTTATTTTCCAGATCTATAGCCAATGGGCCCATATTTGTCAACCAATTCCGATCCCAAATCCCAGGCAGATACGCTTCATATTCTTCTCGTGGTGGCAGGAATGGCTTTGTATATGGTATCATTAGGATTGAAAAGGTATAAATGATTAGCTGAACACTATTTTGTAAGCTTTAGCTTAACGCTTTCTAACCTTTAGCTCAAGGCCTTAATAATCTCTATAAATTCCTTAGCGATTAAAGACGCGCCCCCTACTAAGCCACCATCTACGTCCGGGCAGCTGAACAATTCTTTGGCGTTGCCTGCTTTCACGCTGCCTCCGTATAAAATGGGAATGGAGTGCGCGGTATCCTTGCCGTATTTGGCCGTCAGGATAGAGCGTATGTGAGCGTGCATTTCCTGGGCCTGTCCGGTGGTAGCTGTTTTGCCGGTACCGATCGCCCAGATGGGCTCGTAGGCGATGACGATCTTACTGAGCTGCTCTTCGGAGAAATGGAACAGGGATTCTTTTAACTGGGCCTCTACATAGCCTTCTTCTGCGCCTGCTTCCCGGATACTCAAGGGCTCGCCACAGCAAAAAATGGGAGTGATATTATATTCGAGGCAGCGCTCTGTCTTATGGGCCAGGGCCTGGTTGATCTCGGAAAAGTGTTCTCTGCGTTCGCTATGTCCCAGTACGCAATGGTTGATCCCGATGGATTGCAGCATTTCCGCGGATACTTCTCCGGTATAGGCGCCTGATTTCTTATCGGAGCAATTCTGTGCAGCGGCGAAATAGTTCTTTTTGCCTTTTAACTTGTCGCCGGCCATGATGAGGTAAGGGAAGGGAACTGCAAAGACTACCTGCTGGTCATCTTTCAGGGAAATATTCTCTTTCAGGATGGTGTCCAGTAGTTCTTCTCCCTGCTGATAGGTCAGATTCATCTTCCAGTTGGCTGCCGCGATTTGTTTTCTCATATTCGATTGATTATTGAGCGATTGATTTATGATTTGCCAAAAATATGTTTCAAAGTTTGTATTTCAGCGTCGGTGAGCGATTGATTTTTCAGCTTTTTCCAGTTATCGATATCCCGAAGGGCTTTTTCGAATACATATTTCGGTCCTTGCGGCCCCCCCCAACTGAAGTGAGGGATATATTTCGGCGTCAGTCCTTCTCCGAAAACATTACAGCAGACGCCCACTACCGTGCCTGTATTAAAGGAGGTATTGATGGCAGCGCGGGAATAGTCGCCCATTAAGAGGCCGCATTTGAGGCCGGCGCTGATGAATTGGCCGGCAGGGTTGTCCGCAGGGCTCCAGACTTTCACGTCGCCGGCATTATTCTTCAGGTTGGAATTAGAGGTCCCGGCGCCCAGGTTGCACCACTCTCCTATTACGGAGTCTCCCAGGTAGCCATCGTGCCCTTTATTGGAGTACCCGAAAATCACGGAGTTCTTGATCTCTCCGCCTGCCGTGCTGTAGGGGCCGATGGTGGTGGCTCCGTAGATCCTTGTACCCATTTTTACCACGGCTCCTTCGCAGAGGGCAAAAGGGCCCCTGATGAGCGAGCCTTCCATGATGGTTGCGTTACGGCCGATATAGATCGGGCCGGTGGAGGCATTAAGGATCGAGTGGGTGATGGTCGCGCCTTCTTCGATAAAGATGGATTCGGGGGAAATGACCTGTACGGAAGGGGGGATGGGGGCTGATTGTCTTCCTTTGGTTAATAATTCGAAGTCATCCCGGAGGGCGCTGTCGTTGAGCTGGAAGATCTGCCAGGGGTATACCAGTTGTTGGGCCTGGGGCAGGATGCGGGAGATGGCTGCCGGGGAGAGGGCGGGTGCGGCCTGTTCCTGCCGGATCTGTTCTGCCAGTGCCCTGTTGGGAACGATAGTAGAGGGAAGGCCCTGAGGCTTTCCGCCGGGCAGGAGGCGATCCCATTTTTCCCCAAGCGTCAGGATACCCAGGCGGATAGCAGAGACCGGGCGGGTACTGGTGAAGGGGAAGAGTGTATCCATGTCCATGGGGTAAAACTACGAAAAAACGGAGGTGGGGTGACAAAAAAATCCCCTCCCGGTAGGGGGAAGGGACTGATGAGTTGGCGTCGAAGCTACTATTTTTATTTTGCGGCGTCTGCATCTGCAGCCGGGGCAGCGGGTGTTTTCAGCCCGTAACGTTTTTTGAATTTGTCGATCCTTCCGGCCGTATCTACCAGGATATTCTTTCCGGTAAAGAAGGGATGGGAGGTATTGGAGATTTCCAATTTGATCAGGGGATATTCATTACCGTCTTCCCACTTGGCTGTTTCCCTGGATTGAGCAGAGGAACGGCTGAGAAAGGAGTATCCATTACTCATATCCTTGAAAATAACGAACCGATAGTTTGTCGGGTGGAGACCTTTTTTCATAATTTGCCTGTTTGGGTTGCACGGATTTGGCCGTACAACATTTTGAATAAGGGTGCAAAATTAGGCTATATGCAGGTTGTTTCCAAATAATTCAGGCTTCAAATATGTAAAAAAGCCCCTCTAGCTGCGCATGTTTATATATTGGAGGGCAATACCCAGGTTGGCCCCTCCGCAGAGTTTGATAATAGCCTGCAGGTCGTCTATTTTTTTAGCGGTGACCCGGACCAGGTCGTCCATGATCTGGGCCTGAACTTTCAGCCCGGAGTCCTTGATGAGCTTGGTGACCTTTTTGGCATCTTCCTGCTTCAGTCCGTTACGGACCGGCACTTCCATTTTTGTCACTTTCCCGCTGGGATAAGGCTCCTTGCTGAGGTCGAAAGCCAGGGGATCCAGTCCCTGTTTCATTGAGCGGCTGATGAGGACGTCGATGATCTGTTTTACTTTCATATCGCTTTCCGCTTCCAGGTCGATCTTCGAATCTTTCTTGTTCAATTCGATTTTCACAGGAGAGTCCTTGAAGTCAAAGCGGTTAGTAACCTCTTTTTTAGTCACGTTCACGGCATTGTCCAATACCTGTGGATCGACTTTGCTGACAATATCAAAGGATGGCATAATGTTGAGTTATGCGGCAAATCTAGGAAATTAATTGCCATTTCCCCCTGTTTTCACCCTGCTCTGTTCATCGCCGGCTCCGCTATGCCCTCTGTCGGAGGCGCCTTTTAAGGGCTTGCCGAAGCGGTAGGTAAAGGTGAGGCTGACCTGGCGGCTGTCGTGCTTGTTTTGGAAGGTGGCTTCTGTCTGCTGGAAATTGATGTATCCTTTGGGCCGCATGGTATAGAGGAAGTCCCGGACGCCGAGCTTAAGGCTGGCTTTATCCTTCAGCAGTTTCTTCGAGATGGCGGCGGAAGCCTGGCCCATTGAATAGACGACGACCTGCCCCTCTATGCCTTTGGTGCGATAGAAGCCGGATAGTTCGCCGGACCAGCCTTTGGAAAAGGTGAACTGGTTGTTCAGATTCAGTAAGAGGGTCGTGGCTTCTACATTTATATTTTCTCCGTAGAGCATGCCGCTGAACTTATTGTAATTCACGTTCGTATACAATACCGCCATCCACCATTTGGCGACAGGCACCTGTGCGCTGATGGCGATGCCGGCATTTTGCCTGCTGCCGATATTGCCGTTACGGACGATGGTCGCGTGGCCGGATTGCTCGAAGGTCTCGGAGAAGAAGTCTTTGGTATAGCTATAGTTAAGGGTGGTAGTGAGGAAACTGTTATAGGTATGGGACAGTTCTACGTTATGGGTAAACTGCGGCTGGAGATAAGGGTTACCCGCCTGGTAGGTATACTGATCCAGGAAGAACAGGAAGGGGTTGAGGTCCTGGTAGGCAGGCCGGTCGATGCGGCGGCCGTAATTCAGGGTCAGCTGATTTTTCGCATTAGCCTGGTAGCTTATGTACAAAGTCGGGAATAAATTGACATAGCTCCGTGAAAAAGAGGAGTCTTTGTTGATCGTAGAAAGGCCATTGCCCAGTTGGTGGCCGGAGTAATTGGTATTCTCGAATCGCAGGCCTGCCTGGATGCTCCATTTCTTATATTGTTTGGTCAGGTTGGCATAGGCTGCATTGATATTCTCCCGGTAGAGGAAATGGTTGGTCTTGGTGGTATCCACTTCAGGGGTATTGTTGATCAGGTTGAAGTAATTGGCGGTATTGTCGGTGTTGACGTAGCTGAATTTAAGACCGGTCTCTAATTTAAGGCTTTTGGAAAGGGGCTGGGTGTAGTCCGTTTTGGCGGTATAGATATTGATATCGCTGGGCAGGTTGCCGGTGAGGATGGTCTCGTTCTTCTTACTCATATCCGGGTAATAAGTGATATTGTCAAAATACTGGTCGCTGTGAGATGAGTACCTGACATAATCGAGATCGATGGTCAGTTCTCTTCCGGTGGAGTCATATTGGTGGCGATAGTTAAGATTGACGGATCCGTTCTTCCAGGTGGTGTTATTGGTGCTGGGGGAATAGACGATGCTGTCGATGTTGTTGTTGGCGTCTTTCAGGAAGATATTGCTGTTAGACCGGTTGTTCTCCTGATTCCTGAAGCCGCTGACCACGAATCCCAGGGTGGTTTTATCGCTGGCATAATAGTCCATTCCGAATTTGACATTCAGTTCGGGATTAATAAAATGCATATCCGTCTGTTGGGTGAAGATCGAGTTGATGACTTTACCGGGTCCGGGGTCGAGGTAATTACGGTTGATATTCAATTGCTGGAAGCCTTCCCAATGAGAGTAGCCTGCATTCAGGAAGAAATTGGTCTTTCCGTTGCGGTAATTCAGGTTGAGGCTGCCGCTGGGTTTGGGATAGACGCCCTGGGTATGGGTGAGGGTGGCGCTGCCGTTAAAACCTTTGGTCTTATTCTTTTTCGTTTTTATGTTGATAATGCCGGAGTTGCCGGAGGCATCGTATTTGGCGGAGGGGTTGGTCATGATCTCGATCTGGTCGATCGCGGAGGCAGGCAGGCTTTTGAGATAGCTGGCCAGTTGGGAAGCCGATAAATAGGTAGGTTTATTATCGATCATGATGGTGACGCCCTGTTTGCCTTTCAGGCTGATATTGTCATCCTTGTCCAGGGTGATGCCGGGGGATCTCTCCAGGACTTCGAGGGCTGTAGAGCCGGCATTGGAGGGAGATGCGTCGACGTTAACGACCATGCGGTCGGATTTCTGTTCGATAAAAGGTTTTTTTCCTACGACGGCTACTGCCTGGAGACTGCTGGTGGCAGCTTGCAGGACCAGGGGGGGCAGTACGACAGAAGATTTGGCGGCAGATAATTCGAAGGGGGAAGAATAGGTGGTGGTATGCCCTACTGTGCTGGCGGATACCAGGTATTTCCCTTCCCTGATATTTTTTAATTCAAAATGGCCTGTTTTGTTAGTGACGGTCGCTTTAGTCTGGGAGGAATCACGTGCGTTAAGGAGGGAGATCGTGGCAGATTCTATTGGCTTCTGGCTGTCATCACCGACCTGCCCGCTGATTTTACCGGCAGTTTCCTGTGCAAATCCAGCAAGGGACAGGTTAGCAGCGAGAAATACAGTTAGCAAGGTTTTGATCTTCTTCATAATAGTTCTTTTATATGTTTGGTACTGTTGCTTGTTTATTACAATACAAAGATTGGTACTTTGCATTACATAGAACATTGTTTTGTGGTAGATGGCCATTATCATTGATAATTGGTAGGATCTATTCACTTCGATTTTTAGGGGAATGGGGTTGGGGCTACGATTACTTCACTTGTCGAAATTACCGGCAGATGGGTCTGCCGGGAAATTTAATTGACATAGAAGCTTTTTTCAGTGACATCAGGCAATCTTGTTGGGTAATGAGACGCGGAAATTACCGGCGTGTTACAGGAAAAAAAGGAAGAAGGATAAAAGGAGCTATTGGAGGAGGAAAGGTTGGTGGATGTCCGCGAGCTTAACTCCCGACAGGCGCCGCCTTATTTTTCCTTTTCAGTACTACCAGCAGGACGCCTCCTGAAATAACCAGCAGGGAGGAGATGATCTCGGCCTGGGTGGGATGGAATCCGAAAATGCTATAGGTGGTGTTGACTCGTATCTTTTCTATAAAGAAACGCTCGATTCCGTTGAGGATCAGGTAGACGGCGAATAAAGCTCCGGGGATCTTCAATCGTTTACGGATGGACCAGAGGACGAAGAAGAGTCCGAGGCAGACCAGGGTCTCATAGAAAGGGGTCGGGAAGACGGGGATGGGTAGTTGGCTGCAATATTGGCCGTCACAGCCGGTGATCCGTACTCCTTCATTAATGACATTATGCGGATAGGGATAGGCGAACAGCCAGTCGGGCAGAAAGGAAGGAGCTTTGACGCTCAGGTGCCGGACATTATCCAGGCTACCGAACTGGGGCAGGTAGAGCTGTTTATATTGGGTTACGACTCTTTCGAACAGTTGCGGACTGGACAGGGAAGGCTTGCCATCGGGAGTCGTATAATAAGCGCTGTTGAGGATCCCCCAGTCTCCGTCTCCGGAGACCTGGCACCCGATACGACCAATGGCATAGGCCAGCATGAGGGCCGGGGCGGCGGAATCGTTCAGATGCCAGAAGGTAATTCCATTCTTTTTAGCATAATACCAGATAGCCAGGGCGGCGCAGATCAAACCTCCGTAAAAGGTCAGTCCGCTGAAGGAGAAGAGGGATTCGACGGGGTTTCGTATAAAATCGTCCCAGGTCTCCAGGCTGTTGAAGATCTTGGCTCCGGCAAAGCCGAAGATGGCAGCGAAGATCGTCATATCCCCTACCCTGTCGTGGGGCCAGATCCTTATTTTTCTTTCCTCCGGCGCCGGTAGTTTCTGTTTGTTCTTTTCCCACCATTTCAAGCCCAGAAAAAGGAGACCTACCAGGATGCCGGCCGGCCAGCTGCCTTCGGAGGACATGATAAAATCCTGCGGATTAGCGGTGAGGGAGCTATTGGATACGAATAGCCCGATAATTTTAAATCCCAATAAAAACCCAAGGACAAAGTTCAGGAACAGTTCCATCGGCCCTGCCGGTTTGCCGACAAGAATAAGCTCATCTTTTCCATATAAGAGTCCTTCTCTTTCCTTACGGAGCAATTCTTTGGATAAGACGATAAAGGCGGCTCCGAATGCCAGGGCCACGAAAAACCCAAATGAATTAACAAACCGTAAAAATTGCCAGCGTTCGCCTGCTCCGAATAAATCCTTGAAAGCGTAATAAAGATTGGGATACATAACTAAAAAGATTTTCACAATCCCCGCAAGAGCATGATCTGGCAAAGCGAAGATTCACAAGAGCACAAACCTACATTAAAATGCTCAAAAAAAATATTCTCTCCGAAGTAAAAGAAACTGAGCTCTTTATACAGCAAAAAGAGGTCGATTCCGCTTCTCCAAATAAAAAAATATCCACACACACTAAAGTCTGGGGATTGCCGTTCCACAAAAATGTTCCACGGGGAACACTTTTTCCACGAAATACGCGCCATTACTGCGTCCTATAGATTATTCACAGATGTGGATATTTTTAACCGGGAAATGAGTTTTCCACAGAGGGGCTTTCTGTTTCAATTATTTTTTGCAAAACCACGATTTTTTGAATTGGCTTTTAAGACCTCTTTAATTTTGCAGGGTTAAAATTTACAAGGAGGAGATCATGGAAGTAAAATATGTAGATCCGTTTACGGATTTTGGTTTCAAAAAAATCTTTGGCGAGGAAGCCAGCAAACCTATGTTGATGGACTTCCTGAATGCCCTTTTGCCCCTGCAGGCGCCTATAATAGACCTTTCATTCAGAAACCCGGAGCAATTAGGCCGGTCAAAGGAGGATCGCAGAGCTATGTATGATATCTATTGTGAAAATCAGCAGGGGGAGAAATTTATCGTAGAGATGCAAAAGGAAAAGCACAACTTTTTCAAGGAAAGAAGCATTTATTATTCTGCCTTTCCTATTGTAGAGCAGGCGGAAAAGGGTGAATGGGACTTTAACCTGAAACCTGTCTTTTGCATAGGTATTCTGGATTTTACCTTCAATGATTATAAGACGGAGTGCGAAAGAAGAGAAGTGGTCCATTTGATAAGATTGAAGGATCAGCATGGTGTTGTGTTTTATGATAAATTAACCTATATCTACCTGGAAATGCCCAATTTCAGTAAGAAGGAGCATGAGTTGGAAACCCGGTTGGACAAATGGCTCTATTTTATCAAACATTTGGAAGGCTTTGATGCCATACCCAAGATCTTTGAAGGGGAGGTTATCTTTGAAAAGGCCCTCGAAAAGGCTTCGCTAGCCAGGCTTGACCGGACAGGATGGGCGAGTTACGAATATAGCCTGAAAATATACCGGGATCTAAATAGTGTGATCAATACGGCAAGAGATAATGCGGCCAGGGAAGGCGAAAAAACAGGTGAGGAGAAAGGGCTAAAGAAAGGGTTAAAGAGAGGGCTAGAGAAAGGGCTAGAGAAAGGGTTAGAGGAAGGACGAGAAGAGGGACGAGAAGAAGGGCGAGAAGAGGGACGAATAGAAGGAATGATAGAAGGTGAAGCAAAAGGAAGGATTGAAATGAGAATCGGGTTGGCTAAAACTCTTAAGACCAAAGGTGTTCCTCTCGATATAATCAGCACGAGCACCGGGATTGTCGTGGAGGAACTGAGGGAATTGTAGTGCGGGAACACAAAAAACCCCTTCTGCGAACAGAAGGGGCATTACTATGAGCAAAGCTGGAAAACTCCAGCAAAAACTTCCCATTCATCAATCAGCAATATTCGTCAAAAGCTGCGATCAGGTTATGCGCGATCAGTTGAGCGGGCCGGCCTTCGATCTGGTGGCGCTCGATCATATGCACCAATTGTCCATCCTTAAATAAGGCGATAGCAGGAGAAGAGGGAGGATAAGGTAACAGATGTTCCCTTATCTTTTGAATAGCCTCCACATCGAACCCTGCAAAGCTAGTGGTCAAAAAATCAGGCTTTTTAGTACTATTGGCTACTGCCATCAGCACACCCGGGCGGGCCGAACCTGCTGAACAGCCGCATACGGAATTGACCATGACCAGGGTTGTTCCCGTCTTCTCCAATTGTGCATCTACCTCGGCAGGAGTCTGTAATTCGTTAAAACCATTGTCTGTTAACTCCTCCTTCATCGGTAATACTATTTCTGCTGGATACATTTCTATTATGATTTTTTTTGATTGATTACATTATTCTAAGTCTAACACAAAATTACTTAAAAAGTTGATTTTGGCCCTTAAATCCGGATAATATGAATGGGTAGCCCTCCTCAACCGGAACAAATGTCATGAAACACTGAGACTTACCGCAATTATGTCACACAAAATGGGACTGTCTTGCCAAAAATTCCTGGGAAATGGCTTTTGGGTCTACTGGTATAGGGTTTGATCTTTCTCTCCCGTCAAACAAATTGAATAACTCAAAAAATAAGCATTACTATGACACTCGTAAAAGTTAACAACGCAGGCCACAAGAGCCTTTCCAGCTTTGTAGATGAATTCTTTCATGAACTTCCTACCACCTGGGGACGGGAAGGATATTCCAGCTTTCCTCCGGTAAATATTCATGAGACCACTGACGGTTATCACCTGGAAGTAAGCGCTCCGGGCCGCAGCAAGGAAGATTTTAAGCTGGCTCTGGAAAATGGTCTGTTGACTATCAGCTTCGAGAAAAAAGAAGAAGCTAAGACGGAAGAATATAAGACGATCCGGAAGGAATTTTCTTTCAGGAGTTTCAAACGCAGCTTTACCCTCGACGATCGCATTAACAGCGAAGGGATACAGGCTAAGTATGAAAACGGCGTTCTGAAACTGTACCTGCCTAAAAAAGAACAGGCAAAAGAAAGCACTAAACAGATCAATGTCCAATAATTATATTGGGACATTTTTTCATAAGTGATTTTAAACGTTTCATAGCAGTTGGTTTTGGTTTTAAAGGGGGTGGCTCAGAAAGTAAAATATCTGAGCCACCCCCTTTTTATGTTCGTCCGGTAAAAGTGCCTTTTACCGGTAGGCTGGCTCAGAAATTTCCATTTACTTCGAAGCATAATGTCTTTTCATTGGTCTCAGTGAGGACGCTTCGCTAGTTCCGGGCCGCCTCTTTTTTCATTATAGCTTGAACCAACCCCCTTTTTTTGCGTTTTAGTACCCAAAAACATGCTTTTTGTCCGGGCTGTTCGTCTTAAGCTGATTCTTTTTTATTTTTTTGTTGCCCGCTTTCTGTCGTGATTGTTTTAATTTCGGGGACAAATAACCTATTTTATCCAAGGATATGAATAAACCCGTGAAAGTTATCAAGTTTTGGCTTTTAGTAGTAGCAGGTCTGGCTTTTTCCAATATAGGTTTCTCACAAAACCCTGTTTTTCACATCCCCATGCCTATATCCGACACGGCAAAAAGGGGTGATGACTCAACTTTGAGGATCCGGAATCTCACCCCCTATTTTACCCTGCACGTAGACTCCACTATCAGCTATCAGCTGGAGATCAATAGAGATCCCAGCCGTTATTTCTTTTTTATGAAAAATGCCCCGGTAGGATTAAAGATCCGGGAGAACGGGTTGCTGACCTTCAAAGCAGAGAAATCTTATTTTCTTTCCGGCAGGCTGAAGTATGATTTCGAATACAAGGTAAATATCGGGGTGCAAAATCTCAATGACCCCAAAGAGCGGATCGATACCTCCTTTACCATTGTCTTCTTCACCACCGAGATCATTCCTTCGCACGTGAAGCCTACGGTGAGCAGTGTCCTGTATATGGAGGAAGGAGATACGATCAGCTTCAAGGTACAATGCGAGACGGGCACCTACCCCATCGAAAATATCAATTTCTACTCCAATGTTCCTATCAAGACCAATTCAAATATCAGAGGTTGTAATGATGATTTTACCTGGTCGCCGCCTTTTGATTTCGTAAAAGAGACGGATTCCGCCAAACAAAAACTACTGACCCTCTATTTTGTAGGAACCAATAAGATCTTTATGCGGGATACTGCTACTATAAAGATCTATGTAAAGGATGCGCTGAATTATCCCTATATGACGGAAGAGTATAATCTGGCCGTAAAGAATATCCGGACCTATATCCTCCGGCTAAAATACGCCTTCTTCTTATTGGATAAGAAGGTAAAGAAAACAAAAAATACCAGAACCGATTTCGATATGACCACGGCCACCACAGCCCTGGGAGGTACGATCTTCTCGTCTGCCGCCAGCAATGACGCCAAGACTACCGGTGCGATCCTGCCCAGTGTCGGCGTAGCCCTCGTACCCGTCAAGGAAACGGTAGCCCCTCCCCTTACAGCTGAGCAGAATCAGGCCGGTCTGGTCCGGTCTTCTATCCGCCGGTTGGAATATATTATCCGGGACAACGGCCTGGTAGGCGAAAAAGACCAGGACATCGTAAAAAAGATCGCTAATTTAAAAAATGAGCTGAAACAGACCCAGGTTCAATTGATCGAAGTGCCCCTGGAAGAAACCAGTAATATGACTGAAGAGCAATTGAATGCCTATTTTGACAATCCCAAAGTCAATAAGAAATATAGGCTTAAGAAGAAATAAGCATGCGGGGCCGGGGACGGCCGCAATAGGTTAGGGTTATTCGCAGGGTTCTTTTCTCCGTGTGTCGGCGATATACAGGATCTTCCAGATTCCGCCTGACCGGAGCAACTGAAAGGAGTCGATCCCGCAGTGGCTGAAATTTCCCTTGAAATAGAAGCTATAGGGCGCCCATACGATGGCCAGGGGCCCATCTATCTTAACGATGTCAAACCGGATCCGCTCGTCGGCAGCTCCCTGGGGCAATTTGCTGATTGACGTGGCAAACTCCTCTACGGATTCATTCCGCGCAACCGTCTTCCCTTCTTTATTGATGACAATGGTCTGCAGCAAGGCGCTATCGGTAAAAGCGGCCCGCAGCCGGGCAGCATCGGAATTCTTCATCGCCAGGAACAGCTCGTTCACGGCCGCCCTGACCGAGTCCTCGGTTGTGGGGGGGATGGCCGTGGCAGATATAGATAGGGTTCGGGCCTGTGACTTCGTCAGGCTGGGGCCGGATGCCTGAGCTTGAGACAGGACAGGGACACCCACGCCGGCGACTGCGCAGAAGAGGCAACCCAACAGGTATTTGCAATAATATTGCATATTCAATTATTTACAATGGACAAGCCACCGGCTACATATAACCCAGGATCTTCAGCATGCTCTGCGCCGTTTGCTCTTTCGCGTGTATCCAGTCGGTAAGTTTCCCGTTCTTGTCATGTCCGACGATGACGTGTTTAGGAGAAGGAATGAGGCAGTGTTTGATCCCGCCATATCCGCTGATCTGGTCCTGGTAAGCGCCGGTATGGAAGAATCCCACATAAAGAGGCTCCCCGTTGTGGATCTTGGGAAGGAACACTTCATTGATATGTTCCTCCGAGTCGTAATAGTCATGACTATCGCAGGTAATGCCTCCCAATACGACACGCTGGTACTCCACATCCCATTTATTGATCGGCAGCATGAGGAATCGCTCTCCGATACCCCAGGTATCGGGCAGAGTAGTGATAAAAGAGGAGTCGATCATATACCAGATCTCCCGGTCGTTCTGCATCTTCTGGCCGATCACACTATAGATATGGGCCATGCTCTCCCCTACTGTATAGCTTCCGAATTCGGTGAAGATATGAGGCATAGGCACATTGCTGCGTTTACAGGCTTTCTTGATATTACCCACAATTTCATTGATCATGAACTGGTAGTCATATTCAAAGCCCAGGGAATGCTTGATCGGGAAGCCGCCGCCGATATTGATCGAGTCCAGTTCGGGGCAGATCTTCTTGAGCTGGCAATAGAGGTTGATCACCTTATTGAGTTCGCTCCAATAGTAGATATCGTCCTTGATCCCTTTGTTGAGAAAGATATGAAGCATCTTCAACTGGAAACGATCTTCATTCCCCTCGATCTTGTCCACATAAAATTCCAGTACGTCCCGGGGGCGAAAGCCCAGGCGGGAGGTATAAAACGGGAAATTAGGTTCTTCTTCCGCGGCAACGCGGATGCCCAGCTTGAAAGGAACTTTTACCGACCGCTTGTACTGCTGCAGCTCTTCCTTATTATCCAGGACCGGTATCACATTTTTAAACCCGGTATTCAACAGGGATGCGATGCGGCTGGTATAAGGCTTCTGCTTAAATCCATTGCAGATGATATAGGTATCCTTGGTGATCTTCTTGCGGGCGTATAATCTCTTGATGATCTCTATATCGTAGGCGTAGGAAGTTTCCAGGTGAATATCATGCTTCAGGGCTTCTTCTACGATAAAGGAAAAATGGGAGCTCTTGGTACAATAGCAGTAGTAGTATTTTCCTTCGTATTTGTGTTTTTTGATCGCATTGGCAAACATCTTCTTTGCTTTGCCGATCTGCATGCCGATCTTGGGCAGGTAGGTCAGCTTCATCGGAGTACCATACTTGGCGATCAATGCCTTCAGGTCGAGGCCATTGAATTGAAGGGAATTCTCTTTAACGTCAAACCCGTCTTGGGGAAAGTTGAAGGTTTGCTTCACCAGGTCGGTGTATGTATTATTCATTGACTGGTCCAGATTGTAAAATATTAAAGATTAATAATGGAAATACTACTCTGATACTGAAAAAACAATGCAAAAGTGTAGTTTTTTCAACAATTACTAAAATAAAAAACCGAGCCCTTTTACGAGAGCCCGGTCAGTATTATTATAGTGTTACCATTTATTTAACGGCAGCTACCAGCGCCTTGAAGGAAGCCGGCTCATTCATAGCCAGGTCAGCCAGTACTTTACGGTCGAGGCCAATTCCTTTTTCAGCCAGCTTATGAATAAAGACAGAATAGGTCAATCCTTCTGCCCTTACGGCGGCGTTGATACGGGCGATCCACAAAGTGCGGTATTCCCTTTTCTTCAACTTACGGCCTACATAGCGATATTGAAGGCCCTTCTCCAATACGTTCTTGGCGACGGTGTATACATTTTTACGTTTGCCATAGAACCCTTTTGCCTCTTTTAAGATGCGTTTTCTGCGTGCCCGGGAAGCAACGGCATTTACTGAACGTGGCATATCTTACTGATTTGAAAATTAAATAATGTGGAAATTTCGGATAAGCTTGGCGGCTTGCGCTGGCTTATTTAAGTCTTAATAAACGTTTGACAAAATCGGTGTTAGCCGCACTAACGAACCCTTTCTTGTTCATGACACGTTTGCGCTTTTTCGATTTCTTGGTAAGAATGTGGCGTTTGAAAGCTTTCTGGAAGCTGATTTTGCCGGTGCCGGTCACTTTAAACCTCTTTTTGGCACTTGAGTTGGTCTTTACCTTTGGCATTTTCTAATCCTTTTAGAATGACACCCTGCTGGCGGGCCCGCACAGGCGGACCACTTATGGAGCCGTACGGGCTGTTAAAATGGAGCGCAAAGGTAATGTTTTTAAAGGAATAAATGGCAATAAAGGCAAATTATAAAGCCGACCGCGCATGCGGGCCGGCTCTTTTATTATATAATAAGCTGATTAAGAAGCAGATGCGCCTTTTTCTTTTTTCTTCTGGGGTTTGGGGGCCCAGATGGCAAGCATTCTTTTACCTTCCATCTTGGGCATGCCTTCCAGAACGCCGGCGTCATTCAATCGTTCGGCGAATTTCAGGAGCAGCAATTCACCTCTTTCCTTGAACTGGATTGCACGGCCTTTGAATTGCACATAGGCCTTTACTTTATTGCCATCCTTCAGGAATTTCTCGGCGTGTTTGGCCTTGAAATCGAAGTCATGGTCATCCGTATTCGGGGTGAACCGGATCTCCTTTACTTCGGAGGCCTTGCTCTTGGCCTTCATCTCCTTTTCCTTCTTCTTCTTCTCGTAAAGGAATTTATTATAATCGATGATCTTACATACGGGCGGGTCTGCATTGGGAGAGATCTCTACCAGATCGAGCTGTTGCTCCTGCGCCATTTTTAAGGCTTCCTGGATCGGATAGACCCCTACCTCTATATTGTCTCCGACCAATCGTACCTGGGGTACCCTGATCATATTATTGGTACGGTGTTCTTGTTGTTGTTCTTTTCTGAAACGTGGATTAAAATTACCTCTCGGTTGTCGTGGTGGAAATGCCATTTACAATTTTTAAGTTTAGCCCCATCCCTTTAGAGGGGGTTGATAAAGTTACTGAATAACAAACAAAACTAATATTGAAATATTAAAGGCGGCCCTGCAATTATTCTGCACTCCGCGATTTAATTTCCAATTTAATGCCTTCGATGAATTCGTCGATAGATTTTACGCCAAGATCTCCTTTTCCCTGTCTCCGCACGGCTACTTTGCCGTCATTCATTTCTTTCTCGCCGATTACCAGCATGTAAGGAACTTTGGCCAATTCCGTATCCCGGATCTTTTTGCCGATCTTCTCGCTACGATCGTCGATTGATGCACGAATATCCGCATTTTTCAGGGAATGTAAAAGGTTTTGTGCATAATCCAGGAACTTATCGCTGATCGGAAGGATCTTCACCTGTAAGGGAGCCAGCCATACCGGGAACTTGCCGGCATAGTGCTCCAGGAGGAATCCGATGAACCGTTCGTGGGTCCCCAGGGGGGCCCGGTGAATGATCAGGGGAGTCTCTGCATGGTTCTCCTTATTGGTGAATTCCAGTTTGAAGCGTTTGCCCTGTGCGAAATCCACCTGGTTGGTCGCCAGCGTGAACTCACGGCCGATGGTGCTCCAGATCTGAACGTCGATCTTCGGTCCATAGAAAGCCGCTTCGTCCTGAACTTCCACAAAGGGAGTATTGGTCCGGATGAGCACGTCCCTTACCAGGGCCTCGGTTTCCTTCCACAGTTCGGGTTCGTCGATGTATTTCTGCCCCAGTTTGTCCGGGTTATGCAGGCTGAGCCGCATGACATATTTATCTACACCGAAAATTTTGAAATACTGAAGGTACATCTCATTGACCGCCTTGAATTCCTCATAGAACTGCTCCTTGGTGCAGTAGATATGGGCATCGTTCATATGCAAACAGCGTACCCGCATCAGCCCGAACAGTTCCCCGCTTTGTTCATATCGGTAGCAGGTGCCATATTCCGCCAGGCGGTAGGGTAAATCCTTATAGCTTTTAGGCTCGGCTGCAAATATTTTGTGGTGATGGGGGCAGTTCATCGCCTTCAGGTAATATTTCACGCCTTCCAGTTCCATGGGAGGGTACATACTATCCTGGTAATAAGGAAGATGGCCGCTGGTAAGGTAAAGGCTCTCCTTGGCAATATGGGGGGTCACTACCCTCTTATAGCCGGCCCGCTCTTCGCTTTCTTTGGCCAGTCTTTCCAGCTCTTCGATAACAATGGCGCCATTGGGCATCCACAGGGGGAGTCCGGGGCCTACTTCATCGTCGAAGGTGAAGATACCCAGCTCCTTACCCAGTTTGCGGTGGTCTCTTTTCTTCGCTTCTTCCAGCAATACCAGGTATTCATCCAGTTCCTTTTGGGAAGGATAGGTGACTCCGTAAACCCGAGTCAGCTGTTTGTTCTTTTCATCGCCCTTCCAGTAGGCGCCTGCTATATTGGTCAGTTTGCACGCCTTGATAAAGCTGGTATTGGGGATATGCGGCCCGCGGCAGAGGTCGGTAAACGCGCCCTGCGTATAGAAAGTGATCTCACCGTCTTTGAGGTTCTGTAAGAGATCGAGTTTATATTCGTCGCCTTTGTCCGTGAAATATTGAACGGCGTCTCCTTTACTGATCTCCTTACGCTGGTAGACTTCGTTTTTCTTAGCCAGTTCCGCCATTTTGGCTTCCAGCTTGCGCAGGTCTTCTTCCGTAATTTGCCGGCCGCCCAGGTCCATATCATAATAGAAGCCATTGTCAACGGCCGGTCCCACCCAGAATTTGACGCCCGGGTACAGGGATTCGACGGCTTCGGCCAGCAGGTGGGCGGAGGAGTGCCAGAAAGTGGATTTGC
The DNA here is from genome assembly GCA_036394375.1 of Puia sp. Taxonomy (GTDB): domain Bacteria; phylum Bacteroidota; class Bacteroidia; order Chitinophagales; family Chitinophagaceae; genus Puia. The sequence goes on from DASWFF010000116.1 coordinate 57,212, forward strand.
CATCCGTATCGGACCAGGTGAGTAATTTCAACGTGGAATCTTCCAGGATGGGGCGTGTCGCATCCCATACCTGTCCGTTTACACTGGCCGCCAGTACCTTTCTTGCCAATCCTTCACTGATGGATTTGGCAATGTCTAATGCAGTGGAGCCTTTTGCATATTCTCTGATGGCTCCGTCGGGAAAAGTGATCTTGATCATAAGGGTGCAAAATTAACGAACTCTTACCAGAAATAAGCAGGGCAGGGTCCTTTCAAATTTACCTTGCCCTGCTTATTTTCATTTTTGATGGGAGAACTTCGTCAGGGCGGCGTTCCTTGCCCTTCCTTGTTCGCAACTTTCGCTGCGCTCAGTTGGACCAAAGAACTGTGTTCTTTCCCGGCCATTGACCAACGGCATCCCGAAATAAATTATTTCCTTTAACTTGCTAAAGTGAAACACCTGAGCATGCGGAGCTTTTTTATCCTTCTTTTATTTTTTACGGTCGGTAGTAGTGCCGCCGCCCAGGATCTTACGGGTGTCTGGCAGGGGCATTTTCGTTCGGGCAGTATGGCGAGCCGATCTTCGCTATTCGATGACCGTTATAAGTTCGAAGTGCAGATCGCGCAACACGACAAGTCCCTGGAAGCCGTCACCTATTCCTATCTCTCCTCTTTGTTCTACGGGAAGGCCGCCGCGGCCGGTACCGTCAATCCCAGAACCAGCAAAGTGCTATTGCAGGAAGGTAAATTGCTGGAGGTGCGCAATCAGTCGGGAGATGTCTGTATCATGACCTGTTTCCTGCAATATTCCAAATCCGGCGATGAGGAATTCCTGGAAGGCAATTTTGTCAGCATGAATGTCCGGGATTCTTCCAATTGCGGCCGGGGTTCTGTATTCCTGAGAAAAGTGAGCTCCTCCGATTTTTATAAGGAGCCTTTTTTGGAGAAAAAAGAGGAAGAAGAAGCGTTGAAGGAAAAAGAAGCCCCAAAGACGACGGTGAAGGCAAGCCCATTGAAAAAGCCTGTTCCGCATAAAACTCCGCCCCCGGGTGTTGCTCCGGCCCCGGACGCCACGGTGAAGGCAAGTCCGTCGAAAAAGCCGGTGGCTGCCCCGGTGAAGAAGAACCCGGCGCCCGAAAAAGCTCCGATGCCGATGGCAAAGATCAGCACTCTCCAGGCCACTCAGCCCCTATCCAAAATGGATTCAACGTCAGGGATCGGGAAGAAATTCGCCGTCATCACTCCCCGGGTGCTGTTATCCCGGTCGAATCAGCTGGTGAAAACCATTACCGTGAATACAAATGAAGTGGTCCTGAACATCTATGACGACGGGGCCATCGACCACGATACGATCTCCGTTTACCTGGATAAAAAGCAGGTGATCAACCACGCCATGCTCACGGACCGGCCGATCGTGCTCACGTTGCACCTGGATGAGTCCGAGGATTATCATGAATTGGTGATGGTGGCCGAGAATGAAGGGGATATCCCTCCCAATACTTCCCTGATGATCGTAAAAGCCGGCGATAAGGAGTATGAAGTACGCATTACTTCTACGGAACAAAAAAATGCCGTGGTCGTTTTCAAATATGAAAAGCTTAAATGAGTGTTAACCCGGGAATCCCATTATGCAAAGACTGCTTATTCTGTTTCTTTTCTTGTTACCCGGATGCCTGATCGCTTCGGAAGATCTCAATGGGATCTGGAAAGGGACCCTGACCCAGGGGCCCGGGGGCTGCTATCCCCGGTATTACCTGGAGCTGCAGATCAACTTCACGGGTGACCAGATCACGGGAAAAGCCTACGATTATTACGATAAAGAACATTTCATTAAAATGAACTTTACCGGCCGCTACAATGCACAAACGCACCGGCTGGTATTGATAGAGAACCGGGTGCTGCAGGAAAACATCCCCCTGGACTGCGCCCCCTGCATCAAGACCTATGATCTTCATTATTCGAACAAGGGCGGGGAGGAATTATTGAGCGGAGACTGGAAGGGCATTATTTCAGGGAAACGGGCGGCCTGTCCCCCGGGGAAGATAGAGTTAAAGAAAGCCGGATCTTCCGATTTCCCGGTCGATATCGAACAAAGCGATACCCTGCTCAGGCTTCAGCAGTCCCTGCACCTGCAACTCAGGGAGAAGGATGTCATTAAGACGGTCATTGTCAGCAGTCCCAAAATAAAGATCGAATTATACGACAATGCGGAAATTGATCACGATACGGTCACCGTCCTCATCAATAATAAGCTCCTGCTGTACCGGCAAATGCTCCGGGACAAGCCGCTCACGCTCGACTTCAATGCTTTTCCCGGGGTGGAATACGAATTAGTGATGTATGCCGACAACCTGGGGGAGATCCCTCCCAATACGGCGCTGATGGTCGTGACGGCCGGGACGCAGAAAATGCAGGTCTTTCTTTCGTCGACCGAGCAGAAAACGGCCACCGTGAAATTCATTTACAGACCGGAGTGAAGGACCCGGCTTATACGGACCGGCCTGACCGGGACCCGGCGCGCCGCCTGGACGGGCCGCTATTTCTTTACGAAACCCACGGAATCGGTGATCTCTCCGCAACCCAGCATCTTTTCTTTATAGACCGGGTGTTTCTTACCCAGGTAGGGATTGAGGATCTTCGCATTATTGCTCAGCCAGAAACCCTCTTCGGAGTCTTTAAAAGCCATGGGGCATCGTACATGGTAGATCGTCTCCCCGTCATACCGTACCGTATTGATCAGGGTGTATAGTTGATCGGTGAGCGCATTGAACGCCCTTCTCTTTGCTTCGATATTCGTCTCTCCGGTAAAACCTTTGGCTTCCCCCCCGATGCTGGCGGCCATGCTGCGGGCAGTCATAATAATGCCGGAGTCCGCTTTCAGGTCTTTTAAAGGGAGGCTGTCCGCTTTTTGCCCCAATATATAGGCGGCGTGATCGGCCTGGACGGTATCCCATTCCACCAGGGCATCCTTCAGCGAATAGTAATCGCTCATTAATTCCGCAAAAGCCGTATTGAAAGCGCCGGAATTCTTACTGATTTTCAGGGCCTGGTCTTTGTTTTCCACGGGTTGGGCCTCTTTTCCGGAAAATAGCCGGTAGGCCAGCAATCCGGCCAGTAAGAAAACGATGATCAACAATACTATTTTCTTCATATAGCGAATTTCGGCAAATTTAACGCATAAAAGTGAGCGGAGGACCGGCAAGATTGCACTATTTTTGCCAAAACTTTTGGGGAATCATGCTAGCAGGACTACAAGATGTAACTTTTGAATTCGGAGCCAGGATCATAGTAAGAGACGCCACCTGGCATATACAGCCCAACGAGCGGATCGGGCTGATCGGCTACAACGGAACGGGAAAATCCACTTTATTGAAATTGCTGGCAGGGGAATACAAGCCTTCGGAGGGTACAGTGGAAAGAAGCCGCACCACGACCATCGGCTACCTGCACCAGGACCTGCTGAGCTTCGACACGAACGGCTCGATCCTGGAAGTGGCTATGACGGCCTTCGAAAAAGTGTTAAAACTGGAAAAGGACATCGAGGAATTAGGCAAAAAACTGGAGCAAAACCCGGAAGATAATGCCCTTCTCCACCAATATACGGATGCCCTCCATGAAATGGACACTTTGGACGGCTATAGCATCCATCACCGGACGGAAGAGATCTTACAGGGGCTTGGCTTTGCCAATGCCGACCTGCAGCGCCCCTTCCGGGAGTTCAGCGGGGGCTGGCGGATGCGCGTCCTGCTGGCCAAGATGATCCTCCAGCAACCGGACCTCCTTCTACTGGATGAGCCTACCAACCACATGGACCTTCCGTCTATCGAATGGCTGGAAAAATACCTGCAGCATTACCAGGGATCGGTGGTGATCGTCAGCCATGATAAGTACTTCCTGGACCGGATGGTGACCAAGATCGTGGAAGTCTATCAGAAGGAACTGCACATTTATAAGGGGAACTACAGCTATTACGAGACGGAGAAGGCGCTGCGGGTGGAACTGCAGCAGCAGGCTTTTGCGAACCAGCAGGATTATATCCGTCAGCAGGAACGATTCATCGAGCGATTCCGCGCCAAAGCCAGCAAGGCTGCCGCCGCCCAGAGCGCCATGAAAAGACTGGACAAGATCGACCGCATCGAAGACATGGAGATCGAACGTCCCAATATAAAGATCAATTTCCGGGTGGATAAGACCCCCGGCCGGGTGCTGGCCACCCTTAAGCACGCTACGAAAAAGTTCGGAGCGCTGACGATCGTGGAAAATGCCTCGGCGGAGATCGACCGGGGAGACAAGATCGCCCTGATCGGGGCCAACGGAAAGGGAAAATCCACGCTGCTGCGAATGGTGGCCGGGGTGGAGCCTTTCACCGGGGAAAGGATATGGGGACATAATGTAGAAGAGAGCTTTTACGCGCAGCATCAGATGGAGGCCCTGGACGTCAACAATACCCTGCTGGAGGAAATGCAGGCTTGCGGGAGCCAGAAGACGGACCTGGAGTTAAGGGTGTTGCTGGGATGTTTTCTGTTTAGCGGGGATGACATCGACAAAAAGATCAAGGTGCTGAGCGGGGGAGAAAAAGCAAGGATCGCCCTGGCCAAGACGATCGTCAGCAAGGCCAATTTCCTTTTGCTGGATGAGCCTACCAACCACCTGGATATGCATTCCTGCGATCTGCTGATCGACGCGCTGAACAAATACGAAGGCAGCTTGCTGCTGGTGAGCCATGACCGTTATTTCATTTCCAAAACGGCCAATAAGATCTGGGAGATCGACGAACACCAGATCCGGGAGTTCAAGGGTACTTATGCCGAGTGGGTGGATTGGAAGGAGCGCAATGTGGCGGCCCGCCTGGCGGCGGCTTCTGCGGCGGCTAAGTCGGGAGCAGGTGAGTCGTCCGCAAAGACCGTATCCAAACCAGGAAACGACGGATCGCAATCCCCTGGCAATACATCAACGGGTAAGTCGGGCAGTAATGGCAATCAGCCGGCTGCCGCTAAAACGGGCAATAATGGACCTCTTGCTCCGGTGATGGTCGCGCCCGTCAATACTCCTATCAATAAGGAACAAAAGAAAGAATTGCAGCGGCAGCAGAAGTTGTTCCAGGAACTGGAGGAAAGGATTGCGAACCTGACTAAACAAAGATCCCTGCAGGAAGCATCCCTGGCGGACTCTTCAACGTATTCAGATAGGAATAAGTTTGTAGAGGCTGAATTAGCTTATAAGAAGACCAGCGACGAATTGGATAAGGCGAACAAACAGTACGAGCAGGTGTTCGAAAAGATCATGGAGTTGGAAAAGGCGCTTTAGTAGCTTATAACCGGTAAGACAAGGAAAAGCATTTGAGAACATTTTTTCATGAATAGTCCATCGAGATATTTCCTCGTCTACAGTGTATTGGTATTTTTTTGTATCCATGTATCTGCACAGACGCTGACGCCGACACCGGACGATTCTGCCCGGCATCGGCCCCGGATCGGGCTCGTGCTAAGCGGAGGCGGAGCCAAAGGGTTAGCGCATATCGGCATTCTGAAGGCTATCGATTCGGCCGGGCTGAAGATCGATTATGTCACGGGGACCAGTATGGGCAGCATTCTCGGCGCCCTCTATGCCGTTGGATATTCCGCAGATTCCATTGAGAAGATCACCCGCCATATAGACTGGGACCTGCTCTTCTCCAGCCAGTCCACCATGAAGAGTATGATCATGGAGGAGAAAGACGAGTATGGCAAATACGATATCGAGCTGCCCTGGGTGAATCATTGGTTCCGGTTTGCTACCGGGGTGATTGAAGCCCAGGAGTTATGGCTTAAATTCTCCGAGCTCTTCCGCCCGGTGTATAAAATAAAAGATTTTTCCAAATTTCCCATCCCCTTCAAATGTGTTGCTACCGATGTGTCGTCCGGCGACGCGGTAGTGATCGACAGCGGGGAGATCGTATCGGCCCTGCGCTCCAGCATGGCCATTCCCTCCATCTTCACCGCCGTGGAATATGACGGGAAAAAATTAGTGGACGGTGGCGTCGTAAGAAATTTTCCCGTAAAAGACGTCCGGCAGATGGGGGCCGACCTGGTCATCGGCAGTAATGTATCGGGCGCCCTCCGCAGTTCCAAACAGGTGACCAATCCCATACAGGTCTTATTGCAAGTGGCCTTCTTCCGGGAGGCGGAGGACACCCGTACACAGATCCCTTTCTGTACTATCTACGTACACCAGCCACTGGAAAAATTCGGGATGGGCAGCTTCGGCGAGAGCAACGAGATCCTGGACGCCGGGCTGGAAGAGGGGCGCAGGCTCTATCCCCGCCTGAAGCAGCTGGCCGATTCCCTGAATGCGATCTATGGTCCTCAGGAAATCGTAAAGGACAGGCTGCCTCCCGTATATCCTTTGAAAATATCTTCTTATGCCGTGAAGGGATTGGAGCAGACTACTGAAGGCTTCTTCATACAAAGTATGGGACTGCTTACCAATCATTTCTATATGGCGGACGACCTTTCCCGGATGATCCGAAGGGCATTCGGGACCCGGTATTACAACCGCATCACCTATTCCATGCTCCCGCAGGAGAACGGCACCAGCAGGGTTGTTTTCGAAGTGGAGGAGAATCCCCTGACTTTTGCCAAGATCGGGCTGAATTACAATCAATTCAGCGGGATCAGCGCTATTATCAACCTGACCAGCCGGAATTTCCTTACCCCTACTTCCCGCAGCCTGGTGACGCTCAATATCGGGCAGAATTTCAGGATCCGGGGAGAGCATCTTCAGTATTTCAGCCGTAGGGCAAATTTTGCTTTTACCCTGGGCACCCAGTTCGATCAGTTCAAAATCACCACCTATAACACTCAATTCAAGGAAGCCGGGCTCTACAATCAGAATTATTTCAGGCTGGACGGCCGGTTCAGCTATTTCACGAACAGGAACCTCACCCTGGGCCTGGGCGATCGCTTCGAATGGACAGACTATGATCCCTCCATCACTTCCAGCCTGGAGTTCAAGGGAAGAAATGATTTTACGACCGGGTATGTATTCGTCCGGGCCAATACCCTGGACAAGCCTTTCTATCCCAGGAAAGGAATGAAGATCGAAGTGGAAGGAGATTATGTCTTCGAACAAAGCCCTCAGGCCCAGTACTTCGCGTCCAATACTACCCGGTCGGATACCAGTTTCTCCAATAAGCCCTATCAACGGATATTGTTTAAGCTGGAACGATATACACCCCTGGGAAACCATTATACCCTGCTGACCCACGCTCAGGTGGGGATGAACTTCAATTACACGCATAATATCATGAATGAGTTCTCCATCGGGGGAATGACCAGTCAATTTCACAACCAGGTAGCTTTTGCCGGCTTGCGGGAAGGCACTTTTTATTCGCCCAGTGTAGCGGAGTTGCAGGTCGGGCTTCGTTATCAGTTGTTCAGCAATACCTTCCTGACGGGTAGGGCTAACGTACTGGCCAATAATTTCATTACCAACAGCAGTTTCTTCAATACGCCTGATTTCCTATCGGGTTATGCGATGACCTTCACTTATAATTTTGCGTTGGGGCCGCTGGAAGTGAGCGCCATGTATAGTGACCAGTCGAAGCGGGTGATCGGGTATGTGAATATCGGGATACCTTTTTAACCCCTACCCCCTAAAGGGGGAGTTGGGTGGGGACCCACTACTCCCTTGCCTTAATAAAGTCCGACACGATGTAGCTGATGAGTTTGCCGGTGGAGTCATCTTTCTGGCCGTCTTCCAGGGCAGTGGCCCCTTCGCAGATGTGGAGGTAGGCTATTTTGGAGTCCGTGGCGGCGAATGTGACGTATTGCCGGGCATGGAGCGGGGAAAGGCCAGAGGGGGTGAGGCCGGCGCTCAGGACCTGCTGGATTCCATCCAGGTCTAATTCCAGTCCGATATAATTTTCGTCGGTAAAGTCGGTCGCATGGGCTACGGCCTGGGGAAAGGTCCTTTTCTCCAGGATGAAAATATCTTCGTAGGTAATGAGGTCCATAAAAGGGTTATTGGCAATATCCAGCCATACATTCTGCTGCAGGTAATTCTCATGAACGCCGATCGCACAATATTTCTGGAGATAACCGTCTTCGTCTGCATAGCGGAACGGGTTGCCGCTGTGCCTGCCTTCGGAGGGCCGGTAGTCCGTATGGGCATCCAGGTTCACGCAATTGATCTGGGCGAGGGGGATCAATCCCGCCTTGTACAGGCCTTTGGCGGAACCCTTGATCAGGGGATAGGCGTTGTTGTGGCCGCCGCCGATGACGATAGGGATCTTTCCGTACATGGTGACGATCTTCACCAGGCACTCTACCTCTTCATCGATCTTATGTACGGCATGGCGGTAGGCTTCTATCTTTTCTTCGGGGCCATGTGCATTGGCCTCGATGAGTCGCTGCAAATCGCTGAAATCGAAATGCCCCAGGACGAGGATGCTGTCCCCCTGCATAAAATCGTTGCTTTGAATATTGAGAAAGCTCTGCAGGAAAGGGATCCAGGCCGTGGTAGCCCCACCCTGCCCTTCGTTGGCCTTGATTCCGATGTCTTCGGGGATGCCAAAGATGACATATTCCGCGGGTGATTTTTCAATGGACCGGGCCAGGTCCTCCTGGGTTGAGTCTCCTTCTGTATTACTCGCCACCAACACCCGCTCTCCCAATTTCGTTTCAAACTTGCGGATCTTCGTTACCGAGAGGATGTCCTGCTTGTTGTAGATTTTCAGGTGTTGCATAATGCGTACATTGAAGGTTAAAAAATGAATTTTGCGGAGCCATCAGCTTCCGATCTTTTCATTGACTAGTCGAAGGATGCCAGCCTCCATTTCGATCGTCCTGTCTTCGATCTCTTTTCCTTTGGCGATCATCGCGGCTGCGTATGTCTTATCCGCATATCCGGCGGCGTTGATCCGAACGTTCATGAACGCGCCCATCACCCCTGCCCGGACGCATAAAGCGCCTACGCCGGCGTCGGAGACGGAGTTGGGGTTGCCCATTTCCGCCATCGCCCGGATCACTTCCAAACTGTCATAAGCGATCTCCATGACCCTGAACGGGATCTCGATGGCGATCTTTGTCGCTTCCTGGATCGCCCGGGTACGGAGTTTTTTTTCTTCCTCCGTCGCTTTGGGCAGGCCAAAAGCAGCCATGATGCCGTTGAAAGCACGGGTATCTGCATCCACGAGCCGGGTCAGCTCGTTCTTATATTCCTGTCCTTTTTCCGCCCATTCGCTGAATTCCTCCCATCGGTCATCCCATCCTTTCTTATGGGAAGAGAGATTAGCCACCATAGTGGCCAGGGAGGCGCCCAATGCTGCCACATAAGCGGCGATAGAGCCTCCGCCCGGGGCAGGGCTTTCACTGGCAGTCTCGTCGGCAAAATCGGTCAGGCTCAGACTCACCAGCTTATGATCGGCCTTGTCGCGGAGCAGGTATTCGATGATGCGTTCTTCGGGGTTAAAGGCCCCCAGTTCGTCCAGCCCCATGGACAGCACGGCAATCCGGATCAGCTCTTTCTCCGACACGCCGGTGGACCGTTGCTGTTTTTTCAGGAAATATTTGCCGGCATCCAACATAGCCTGCAGCGGGATCAGTCCCACCAGCTCACTACCGGTGACCCGTATCCCCCGTTCCGTCGCCTTCTTACAAACTTCATCGAAGGCGATATGCACGGGGGTCGTATGAATATTCGTGAGGTTCATGGAGATCTGCGCCATCCCATATTCTTCGATGTACCAGCCGATGGCTTTTACGGCCTTCAGGCTCCCTGGGATATAGACGGGTTTGCCCTGGTCGTCGTTGACGATTTTCCCGGTGACGGGATTACCTTCCCGCTTCACCCTTCCGGCTTCCCGGACATCGAAGGCGATGGAGTTGGCGCGGCGGGTGGAAGTGGTATTGAGATTCACGTTGTAGGCGACCAGGAAGTCCCTGGCGCCGATCACCGTGCCGCCACGCCGGGCGTCAAATTCAACGGGGCCGTAGTCGGGGGCCCATTCGGGTTGTCGTATCTTCTTGAAAAATCCTTCGTATTCCCCTGCCCGGATGACGGAGAGATTGCTACGTTTTTTGTCGGGCTGGGCCGCTTCATATAAGTAGACGGGGATCTGTAATTCCTTCCCTACTCTTTCGGCCAGCCGGTTGGCCCATGCGGCCGTCTCTTCCATGCTGATGCCGGCGATGGGGATCAGCGGGCAGACATCGGTGGCTCCCATCCGGGGATGTTCGCCGGTGTGGCGGCTCATATCGATGAGTTCCCCCGCTCTCTTAATAGCCAGGAAAGCGGCTTCTACAACGGCTTCGGGGCTTCCTACAAAAGTCACTACGGTCCGGTTGGTTGCCTTTCCCGGATCGACGTTCAGCAGCCTTACTCCTTCCACTTTTTGTATCTCGTCCGTAATTTGCCGGATGACCGAGCTGTTTTGTCCTTCGCTAAAGTTGGGAACGCATTCAATGATCTGCGCCATTATTAAAAGTTTCAGATTATGTTATTTGCCAATCGTTCAATAAGACGCCGGAAGCATCTCCATTACCGGGGCAATTTAAGGAAAGAAAACTACTCTGCATCCGGTAACCTGTGATCTTCCCTGTGATCCTCTGCCAACCGCCTTCTGGGGCGGATGAAGTCCAGCGGGCTATTGCGGAAATACCGCCATAAGATGCCCAGGAATTCAGGGTAGTCTCTTAGCTTAATGCCTCTTGAACGGACGGCTACGAAAAAAGCCAGGGAAAAGCTGACCAGGAAATTGAAGAAACCGATTCCCAGGACACCCAGCAGTACGGTGACCAAGTACCAGCGATCGATATTATGAAGTCCCAGGCCGTAGATGGCGACAGCCGTATTGCCTGAAGAGATTGTGATATGACGGACATCGAACCGGATGCCGAATATTTCGCCGATGAAGCCGGCCATACCGAGAAAGAAACCCAGACAGATATTACCGATGATAGAACCGGCATGCTTCTCCACGTAGTTCCCCAGGCGGCGTAATCTTGCCTTGGATAGGGACAGGCGCAGGATGGGATGGGTCTGCAGCCTTTCGGGTATACGGCCAAAGCGGATCTTATTCTGTACGTAACCCGCTATGATCCCGCTGAGGAAGAGAAAAAAACCTGCATTGCAGGCGTATAACAGGGACAGGCTATGCCAGGGGTGCTGGTCATTCAGCATTTTGGCGGCGGCGGCCCCTGCCAGTATTTTGTTATGGGTGATCTTTTCATAGACCCAGGAGATGCCCCACATTCCGGGAAAGACGACGATCAGGTTGCCGGCGAAAGAGGCGATCTGGCTTCGGGATACTTTGGCGACGGTTATGGCCAGGTTATAGAGATTGGGTTTTTGCCTGTTCTTCCTGGTATCGAGAGAGCTGGCCATAGCACTGGCGGTAAAAGCCGGTTGCTTAGTGGCCAGCGTTGTATGTGTCTCTTCAATAAGGACGAAACCGACACTATAATTGACACTATAGGCGAAGCCATGCCAGAAAATGGGCATTTCCAGTTTGGTGAGTATATTTTTAATGAACACGACCAGGCAAACCCAGGCGCCGCCGCCCATGGCGCTGGTCAGCATGCTGCGAAACTCGGCCGGGGTGGAGGTGATATATTTCCCTCCTTTGGAGCCTTTGTGCTCGGCGATCTGGTAGGCGAGATAGCCCAGGCTCTGTGACATGAATTCGCGAAGGCTGTTCTTGCGGTTCTCGTTGCGGACCAGCATGCGGAAGAAGTCGGCGAATTTTCCCGTATTCAGCTGCTGGTCGTTATCCAGCAGGTCCACGAGGATGGACATGCGTTCGATCTTATTGGCCAGCAGGATGAGCATATAGGTCTGGTGGAGGCTGGCGCCCCGGTCGGAGGAGTGCTGTCTTATATAATCGATGCAGGTTCCGCAGGCGGCGAAGAGGGTCCCGATCTGGTGGGAAAGGTCGCGGAGGGGTTCGGGCGGGCCTGAGAGATCAGATGCGGATACGCTGGTGAGGGTAGCGGGTTCGATGTGCAGGAGCTGCTCTTCCAGTTTATGGATGAGATAATTTTGTTCGACGAAGGGGTTCTGTTGCTGTTCTTCAGGCGCTAAATAGTTCCATACATCTTTTTCCAGGCCCAGCTGGGCTACCTGGAAAGAGAGGCTCTTTAAGGATTGTAATAACTGGAGCAGGATCCTCTTATCATCGATGTGAAAAGCCAGGCCTACGCTTTTGAAGAAAAGGGTCCAGGTCTCGCGGGGAATCTCTTCCACCCATTGGTAGTCGTTGTTGCGGAAGAAGACGCGGTTTACGACATAGAGAAAGTCGTTTTCGCTTTGCAGCGGAGGTAAGAGCTTGTGCCGGAGGCGGCCGAAAAACTCCTGCCAGAATCCTCTCGCCAGCGGAATACCGCTTTCGGTAAGGGCCGGGGAAAGATCTGCCCGGATCAGCTGGGACAGTAGGGCATGCTGCAGGTTGGTCAGCAATACAGGATGCTGGTGTAATTGTGCGGTCACGAATTCCAGGTTGCGCGCGGCATTACCTTTCCCCTTCTGTGAAGAAGGCCGGACGGCCGAAAAGAAAGCAACGAGAAAATCCAGTCCCTGTGCGCTGTCCGTTATAGAAAGAACGGCACTTTTCGCGATCACCGTCTCAATAAAATCTGGTTTGTTCTTTTTCTTTCTTCCAAACATACGATCGTTTTTTTGGGCGGCAAGCAATTCTCGTTTCGACCGCGACGTAATCAACTCCGGTATTCCCGATCGGCGGGGCCGGGCGACTTTGGGCCAGCCCGGCTACACAAATTCCCCGCGGATCATCACCTTCCCGATAAGATCGGAGCCGAATGCATAAGGAAGGTAGGCCAGGGAAGGAATGGGCCGGGTAAAAATAAGATTGGCCTTTTTTCCGACAGTGATGCTGCCTAACGTATCACCCAGCTCCATTGCATACGCACCGTTAAGGGTAGCCGCGTTAATAGCTTCTTCCGGCAACATCTTCATCTGGATACAACTCATGGCCACCACCAGGTTCATATTGCCGCTGGGGGAAGAGCCGGGGTTAAAATCAGAGGCCAGGGCTATGGCGCAACCGGCATCGATGAGTTGACGGGCCGGCTGAAACGGCATGCGTAGAAAGAAAGCCGCCGTCGGCAATAAGGTTCCGATCGTACCGGAGTTTTTCAGCGTGAGAATGGCTTCCTCATCCATCGACTCCAGGTGATCTACTGATACCGCTCCCAGCCGCACTCCCACCTGCACCCCGCCGGACAGGTGGAGCTGATTGGCATGGATCTTCGGTTTAAGTCCATAGCTCATCCCTGCGCGACAGATGGTCTCCGTCTCCGCCGGATCGAAAAATCCTTCCTCGCAAAACACATCGATATAATCCGCCAGTTTTTCCCGGGCGATCACCGGCAGCATCCCGTTAATGATCTTGTCGATATAACCGGCATGGTCATCTTTATATTCAAGGGGATAGGTGTGGGCGCCGAGAAAGCTGGCTTTTATGGATAGAGTCGATCTTTCCTTCAATTTTTTGATGACCCGGAGCATCTTCAGCTCTCCGTCCACCGTGAGCCCGTATCCGCTCTTGATCTCGATGGCGCCTGTGCCCAGCCTTCTCAGCTCTTCCAATCTCTTCCAGGCCTCATTGAAGAGGTGGTCCTCCGAGGCGGCTCCCAGCTTACGGGCGGAATTCAGGATCCCTCCTCCCCTTGCGTTGATCTCAGCGTAACTCAATCCCCTGATCTTATCTACGAATTCTTCTTCCCGGCTGCCGGCAAAGACCAGGTGGGTATGGCTATCACACCAGGCGGGGAGAATGAACTGGCCACTTGCGTCGATCCTGGGCGTATTGGGATGAGAAGGCAGGTCGGACATGCTGCCATAGGCGGCTATTTCATCGTCCTCCACCAGCAGCCAGGCATTTTCAAGACAGGGTAAGACGGCCAATTCAGGGCCTCGCAGCAAGGAGCTTTGCGTACGGGTGTTCACTAACAGTGCACAATTAACGATCAATCGGGAAGACATGGGCTAAGGTAAATATTTTGCATCATAAAAAATCCGCCTTATCCATTTTCCGGGATATTCGGCAAGCGGCATTGATCAGTCCCACATGGCTATAGGTCTGGGGGAAGTTGCCCCATTGTGAGCCATCGGGGGTGGCGTCTTCGCTGAAGATGCCCAGGTGGTTGCTGAAAGACAGGAGTTGATCCAGGTTGCGCATGGCGTCCTCTACTCTGCCCACACAGGCCAGGGCATCCACATACCAGAAAGCACATACGAGGAAGGTGCTTTCGGGAAACCCGAAATCATCATAATGTTTGTAGCGATAGAAAAGTCCATTGTCCGACAACAGCTCTTTTTCCAGGGCCGCTATGTGTAATTTAGCTTTATCCGAGCGGTGGTCCAGGTAATCCATGGTGATCATGGCCAGGGTGCTGGCATCCAGGTTGGCCGTGCCGATAGCCTGGGTATAAAGCATACGCTGCGGGTCGTAGGCTTTTTCGATCAGCTTATCTGCTTCGGAAGCCAGCTTCATAGCCTTGTGCATCAGTTCCTGATCATTGAACAGGGCGCCGATCTTGTAGGCAGCCTTGGCCCCGGCCCAGTGAAACAATAAAGTATAGGTATGCACCTGCACCCCGGAGCGGAATTCCCAAAGGCCCGCATCGGGCATCGATAAAGTCCTTTCGATCCGGGAGAGCAGCCAGGGAACGATCTTCCGGTAACTATTCTTTTTTAAGAAAATGAGCCTCTTGTCGGAATAGAGGGGCAGCAGGCTTACCAATACCTGTCCGTATACATCGTGCTGCATTTGTATATAGGCTTTATTCCCTACCCGAACGGGCAGGTTGCCCAGGTAGCCGGCCAGGTCTAATTCCAGTTCATGAAGATCCTTATCCCCCGCTACCGAATACAGGGGTTGCAGGGAGTCCGTGGCATTATGAATGATGTTGTAAATGAAATCAAAGTATTTCTCCAGTTCCTCAAAATGGCCGATCTGGTTGAATGCCCTCAGCGTATAGTGTGCGTCACGGAACCAACAGTATCGGTAGTCCCAGTTGCGCGTGCTGTCATGAAATTCCGGAAGGCTAGTGGAGCCGGAGGCGATAATGCCGCCCGTATCTTCGTACTGGTGAAGTTTTAGCACCAGGGCCGAGCGAATGATCTCTTCCTGGTAGATATCGGGCAGGTAGGAGCTTTTGATCCAGCTTTGCCAGTCTTCCACTGTCTTACGGATAAATTCATCGGCCGTCTCTTTCAGGGGAGCTTCCAGGGGTTCGCCATAGGTGAGCACCAGGTAACGGTCCTGGTCCAGGATAAAGGACCGCGAATGCTGAACGTAGGTGAGGGGAACGTCTGTGGTGAGGCGGACCTGCTGGTCCAGGTTTAGGTAACGGATATGATTACTTGCCATTACGGATTCAGGCAGTTGCCTGCCATAGTCGCCCCTTGGCTGACAGCAGATATTGATCGCGGGCTCTCCTTCCAGCAGTTCGATCTTTCTTACCAGCATGAGCGGCCGGAACTGCCGTTCATGGATCCGCATCCGGGGGGCGCAGTCTTTAACGACGAAGCGGCCGTCCCGGCATTGGAATTCCGTGCAGAGAACATTCGTATTGGGAATATAATACTGCCGGGAGCTGCATTGTTCGTCTGTCGGCCGGATATAAAAATGACCGCCTTTCTCTTCATCCAGGAGGGAGCCGAAGAGGAAGCTGCTGTCGAATCTTGGCAGGCACATCCATTTGACGTCCGCCCTGGTGTCGATATACGCCAGGTAAGAGCAATTTCCGATGATACCCATATTGTATTTGTGTAGGGGCATAAGAATTTTGTGGGGGACCGGTTAATAATGGGGCTTCGACCAGTGAACCTGTGGTTCATTTTGAGCAGATGGCGCGCTGATCTGGTTCAATAAGGGCAGCACCTGTTGCTGGGACAGGATGGTATACTGCGCTGCGGAGGCCCCGTTCGTCACTTTAATGGTATAGGCCTCTCCTGCGAGGGCTTTGAACATGTCCTCGTCTGTCGTATCGTCACCTATGCATAATACGAAATCGGGGTCCACCTCATTGACTATTTTAAGGGAAGCAGCACCTTTATCAAAACCTGCGATCCGGACTTCCACAACTTTATTCCCATCGATGACCTGCAGAGTTGTGTTTTGAATGAGCTGGGAAAGGGTGTTGAGCAATTCCCTGGACCTGGAAAAGCCCAGTCCTGTCTGGGTGTTGCGGTAATGCCAGGCGATGGTGTTGGTTTTCTCTTCAATAAAGGAGCCTGCGCAACGGATGACATAGAGCTGCATGATCCGGCGGATCTCTTCTTTCCAGAGGTCCGAGACGGATACCATTTGCTGCCAGGCATTATTTCTCATTCGGAAGCTGGCGCCGTGCTCGGCTATCAGGGTGATGGGCAGCATGCCCAGCCATCGGTCCAAAGAAGACACATCCCTGCCGCTGATGACGATAACGTGATTTTTAGGATCTCCTGTCAGCCGAAGCAGCATCTCTTTCACGGCATTGTCCGGAGCGGCCTCGGAAGGGAGCCGGGTAAAGGGAACGAGGGTACCGTCATAGTCCAGCAGGAGGCAACGATTTTTTGTACCCCGGTAATGCTGGCGGATGCCTGCGATCGCTTTGTCGTCCAGGATCTTTACTTTTTGCTTGCGCTGCTCCTGTTTTACCTGCGTCAGTTGGTCCATGAAATCATTCACCCATTTGATCACGTCGTATTCCTGCAGGCGTCTTTGCATCAGGGACAACCTGTTACGCTGTTCATATACGGGCATGGCCAGGGCGCGGGTGATGGAGGAAGCAACGTCCTCTACATCGGTCGGGTTTACCAGGATGGCTTCGCTCAATTCACTGGCGGCTCCTGCCAGCTCGCTTAAGATCAATACCCCCCGACCGGACGCACAGCTGGCTACGTATTCCTTGGCGACGAGGTTCATCCCGTCCCGCAACGGCGTGATGAGGGCTACGTCCGCCGCCTGGTACAGGGCTACCATCTCATTGAACGCAAGATGATTATACCGGTAGATAACGGGTTGCCAGCTAAGGGAAGAGAATTTACCGTTGATAGCACCTATTTTTTCTTCGATCATCTTCTTCCGTTCGAGATAGGCGGGGATATCGCTGCGGGAGGGAACGATATTCAGGATGAAAACGACTTTGCCATGCCACTCCGGGTATTTTTGCAGGAAGTATTCAAAGCCGCTGAGACGGTGCATCAGTCCTTTGGTATAATCCTGCCGGTCCACGGAAAAAATGATCTTTTTATCTTCCAGGTTGCCGCTTCGGATCTTATTACATATTTCGCGGATCTCCGGATTGTTGGCTGCCTCATGAAATTTATTATAGTCGATGCCGATGGGGAAAAGATCGATCCGGACTATGCGGTCCTGATATTGCAGGTTGTGAAAGTAATTATCGACTCCCAGGAGCATTTTTACCGAATGGAGAAAATGCTGCACGTAGTCATAGGTGTGAAAACCGATGAGGTCGGCCCCCATAACTCCTTGCAGGAGAGTTGATTTCCATTCAGAAGGCAGGAGGCGGAATATTTCATAAGAAGGAAAAGGAATATGTAAGAAAAAGCCAATCGTCGCCTCTGGCTTTTTTGAGCGGAGCAGGCGTGGCAGGAGCATTAACTGGTAATCGTGCACCCAGACCTGGTCGCCGGGTTCTAAAAGAGGGATCAGGGTATCGGCGAAGAGCTGGTTGACCTGTATGTAAGCATCGAAATATTGGGCTTCGTAGTTGACCAGGTTGGAAAAATAATGGAACAGGGGCCATAAAACGGAATTGGAGAACCCATTATAGTACTTGTCATACAATTCTTTATCTGCGAAAACCGGGATTACGGCAAATTCGAGTCCTGCGATATGAGAAGCGGCCAGTTCCCAGTCTTCCTGGGGAAAATCCGCCACACCCATCCACAATTTTTCTGTCAATTCCCCTTTCTGTGCGGCTGTGTTCTCGAAATAACTTTTAATCGCTGAAACCAGTCCGCCGGAGCTTTGGCGGATGTTGACCTTATCCCCTTCCCTGTCCAGGGAGAACGGCAGCCGGTTCGATATAATGATAAGACGACCCATATTGCTAAGATTTGGATTTCCGGGGAAATACCCGGTGCCCTTATTTCAACAATAGGGCCAATAATGGGCCGGATTACCGAATCAGTTCGACCGTCCCATTTCTCTTTATAAGCTTTCGGATGAGTGGGTTATAGAATTCGATCATCCAGACATAAGTACCTGACGGCTGGGGCTTACCACTGAATTGTCCATCCCATCCGGCGCTGCTGCTGGTAGTGGTAAAGACCAGCGCCCCCCATCGGTCATATACCGAAAACCTTTTTATACTTACAGGCACGGAGGGGGGTATCCTGAACAGATCGTTTCTCCCATCGCCGTTAGGCGTAAAAGCATTCGGCATCAGCAGATCGTAAAACACGTTCACCGTTTCTTTCGCCGAAGCGGTGCATCCGGCCGATGAACTCACGCGCAGTTCATAGGTCGTGTTTCCGGCCGGCGAAGCCACCGGGTCGAGAACATCCGGATTATCCAGCCCTGTTGCCGGGCTCCATTGAAAAGACAGGACCTGCCCGGTAATAGAAGGGTCCAGGCGTATGCTGCTGTGAGCCGCTATGACCGTATCCGGAGTCAATGTTATAACAGGTGTCTGATATACCATCATGGTAACGACATCGGAGGAGTTCACCGGGGAAGAGCAGAGTAAATTGCCGGTCATCACAGCGCTGATCCTATCCCCGTTATTCAGGTTGCGGGAGGAAAACAGGGAGGTATCGGCTCCCACAGGCCGACCGTTGACCATCCATTGATAAGAGGGGTGGCTACCGCCATTAAAAGGCAAAGCGGTAAAGATCACCAGGCTGTCGCTGCAGATGACAGTGGCGGTAGCGATGACATTCAGGGAGGAAACAACGTCAGGCACAACACTCATAGCAATGATATTGGATAGGGCGGTAGGATTGGCCGGGCAGGTTGCATTGCTGGTGATGCTACAGCTTACCTGGTCTCCATTCTTTAAGGTGTTGCTGCTATAAGCAGGATCGGACGTTCCTACCGGCACGCCGTTTAACAGCCATTGATAAAGGGGGGCAGGTCCTCCATCGGAAGGTACAGCGGTGAAACTCGCCGGCGAACCAGCGCAAACGTGGTTAGAGTCTGTCCCGATGATAACAGCCGGATGACTTGCTTTCAGGATCACAATGGTGTCCGGAGTCGAAGCTACCTGGCAGGAAGCAATACCTATATTTCCGGTTTGCGCCGCCGTTAACCGGTATAAATAGTTTCCTGTCGTCGTCGGAAATGCCGAATACGATGGATTTACGGCGCCGGGAATATTTGTCCATATGCTGCCGTTATCCGTGCTTTCCTGCCATTGGTAAGAGGTGGAAGGATAGCAACTTTTAACGGTAGCCAAAAACTGCAGATTATTGGCAGGGCCGGGGCATATTGTCACAGTATCGCTGGTATGCCCGCTGATAGTCACATTTACGGAGGGGCCTGCCGTACGAAAAGTGATATCGTCCACGGCCAGGTCGTTGCCATATCCCCCCGGTGCATTATTGGTCATCCGGAGCACCACCGACGATATCCCCGGAGGGGTGGTAAAATAAAATGCGTACTGATTCCATTTCGCGGGATTGGTTACCGGTATATCGCCGGTCCGCAAACTCTGCAAAACAGTACCATCTGTTCTTTCAATGTTGAAAGTAATATTGGGAAGAATCTCTCCCATATGTGATGCCATGTTCAATATCCAGGCGGCAAACTGGTAGCTGGTCGACCCGCATAGTCCGGTTACCGTCTGCACATAAAAATCGCTCGGCTGAACCGATGCGTTGATCAGCATGAAATAGCCAGTCGGATCACCCGTATGGTCAGCATTTACATTTAGCCAGTCGCCGGGATAGCAATTGTTGGTGCTGCTGGCAATGGTATACGTACCATCGAAAGGACATTGGTTCGCCACATATTGCATGTTGGTGATCCCGGCTCCAAGCGGAGGGCCGAAATTAGGGCCGGCGCCAAAGGTAATATTCACGATAGGATCTCCCAGACCGGTGGTGCATGTCTGCGCGTGAACAATAGTCGTAAGCATAAAAAATAAAAACCCAAGTACATGTTTCATCAGGAATAGGGGCTCAATTCGTGCTTAAAAATACAAAAAAAAGAGCCCGTAAACGGGCTCTTTAAAAATGTATAGCGAAGTGTAATTACCACCTGTTACCACCACCGCCGCCGCCACGATTGTAGCCGCCGCCACCGCCGCTTCCGCCGCGATATCCGCCACCGCCGCCGGTTCTGGCTTCTTTTTCCTTAGCAACGGAAACAGAGATCGGACGACCTTCGATTTCCTTGTTATTAAGGCTGGACATTGCCTCTTTACCTTCTTCTTCAGAAGACATTTCGACAAATCCAAAACCGCGTGACCTGCCGCTGACCTTGTCCATGATTACTTTAGCAGAACTTACCGCGCCGAATTTTTCGAAAAGGTTACGGAGGTCATCATCCGTTGTGTGAAAACTTAAATTAGAAACATAAATGTTCATAAAACAAAAATTAAAACAAAATTAAATTAAAAAAAATACCAATGATTTTTTCAGGAAAGCAAAAAGTAAAGAAGAGGAAAACTATTACTGCAAGGGAAAGTAAAATTAGCATCGTTCAAATACTGTGAGCTTACACAGTTCAATCACCGGGTAAAGATAGGGTAAATAATTAAGAACCTATATATATTTAAAAAAAAGTGAAAAAGAGCCCTTTTCGGGGCTCTTTTCCTTATATACTATGTTCTTATACCTTTAATTCTCCTGGAAA
>DASWFF010000117.1:0-21279 GCA_036394375.1 Puia sp.
ACCCGGCTTCCTTTCCGGAACCGCTCAATGCTAAAATCAGTTATCGAAATTTTGACGCTCATATCTACGGCCATTAAAATGCTACTAACTAATGGATTTTCAATCACAAATCTTAACGACAGGAGCGACCTGCGTTCACTGCCCGTATGGGGAACAGCTCACAGCATAAGGTTTACGGCTTAGAGCCTGGACAAATCAGTTTTTTATTGGATAATTGGGAAAGGAAGATTAGACAACAAGTATAGTATAATTGGCCGGAATCAACATTTTTTTAGTGGTTTTATTCAGGCTCCTAACAAAATGACCCTAGAAAATAATCGGACAAACTCCGAATGGCCCGTAAAATATAAACTATAGCCGAAAGTTTTGCGCAAGGTTTGTTAACGTTTATTTAACGTTATAAATATAGCTATTTTTTACCAATTTCCGGAGTTTTTTGTGGTTTTTTTAGACCACAAATATGCCCTCTTCGGCCATTTCTTATACAGGTTTAACTACAAGGCATTAAAAATTTCCCTCCCCGGCCGGAAATTCTGCTAAAGATATCTGCTAAAATAGTTTTGTTACTTTAAACATATAATCGTCTTTAATCATCCTTAACCCAGAAAATCGCATAGGCCGCCAGCTTGTGTGAATCGCATCATAGCATTTCATCGGTTAATCCAAGCTTGCAAATAGCCTTATGGAGCAAAAAAGTCCACAACATACCTTTTCTATTACTGGCTTTCGGGAAGGAAGTGAACAAGACTTTAAACATACTTATGAACTGTATTATGACACCATTTATACATTTGCTTATAATCTCATTGGCAAAGAGGACGAAGCCCAGGACATAACCACCGATACCTTTGTTAAGCTCTGGCGCCTCCATGCAAATTTTGAAAGCCTCAGGAACATACAGGCTTTTTTATACGTGACAAACCGGAACGCCTGCCTGGACTATCTCCGCCATCTTAAATTTGAGCGAAAGACACACAAGAAGATTCGCTATTCCCAGAAAGTAGTAGAGCTGATGCCAAATGAGATGATCGATGTGGAAGTCTTTATCGAGCTCGACCGCCAGATAGAACAACTCCCCAACAAATGCCGCAAAATATTCAAGCTGATCTATCACAACAACCTGAGCACCTCCGAAGTAGCGCAGGAAATGGGCATTAGCAACCAGAATGTCCTCAATCAAAAGGCAAGGGCCATACATATCTTACGCGCTGGCCTCCTACAAAAATTCATTTTGCCCCTCCCCCTGACCCTACTGATCTTCCTGCTCCTTTTTTCCCAATAAAACCTTATTCCTCTGCCTCTTCTTCATCTTCCACCTCTTCCTCCCTACCATCCGCTTCTTCCATCAAAGTCTCCTCTCCCCGCCCCTGCAATAGCAAATAACTGGCCTCCAGTAACCGCTCCAGGTCATTATACCGTAATAACAGATCCGCTCTTTCCTCCGGTTCGCTAAAATCCAAATTGTCAGTGGTCAAACAGGCTTCCACCATCGTCCACAATATATGCCGGCATTCATGCAAACGATAATCGCTGAAGAACCGCTCAATCACCACCAAAGGCTCCCGCATCTCCTTCTCCTCCAATCGCATCACCTGGTCGAACAGCTTCGGCTGTTCCAAAAACTGTGACATAAAAAATAATTTATGTGATTAATAGTTGCAACCACTACAGTAAGCAGAAACTCTTGCTAAATAAGTGGACACTTCACTTCTCCACTTTGGCGGGATTGAAATTTCTTGGGGGAGATAATTACACCATAAAAATAAGTAAAAGAAAAACGCGACCGCAAAATAAATTGATATTTGAAGAATTTTTTGAGTAACCGAAAAAAATTTATTCCATATCCAATAAAAGACTTAGATTGCGGCCTAATTAAACCACATGCCTATATTAAAAATTATTCATCCTGGTTATCCTTTAACCAAACCATTCCATGACAACAGCAGAAAAAGAGATCCTAAAAAAACGGTTCGGAGCAACCATTCAGCAGTTCAGAGAAAAGAAACATTTGAGTCTGCGGCAAGTCGCTGCCAATTGCAGCCTGGACAACAGTAAGATCGCAAAGATTGAAGACGGACGATTCAATATTTCCCTGTCTACCATCGTAGAATTAGCCAAGGGGTTGGAGGTTCATCCTTCCAGGTTGTTCGAGGGAGAGTTTAATTGGTTTAACTGATGTAAAATCATTAATTCAATAAATTTTCACGTAGCTTAATATTATTTTTTTGGGCTATATTTTCAAGTTCCGTATTAATGGCCTGAAAATCTTTTTCCTCTTGCATCGTAGCCCATTTTGATTTTATCAGCTTTTCCTCATTTTCTGTCAAAAAAGGAGCAACTGCAGTAAGCCGTTGATCAAATGACAGGTTTAACTCAATGGCAGTATATTGCATGAACAAGTAGAAGAAAAGGGTAAAAAATAAAATTATTGACGCTCCGCAAAAAAATCCATCTAATAAGTTTTAAATGGCGAATAGTATGCGTAACTTTTAGCAGATAAATAGATCGGAGGCCCACATAGAATATGCAAAAAAATAACCCTCCCAGCAGTAAAAGTGAAATAACAAATATCAGGCTTTGCGTCGTCGAGTGGACAGCAGCATGTTTGTAAATATAATTCACAAATGCATGTGTAATATAATCTAATACAAGTCTATACATACCCTTTAAAAGGGGTTCAATGAAAATCAGAAAAATTAAAGCTGCAATTATATGTTCCAGCAGGCCTTCTTTAATTTTTTTAAAAGTGGACATATGTTTAAAATTGATTTAGATAAAGAATAAATCAGTAATAGAAATATCGCTCGCAGCAGTTGACTAGAAGATCTGTTGGGGCAAAAGGAACTCCCGGTAATTGTAAAATCCGTTACCTTTAGTTTAGATTTAATACAAGGATGGCTAATGAAATATAGTTTATACACAATTAGAGTGTATAGTTTTCTTATGCAGAAGGTACGACTGATAAGAAATAGGAAAGGTTATAAGTATATTGTAGGTAAGGAAACGACAAAGTTTAATCCCGCACTGTGATCTTTTTCCCCTCCAGGCTGAAATGAACCTGGTTCCTCTGAAGGATCTCCAACACCTGCGAAAGGTTTAAATTTCGCTGGATATCTCCTCCGAAAAGGCGATTGGTGGCCGGATCCTCATAAAAAACGTCCACATCATACCAGCGGGCCAGCATCCTCATTACGGTTTTTATATCCGCGCGCTCAAAATGAAATAATCCATTCTTCCAGGCAATCATCCCGTCGGCATCTACCTCTTGCGGAGCGCTGAATTCTCCTGCCTTATTGACCTGCACCTGTTCACCTGGCTTCAGCAAAGTATTGGCAGCCCCTTCTGATACACGAATGCCTCCGGTTAACAGGGTCGTTTTCACATGGCTCTCATCCTCGTAGGCTGCCATATTAAAACTTGTTCCCAAGACATCCACTAACATAGTGCCCACCCTTACTTTAAAAGGCTGAGCGGCATTACGGGCTATTTCGAAATAGGCCTCCCTTTCAGCTCCACCTCGCGGACCTTACCAATTGCTCCTGGTTTTTCATTTAATGCATTGTAGGCAAGTCTTCCGTTATCCACCTTCACAATTTTCGTATTTCCTTGCTGAGCGATCGTCCCACTCCCTGTACTATCCAGTACAACGGCAGATCCGTCCGATAAGGTTAGCGTGGCCTTGTCGCCACCGGGCTTTACATCATTTTTGAAATTGGGAGCAAGAGCCGAAGGCGTATTAGTCTTAGGAACGGAGGAATATTTTGCATACAGCCAGGCACCAACAACAAGTGCCCCCGCCAAGGAAGCAGCAATCATATAGCGCCGCCAGTTTGTTCGCCTCAGACAGGTCACACCAAACCATCAGCTCCTCGTATCCCCACTTATTGTAACACGTACACCTAGTGATTCTTACTAGTTCCGGGCAAGAAAAATTTAGAAAAAGGTAAGAATAAAAAATCAGCCGAAGTAAATAAACCGATTACGCATATTTTTTAATAAAATATATCATCCCCCAATAGATTCTAAAATAATCTTACAGGCCCTTTCAATCTCCTCCTCCGTGATGATCAACGGCGGGGCGATCCGCAGACATTGGGGGGCAAACAGGTACCAGTCCGTGAGTAACCCTTTTTCGATACAGGTATCGATAATGCGTTTATTAAACTCAAAACTTTCAAATTCCACGGCAATGAGTAGGCCGCAACTGCGCACAGCCCGGATAGCAGGATGCACCAGCAGCTTTCTGAAAAGAGCTTCTTTACGGGTCACCTGCCCGATCCAGTCTTCTTCCAGCAGCACCTGCAGAGAAGCAAGTCCTGCCGCACAACAGACGGGGTGCCCCCCGAACGTGGTAATATGCCCCAGTACGGGATCGCCCGTCAAAGCCCACATAGTCGACTTATCCGCGATAAAAGCCCCCATCGGCATCCCCCCTCCCAGCGCTTTTCCCAGCAACAAAATATCCGGTACGATCCCATAACGCTGAAAACCCCATAAGGTCCCCGTCCTTCCAAAGCCCGCCTGGATCTCGTCCAGGATCAACAAGGCCCCCACGGCGGTACATCTCTCCCGCAACGCCTTCAGCCATTCCGCCTCCGGCGTGTACACCCCTCTTTCCGCCTGCACCGTCTCCAAAAGCACACAGGCCGTCCGCTCCGTGATACGGTCCAGGGCTTCGGGTGAATTGTATTTCTCATGCCAGATACCCGGCAGCAGGGGCCGGTAAGCGTTACGCCAGTATTCATCTCCCAGGAGGCTCAAAGCCCCCTGGGTAGAGCCATGATAGGATTGCTGGAAGGCCACGATCTCCACCCGGCCCGTTACCCGCTTGGCCAGTTTCATCGCTCCTTCCACCGCTTCGGCCCCGGAATTCGTAAAATAAACGCTATTTAAGGTAGCAGGCAGGTTGGCCGCCAGCAGGGTAGCATATTGCACCTGCGGGGACTGCACCAACTCTCCATAGACCAGCACATGTAAGTAGCGGTCTGTTTGGTCCCGGATGGCCTGTACCACCCGGGGATGGCGATGCCCCGTATTACATACGCTGATACCGCCGATCAGGTCGATATATTCCTTCCCGGAAGGGTCATATAAATAAATACCCTCCGCCCGGGCAATCTCCAGGCCCAGGGGGTTCGGGGAGGTCTGCGCCACATGCTGTAAAAATAATCGCCTGTTATCCAGGCCGCCGCTGTTAGTAGTAGAATTAAAACTCATTAATCCAAAGGTCGTATATTCGTAGAAACAAAAAAGACCGGCAATGGCTACTATTCTTCCCGTAGAAGGCAAATTCCCTAAGTTTGGTAAGGATTGTTTTATCGCCCCCAATGCCACCGTTGTCGGTGACGTGGAAATAGGAGACAATACCAGTATATGGTTCAACGCCGTAGTACGGGGTGATGTCAATAGCATCCGGATCGGCTGTAAAGTAAATATACAGGACGGAGTGGTGATCCATGCCACCTACAAGAAGACCAAGACCATTATCGGCGACAATGTCTCCATCGGACATAACGCCATTGTACACGGATGTACCATCCGTGATAAAGTATTGATTGGCATGGGAGCCATTATTATGGACAATGCGGAGATCGGGAGCAATTCCATCATCGCAGCGGGCGCCGTCGTCCTGGAAGGCACCCGGGTAGAAGCTGGCGCCATCTATGGCGGCACCCCGGCAAAAAAAATAAAGGATGTTCCCGTCGACCTCATCACCGGCCAGATCGACCGGATCGCAGATCATTATCTATTGTATTCCAGTTGGTTCAAGGATTATAACGCCGCCCCCCCGGCCGAATAGATCCGCCCTTCTCTCACCATTTACCCCTAGTCCCCTTACCTCAATTTGAGGACTCCCCTTGCAAATACAGGATAATATTTGTAGGTTTAAATCGTTTATTTAATATCCCGCTGAAAACCCATGAAACAGGCTAAAGTCATATTATTCTTCCTTCTCCTGGCCGTTATGGCCGGCAGCAGCAGCTCCTGCGGAGCGATCCACAATCTTTTCGCACCTAAATCAGGCTGTCCCAGCGATGGGAGGAATGTCGGCGCAGAGCGGATATTAAGCGGTGAAAAAGTCGGCAAATCGCCCAGATTCAGAGGTTAGTGTATTCATACTCTATTATAAAACTTAAACCCCTACTCCATGAGCCCATTAACTCTCCGCACCGATTTCGGATGTACCGAAGCTGTCATAGACGATGATTGTGGCCTTAAACGTTTCTATGAAGTCGCCAATATCCTCTCCGATGACCTGGATATTAAATTCACGCAAAAGACTGATGATTTTGATTCACTGATGTGGGATTTTCTCTACAAGGGGCATATCCTCACCCTGCACTACAACATCTACACCGGCATCTCGATCTATCCCCGCAAATTCCGGGAAGCTCCCCGGAAAGATAATGACGCCGTGGTGGAAGTGGCCAGGTTCCTGGAAAGTAAATTGCTGATCAATACGGCCAAACGATATATGTCCTGATTGGACCGACGCCAGGGCCTGATAACGACCAGGCTCATGGAATGAACGATCTCTTGCCAATTCCAATTCCTTTAAGGCCCGCTGCCAAGCGGGCTTTATTTTTGCGAGGCAGAGCGCTCTTTGGAAAGTAGCTCTGCCTCGCAAAATATCTAATGATGGGCCTTCGGCCAGCGGATCTGTGATCCGCTTTTTTGCGGGCCTTCTCTTTAGAGGAGGCCTTATTTTTTTAAAGCCATAATTTTCGCTAGCTTAACCCATAATTTGCTATCAATAAAATCCGAAGGCATGGCGATCCTAAAACCTACTACTCCTTTTTATTCCAAACTGGCGATGGTGCTCTTCAGCCTTATCGCCTTATTCTATATCGCTATCCTGGGCAAGTCCATCCTGGCCCCCCTGGTATTTGCCTTGCTGTTTGCCGTCCTGCTGCTCCCAATGGCAGGGTTCATGGAGAAGCGGCTCCGTTTCCCCCGCAGCCTGGCAGCCCTCCTGTCCGTGCTCCTGCTGGTCCTGGCCCTCGTGGCGCTCCTGTACCTGGTAGGCTCGCAGATCAGCAGCCTGGCCGACGACTGGCCCCAATTCAAGCAGCAGGTCCTCACCTCCCTGAGCGACCTGCAACACTGGATCTCTATGAAATTCCATGTCCGGCTCAAACAGCAGCAGACCTATATCGACAATGCCGCTTCCCATATCCTCAGCACCGGCTCCTCTGTGATCGGCGACACCTTGCTATCCCTGTCATCCCTCGTCCTGTTCATAGTCTTTATCATGATCGACACGTTTTTCCTCCTCTATTACCGGAGGCTGATCGTAAAGTTCCTGGTAGCCGTGTTCAAAGAAGAAAACGCGGAAGTGGTCTATGACATCATCGCCCATATCCAGACCCGGATCCGGCAATATATCCTGGGCCTGGTCCTGGAAATGGTCATCGTGGCCGCAGCCACCTGCCTGGCCTTGTGGATCCTCGGAGTGAAATATGCGATCCTGCTGGGTCTGCTCACCGGCCTGTTCAATGTCATTCCCTATATCGGGATCATCACCGCCCTGCTGCTCAGCACCCTGGTCACTTTCGCCACAGCCGGAGCTACCAAGATCCTGCTGGTCGTGGCTACCATCTTCGGAATCCACCTGGTGGACTCCAATGTGCTGCTGCCTGTCATCGTCGGATCCAAAGTGCGGATCAATGCCCTCATCACGATCCTCGGGGTCATCATCGGGGAAGCAGTCTGGGGAATCCCCGGTACCTTCCTCGCCATACCCGTCATCGCCATTCTCAAGATCGTATTCGACCGGATCGAAAGTCTCAAGCCCTGGGGCATGTTATTGGGAGATGAAAGAGATGAGAAACAGCCGGAGCCGCTGAAAGCGGAGATTAAAGAGGCAGGGCAGAACCCGGAAAAAATCTTAGAAGGATCAACTACACAGAAAGATCAATAAGCAATACGCTCCCCGATTTTTATTTTCAGGTAAGCTGATGCGTATTCGATCAACAGGATGGCCGCCAGGATACCGGCCATATTCTGGGACATGGAAGTATAACAGCCGGTGATCTCCAGCAAAGTCCCCAGTTTATAAGCATGCAGGAGGCCCTCGCCGGATATTTCCAGATATTTATAGACGATGCCGACGATCAGCGTCACCACCATTAAAATAATAATGGAATTTGTCTTTTTGATCCGGAGCTTAATATTACAGAAGACATAGATGAAGGAAGCCAGTAAAAAGCTCATACCTACATGGGCAGAAAAATGAAGCATCTTCATATGATCAGAAAAGGAATCCGGGAAAATAAAGCCAAAATATACAATCCCCCCCAATAAGGCCAGCCTGATCAATCTCTCTATTACTTTTGCCGGTTTTTTGATTTCAGTACGCACGGTATCCATATTTTACCCATATAAGACTAATCCCGTGCCAAATCAGTAAGGCAGCCGGGCCCCCGAAAGTTAAATAAATCTAAAATCTAATAATTTTTCTCTTCGATCGAATCCAGGATCGAACAATAGCTGATATAGCGGTCCATCGCGATCGTCTCCTTTTGGACAGCTTCTTTCACCACGCATCCGGGCTCTTCCATATGCAGACAATTATTGAACTGACATAACCCGGCCAGCGCCCGCATCTCGGGAAAATAACCCGATAATTCCTGTTTGGAAATATCTACGATCCCGAACTCCCGCATGCCCGGTGTGTCGATGATCTGCCCGCCGCCCGCTACAGCCAGGCCGTCAGTAGATCCGGCTCCGTCCGTCGCAGGCAGATCGAACATCTCCGCAAACGTGGTCGTATGGATCCCTTTCCCGCTCCACCCGCTCACTCCATGTGTTTTGCGCTGCAAAGCCGGGAAGATGGCATTGAGAAAAGACGATTTCCCTACCCCGGAATGCCCGCTGAGCAGACTGATCTTTCCCTGCAGCGTTTCTTTCACGGCTGATATCCCCTCACCGGTCTCCACGCTCATGCGGATGAGACGGTAGCCGATGGCCTCATACATAGCCCTCCACTGCGCAAATCTTTCCTCCTCTTTCTTCCGGTAGATATCCGCCTTATTGAATACGAGGATGGCAGGAACATGATAAGCTTCGCAGGTCAGCAGCCACCGGTCAATAAAGCCCTGCGAGGTCCGCGGGTCCTTCAGCGTCACCAGGAGCAGGGACTGGTCGATATTCGCCGCCACGATATGGTGCTGCATCCGGTGGGACGGCGATTGCCGGTTTATGTAATTCCTTCGATCGTGTATTTCCGTTATAATAGCCGTCTTCTCCTCTTCGTTCTCCGGGTTCATTTCCACCTCATCCCCCACCGCGATGGGGTTGGTGGAGGTGATCCCGTCCAGTTTGAGGATCCCTTTCAGCCGGCCATTCCATACCATCCCTTCCGCGGTCTTCACCACATACCAGCTACCTGTAGATTTATATACCTTTCCTGTCATGGTGGCGAAGTTACGGGCTTTGGGAGGATCCGGGATTTCGAAATCAGGGGAATTTGCGGAATACCGTCCATCTCAGCGATAGTTCCAACAGCAAGAGGAGGGCCGCTGCCAATGCGAAGGGAAAGAATTGCTCGTTGTAGCGCCGGAGGGCCGTCACTTCGATCTTCGACCGCTCCAGCCCGTCGATCTCCGTATAAATATTTTTCAGGCTCTCATTATCGGTAGCCCGGTAATATCGTCCTCCGGTCTCTTTGGCGATCTGTGTCAGCAGCTTCTCATCGATATTGACTTTCTCCCTTTGCAATACCACTCCTCCGGGCGTTTGTACGGGCACCTGTGCATAGCCCTCCGTTCCCATTCCTATCGTATACACTCTTACACCTATGGATTTGGCGATCTCTTTGGCCGTATTCGGGTCGATCAGTCCTCCGTTATTCTCCCCGTCCGTCAGCAGGATGATCACTTTACTCTTGGAAGGCGAATTGCGGAGCCGGTCCACTCCGGTGGCAAGGCCCGAACCGATGGCCGTACCGTCTTCCAGCAGCCCGCTCTGCACATTGTATAATTGCGTTTTCAGCACCGCCCGGTCTGTCGTAAGAGGACACATGGTAAAACTCTCTCCGGAAAAGATCACCAGCCCGATGCGGTCGGTAGGCCGGTTGTCGATAAATTCTCCCGCTACATTCTTGGCGGCTTCCATCCGGTTCGGCGTAAAATCCTGCGCCAGCATACTGCCGCTGATATCCAGGCAGAGGACGATATCGATCCCTTCACCATTCACCAGCTGCTCGTCATAGCGGGTCTGCGGCCGCGCCAGGGCGACGATCAGGCAGCATAAGGCCAGCAACCGCAAGATGAAAGGCAGAGGCCGCAGCAGGTTCTTCCAGGAACGTAGCCCCGCAAAAGGACGTACGGTAGACACCAGCATGGTGCCCTGAGCCCGCCCGGATTGGCGCAGCTCCCAATAGATCAGCAGGGGCACCAGGACGAGGAGTCCGAAGAATGCCGGCTTGCTGAATTCAATATGTTCGTACCAATTGTACAGCACTTATTTTTTTATTTGTTCTTGTTGTTCATTCGCTTCTTCTCCTATCTTATTCAACAACCCGACGGAACTACGGATCACCTTTAAATTATGTTCATTATCGGATATCCCCGGCTGGTACTTCGCAAACTTCACAAAATCGCTCATGCGCAGCGTTTCCGTCAGCTCATCGAACTGAGCCGGAGCAACCGGCAAGGGTCTTAGCTGACCGATCAGCTCCTCATTCGTCTCCGAGAGACTGGCAATGCCTAGCTTGCGGGAGATGAATAACCGGAGTATATCATTGAGCCGGGTATAATAAGCTTTTACAGATCCGTTCTCCGGCAACCGCTGCTTCTCCAGTAGCTCCAATTGCTCCATAGCTTCCTCGTAAGGCGACAGCCTGGGCTGCTCCACGGCGCTGAATAGTTTCAGCAACTTCTTCTTCCGCACCAGCCAGATCACCAGGGCCAGCGACAAGAGGGTGGCGGCTGCCACGATCCAGCCTATCCACTTCGCGAAGGGGTTCGGTAGGTCGATAATATCTTTAATGTCGTGGTAGTCCTTGCTGGCATCGAATTTTGAAAAGCCCACCTCGATCTTCACCGAATCAGTGAAATATTTTTTATTACCCGCGATAAAAGGAAGCCGGGGAATAGCCCAGGCCCCGGAGTCAAAACTGGTGACGGTAAGGTATTGGCGATAGGTTCGTCCGTCCGGCTTACTGACGGAATCCACTTTTCCTTTTTCCATCCATTCAAAATGCGGCAGGCTGTCCAGTGAAGGCCAGGACAGCGGCGCATCGCCCGGCACGGTAGCTTCCAGCATAAGCTGGATGGGCTGCCCGATAAGGATCTTTTGTTTGTCGACGGTGGCTTTCACCACTACAGGCGGTGAGGCGGGAAGGACATGCCCCGGATGCCGGCCATGCGAAGGCGCGGACGGCTGAGCAAGGAGGGGCCCGGCCAGGAAAAAGATCATCGACGCTAACGCGATATGTAGGTTGGGGGTTCTCATGTACTATCCCGGCCGGTGACGACTGGCGAAAAATCGTTGTAATATTTTAACGTAATCTTCGTCCGTACGTAAATGCAGGAGATCACAACCGGCTTTATGGAAAATGCTCTTACTCTGCTCCGTCTGGTTAAAGAAATGCTGTTGGTAATTCGTGCGCACCAGGTAATCATTGGTATCCACCCAGGTCCTTCCGCCTGTCTCAGAATCCTCCGCCTCGATCAGGCCGATAGCAGGTAACTCCATATCCATCTTATCATAGACCTTGATGCCGATCATATCGTGTTTTTTTCCGGCTACTTTCAGGGCGTCTTCAAATCGCTCTTCCGGACGTCCCGCACCGCCGCCTTCTTCACGGCCCCCGCTTTTCCGGCCGTTCCGGTCGCCCTCCACAAAATCGCTCAGCAGGAACACGATGCTATTATGTTTGACGGACCGGTTGAAAAAACGGATAGCCTCATTCAGGTTGGTCCCCTTCCGTTTGGGTTCGATGGTCAGCAGCTGCCGCACGATATAAAGAACATGGTCCCTTCCTTTTTTCGGAGGGATATAACTTTCTATCTTATCGCTGAAAAGGATGATCCCTACCTTATCGTTGTTATTGATCGCGGAAAAAGCCAGCACGGCACAGATCTCCGTGATCAGGTCTTTTTTGCGGGCATGCACCGTTCCGAAAAGGGAACTGGCGCTCACATCCACCAGCAGCATCACCGTTAATTCCCGCTCTTCCTCGAATAGCTTGCTGAAAGGATGGTTAAACCGGGCCGAAACATTCCAGTCGATGAACCGGATATCGTCCCCCGCGGCATACTCCCGCACTTCACGAAAGCTCATCCCCCGGCCCTTGAAAGCGCTGTGGTATTCGCCCGTAAAAAGATGGCGGGTGAGCCTTTTACTCTTTATTTCCAGCTCCCGAACCTTCTTCAATATTTCTGCTGTAGTGAGTATCAAGGTATGGGTATTGCTTTTAATACTTCATCGATCACCTGTTCCACATTCACGCTCTCCGCCTCGGCTTCATAAGTCAGCCCGATACGATGGCGTAACACATCCTTGGAGATCGTGCGCACGTCCTCGGGGATCACATAACCGCGTTTGTTCAGAAAGGCATTGGCCTTCGCCGCCAGGGCCAGGTTGATGCTGGCGCGCGGACTACCCCCGTAGGCGATCAGTGGCTTCAGCTTTTCCAGTTTATATTTCTCCGGCGTCCGAGTGGCGAACACGATATCTAAAATGTAATGCTCTACCTTCTCATCCATGTAGATCTGTCTTGCCAGGTCCCGGGCCTGGAGGATCTCCTGCATGGATACCACCGGCTCCACCTTCTGCGACTGCAAGCCCTGCACATTCTGGCGAATGATCATTTGTTCCTCCTGCTTGGTGGGATAGTCTACGATCACTTTCATAATAAACCGGTCCTGCTGCGCTTCCGGCAGGGGGTAGGTACCTTCCTGCTCCAGGGGGTTTTGCGTGGCCAATACCAGGAAAGGCTCCTCCAGCTTATGGCTGGTATCCCCCAGCGTCACCTGCCGTTCCTGCATCGCCTCCAGCAGCGCACTCTGCACTTTGGCGGGAGCGCGGTTGATCTCATCGGCCAGGATAAAATTGGCGAAGATGGGTCCCTTCCGCACGACAAATTCATGCTTTTGCTGGTTATAGATCATCGTTCCGATCACATCGGCCGGCAAAAGGTCCGGAGTGAACTGGATACGGCTGAATTTGGCATCGATCGCCGTAGCCAGAGATTTAATGGCCAGGGTCTTTGCCAGGCCCGGCACCCCCTCCAGCAGGACGTGGCCATTGCTTAACAGACCGATCAGCAGCCGGTCGAGCATATGGTGCTGCCCCACGATCACCCTTCCTACCTCATCCCGCAGCCTGTCGATAAAGCCAGCCTGATATTGAATCTTAGTATTTAATTGTCTGATATCCTCAGCCGTATAGAGCATATTTCTGAAAATTAGATTGCAAAATAACGAATTCACTGCGCAACTAGCTTGCCAAGTTAATGTGAAAATTAAATTTTACTCCCGGAAGGCATTTTAATAGTATTTTAATAGCCTTCGGCAATAAAAGATTTTATGGGGAGTTTTAAACCCGGAGGGCCTTCGACCGTCCAAAAGAAAATGATGAGCAGGATGCTTTCGAAATGTACCATATTCGTCCTATCTATGAGCCTGTCCCTCGCCGGATGCAGCAGGCCCAACTCTTCCTCCCGGGATCTGGAACTGCTCACCGGGACTCCCTGGAAATATGAGAAGGCTGGCTTTGATTCAGACGATGATGGGATCTTTGATGCATTGGATCCCCGTATTGCAGGGGGCGAAAAAGATAATACCATCATTTTCAGGACAGATGGCACCGGCTTCCTGGTGGAGAACAAAATAAAAGGCAAAGCCTCCGATGCGAGAACCCTTCCCTTCATATGGTCCTTCCAGAACAACGACAGCACCATCTACTTCCAGGATCAGTATTATAAAGTACAGGCATTGACCAATAAACGGCTGGAAATCTATGCGGATCAGAAGCTGGGAGGGATGAATACCCGCTATATTATCGTCTTGAAACATTGAAGGAGCTCCCCAGGCTGGCCCGAATATTGTTTATAAAGATCAGTAAGCACAATAAATCAAGCATTTAGCTGTTTTATATCTAATCTTTATACCCGAATTATGAGAAAAAATGTATGGATCGTCCCTTGTTCAATAGCCTTGGCTGCCTTAACCATCTGGACAGCCTGCAAGAAAAATACCAGCGCTTCGTCTGATAATACTTCAAGAACGACCCTCATCACCGCGGCAAGCTGGAAATTCGATTCAGCAGGCATAGACCTCAACAAGGACGGCATCATCGATGTGGTCGATACGACCCTCCTCCCCTGCCAGAAAGACAACACTTATACTTTTAATAAAGATAGTACCGGAGTAATGGATGAAGGCGCCACCAAATGCAATTCCACCGATCCGCAGACGACTGCCTTTACCTGGAGTTTCAGCGGCACCGGCCAGTCGGTCATCAAATCCAATGCAAATCCCTTACTGGCCAACGGCATAAATATATTCAGTATGACCAGCACCAAAATGGTCTTGTATAAAGACACCACCGTCTTCGGCGCCAACATCTGGTATGTGGTCGACCTGAAACATTAGTCCCGCCCCGGCAAAGCCGGCATCCCGGATTCGACCCGTCGTCGCCCCCCGTTCAGGATAAATATTTCCCGACGATCGGGACCCGTCTTCCCACGCCGAAAGCCTTACAGCTGACCCGGATAATGGGACAGAACTGGTTTCGTTTATATTCATTGTTATTGACCATCCGAAGGATCCGCTTCACCAGCGCCTCATCGATGCCCATAGCGATGATCTCCCTGGGTCCCTGTCTTTTCTCGATATATTGATACAACACCTTATCCAGGATATCATATTCCGGCAGGCTATCACTGTCTTTCTGATCGGGCCGTAACTCAGCCGAAGGAGCTTTGTCCAGGATATTCGCCGGAATGATCTCTCCTTCGCGGTTAATATACCGGGCAAGGGCATATACCTGCAATTTATAAACATCTCCCAGCACGCTGAGGCCACCCGCCATATCCCCGTACAACGTTCCATATCCCGTAGATAACTCGCTCTTATTGGAAGTATTCAGCAGGATATAGCCAAACTTATTGGCGATGCCCATAAGAATATTACCCCGGGTGCGGCTTTGCAGGTTCTCCTCAGCCAGCCCGAAGGGCAAATCTTTAAAAACCGGCTCCAGCGTATGAATCAGGGACTCATAGACTTCGCGGATGGGGATGATATCGTAGGGATTCCCCAGGGTGCGGGATAATTGCTCGGCATCGCTGACAGAATGAGAAGTGGAATAAGGCGAAGGCAACAGGATGGCCCGTACGTTCTCTTTTCCTAATGCCTGCACGGCCAGCGCCAGCGTAACGGCGCTATCGATCCCCCCGCTGCTGCCAAGGATCGCCCTGGTGAAGCCCATTTTGAAAAAATAATCCCGGATCCCTAATAACAGGGCCTGGTAAATCTCCCGGATATTCTCCTCGTCCACCAGGTATTCTACTACCTTATCCGGGTCTTTTAGCCTGGAGACCCGCATTTCCTGGTTTAAAATACTTTTTTCCGCCACCGGGGGCTGATGTCTCCGTTCCTCCCTGCCGGCCGCGACTACGCTTCCTGCCGCAGAGCCTGACTTCCTCTCTTCGTCCGTATTGATGGCAATGGACAATCCCGGCAGCAATTCCTCGAACAGGGGAGGGATCGGTCCCTCCTTATGGGCTTGCCCCTTCAGGAACCCGCTTTCGGGTTCAAGGGCCATTTCCACCAGGGCAAAATCCTCTTCGAAATATTTTAATTCCCTGACCAGCTGCCCTTTTGCATCATATACGAGACTTCCCCCGTCAAAGACGATCTCGGTCTGTGAGCCTACGGCATTGCAATAGAACATAGGAAGCTTATACTTTGCAACATTCAGACGCACCACTTCTTTGCGGTCCTCGTCATGATCATAGTCAAAAGGAGAAGCAGAGATATTGATCATCAGATCGGGCTCCTGTCCCATCAGCTGGTCCATGGGACAAACCCTGTACAGGGGATTATCCCCCAGGTTCCAGATATCCTCGCAGATGGTCAACGCGATCTTTGTTCCTTTAAAAGGAATTACCTTCCATTGATACCCCGGTTCAAAATAACGGCCTTCGTCGAATACATCATAGGTGGGCAGGCAGGTCTTATGAGCCACACCCTTGATCTCTTTTTGATAGAGCAGCCAGGCGGCATTGAACAGCCTCTTCCCTTCCCGCGCTGGATTGCGCTCCGGTCCGCCCACGATCACCCCAATCGTATCGGCTTCCTCGCGTATACGGTCGATAGTGGCATAACACTGCGCGATAAAATCGTCAAACTCCAGGAAATCGCGGGGAGGATAGCCGCAGACTGCCAATTCAGAAAACACGACCAGGTCGGCGCCGGCCTCTTTGGCCTGGTGGATGGCAGCCAGGATCTTTCGAAGATTCTCTTCAAAATTTCCGATATGATAATTTTGTTGTGCCAGAACGATCTTCATAGTGCAAAGTTACCCTTTTTTCAATTGTTTATTTTTTCTCACGGGCTGATCAAGTAGGTGCTTCTCCGGTAAATAGTTGTCCTTGGAAACTACTTTTTCGCGCGTCCTTATTTCCAAAGCCTTTCTTGCATTGCCTGCAATGGCACCGCCTTGTTTGGCTACCACTTTATTTTCAACAAATCCTTTTGGTTTTTTTGTCTTTACAATGGCAGTTGTCGAAGCCTCCCCAAGCATGGAGAAAATCAATTCAAGGTCGTTCATATGGTCCCGAAGATTTTCGCGCTTCAGTCCTTTCACTTTTTTGTATTCAGCAGGCGTTAATCCAAAAGTCGCTTTTGAGATTTCTGCTGTTAAAATTGCATACTCGAGCTGCTCTTTTACCCCCCCGTTTTTCCATTCCTCGGTCAACTCCTCGCGAATAGCAATGCTTCGCATACGTTTTTCAATCCAGTCATCAGGATAGCCTTTGAGTTTATATAATTCTCGGGTTCTCTGTGTTGCCAATTCGGGGTTTCCTATTTCGTCCAGTCTGTCAGAGCCAACTTGTGCCAACCATAATTTGAATGGCTCCGCCTTAGGCGATGGAATAGATTGTATGATACGCAAAAGTCCTTTGGTATCAGCAGCTTGCACTTGTCGTTTTTTGCCGTCTGCAGCTTCCATTCCGACCAGGGTACAAATTGTACCCCAGTTGCTTTTTAGTTGTGCGTCACGGCTCAAAATCTTTTTTATGTATTGCTTAACGTCTGTACTACCGGTAAGGACCTCCACAACGTCCTGAACAGAAAAGTACCATTTCTGTTCCTGTTCATTCCACACGGAGCGAATTTGCTTGCTCTTAGTGGGGGTAAAACGAAATGTCCAAATGTGAAATAGTGAAAATTGTTTAGAACTCAACACGGGCGTAGGTTTGCCCGTTTTTCTTTTTCCAGCCTCCTAAAACGAAATGTTCGTTCAGGGTTCATTCTACTTCTCTTCCCACTATCCCTTCTTTAACTGCTCCAGTAGTTCTTTCATGGTGTGTTCCAAAGATTTAAGACGGTCATCCATCCCCTGGATGCGATCTTCCATTCCCACCCGTTCCTGGCCATTAGCCGCAACAATAGGCGCAACATTACCCGCAGTTTCTAAGAGAATAGGTCCCTTGCCTGTTAAAAGCCATACAGGGTTCAAATCCGGATTACTGGCGACAATTTTCTCCAGCCAAGACGCCTGAATGTCCGTTCCGCCTTTAAGAGCCTTTCCAATAGTGCCATTACTTGCCCCAATAGACCCCTCTATCTGTCTGATAGACAGATTTTTAGCGTCAGCAAACTCCTTAATGCGTTGTACAATTGAAGCCATGTAGAAAATTATCGCCAAAAAGATTGCGTGTGTAGAAAATTATCGCTATAATTGCGACAGAATTCGCCACATTGAGCCCTAAAAGTATAAATAAAAAATCGAAGCGTCCAAAAAAAAGGATCTACAGCTCGCTGGTTGCGGAGGTGGTCAATTGCTCCCCGAGCACCGTCCGCCAAGTATTGGCCGGGAGCCGCAGCCAGGACACTGAACTGGGCAAAACCATAGTGGCCGCAAACATCCTTCTGGAAGAAGGTATGGAGAAACTAATCCTTGAAGTAAAAAGCCTTACCGTACCATGCGCATGATCAATTCCACCCTATGTTTGGAGTTTCAGGACTTGCTCGCTTGCGGCATTCCTCAACGGACCCTTGAAAGCTGGAAAGAGCCTGTAAAATTCAACGACCCCTCCGACAACCGGAAAAGACTTTTTTCCTATAAAGACCTTCGGGATAAGTATAAACTCCTGGTTCAAGCTGTCTTTGGCAATCCGTATGAATATATCGCCAACGGTCCGATTAAAAGCCTTGTATTAAAAGACTTCGCGGCGGAAAAATTTTTCCTGGAATACCGATTTGATGACGAAAAGGCTTTACCAACAAAATATGTTGACCAGTATACCACAGCCGCAAGTTGGCTGAATATGATCGTGGAGGCTTTAGAGAACAAGCGGAAACTAAAAGATTCCCTGGGGTTAACTGTCGACCAATTTTGGTGCGCCTTGTTTCGCCTGATAGAGACTGAGCGGATAGATCTCCCAACAAGCGGTCGCCGGTTACGTGAAACGATTGCAAACTATAAACAGGAAGGCTACAAAAGTCTCATCAGCTCAAAGTTCGGCAATAGGAACAGCGCAAAAATAGTAGACGAACTCAGCGAGGCCCTTCTTTTTGAAATGATCGCCCACCCCAATCAATTCAATGACGTTGTT
Organism: Puia sp.; assembly: GCA_036394375.1. GTDB lineage: Bacteria > Bacteroidota > Bacteroidia > Chitinophagales > Chitinophagaceae > Puia. Next base: position 18,794 of record DASWFF010000117.1, read on the forward strand.
ATAGCTTCTCAATATAACCGAAGGGCCCAAGAGCTGAGCAAAGATCCCATTTGTCCGTCAACCGTGGGCAATTACAGGCGGAAATTTGAATACTTACTAATGGGTAGCCGCGAAGGGAATAAGGTTTGGGCGGATAAGTATGGCAAAAGTATTCCAGGGAGACGTCCATCCGCGCCGCTGCTGTTGTTGAATAGTGACGACAACCACCTGGATTTATTCTACATCGATCTGGAAGATAAAACAGGAAACAAGTATTTCCGCCGATATAAGTTAATTGTTGTTTTAGACACCTTTAACGACTATCCATTAGGCTACGCCGCCGCCCCCGATCTGTCGGCGGCGCTGGTGAAAGCTGCCTATCTGGATGCCGAGTACCATATAAAGGAGTTGACCGGCGGCTGGTATCTGCCGCATCAAATTATAACGGACCGATGGGCAAAGAAGGAGCTGGAGCCTTTTTATAGCCAATTAGGTCATTTCTTTCCGGCAACCACCGGCCTTGCCAGGGCAAAATACATTGAACAGTCTTTTAGTGCTACTTGGCACAATCAATTGAAATGGTTTAATAACTACAGCGGTCACAATATCAGCGCCAAGACCAGGGGCATCAATCAGGAGGCTTTAAAAGCAAGAATGAAGGATTTTCCCCTTATTGAAGAAGCTCACCAACAGATCGCCCTATTTATTGACAGGTTGAGACAACTTCCATTCAACGGCAATGGCATTTCCAGGCAAGAGCAATGGAAAACGGCTTTTAAACAAAGCGAAAAGAGCCAGAAAAAGGCTATAGGTGACGAAGAAATGATCTACAAGCTCGGGATTCGCCATGAACATGAAAATACAATAACAAAGGGTGGTTTAAAAATCACGATGGGCGGTAAGAGTTATTTGTATGACATACCCGATACATTCTATTTGCAAAACGTCGGCAAAAAGGTATCCACCTTTTATGATCCGTATGATCTTTCTCGCATCCTCGTGACCGACAATGATAAGTTACGCTTTATAGCTCCGAGCCACAACCCAATGCCGAGGGCATTGGCAGATTATCAGCCAGGAGACAGAGCCCGGTTAAATGCTGCCTTTCATCAAAAGTTGTCGCACGTAAATGAGATAGGCGAAGCTGATAAAAGACGAAAAAAAGTATTAGCCGAGTCGGGCTATGATCCGGAAGCACTGCTGCAAGCAAACATAATGTCAAAAGGCATCAAACAAAACGCCGAGGAATCGATCCTGCTGCGCGGGATGGACGCTGGTGACGGCGAAATAGATGTATGGAACTCAATTTAATCCCAATTATAAACCTTATAAAACGAAAATCATGTTAAACAAAGAACAAAAGCAGCAGATCGCCGCCCTGGTACAGGTCCACATCGACAGCTGTAAGAGTCAGAACGACGCCGCAAGGGTATTAAGTGTTAGTCCCGCTACTCTTAGCCAGATCAAAAACGGCAATTGGCAAAACATCGACGAAAAAATGTGGCTAAAAATTGGAAAGCAGCTCGGATTTACACAAGGCAGGTGGAGCACCGTAATGACAAGATCCGCCACTATGCTCCATGTCCTTTTAAATGATGCGTCAAACTGGAGCATCGTATATGGCATCACGGGTTCGCCCGGTTGTGGGAAAAGTCATATCGCCCGGGAATTCGCTGCGAACAACGCAAACGTGTTTCATATCAGCTGCGATGAGTTTTGGAACAAGAAGCAATTTCTTCAGGAGTTGCTGACAAAAATGGGGGACGACCCGAGCGGAATGAATTGCAATGACATGATGGGGAAGATTGTAAATGTTATGCTGGGCCTAGAGAACCCCCTTATCATTTTAGATGAAGCAGACAAGCTAAACGACCCGGTTCTTTATCTCTTTATAACCCTGTATAACAGGCTGGAAGATAAATGCGGCATTATCCTTATGGCTACTGACCACCTGGAAAAAAGAATTAACAAAGGATTGCGGCTAAACAGGAAGGGTTATAAAGAAATATTCAGCCGCCTGGGTCGCAAGTTTATCAAACTTCCCGAGGTATCAGAAAAAGATATACTGTCTGTTTGCAAGGCTAACGGCGTGGAAAGCTCTATTTCCATTACCGAGATATGGAACGACTCTGAAGGGGATTTGCGCAGGGTAAAAAGGAAGATTCACGCCATTAAGAACCGGGAAAAACAAGCCGCTTAATTCTATACCCATGAAAACCTTATCACCTAAAGAAACCCGTCTAAAGGTCTTATCCCTCCTTCGCTGGACAGAACTCGAATGGGCCAATTTTCAATATCAAATGGGCGAGACATATCTGGAAAGAATTTTTCAGGGCCTTAGCGCCGCCGATTTTGAAGGGATCAGAACGAGCTCCACCTTTTGGCGGTGGTGGACCAACCAGTGGAATTTCCGGGATGAATGCTTTATCGACTATGCTGATGCCCTTTCTTATCACGACAGGGTTATCAGGTACAGACATCTGCACAGCCCCAGGATGGTGAAAAAC
>DASWFF010000118.1:0-129775 GCA_036394375.1 Puia sp.
ATTCGTCAATTTAAAAAAGTCCCCCGCCGTGCTCTTTAAGTGTGCTTTGGTAAAGGTGGCGGGTGTGCCGCTTATAACACTGCGGTCGAACCTTAATATATTATTACTGCTGGTGCTGCCGATGAGTACCCTGGCCGGTGAAGTTGCACTGGCGCCGGTAGCCTCACTAATAGCTGTGAACCCATTGCCATCGCAATCGGACGGTCCGAATGAATAAGAAGCCAAACCAACAGGACTGCTATTTAATACCGTACCTGCAGTGCAGGCTGTCCAGGTAATATTGACACCGGCTGCAGGGCCTGCCTGCAGGACCCGGTGAAGCTTGCTGGCAGCGGGTTTATCCACCGGCCCGGATTTATCCGCCAGCCCGGAATCAGCAGATGCCTGTATATAAAAGCAGGATAGAAAGAACAATTGCCACGAAAATAATTGGCAGGGTATGTTATAATTTAAACGCATAGATAAGGATTTTGCCATCCGGTTAAATAGGTTTGTCCGACAGCGAGGGAAGGGTCATTCCATTCAATCCCCGTTTCCGTCTCCAGGATCCTGTTCTCCGGCATCCCGGTCAAGGAAGTTTTCACGGGCTTGCGGATATAGACAGGCACGTTCGTCATTAAAGGGCGGGTGGAGAGGGAGATCCCGCCCCGTGGTCCTACCGGTCTCACCGGTCCCAGCGCCTCCGTCAATCCCTCTTTGGTGATCTTCCCGGGAAAATTCCGGGTAGCCGCTGCCAGGGCCAGCCCCGCCTCATAAGCCAGAAGGCTGAATACATTGGGCGCTTCCCCGCAGGATCCGGTATAAAGACGGAGGAAGGCCTGGTTCTCCGGGTTATCCAGGGCGGCGGACCAGCTCAGGGCATTGTATAATTCCAGGCCGGCCGGTATATCCGGGAGCAGTCCATCCTCTACCATAAATGGATTGACGGTGAGGGCCGTTTTCGATCCGAGATCATGCTCGTGGAACAACCGGAGGAACTGCTCCCCTTCCTTTCCCGAGAGCAGGGCATGGGCATGATGGGGCTTTTGCGCGTGCAGGTACTGTATCAGGGGACTGGTATCCGGATTAACAGAAAAATTCTTGACGATATTCAGCTTGACCGTCGCCGCCCCTGATGCAGCGGTGCCTGCTTTGAAAGCTTCATGAAGGCCATATCCCCCTTCATAAATGGACATATTGATGGAAGGCTCTCCTCCGTATTTTTTCTGCGCCCACTTCCCCATCACCCACTCACTTTTCCAGAGGTGCAGGCTATTGTAGAACAGGTAGTCCGAACTAAACTCCCGGATAGGGATATCCGCTCCCAGGTTGATCAGCAGGAAGGGCGTCTGCCCGTTCTCCAGGATCGGCAGCATATTGAGCGTCACTTTTGTGCTTACCACGCCGATCACTAGGTCGACCTGCTCATACAGGAGCAGTTTCTTCAAACCATCTTCCGTATCCTTCTGCGCTCCTGTCTGTATGAATTCGGAATGGACTTCGACAGCGAGGGCGCTCTTTTCTTTTTGTAAGGCGATCTCCAACCCCTGCTGCAGGTCATTTTTCAGATTCCTGAAAATACCCGAATAGGGGAATAGCCAGCCCAGCTTTAGTTTTTTGGTCTTGTCCATAAATGATGACGGGTCCATAGCCGTTATCCAGGCCTGCTAACCCCTGCTGGGGAAAATACCTACCAGGGCGATGATATAATTGATCCCCAGGTAAGGCTGCATAATGGGAGTAGGCTGGCTGCCGCCTGCGATACCGGTATTGCCATTGATGCCACCTCCGCCGATATTGAGCGGGGTATTGGGCGCTGTCGTGTTATACCCTGCAATGGGATTAGCATTCGAGGCGTCATACGGAGCGGCCAGGCTATTGTTAGCCGCGGGAATGCTGGTCGTCGCCTGCGCATTGGAAGCGGAGATAGTGAGGGTGAGCGATACCGGATGCGTGTGTTGAGGCAGTTGATTGATCAGGATGGTGACACTCTCCGACCCGCTTACTTCGCCCAGGGTATAATTGCTCAGACCGGGGCCCTGTCCGGCGCCTACGGGGACTCTTCCCCTGAAATCCGGTAAGGCAAAGGTGGAGATGCCATCCCCTCCGAAGGTGGTGCCGAGCAACGCGAAAAGGGCTGTGTTCTGGGAGATGGCAAGTATTTGTCCGGCGCAGAAAGCCCATCCATTGGGATTGAAATTACAAGGCCATAGCAGGATCGTAGCTAAAAATGTTTCCATTTTTTTTCATTTAGGATTAGAAAATAGAGAATGCCTCCCGGATCGCTCCGGAATGTGCGCAGGCGGGATGCCAGGTCCTAAAGTTGTTGCGGGTGCTAAGGTTGTTGCGGGCACTAAGGTTGCTAAGCCCGTTGGGCTTGGGAGACTGCTGCTGATCAGGACTATTATGGTATTAAGGAAAGTACAGGCTGGAGGGTATTATTAAAGGTAGGGAAAAAGTCCGGCCGCCTAAAATAATTTATTATAACCCACTACATGTTATAAGCGCCGTAATAAGCCGCTCCCTGTAAAGCCATTTTATCATTGAGCACCACCTGCACCGGTACTTTCTCCGACAACTGATGCATACGCCCGTTGTTGTCAAAGTTCTTTTCCCAGTTCCCATTTTGCAGCAGGGGAAGTATTTTAGGAGGGATGCCGCCGGCAAGATAAACGCCTCCGGTAGCCATAAGTTTCAGCACCAGGCTGGAAGCCTCGGTGGCCAGGTAGCGCACAAACAGCTCCATCGTTTCCGCGCAGACGGGATCTTCCTGCTTCAGCGCTGCTTCACTGATGACGGCGGCGGGATCCTGTTCCTGCATCCGTTGGGACAGCCATTCCGGCACCGCTTCTTTCCGGGATTCGGTAAGAAATCTATAAATATTTTTAATGCCCATCCCGGATACCACCCGCTCCCAGCTCACATGGCCAAATTGCTGTTGCAGATAAAGGAATAGTTCGATATCCGTCTGGGTTCGCGGAGCGAAATCACTATGTCCCCCCTCTGTGGCAAAGGGATGATAGTGTTGCCCATCCCAGTACAGGCCGGCTTCTCCAAGGCCCGTGCCTGGGGCAATGATCGCAATATTGCCTTTCGCTCCTGCCTCCCCGGCGGCCAGGGTAGCCAGCTCTTTTTCCTCCAATCCCGCCAGCCCGTACGCGGTCGCTTCCAGATCGTTGATAAAACAGACGGGGACTTTCAGGTCAAGGGCGATCGCCTGGCTGTCCAGCTGCCAGGAGAGGTTGGTCAGTTTGCTCTTTCCCTCTATGACAGGCCCGGCTACCGCTGCGGAAATACGGTCGGGTAGCTTCCCGCCGGTAAAATCATGGATAATATCCGTAAGGGAATGATAATCTTTGGACAGATACCTTTTTTCGCTTGATAGCTGATGCAAGCCATTTTCGTCGAGCCGGTACAGCGCTATATTGGTCTTCGTGCCCCCGATATCGGCGGCTAAAATGGTGGCGGCGGTTTGTTTCTGCTGAATATCCTTTCTGAAAGCGATCGATACGATCGGTTGTTTTGCCATGCTGATGATTGTCCCCCAAAGTTACATATTGCGGCGATATTGACCGCCAACTTCATATAAAGCATGGGTAATCTGCCCCAGGCTGCAATATTTCACCGTCTCCATTAATTCCGCGAATAAATTGCCATTGTTCACCGCTACTTCCTTCAGCCTTTGCAGCATCCCGCCGCTCCGGGCTTCATTTCTCTGGCAGAAGGCCCGCCAATTGCGGATCTGCTGATCTTTCTCTTCCGGGGTGCTCCGGATCACCTCGCCGGGCAGCATGGTGGGTGATCCCTTTTTATTCAAAAAAGTGTTGACTCCTACGATGGGTAGTTCGCCATTATGTTTCATGCTCTCATAATAGAGGCTTTCTTCCTGTATCTTATTGCGCTGGTACATCCTCTCCATGGCGCCCAGCACGCCTCCCCGGTCCGTCAGCCGGTCGAACTCGGCCAGCACCGCCGCCTCCACCAGGTCCGTCAGCTCTTCTATGGCAAAGCTGCCCTGTATGAAATTTTCGGTGCGGGCGCTGCCTAATTCCCGGTTGATGATCAGTTGGATAGCCATCGCCCTGCGCACGCTTTCTTCCGTGGGAGTGGTAATGGCTTCATCATACGCATTGGTATGGAGGGAGTTGCAATTGTCGTAGATAGCATATAAAGCCTGCAGGGTGGTGCGGATATCATTGAAGTCGATCTCCTGCGCATGCAGGCTCCGGCCGCTGGTCTGGATATGATATTTCAGTTGCTGACTGCGGCTATTGCCCTTATACCGGTCTTTAATCGCCTTGGCCCAGATACGCCGGGCCACCCGCCCGATGACACTGTATTCGGGGTCCATGCCATTGCTGAAGAAAAAAGAGAGGTTGGGCGCAAAATCATCGATAGCCATGCCCCGGCTCAGGTAGTACTCGACATAAGTGAACCCGTTAGCCAGCGTGAAAGCCAGTTGTGTAATAGGATTGGCGCCGGCCTCGGCAATATGATAACCGCTGATGGAGACACTGTAAAAATTACGGACCTGCCTGTCGATAAAATAGGCTTGTACATCCCCCATCAGCCGGAGGGCGAATTCCGTGCTGAAAATACAGGTGTTCTGCGCCTGGTCCTCTTTCAGGATATCGGCCTGCACCGTACCCCTGACCTGTGATAAGGCCTCCGCTTTTATCTTTTCATAGAGGGGAGCCGGCAATACCTCGTCTCCGCTAAGCCCCAGCAGTTTCAGCCCCAGCCCGTTATTCCCTTCCGGCAGTCTTTCGGGAGAGGCGGCATTATAATAGGAAGGCATACCGGTCTTCTCGAATTTTTTCGCGATCACCTCCTGTACGGTTGCCCATTCCCCGTGCTGCTCTAAATATTTTTCACACTGCTGGTCGATAGCGGCATTCATAAAAAAAGCCAGCAGGATAGGAGCGGGACCGTTGATCGTCATGCTCACGGAAGTCCTGGGATCGCAGAGATCGAATCCGCTATAGAGCTTTTTGGCATCATCCACCGTCGCAATGCTCACTCCCGAATTGCCGATCTTGCCATAGATATCCGGGCGGGGAGCCGGGTCTTCCCCATATAAGGTCACCGAGTCAAAAGCCGTGCTCAGCCGTTTGGCCGGCTGATCGACCGAGACATAGTGAAAACGTTTGTTGGTTCGTTCAGGGCCCCCTTCCCCGGCAAACATCCGGGTCGGATCCTCTTCGGATCTTTTCAAAGGGAAAGTGCCGGCCGTAAAAGGATATTTGCCGGGAAAATTTTCCTGTAATCGCCACCGTAGGATATCTCCCCAATCCCGGTACCGGGGCACGGAGATCCGGGGGATGCGGAGATGAGATAAGGATTCGATGTAGAGCGGTTGCCGGATGGACTTGCCTCTGACATGATATTCGAAGAATTCCTGCCGGTATCGTGCTTTTACCGATTCCCATTCCCCAATGAGCTTTTTACAGACGGGTAATAATTGTTTTTCCAACTTTTCCTTCTGTTCTTCCAACTGCGGCCGGCCTGGAAATTCAGGCGGCAGATCCCGCAGGACCCCGTCCAGCTGGTACCATTTCGAGGCGAGGGCCGCCTGCTCTTCCGTGCGTTGATCATATTCCCGGATACCCCCGCTGATCTCGGACAGGTACCTCACCCGGGAAGGGGGAATGATGGGTGATTGCGTCTTCGTATCCTGCGTATGAACGTGCGTTTCCACCGGACCGAAATGAATGCCCGTCTTTTGCGCGATCGAGCCCATCAGCTTTTCGAATAGTTCATTGACGCCGGCATCATTGAATTGTGCGGCGATCGTGCCGACGATGGGAAGTTCCCCATCCTTCGCATTCCACAACCCATGGTTGCGTTTATATTGTTTTCTGATATCGTGCAGGGCATCGAGGGCCCCGGCTTTATCGAATTTATTGAGTACGATCAGATCGGCATAATCCAGCATGTTGATCTTCTCCAGCTGGGATGCCGCCCCATATTCCGGGGTCATGACGTAGAGGCTCAGATCGGCATGGTCCAGGATAGAAGCGTCACTTTGCCCCACCCCGGCGGATTCCAGGATGATAAGGTCATAGCCGGCCTCTTTACAGATATCGATGGCATCCTGGACATGGGCGCTCAAAGCCTTGTCGCTGTCCCGGGTGGCCAGGCTCCGCATATAGGACCGGGGTCCGGAAATGGAGTTCATGCGGATCCGGTCTCCGAGCAGGGCGCCGCCCGTCTTTTTCTTGGACGGGTCCACGGAGATCACGGCGATGGTTTTGTCGGTAAAACTGTTTAAATAACGACGGACGATCTCATCCGTTACGGACGACTTCCCTGCCCCGCCCGTGCCGGTGATGCCGAGTACCGGGCTCCGCATAGCGGTTCCGGCTCCAGCCTCCGGACTGCCGGCGACCCCGGTCTGTCCCGCCTCTTCGCCGCTGTCCTGGCCAGGGGCCTCCGCCTGCCTGTCAGTGCCGCCCACCCCATTCTCCGCATTGGAAATAGCCCTCGCTATCTTCCGGATATCCATCCATTCGCCTAGTTTCAATTCGCCTTTGAGATGGGCCGGATTTCCATTCAGGGGGAAGTCGCAGTGCTGTATAACATCCTCGATCATTCCTTCCAACCCCATCCTGCGTCCATCGTCCGGGGAATAGATGCGGGTAATGCCGTATTGGTGCAATTCCTGGATCTCCCCGGGTAAGATAGTGCCGCCCCCGCCTCCGAATAATTTGATATGGCCGCAGCCATTTTCCTCCAGCAGGTCCTTCATATACTTAAAGAATTCCAGGTGCCCGCCCTGGTAGGAGGTGATGGCGATCCCCTGCACATCTTCCTCGATGGCGCATTCCACTATTTCCGCCACCGACCGGTTATGTCCCAGGTGAATGATCTCAGCCCCCTTCGACTGCAGGAGCCGCCGCATGATATTGATCGCGGCATCATGACCATCGAAGAGCGCCGCAGCCGTAACGAGCCTCACTTTATGCACCGGGGTATAACTCATAATAGAATTGTTTGGCAAACAAGCAAATTTAGCTCAAAAAACTAACAGTCATTAGTTTTTTGAGCCGCCAAACATTCAGAAAAGAATCATTTAGAGTTTCAAATGGTCAGATCGCGGGGCATTTAAAGCATTGCGTTAACTAACAGAGGGAGATCGTCTTATTGCAGATATTTTTTAATTTTTCTTTTTACGCTTTGACTATTTAATAAGCAATTGATTATAGCATTATACTCATCTTCGTTAAGTGTATCCAGGATCTCGTAATCCACTCCCCTGATTTTATACATTTCTTCTAATTTTTCCACCTCATAATCTTCTATTTGATCACCATAAATATAGGTGGGCAGATCAAATGAAAAGCCGTTTTGGCAAATGATTTTATCTTTTTGGAACAAATAGCAATTATAGCATCTTTCATCCAAATTGATGCAGCCATGTGATATTGTAATAAATGAAGGAGCCGTATTTGTTCTTGTTGGCAAAGAACCAATTATTGTTGTATCCCCTAAGTTTTTGAGAATAATAAAATATTTTGGCTTAGGGTCATTCCCATTTTTAAAAACAAATGAGTTAAAATAAACAACCTGACCTTGTAAAAACATTCTAGGATTTTAATGCTCTTATAAAATCTAAATTTTCTTTTGAGGAGTCATATTTGTCCTTTATGGGAGAAGGAGCGTCAAATAACAGATCAAAATCTATTTCAAATTCTGTGCTGTTAATTAATTCATTTTCAAGTAATTCCAGAACTCCGTATTTAATAGCGGATTTACGCCATAAGGAATTAGTATCGTGGGTGTGATTAACTAAATATTTCGCATTTTTAGACTTGACGAAATCGATTATTAAATCCATCAAATTAATATCATTATCGCTAAACTCATCGTCACAAAAATTGCCTTTTGCTTTGAACTTAGTTATATCAGTGGGATCTCGTTCTATAAAATTCTTTAATAAGACAGGGGATTCGTCAGAGAGATCAATGAATATGTCTTTAACAACAGGACCCCTTACCCACAATTGAAAATCGATCCCATAAAAAGGATTCCCATATTTTTTAATGGAGGCTTCTTCTAAAAGAAATAAAATTTTTAAAATTTTGGTTTTGCTCAGGTCGGAAATATTTTGCGCTATATAGACAATTGAGTTGCCTATTTTATTAATTTGATCCTTTGTAAAACCTTTATTTCTTGCAGTTATTGACATGTAACGCTATATTATTTTCTTCCAGCCACCCGGCATAAAATTACTAACATTTTTAGTCAAAAAAATTAAAATATGTTTAAAGTTAACAAAATCCATGCGATTTAGGAGTTTCAAGAACCCGATTGCATTACATAAGTGCATCACTCTCAAAAGTCTCTTACATAGGTTGGCCCGATCAAATTTTTAGAAAAAAAGCCAGTAATTAATAAAATTTACTAATTTGAGGGCCGTGAAAAGGATTGCCGCTATACTGCTAATGGGCATATTGTTCTTCAACTGGTACGGTTACCGGTTGCTGACTTCCTGGCTGGAAGCCAGGGCCGATCATCAGTTGGAAGCCCGGCTGGATAAAAGCAGCTACGATGAATCCCAGCTGATCTCCATCAAAGTTCCCTCTACCCATCTGTCTTATTATAACAGCTCTACCCAGTTCGAACGCATCGACGGCCAGATCGAGATCGGGGGTGTCCGGTATAAATATGTCAAACGCCGGCTCTTTAACGATTCCCTCGAATTACTCTGTATCCCTAACCAGACCGCCATGCGTTTACAGACAGCCAAAAACGAATTTTTTAAAGGGGTAAGCGATATCCGGCCCGATAATGGGCAAAAAAAATCGGATTCCACCCCCGGGTCCTCCAAAAACTTCTCCTCTACAGATTATTATACAGTCAATGATCTTTTGACGCTGGGTGACCTCTATTTCATCCGCCTGTCAAAGCCCTTCGACCGGGCCATTGCCATCGCCTCCTCCCCGCTCTCTACCGACGAGCGGCCGCCGGATCCTTCCTCCTACGCTCATTGCTGAATGGTCATCCGATCATTTCATTCAGTCCGTTACCCCTGGGTAAGGACCATCTGAAGGTTCCCGTTAACACGCTATTCAGCGTTGGGAAAACTTCCCGGCTTTCTAAAAACAACATATGTCTAAATTTCTGGTTATCGCCTGCCTGCTGGTAGAGATAAGCGCCTGTAACACGAAGAAGGATTACGACACGATCTTTAAGGATCCGAACTTATATTGCGCCACCGTCTACCAGCTGAATACGGTGGTGATGGGCAATAACTTCCCGCCGATCGTCGCCTCGCGTAATTATCTCTATGCCAACGTAGCCGCTTATGAAGTGATCGCTGCCGGCTACCCGGATCAGTATACCTCTCTTGCCGGACAGATAAAAGGCCTGACATCCGTTCCCCAGCCTGCCGCCGGCCAGTCTTTTGACATTGAATTTGCGGCCGTGCTCGCTTTCTGCAAACTGGGAGAAGCCGTCACCTTTCCCGCCGGCAGCATGAAGGACTATGTGGACAGCCTGAAAAAAATGGCCCGGGACCATGGCATGCCCTCCGTCCTTTATGATAATTCCCTTGCTTATGCTGATACGGTATCTGCCGCTATCATGAAATGGAGCAAAAAGGACAACTACCTGGAGACAAGAGGAGCGCCGGAATATACCGTGATGGACACGCCGGGCCGCTGGGTGCCTACTCCTCCTGCCTATGCTTCCGCCATGGAGCCGCACTGGAATACGATGCGGACCCTGGTGCTGGATAGCATCGGCCAGTTTACGGCCCCACCCCCCTTTACATTCAATATAAAAGACAAGAACAGTGATTATTATAAAGAAGTGATAAGCGTCAAAAATGCTGTGGACAGCCTTACGGAAGAACAGGCGCATATAGCGGATTTCTGGGACGACAACCCCTTTAAACTGAATGTATCGGGTCACCTGATGTTCGGGACTAAAAAATTCTCCCCCCCGGGACATTGGATGAGCATCGTAGGCATTGCCGCCAAAAAGGCAAAAGCCGATTTCCCTACGACGGTCTATGCTTACGCTAAAACCGCGATCGCCCTTTTTGACGCTTTTATTGAATGCTGGGATATAAAATATACCTACAACACAGTAAGACCGGAGACCGTCATTAACAAATACATAGACCCTAACTGGCGTCCCCATCTGCAGACACCTCCCTTCCCGGAATATACCTGCGGCCATTCCACCTGCTCTTCGGCAGCGGCGGAAGCGCTGACCAGCGTATTCGGGGACAATTTCGCCTATACGGATACTACGGAGCTGGAGTTCGGCATCAAAAGCCGCTCTTTTCCCTCTTTCCGCGCCGCGGCCCTGGAAAATAACTGGGCAAGATTTTACGGAGGCATTCATTTTCATCATTCCTGTATCGTCAGCACGGAATATGGCCGGAAAGTGGGCGCCCTCGTAGTAGAGAGATTAAAAATGAAAAAAAAGTAAAAAAGATTATAAATACCAAACAACAGAAAATGAGAAAGAGATTATTGTTCATCATCGTATTGTTCCCGATAGCCTTCACCGGAAAAATCTATGGTCAGGGCTGCGTCGCTATCCGCAGTACCGGAGGCTTTTGCACCGCCGGAAACAACGCCCACATCGATACCACCAGTAAATGGCAGTTCAGCGCCAACAACCGCTACTTCAAATCCTTCCGGCATTTTGTCGGCACCGACGAGCAGAAGCAGCGCCAGACCCTGGGCAATGAAGTGATCAACCACCAATATACGCTGGATATGGCCATCTATCGCCTGATCGACAGCCGATGGTCCATTATGCTGGATCTGCCCATCGAGGCTAATTCCCGGTCATCCCTGTACGAACATGCCAACCTGGGCCGTTACAAGACCCATTCCTTCGGGGTGGGAGATATCCGGGTGGCCGTCTATAGCTGGCTGCTCGATCCTATAAAAATGCCCAGGGGAAATGTGCAGGTGGGGCTGGGACTCAAATTGCCTACCGGCAGCTATAACTATATGGACTATTTTCATGTCACGGACAGCACCAAAAGACTGGGGCCCGTAGACCAATCCATCCAGTTAGGTGACGGAGGTACGGGCATCACCTTTGAATTGAACGCCTTTTATAGTTTATCCCATACCGTAAGCCTCTATGGCAATTTCTACTATCTCAGCAACCCCCGGGAGGTGAACGGCACTTCCACCGCCCGTGGAGGGACCCCTTCCGCGACAGCCGTTAAGAACGGGAGTGATGTGATGAGCGTACCCGATCAGCTGATGGCCAGGGTAGGGGTCAATATAATGGCCAGCCACTTTATTTTTTCCGCCGGCGTACGGGATGAATGCCTGCCCGTACATGACCTGGTGGGCGGCAGCAATGGTTTCAGGAGACCGGGCTATATCATCTCCGGGGAACCGGGAGTGACCTACAACTTTTCAAAGGTCTCCCTGTATGCCTATGTTCCCGTAGCGATCGTGCGTAATCGCACACAGAGCGTACCGGATAAGATCACGACGCAGTTGACGGGCGTCAATACCCACGGAGACGCCGCTTTTGCCGACTATGCCGTTAATATCGGCCTGAACTTCCGGTTTTAATATACATCTGCTAACTTTAAAATAATTGATCATGCCGATTCTTACAGAGCCTATAGGAAGCATTCCCCGCCCGGTTGAATTGCTGGAAGGACTGAAAGCGTTTTCTGCCGGGAATATCGGGGCACAGGAATTGGACATCTTATTTGACAGGGCCTTACAGGATACGATTAAACGGTTTGAAGCAACCGGTTCACCCGTAATCACCGACGGTGAACAGACAAAACCAAGTTTTGCTACCTATCCCATTCATGGTTTACGGGATCTTGATCCGAATGGAGTGGTCATTCCGTTTGAAGATGGGCATACCCGTCAATTGCCAAAGCTAAGAGCAGGCCCTTTCCGTTACCAGTTACACGCCGCTGATTTTTTCAAAAGGGCCCGCCTCCTTACAGCGCTCCCCCTCAAACAGGCCGTTATTTCCGCTTCGGCGCTTAGCCTGCTTTATCCAACGGAAGGCATCGCGGGTTATCCGGCAGATGTATTTATGACAGACCTGGTGGATGAACAGGAGCGGGATATCCGTGATTGTCTGGCTGCCGGGGCGCATAATGTGCAGATAGATTTTACAGAAGCCCGCCTTTCCTTGAAGCTGGATCCTGGCAAGGGATTGCTACGCTCATTTATAGCATTGAATAACAGGGTACTTGACCGTTTTACAGAGTCCGATCGTAAGAACATCGGCGTACATAGCTGCCCCGGAGGCGATCAGGATTCCACCCATAGCGCGGATATTGAATATAGTGAGTTGCTCCCCTTATTGTTTGAATTGAAAGCAACTAATTTCTATCTCCAGTACGCCAGTGAAAAGAATAAAAAGCAGGTGCTGGAAGTAATAAAGGAAAATCTGCGGCCCGGACAGCGTGTCTTTATCGGAGTAACGGATGTATTGAATCCCCGCATCGAATCTCCCGAAGAGATCCGGGACCTGGTCCTCGAAGCGGCCGGAATGATACCCGTATCGCAATTGGGAACGACGGATGATTGCGGTTTTTCGCCCTTTGCAGATGATACTTCCACCAGCCGGGAGATTGCTTTTGAAAAGATCAGGTCGCGTGTGGAAGGCACCCGCCTGGCAGAAGCAGCGCTCGGGATAACACCCATAGCTATTTAAAAATCAGGTAATCCAATTAAAATTTACCGTTATGGCACATATAAAATTGAATAACGAACAGCTTCCGGGCATCGTAGGCCTGCTGGATTATAGCCCGGCTACAGCCGCCCCATTGACAGAGCTGGCCGACGCATTGCTGGTAGCCGACTCTACTCTTTCAAAAGCCGAAAGGGAATTGATCGCCGCTTCCGTTTCTTATTGGAACGATTGTCATTTTTGTCACACTTCCCATGCGGCTATCGCCGTAGCCCATTTCAACTCGGACATTTCCCTGATCGATGATATAAAGCGAGGGCTGCCCAACACTCCTGTATCCGATAAGCTCCGCGCTTTATTGAATATTGCCCATCATGTACAACAGGGCGGTAAAAAAGTGACTGCCGGGGATATTGACGCGGCCCGTAAGGCCGGCGCCAGCGATAAAGAGATCCATGACGTGGTATTGATCGCCGCCGCATTTTGTATGTACAACCGTTATGTCGATGGCCTGGGTACCTGGGCGCCTGAAAAGAATGAAGAGTATATCGAAATGGGACAGGCTATTGCGCAAAACGGATATGCGGCAGCCGTTCCGCAAACATAATCCCCCACTAACCAAACTAACAAGCATGAACTTCCTGAATTTCATTAAACGAGCCTTTTTTGCCGCTGTGATGCTGCTTTTGAGCACATCGGCGCTCCGGGCACAGACAGACGAAGACGCTATTATGATGACCAAAAACAATTTTTGCGTGGGCGGTACCTATAGCCACAGTAGCTGGGATCACTACTGGGAAGGGACGTTTAAGCGTAATAATCAGAACCTGGGGACGGTCTCCACGCAAATGTTCGGGTTGATGGGAACCTATGGGGTGAGCAGAAAGCTGAACATACTCGTCAGCGCTCCTTATGTAACAACCCATGCGACGGCCGGCACGCTGCATGGCATGCACGGCATCCAGGATCTTTCCCTCTGGGTAAAATGGCTGGCCGTAGAGCAAAATATCGGGAACGGTGTACTTTCTCTTTACGCCCTGGGAGGAGGCTCTCTTCCCCTGACGAATTATATCGCCGATTACCTACCCTTGTCCATCGGGCTGCATAGCAAGACCCTTTCCGGAAGGATCATGGCCGATTACCAGTCGGGTAACTTTTTTGTAACGGCTTCCGGCACTTATACTTACCGGAGTAATATCAAAATTGACAGGAACTCCTATTACACGACCGAATTACACCTGACGAATGAGGTAGACATGCCCGATGCGATGTCCTTCAATTTCCGGATCGGCTATCGGAGCGAACGCTGGATCCTCGAAGCGGTAGGGATGAATAGGTCGACCCTGGGCGGATTCGATATCCGGAAGAATGATATGCCCTTCCCCAGCAATAAAATGAATGCTACCCTGGCGGGCGCTCATTTTAAATATAATTTCAAGGCAGTAGCGGGCCTCTCCCTCACCGGAGGGGGCAATTATACCCTGGCAGGACGTAATATGGGTCAGGCGACCGCCTTCGATATCGGGGTCTTCTATATTTTGGATTTCTCCCACAAGACTAAAACTCCCGCACCTTCCACTCCCAAAAACAACTGATTATGAGCATTCCTGTAAATCATATAAACTCAAAGAGAAAGCTCCTCTCCCTGCTTGTGGCGACGGCTTTTGCCGGAGGCCTTCTCTCACTGATCGCCTGTAATAAGAGCATTTCGGACAGAACGGCCGATCTTCCGGCCCTCAACCCTGCCAACCAGGACCTCAATGCCGGCGCCTGGAAGCCTGTTTTGCTCTCCCGCCCGGATACTTTTGCCGTGCCCGCTCCCGTGGCCACCAGCTCCCCGCTTTATATAGCGGACCTGAACGAGATCAAAGGTTACCAGGCTCATCTGAACGGCGACCAGGAGAATAAAATAAAATATTGGGGCGCCGGTGGCGTATTACGTTGGAATGAGATCCTACGCGGACTGGTGGCTAAATATAATTTACCTCCTTACCAGAATGCAGACGGGACCTATCCCGCTCCCAGCTCTGCTAACCCTTTCGCCTATCCCTTATTCCCGTTCTCCAATCCACCCTACGCCGCCAGGGCCTATGCCTATGTCAGCGCAGCGCAATACGATGCACTGGTGGCCTGCTGGCATTATAAAACCCTCTATAACCGGCCGACCCCTTATAAAGTGGATTCCACGATCCGGGTCCTGACCGCGCGGACCACCCTGCCTTCCTACCCTTCCGAAGGAGCGGTGCTGGCAGGCGTCACCGCTGAAATGATGAAATTGCTCTTCCCCGATGAAATTGCGACGATCCAGCAAAAACTGGAAGAACAGGAGTTAAGCCTGATCATGGCCGGTGCCGCTACCCGTAGCGATATTCTGGCCGGCGAGACACTGGGCAGACAAGTAGCCGAACTGTTCATCACCCGTGGAAGAGGCGATAATGCCGGTAAGGCGATCGGGACACCCACCGACTGGGCCGGTTTTGTTACGACGACCCAGGCAGCAGGCCAGATTCCCTGGTTCAGCCTGGAAGTGCCCAAACGGCCTCCGATGCTGCCCCTCTTCAATAGGGTAAAGCCTTTCCTGTTCGATTCCGCTACGGTAGTGGCGCTTCGTCCCGGTCCTCCCGCTTTGACAGGCGGCGGCCAGATGAAGACGGAGACGGAAGAGGTTGCCAGTTATGTTAAGAATCCCAGCCGGGACCATATCCGGATCGTACAGTTCTGGGCGGATGGGGTGGGCACTTATACTCCTCCCGGTCATTGGAATGCCATCGCGGCAGAAGATTTTGTAAAAAAGAATTTCAGCGAAGTAAGATGGGCCCGGAACCTGGCCCTGCTGAATATGGCCGAAATGGACGCGGGGATCGTTTGCTGGGATACCAAGTATCATTATTTTAATCCCAGGCCTTCCCAGATGGATGGCAGCATTAAAACCCTGACGGGTATCCCGAACTTCCCCTCTTATATTTCCGGCCATGCCACTTTCAGCGGGGCGGCTTCTACGGTACTCGGTTATATCGTACCGGAAAGAGCGGCGGATTATGCGGCGATGGCGCAGGAAGCCACGATGTCCAGGTTATATGGAGGTATCCATTACCGGAGTGACTGTGCGATAGGAGTGACGACGGGTCAGAAAGTAGGTAATTACGCCATTCAACGAGCCGTGGCAGATGGGGCTCAATAAGAATTTATTGGATCATAAGCAAAAGCAAAGCACAAACGCCGCGATTCTTCGCGGTGTTTCTTTTTAACACCGGCCCGAAGACACAGTATAAATATATAAAATTATTACATTTACCACAAAAAGACGCTGGAAGCCTCTTGTCCGAGGGACCGAGACACATTAAACTTAACCGTGGGAATATGAAAAGATCTGTTTGTTTCTTCCTCCTTACCCTATGCTCCTTATTGTCATTCGGGCAAGCCCCTGTCACTACGCCCCCCGATAAGATCTATGGGAAATTATTTGTAGACGTCCAGATGAGCCGGGTATTCGCCGATGGAAAGACCTTCGTGGACTGTGTTCCCAAAAGGAAGCCGGCGGATATCGTTGCCGGCTATGAAACGGCCAGGACCACGAGCGGCTTTGAGCTGAAAAAATTCGTCGAGGATAATTTTGAATTGCCGGCAAATCCCACCGATAACTACAAAACGAATAACACCGAAGATGTAGTGACCCATATCAAAAACCTATGGACGGTCCTGAAAAGAAATCCCGATAAGCCGGTAGAAGGCAGTTCCCTGCTGCCCCTGCCTTACCCCTATATCGTACCCGGAGGCCGCTTTCGCGAAGTATATTACTGGGATTCCTATTTCACCATGCTGGGACTGAAAGAGAGCGGAGAAATAGAGATGATCGACAATATGGTGAAGAACTTTGCCTACCTGATAGAGACCTATGGTCATATCCCGAATGGCAACAGGACCTATTACCTGGGGCGTTCACAACCTCCTTTTTTCTCCGTCATGGTGGAACTGCTGGCAGAAGTCAAAGGGGATAGCATCTACCAGGAGTTCCTGCCGGCCATGGAAAAAGAATACCAGTTCTGGATGGATGGCAGCGACAAATTAAAACCCGGTCAGGCCTACCGGCGGGTTGTCAAACTGAAAGGCGGAGATATTCTCAACCGTTACTGGGACGATGCTGTCGTGCCCAGGCAGGAGAGCTGGCGTGAAGACTTCCTTACCGCACAACACTCCGGAAGGGATAAACTGGAAATGTACCAGCACCTGCGCGCAGGGGCCGAGAGCGGGATCGACTTCAGCAGCCGTTGGTTTGCCGATGGAAAGAACCTGGTGACCATCCGGACGACGGATATGGTGCCGGTGGACCTGAACGCATTGCTCTATCACCTGGAAATCTCCATATCCAAAGCAAAATTGATGAACAAGGATGATTCGGCGGCTATGGAATACCGGAAAAAAGCGATTAAAAGAGGGGAACTAATCGATAAATATTGCTGGAATAAACTGCGTACCTATTATACCGATTACAATTTCAGGACACAGAAACAGAGCAACCATATCAACCCGGCCGGCATGTATCCCTTTTGCTTCATCAACGAACATCCGGATTATATGAGCTTCCTGGGAAGAAAGGTCGCCGCGGTCATCCGGGAGAAACTATTAAAGCCAGGCGGAGTGGCGACCACTGAATTTACCACCGGAGAGCAATGGGACGCTCCCAATGGCTGGGCCCCCCTGGAATGGATGACGATCTGGGGACTGGATCGCTGTGGTCAGAAAGATCTGGCCGCCGATATTGCTGCACGCTGGGTAAAACTGAATGAAAAAGTATACCGGGAGACGGGCAAGCTGATGGAAAAATACAATGTGACCGACATCAATAAAGAGGCCGGCGGCGGCGAATATGCCGGACAAGACGGCTTCGGCTGGACAAATGGGGTCTTATTGCGATTGATCAGACAATATAATTTGCCGAAAGAATAAAAGGTTCCCGGATCGCTTCCCGCCCATCGGGGGCGATTGCTTACCTTCGCAAAAAATTCCGCGATGACCAGATCCCCGATGTCCGGCCCTCTTTTTGCTTTTTTGCTCATTTCCTGCCTCTTTACCGCCTGCTCCCAGAACAATGTGACAGAGGACAACAGCTTTAAGAGGTATTTCGATTCGGCCGGGGTGAGCGGATCCTTCGGCCTGTTCGACAACGGGCAGGGGCATTTTACGATCTATCATTTGTCCCGCTTTCGCGATAGTGCCTTCCTGCCTGCCGGTACTTTCGATATCATCCAGTCCCTGATCGGCGTACAGACAGGCCTGGTCAAAGATGACAGCGCCCTGATAAAGACAGATCGTGAGAATGGGTTCGGACAACTGGCTCAGCGCATCGGCAAGGACACGCTGAAAAAATGGATCGACTCTCTGGGTTACGGAAATAAGAATATCAGCGGCCCTATCGATTCCTTCTGGTTAAATAATCACCTGAAGGTCACTTCAGATGAACAGCTCGGCCTGGTAAAGAAATTATATTTCGATCAATTGCCCTTTTTCCAGCATACGCAGGTGGTCGTACGCCGTATGATGCTGACGGAAAAGAACGCTAATTACCAGCTTACTTATAAGACTGCCCTGGGACTCAAAGAGGACGGGCATACGATCGGTTGGATATTGGGCTGGATAGAAGAGAATAAGCACCCCTATTTCTTCGTTCTCAACCTGGAATCGGCCAATCCCAACCTGGACGTCCCGGGCAGTGGCATTGCTATCCTGAAAAGCATTCTGAAGCAAATGGAGTTTTTCCAGGGGAAGAAATAATTTTTCATATATGAAACTGGCCTTTTATGGTGGAATACATTGTTTTTACCCTTCTAATGCTGGTATTAATAATCGTATTTATCTTATTATGGAAAAAAAGGAAGAGTAAAAAAGCTGAGCTAACTCGGGATTCATGGCTGGATTCGCTTTCTCAACAACCAGAGGATTTCAGCTAAAGAGGTAGATTTGTCGGAACAATTGGCTTTCTTTTTGCAACCCAAATACGCGATCAACGGAAAGTATCTTTAAATTAGCAGGATCTAAAATATTCATGTTCAGCGTTCAACATATCGAATATCTCCTGGGCCTGGCCGCCCTTCCCCTTTTGGGATACCTGTTCTATGCCCTGCTGAAATGGAAGAAAAAGACGACGGCACGGATAGGGGATCCCTTATTGGTGAAAGAGTTGATTAAGAGCTTCTCTTCGCTGCGATTCTTCATAAAAGTTACGTTGGCGTTCCTGGCTTTTATCCTCATCATTATCGGGGCGGCTAATTTACGGAAGCCCGGCGCAATGGAGAATATCAATCGCCAGGGGGTCGATGTAATGATAGTGCTGGACGTCAGTAAGAGCATGCTGGCCCGGGATATTGCGCCCAACCGCCTGGAAAAGGCCAAGCAATTGCTGCTCAAGCTAATGGATAAACTGGAGAACGATCGTGTCGGCCTGGTATTATTTGCCGGCAGGGCCTACCTGCAAATGCCCCTGACCACCGACCACGGCGCAGCCAGGATGTATATCCGGAATGCCACCCCCGAAGCCGTCCCCACACAGGGCACTGTGATCGGGGAAGCCCTGAGAATGGCCAATACCTCTTTTAATAGCAAGGAAAGGAAATATAAAGCGATTGTGCTCCTATCGGATGGAGAAGACCATGATCCCGAAGCGCTGAATGTTGCCAAAAATCTGGCGGCCAGCGGAGTCATGATCAATACGATAGGGATCGGCTCCCCGGATGGATCGCCGATCGTAGATCCCGTCACCAATGAAGTGAAAAAGGACGACCAGGGACAGACCGTCATTTCCAAACTGAATGAAGCTGAATTACAGCAATTGGCAGATGCCGGCAACGGAAGATACGTTCGCATGGATAACCTGGATGATGTGCTGATCACGATGACACAGCAACTGGATAGCATAGAAAAAAAATCCTTGAGCGACGCGGAATTTATCGACTATAAAAGTTATTTTCAGTGGTTCCTGGGGATCGCCCTGGTACTGCTGCTGGTAGAGTTTTTCCTGCCGGAAATAAAACGCCACAGGCGTTTTGCCTAACCGAGCAAAGCGAAGGTAACCGAGGAACGAGCGAAAGCTCGGACGTAACCGAGCGAAGCGAAGGTTAGGAACGAGAAGAGGCAAGGGACGACGCCTCGCCGAAGTTCGTACGAGCGTAGCTCTGACGAGAAAGAGCGACTAAATGTCGCTCTGACGAAGTCCTGCCATCATTAGACCCGAACGTCCGGAAGTTCATCTTCCGGGCGTTCGCTAGAGCGAACAAACAACCATGAAGAAAGGGAAATACATAATCCTGTTCATCCTCGTAGCGGTGGCCTCAACGGTCTCCCTGCGATCATTGGCACAAAAAGAAAATGCCCTGATCCGTAGCGGCAATCGCTATTACAAACAGAAACAGATCGACCAGTCACAACATCAATACCAGGAGGCCGTCCGGTCTGCGCCGGATAACCCCACCGCTAATTACAACCTGGGCAACGCTCAATTCCGGAAAAATAATTTCGAGGAAGCTGCCAAATCCTACGAGACCAGCGTAGAACATAGCACGGGTAATGCCGGCCGGGAAAAAGGATTGTATAATAAAGGGGTAGCCCTGGCTAAACAAAAGAAACTGCCCGAAAGCATCGATGCCTGGAAAAACGCCCTGAAACTGGATGCTTCGGACGAAGACGCCCGGGAGAACCTTCAGAAAGCCCTGATGGAACTGAAGCAACAACAATCCCGGCAGCAAAAAGATCAGAAGGATCAAAAGGACAAAAAGGATCAGAAGGATCAAAAAGACCAGAAAGACGAAAAGAAGAACCAGGAACAACAGCAACAGCCCAAGCCGCAGCCCAGCAGGCTTAACAAACAACAGGTGGAGCAATTGTTAAAAGCCCTGCAGCAAAAGGAAAACGAACTACAGGATAAAATGAACCAGAATAAGGTGAAATCTACTACACAGCCTGAAAAAGACTGGTGATATGGGCGGATTCTATCTTAATTTCGCATTATGCAATTATACTGTAACTCCCTTACACAATATACGAGGCTTAAGACCCTGGAAGTCAGGATCGGGGACTTGCTCCTGGGCAATTTTCATCCCATCCGGGTACAAACCATGACTACTACCGATACCATGGACACCCTGGCCACGGTGGAACAATCCATCCGTTGCATCGAAGCTGGCGCAGAACTGGTGCGTATCACGGCTCCCAGCAAGAAGGAGGCGGAGAACCTGCTCAATATAAAAAATGAACTGCACAAACGAGGTTATCATACCCCCCTGGTCGCAGATATTCATTTTACTCCCAATGCCGCCGAGATAGCGGCCCGCATCGTTGAAAAAGTAAGGGTGAACCCCGGGAATTACATCGATAAAAAGAAGTTTGAATTCATTGAATATACGGATGCCGATTACCAGGAAGAGATCGACCGTATCCGCACCCGCTTTACTCCCCTGGTAAAGATCTGCAAAGAGTATGGAACGGCTATGCGCATCGGAACGAATCATGGTTCGCTGAGCGATCGCATCATGAGCCGTTATGGAGATACGCCGATGGGCATGGTGGAAAGCGCCATGGAATTTCTGCGGGTAGCCAGGGACGAGAGCTACCATAATATTATTCTGAGCATGAAATCCAGTAATCCGCAGGTGATGGTCCAGGCCTACCGCCTGCTGATCCGGAACATGCAGGATGAATTCGGCGCCTGCTATCCCCTGCACTTAGGAGTGACAGAAGCCGGTGACGGAGAAGACGGCCGTATAAAATCGGCGATCGGCATCGGCACGCTGCTCGAAGACGGGATCGGAGATACGATCCGTGTCTCCCTGACGGAAGACCCCGAATTTGAAATACCCGTCTGCAAGGACCTGGTGAAAAGATATGAGGGAAGGGGAGACGCCCCCCTCATCCCTCCTATAGAAAAGGTTCCCTACTCCCCCTTTGATTACCGGAGAAGAAAATCCATAGCAGTCTCCAATATCGGGGACCACCAGGTACCCGTCGTAGTGGCGGATTTTATGAAGGCTGCGACGATCGGGAGCCAGGACCTCACTACGATAGGCTATAGCTATGATCCGGTAAGCGATAAATGGAATATCGGCGATGGGGCGGCAGATTACCTGTATACGGGAGCGAAGACGATTGACTTTGAACTACCCGGCACCCTGAAACTGATCTGCGACCACAAGGCCTGGCTACAGGCTCCTGACAAGCAGAAATATTTACCCCTCTACCAGGGAAAGGAATATCTGCAGGCCGGCGAGCGTTCCGCCCTGCTGAATTTCGTATCCCTGGACACAGCCGGGGAGGGAACGGAAGCGCTATTGCAAAAGGTAAGGTTGGATCCTACCGTCGTATTATGTTGCTGGTCCTCTCATCCCTATGCCATGCTGTCCGTAAGGCGTTTCGTCATGGAATTGATGGGGCAGGATATTCACTGTCCCCTGATCCTGGCAGTGGAAAGTCAGGACAATAGTATCGATGAACAATTGATCCATTTTTCCACGGAAGCCGGCGCCCTGCTGCTCGACGGAATGGGAGACGGTATCTGGCTGATGAATGACCCGGACAAGATCGCGAATACAAGCGTTAGCGGACGCACCTATCTCCAGGCAAAGAATAACCACCAGTTCATCAACAATACCTCTTTTTCCATCCTGCAGGCTACCAGGACCCGGATCTCCAAAACGGAATATATTTCCTGTCCTTCCTGTGGGCGGACCCTGTTCGACCTCCAGGAGACGACGGGGAGAATTCGTTCCGTCACCCACCACCTCAAAGGCGTGAAAATAGCGATCATGGGTTGTATTGTGAATGGCCCCGGCGAGATGGCCGATGCGGACTTTGGATATGTCGGCAGCGGACCCGGCAAGATCACCCTTTACAGAGGTAAAGAAGTGGTCAAGCGGAGCGTCGACAGCGCCATTGCGGTGGAAGAACTAATAAGTTTATTGAAAGAAAGCGATGCGTGGATAGATCCCCCATTCGTTGCTAATAGCTAAAATTATTTCCCATTGAATCGTATTGACAGACTGCATGCGATACTGACCCATCTTCAAAGTAAGAAAAGGGTGACGGCTCAGGAAATGGCTGATCGCTTCTCCATAAGCCTGCGTACCGTCTACCGCGACGTGAAATCGCTGGATGAATCCGGGGTGCCTGTCATCGGAGAAGCCGGCACCGGTTATACTATTATGGAAGGCTATCGCCTCCCCCCCGTCATGTTCACCCAGGAGGAGGCCGGCGCCATCCTGTTGGGATCCAAGCTGGCGGAGCGGTTTACGGACGGGTCGGTGAAACGGCATTTCAACGCGGCCTTGTTTAAGATCAAAGCCGTACTGCGGTCCACTGATAAAGAGTACGTGGACAACCTCTCCGATCATATCGAGATCCTGTCGCGCGGCGCCCCGGCCAGTGATTTATCTCACCAATACCTTTCTGTATGGCAGCAAGCCATTGTCCAGCAAAAAGTAGTGGACCTTCAATATCATTCCGGGGCGAAAGAGGAGACGACTAAAAGAAACGTAGAGCCCATCGGTCTGCTGTATTATTCGTCGGCCTGGCACCTGATCGCCTGGTGCCGCCTGCGTAAAGGCTACCGCGACTTCCGGCTGAGCCGTATGCTCGGCGCCACCCTGAAGGACGAATCCTTCGACAGGTCCTCCCACCCTTCAGTCCAGGAATATATCCGGCAGAATAGAGGCAGTGAAGAACTGCAGGAAGTCGTTGTTAACTTTGATAAAAAAGTGGTCAGATACCTGCAGGAACAAAAATACCTGAACGGTTTTGTGTCGGAAGAAGATCTGGGGGACTATGTAAGCATGAAGTTTTTGACCTCCTCCATAGACTATTTCGGCCGCTGGCTCCTCCCATACTGCAATACCGTCACCATCGAATCCCCCGCCGAGCTCCGCACTATTATGAAAGAGCTGTCGCAGCGACTGCTGGCTCATTATGGAACCTGCTGACATAAGGTTGTCACTACCGCATCTTTTCTTTGTTGCAAAACCTGTAATATGAAGAATAGAACATGCGCCGTATTTGTGTTCGACGGATTTGCCGACCATGAGGTGGCCCTCACCATGGCCTGTTTGAATACGGAGAGTGATTTTGCCATCGAGACGTTCTCCGACAGGGGCCGGCCCGTAACTTCTCTGAGCGGGCTCCGGGTAACGCCGCATACCAGCCTGCAAAATATCGATCCGGAATATTTTGACCTGTTATTATTACCCGGGGGGAGCCAATGGGAAAAAGGGGATAACCTGGAAATTTTCCCCCTTATCCGCGCTACGGCCGGGAAAAAGCCTATCGCCGCCATTTGCGGAGCCACCCTGGCCCTGGGAGACTTGGGCCTGCTCAATGAGATCCCTCATACCAGTAATTTCCCCGGTTATATAGGGCAATATTGCAAGGACTATGAAGGGATGGACTACTACCGGCCGGTGTCCCTGGTAAATGCCGGCGATATCATCACCGCCAGCGGCGTGGCGATCGCAGACCTGGCTTATGAGATCCTGAGGACCTTCGGGATCCTGGAACCTTCTTTAAACTGGGCGGAGCCCAGTTGTGAACAATAAAGTACATTGCAGGAAATTATCTTTCCGCAATATGAATTTTTCTATTTATCGTACGAATGAGAACGGACTGGACCTGGTAAATTTAAAAGAAGAAACAACCGGTACGGAAATAGCCCTGCTTCCCGGTCATGGGGCGTCCCTCCATGCTTTTCGCGTCCGGCAAAAGGATGAGAGCCTTTTCAATGTCATAGATAATTATCCTGACCTGGACGAACTGAACAGAGAAATGGGCCGGTCCTTTAAAAGCCCTAAACTTTCCCCCTTCCCCTGCCGTATAGCCGAGGGTAAATACGAGCATGAAGGGGCAGCCTATCGATTCGGGAATATCTTCTCCGACGGTACGGCTATTCATGGCTTGTTGTATGACAAGGCCTTTACGATAACAGAAGAGCAAGCCGGCGATTCGTCAGCCTCCCTTTCCCTGGAATACGGGTACAAAAAAGACAACACGGGTTATCCTTTTGATTATAACTGCCTGGTAAGATATGTATTACATGGAGGCAACCTCCTGGAAGTGATGACTACGGTGACGAACCTGGATAAGCAGACCCTTCCGATCGCCGATGGCTGGCATCCCTATTTTCAATTAGGGGGTCCTGTCGGTGACTGGCTCCTGCAATTTCATGCTTCGGCGATCGTGGAATTCAGTGACCAGCTGATCCCCACCGGCCGTTTATTACAATATGATGCATTCGATAACCCCCGGCCGATCGGGGACACCTTCCTGGACAACTGTTTTGTCCTGAAACCCGGTATCGTTAGCCCCGCCTGTGAGCTTTTTAATCCGGCCAGCGGCTTGCGCGTATCTTTTTTCCCGGATGCCGGTTATCCCTATCTCCAGCTTTATACTCCCCCGGCCCGCAGCAGCATCGCCGTGGAGAACCTCAGCGCGGCCCCGGATAGCTTTAACAACAAAATGGGCCTTATTCTTTTGCCTCCGGGACATTCACAAATTTTTACAGTCCGATACAAGGTTAGCGTCGGGTAAAAAATTAACTTGCCTCTTAAATATTGTATACTGATGAAGATCCTGAAATTTATACTGCCCTTATCCCTGGTATTTTGTTTGACAGGTTGTCTGGATATCGATGAGAATGTAGCCATAAAAAAAGATGGCAGCGGACAATTATCCATGGATATGGATATGAGCCAGATGGTGGAAATGCTGCAGACCTATGTAGGCAAAGATGAATTGGCCAAGAAAGGAATGGAGAAGATGGATACAACCATTCTCATGAAAGATATCGTGGATACCATGAGCTCTCTCAGCGCCGAAAAGAAAGCCCTGCTTCGCCCCGGGTTCGTACATATAAAGATGAACCTGGATGAGAAAGTATTCAAGACCCATATGCAGTTCCCTTTTAGCAGCCTGGCTAACCTGCAGAAATTATATGGCGTTATGAGCGACGGTTCCCTGGGAAACACCCAGCTATTTAAAGGGTTGACCCCGGGAGGCCAGGATGGAGGAGGAGGACCGAACCCGGATATCAACCAATTCAATGGCATTTATGATTTTACCTGTAAAGATGGCGCGATGAGCAAAAAGCTGAACCAGGCAAAATGGAAAGCCCTCACTGAAGACCCCCAGCTCGCCCAGATGAAACAGGCAAGCCAGATGGGCGTTGAAATATTATATACTACTACGATAAAATTCCCCCGCCCGATAAAAAAAGTCGACAACACCCTGGCTAAATTATCCGAGGATAAGACGACGGTTACGATGAAATATAACCTGGTAGACGTATTCGACCATCCGGAACAGTTCGGATATAGTATAGAATATTAAAACCGGGAGTCGTAACTTTGGCGCTACAATAGACGCCGGAGGCCCCCGGATCCGCTTCGAGCGAGCTGGAACGAGGGACGAAGTTCCAGCGAAGCTCTAACGATAGGACCGACATTAACTATTTGTCGGAGATGCGCTAAATTTCTCAAAGCGCACCTCCGACACATTTTTTTATATTATGATAAAAACAGATTTTCTGGTCATAGGCTCCGGAATAGCAGGTCTCAGTTATGCATTAAAAGTAGCTCAGCACCATCCTGATAAGAAAGTGCTGGTCATTACCAAGACGAGGATAGATGAGACCAATACGAAATACGCACAAGGCGGAATCGCCGGGGTAACGGACCTCGAAAAGGATAGTTATGAAAGTCATATACAGGATACGCTGATCGCCGGAGACGGTCTCTGTAATCCCCATACGGTGGAGATTGTCGTGAAAGAAGGCCCTGAGCGGATCCAGGATATCATCGACTGGGGCACACGGTTCGACAAGGATTCGGATGGGGATTTCAAACTGGGCAAAGAAGGCGGACATTCCGCCTTTCGGATCCTTCATCATAAAGATGTCACCGGCAAAGAAATAGAACGGGCCCTGCTGGAGACAGTAGGCAAACAAAAAAATATAGAGATCGCCAAACACTGGTTTGTCATTGACCTGATCACCCAGCATCATCTCGGCTACCTGGTAACCAAATCGACGCCCGACATCGAATGTTATGGTGTCTATGTTCTTAACCAGCATACGAATAAGATAGAAAAGATCCTCTCCCGTATCACTTTACTGGCAACGGGAGGGAATGGACAGGCCTATCGCACGACCACCAACCCCAAGATCGCAACAGGAGATGGGGTGGCTATGGTCTACCGCGCCAAAGGACGGATCGAGAATATGGAGTTCATCCAGTTTCATCCTACGGCCCTTTATGAGCCGGGGATCAGCCCTTCGTTTTTAATTACGGAAGCCGTACGGGGCGATGGAGGCATCCTGCGTAATAAAGAGGGAGAGGCCTTCATGGAGAAATATGACGCAAGAAAGGACCTGGCTCCCCGCGATATTGTAGCCCGGGCGATCGATAGTGAAATGAAAAGGGCCGGTACGGAACATGTATACCTGGATTGCCGGCATATGAATAAAGATAAATTCATAGAACACTTCCCGAATATTTATGAAAAATGCCGGTCGATCGGGATCGAGGTCTCAGAACACCTGATCCCCGTTGCCCCGGCCGCGCATTATAGCTGCGGAGGGATCAAAACGGATGAATGGGGCAGGACGTCTATAAAAAATTTATATGCCTGCGGGGAGTGCGCTTCCACCGGCCTGCATGGCGCTAACCGCCTGGCCAGTAACTCCCTGCTCGAAGCGCTGGTATTCGGTCACCGCTGTTACCTGGACAGCGTTCAGCGGCCGGAAAGCATTGCCTTCCAGGAGTCCATCCCTGACTGGAATCCCGGGGGGACCACCGAGCCGAAGGAAATGATCCTCATCACCCAAAGCCTGAAGGAGTTACAACTCCTGATGAGCGATTACGTGGGGATTGTCCGTACCAATGTCCGTCTTCAAAGGGCTATGAAAAGGCTCGATCTCCTGCATGAGGAAATAGAGGCTTTGTATGAAGCCACCGCCGTATCCCCCCAATTATGTGAAGTGCGGAACCTGATCACCGTGGGCTACCTGATCGTTAAAGAAGCTACGTTCCGCAAGGAGAGCCGCGGCCTGCATTATAATACGGATTACCCGGGTAAGAGCCCGCTGGTGCAGAATATCGTGCTGTAAATCTATTTGTCTCAATGAATACTTCCTCCGCTCCTTCCATCACCAGGGCCATGATCTTTGCCGCAGGCCTGGGTACACGCTTTAAGCCATGGACCGACCGGCACCCGAAGGCCCTCGCATTGGTCAATGGGAAGAGCCTGCTGCAACGTAATATCGAATACCTGCAACAATATGGGATCAGGGACCTGGTCGTCAATGTCCACCATTTTGCCGGACAGATCCGGGAGGCCCTTTCCCTCAACGAAGGATGGGGCAGTACTATTACCATCAGCGATGAGACGGAGCAGGTCCTGGAGACGGGGGGTGGATTGAAAAAAGCAGGTCCTTACCTGGAAGGGGGCCCTTTCCTTCTCATGAACGTGGATATTCTGACGGACCTGAATTTATCCGGGATGATCCGGGATCATTTTCAGCATCGTCCTTTAGCCACGCTGGCTGTTACTGACCGAAAGACCTCCCGTTATTTTTTATTTGATGAGCAGCAGCGATTGTGCGGTTGGCGTAATGTCCGGACAGGGGAAGAAAAGATGGCCAGACGGGTCGTCACTCCCCCTGTTCAGAAAGCGTTTAGCGGCATCCATATTATCGATCCGGCCATTTTTCCCCTGATCCTTGCGGAAGGCAAATTCTCTATCGTGGACCTGTATCTTGACCTGGCAGCCAGCCGGGTAATAAGAGGTTTCGATCACAGTCATTCCAGGCTGATCGATGTAGGGAAGCCTGAATCCGCGGAGGCGGCCGCGCGTTTGTTTCCTTAACCCCGGGTTTATGCCAGCATTATTTTAAGAAGAATGATACGGGATCCTATCAATAAAAAAACAAAGGGCTTAGGATAGAAATCCTGCCCTTTTCATAATCCAATATCCTATGAAAAACCGAGAATAATTATTCAATCTTTAGACCAACTGTTAAATGTTTATTAAAAAATACACATAAACACCTATTCAAATTGTTGAAAACTAATCGGTTTGCAAGTCCGGCATCATTCCATCTGTAAGATCATTTTTTGGGGAATTTCCCGAAATAGGGGAATTTTCAGCAAGGGATGTAGAATTTTTTCCCCAAGACAGGGGGATCCCTTCGGCCTTTTCTTTTTCAGTAATCAAATCAAAAATCTTTCTTAAATGGAGTTTCATCTCTTGTAGTTCTTCTGTGGAACTATGATCCAGGCCTACAATGAATTTTTTTATTTCCTCAATAAGAAGATTTCGTAAAGCAGAAGCAGGAAGTTTTTCCAGGGCCTTTTCCATGAAAGGTTTAAAAAAACAAAAATCATTCCGATTGCCCATAGGCAGATGAAAAGCTATAAAGGCTATAAAAAGACGCATATTCGAATTAAGCCTTTGTAAATCGTTGACCTGTAAAAAGTCATAGGACGTCTTACTATTGTATTAAATTTAGAAGAAGTCAGACTGAATAGAAGCAAGGAGAACTAACTTTAGCGCTATCTAAACCGGGATGCCATGCAAAAATTTTTTCAGATCTTTTTTTTCAGCTTTCTATTTGTTACGGTAATTATACAGGTACAGGGTCGCGCACAGCAGCCGGGGCCTAAAGCAGACGCGGGGTCAAAGGTACTGCTATCCAATGGCTGGTCGCTCACTCCCGCCGGTCATAGCCTTCCTTTAGGGGATCTGCCGTTGAATATTGCCGTATCCCCTTCCAAGCGCTGGCTGGCCGTTACTAACAACGGGCAAAGCACGCAGACCCTGCAGCTCATCGATGCGGTGAACGAGAAGATAGTGGATAGTGTGGTGATCCCTAAATCCTGGCTGGGATTGAAGTTCAGTGCAGACGGTCAATTTTTATATGCTTCCGGCGGCAATGATAATTGCATTTTGAAATATGCGGTCAATTACCGGACGGCGCTCCGTGCGCTGGTGTTGACCGACAGTATATCCCTGGGGAAAAAATGGCCGGAGAAGATTTCTCCTGCAGGCCTGGACATAGATGATAAGAGACAGTTGCTGTATGTCGTGACGAAAGAAAATAATTCCCTCTATGTGGTGAGCCTGGCTAATAAATCGGTTATCCAACGGCTGGATCTGGGAGGGGAGGGATATACCTGCCGTCTTTCTCCTGATAAAAAAGAGCTTTATATTACCTGCTGGGGATGTGACCAGGTATTGATCTTTGATACGGAGAAGCGGTCTTTTTCCGGGGAGATCGCGGTCGGGGATAACCCGAACGATCTGTGCCTGACCCGGGACGGCCACTGGCTTTTTGTAGCGAATGCTAATGACAACTCCGTTTCGGTGATTGACCTGCAGCAGAGGAAAGTGGTGGAGACGCTTAATGCCGCTTTATATGCCGATGCACGTCCGGGGTCCACGACGAACGCGCTTGCGTTAAGCACGAATGAAAAAACACTTTATGTTGCCAATGCGGACAATAATTGCCTGGCTGTATTCGATGTGAGCAAGCCCGGCTCCGGTGTCTCCCGGGGATTTATCCCGGTAGGCTGGTATCCTACGGCCGTACAGGTGATCGGGAAAAAGATCTGGGTGGCCAATGGAAAAGGGTTCTCCTCTATGGCCAATCCTGATGGCCCGAACCCGGTCAGGAAAAATGAAGAAGTAAGCTATCAAAAAGGAGAGGTAAGAAAACCGCGTACGGTGCAATATATAGGCGGCCTGTTTAAAGGGACCATGAGTATTATCCCCGAGCCGGATGAGTCAGCATTAGGGGTCTATTCTGCCCAGGTATATCAGAATACCCCGTATACAAAGTCCGGGGAATTGCAGGCAAAGGGTGAGCCGGGTAATCCTGTTCCTATGCGAGTGGGGGATGCCTCTCCTGTCAAATACGTTTTCTACGTTATAAAAGAAAATCGTACTTATGACCAGGTGTTAGGAGATATAAAGGAAGGCAATGGCGATAGCAGCCTGGTGTTATTTGGGGAGCGGATTACTCCTAATCAGCATGCATTGGCTAAAGAATTCGCCTTGCTGGATAATTTTTATGTGGATGCGGAGGTCAGCATGGATGGACATAATTGGAGTATGGGCGCTTATGCTAATGACTACCTGGAAAAGAACTGGGTTACCAGCTATGGGGGAAGAGGGGGGACTTACGATGGAGAAGGCAACCGGGCCATAGCGAATAACAAAGGCGGTTTCATCTGGGATCATTGCCAGAGAGCCGGAGTCGATTACCGGACCTATGGCGAATTTGCAGATAACGGTAAGCCCAATATTCCCGTATTGCAGGGGCATTTTTGTCCATCCTATACCGGTTGGGACCTGAAGGTAAGGGATACGGTAAGGGTCGGTCAATGGAAAAGGGATTTTGATTCTCTCCTGGCTGCAGGCGCCCTGCCCAGGTTGAATACGGTACGTCTGGGCAACGATCATACGGAAGGCCTTAAGAAGGGGAGGCCCACTCCTTTTGCCCATGTGGCGGATAATGACCTGGCCGTGGGTGAATTCATAGAATACCTTAGTAAAAGCCCGATATGGAAGGAGAGTGTCGTTCTCATCCTGGAGGACGATGCACAGAATGGTCCCGATCATGTGGATGCCCATCGGAGCCCTGTTTATATAGCAGGGGGATTGGTGAAACATCATTTTATAGATCATACGATGTATTCGACCACTTCTGTTTTGCGGACGATAGAATTGATCCTGGGCATCCCTCCGATGAGCCAGTATGATGCAGCCGCTACGCCCCTGTGGAGATGCTTTTCCACTACACCGGATTTGACGCCGTTTAACGCCGTTCCGGCCAATATAGACCTCACGGAAAAGAATATAGCCTGGAATGAGCTGGCAAAAAAATCAGCCGGTCTTGATTTTGCCCGGGAAGATCGCATTCCGGAGAACCTGTTCAATGAGATCTTATGGAAGGGCATCCGGGGGATGAATGCAAAGGTGCCGGCTCCCAGCCGGGCGGCTTTTGTAAAAGCTGCCAAAGACTAAATAAAAAGGGGCGGTCCATGCGGACCGCCCCTTTTTATTTATAAAGTTTTTTACCAGTCTCTGCGGTGTCCTTCTCCGCGATCATGCTCCCTGTGATCATAATCTCTGTGATCGTAATCTCTGTGATCGTAATCCCTGTGTTCATATCTTTCGCGGTCATATTCTCTGTGTTCACATCTTTCCCTTTCATAATAAGGGCGATAGTGTTCGTAGTAACAGCGGTCACGGTAGTGTCCATTCCAGGCAGGATAGGTATAATAAGCTGCTTCAGGGTACTGTTCATAAACTACCGGAGCGGGCGCCGGAGGATAG
Organism: Puia sp.; assembly: GCA_036394375.1. Classification (GTDB taxonomy): domain Bacteria; phylum Bacteroidota; class Bacteroidia; order Chitinophagales; family Chitinophagaceae; genus Puia. Next base: position 31,984 of record DASWFF010000118.1, read on the forward strand.
GCTTCCTGGTATACCGGAGCTTCCTGGTATACTACCGGTGGTACAATATGGATCCGGGGAAGGGGAACTCCAAAGCCTATATGTGCATTAACATATACTTGTGAATAAGCGCTGCTGGCTATCAGGCTGGCGGCGATGATCGTGGTAAGGACAAATAAGCGTTTCATAATTGTAGGTTTTAAGTGGATGTTTTTCCGGCTTTTTAGCCTTTGTATATTGGAGTGAAAATAGTTCCGATAATTTAATGGGGAACTGTTAAAGATTCTGTAAAGGAGAGAGACCGGAAAATCGGAGAGGAGGGGGCGGGACTTTTCAGGGCTTAAAGCCTACGGCGGCGATACAGGTGACGGGGTACATATCCCGGTATTCGATTCGTATGTCGGTGAGCCCGGCTGCTTTATAATCTTCCCGTATTCTTTCCCCGGCCTGAAGGATGGCTTCTTCTTTTCGGGCTTCCCGGGGCTGGAAGACCATCACTAATCTGCCCCTGCTTTTCAGGAGGCTGGATAGCCGCATAAATTCCAGTTGGGGCTCTTGCTGGAAGAAATGAGGATTGGATCCATAAATGCTGTGAAAATAATGAGGAGGATAGGATAATTCGTTCAGATCGCCGATATGCAATTGCAGCAATTGCTGCCGGATAAATCGTTTGTTTCTCCGGTAGGCCTGTTGATACATCGGGATGGAGTGATCGATGCCGGCAAGAAAGCCCACCTTTAACCGGTGGGCAACTTCCTGTAAAGTATAACCTGATCCATAGCCCACTTCCAGTATATGCTGGTAGGGTTGAATATTCAATTGTTCAATAGTCCAGTTACTGCGCTGTTTGCTTTTCATAGACAGCAGGCAGCCTGCCAGTTTCCCGGAGTAACGGGACGGTTGACGGATGGTATTATACAGATTGGCGATCATAGCAATAAAGGTTAGCCGTTGATGTTACAGGGGATTTTCAGACGAAGAGGCTTTCTCATTGGAGAACGGTCCTTCTTGTCCAAAAGGACTCCGGCAGCGCCGGCCCCAGTCCTGTTTGAATTTTGCTTTTTCTTCCGGCGTCATATTCATCCATCGCTGCTTCATCTTGTCTTTCCACTGGCCTCTCCTGGGACCTCCGCCCCGGAAGCCTCCGAATAATAATTTAGTCAGGATCAGCAGTCCAAGGGCCTGCCAGAAACTAATGACGGGAAAGTGGAACAGTTCCGGCAGAAGGGCATTCCATAGTAACATAACGATGCCCGAGAAGACCAGTACGCCTACCACGGCCAGGCAAATAAAGCCGGCTACTTTGCGTATCCAAAAACGTTTCATGTGTATTAATTTAATGATTTATAATTTCGTTATACAAGTCCAGCAGCTGCTCCCGCAAATACAATACGGCATATCTTTTTCGCGAGATGAGGGTATTGACGTTTTCACCGGTTAGTTCGGCAATCTCCCTGAAAGGGATATCTTCCAGTTCATTCCATACGAATACCGCTTTTTGCTCTTCCGGCAATTCCTGCAAAGCCTCCTGTAAGGTCTTCCAGAAAAGGTTTTTCAGATAGGCGGTTTCCGGGTTATTGCTGTTGTCGAAGAGGATGGCTGAAAAATTCGGACCTCCGTCCTCGTCTTCCGGCTTCAGGAGATCTTCCAGGGATTCCGGTTTCTTTTTACGGTAGCGATCCGTAATCTTGTTACGGGCTACCGTGAACAGCCAGCTACTGACCTGTTCTATCGGCTCCGTATCCACCGTTGTTGTGAACTGGTACCAGACATCCTGTAAAATATCTTCGGCATCGGCCTCATTGCTGACACGTTGACGGATAAAGCCAAGCAGTCTCTTGCCGAACTGGCTGATGACCGTCGTGATATTTTTCCTTGATGATTGACTCATTACAGGTGGTATCGTCAATAATTCCTCCATGCTTATACAGGTAGACGGATGAAGAGGAGGAATATTTTAAATTGGAAGAGGAAATTTTATAGGAACCTATTTACAAGTGTTTTTTAATTTAATGGTTGTAAATCAATTGAATATGAATATTTTACTAACATGACTTCTCTAGAGCTCTTCAAATAGATGAAATCGAATAACTCTAACATAATTGCTAATATTTCCTTACCTGTATAAACTTCTCGTTCAAATGATTAAAATCAGAATCAACTGTTATTAAAGAGGCATTGGCAACCTTAGCCGTTGCAGCTATCCATAAATCATTTTTCCCCATTATAATTGCTGAAGTGCCTAAGGACTGCCCAGGTAATTTTCCTTTGCTGAAGGCATCTATTTCGGCATAAGCTCTAAGTAAATCAGAATCTCCTGAGTTAATGTCGATTATAATCAGCTTTGATAAAAGTGTCGAAATAGATTGTAGTTTCTTAGCCCCCCAATTATTTTGCATTCCGAAACTCAATATTTCTCCATATACGACAACAGAAATCAATGGCATGCAATCTGGTTCAGATAGTTTTTCTTTCGTCTCAATTTCCTGATAAAGTTGGCTTTGGCGAGCATAATGTACCAGGATACCCGTATCAAGTAGATATCTTCTCATTAATCTAAAGCATTAATGATTTCTTCAATATTTTCGTCTCCGGGCCATTGGCCTACTATTTCACTTAAACGGTTACCATGCCTTAACTGCTTTTGCTGACGTTGAATCTGTTGTTCAACAGTTTCTTTTTTGGAAGGTTTAGAGAAATATTTATCCGTATCTGTCGGTTCAAATATTTTTTCAATATACACAAAGGACATTTTGCCGCTTGGCCTGTAGTGTGCGGTGCCGGCAATAGTCAGGTCTTTGCCCCAATATTTCGATATATCTGCAGGATCAAAATTTTCGCTTAAAATTCCATTTACGGGACCTTCTTTGGTGGCAATCGTTACCCTGAGTTTGGAATATTTCAACTCTTCTACAACTCCGTTTATAATAATTTCTTGTGGTTCAGGTATGCTCTCTTCGAGCGTTTGAATTTTTCTGAAATCTATTTTTTGTAATTCCAGCTCGGGTATGCTCCCACGATTAGTGAACCTCAATGATTCTTCCTGGGAAACAAATATTTTTTCAAAATTCTTTAATTTCTTTAATAGCGCCTTATCTAAATGATTAGCTTCTTCTTTATAGTTCAATGCTTCTCTAAAAGATTCAATTACTAATGTCATGGGTGATTGATTTGGCAACTCCCCTAAAATTTCGGAGCGAAAGGCGTCTCCCTGTAGCCCAGTAAGCGTTTCTTTAAAAGGTTCACATTCAAGCTCCAGTATTGTAGAAGTTACTTCTTTATCAACAATTTCCAAACTGCTTGATCCGCTTTTTAAATCTGCTAATTTTATTTTTAAGGCATTTGTTATTCTTTCAGATGTACGACCTTTTTCTGCGCTGATACCCATTATCCGAATTTGCAAGGCCCCTTTTGCAATTTCTGTGATGGAGTTTGCCAGTAGAGCTAGCCGATGTAACTCGATTTTCCCGTTATCTTGCTCAGCACCGGTTAAACTAATTTCATATATCATGGAAATTGGTTGTTTTTTTACGTATTAAATCTACGAATTTAACTTCTTTTATTAGATAATTTACTCTTTCGGACAAGCCTTATATACTTGCTAAGGCTGGCTTGTTTTTATTCAGTATCGGGTAATACTAAATTAATGATTTATAACGATCAAATGAAGTCGACATTTAGTCTTTTCCCAATTCGTATCTATTATAGCTCTATTGTAAATGAGCTTGACATATTACAACCTGTCTACTTTCTATATTTCACAATTTAAAGGTTTATTATTTTATTTCTTTCAAATCTCCCCAGCGGGTGCTATATCTTTCTGACCGGAGCTCCTGCCGCATTTTCCAGTTCTTGTTCATCCCTGCAGCACCGAATTTCACACTGTCATCCCGCATGCTGAAATTGATATTATCGATGGTGTTCATTAAGAAACGGTGTTGATTTTCAGAAGGGGGGACGAACAAATTACCCTGTATGGAATCATCCGGCACCAGGCCGCTCAGCATCACCCCGGCTTTCTTATACACTTTCCCGTTCTCATAAAGATGCTCCACCAGCCCGACGGCGGATTTGATAAGCTCATGTGTCAGCGAAGTGGCCTTCGGTAAGGTAACATAGTTGCTGATGGTGGCGCCCCGTTTGAAATCCGCTAAATGATCCTGGTCCCTGGTCACGATGAATACACTGACCACTTTAGCGGCGCTTTCCTGCCGGCGCAGCTTTTCGGCGGCCCGTGAAATATAAGTGGCTACGGCTTCTTTCAACTCGTGCAAGGCTGTTACAGGGCGACCGAACATACGGGTGGTGGCGATCATTTTTTTATTGACCAGCTCTGCTTCCATGATAATAGCTGGCAGTCCCCGCAATTCCCGGATCAGCCGCACTCCTACGACTCCTCCCATATTGGTATGGGCCCATTCCTCCGGCATATTGCGCAGCTCCCAGGCGCTGGTGATGCCCCAGTTGATCAGCTTGGCGGCATAGGAACGACCCACCCCCCAGAGATCGTCTACTCTTGTTTGTTGCAGCGCCAGCCTTTGCTCTTCTTCCGTGGCCAGAACCTTTACACATCCGGAAGCCTTTTTGTTCTTTTTAGCCATGATATTGGCCAGCTTGGCCAGTGTTTTGGTGGGGGCTACCCCGATAGAGACGGAGATTCCCGTCCATTGCTCCACGGTGTCTTTGATATGCTTTGCATGGCTGACGAGCTCCCCGGCGGGAACAGCGCTGAGGTCCATGAATGCCTCGTCTACGGAATAGACCTCCACCTTTGGCGAATCCCCTTCTGCTTTACCGGTCTCTCCTGCCAGGAACCGTAAGGTCTCCATCACCCGCCGGCTCATATCCCCATATAAATGATAGTTGGAAGAGAATACGGCGATGTCGTTCTTTTCAATGATATGCCTCACCTGGAAATAAGGGATCGCCATGCCTACCCCCAGCTTCCTCGCCTCGTCGCTGCGGGAGATGATACAGCCGTCATTATTGCTCAGCACCACGACAGGCTTGTTCCACAGATCGGGCCGGAATACCCTTTCACAGGAGCAATAAAAACTGTTACAATCGACAATCGCTTTCATGTGTTAATAATGTCTTTTTAAAGTCAGACAGTCGCTTCGCTCGTGTCATAAGCTATGAATTACGTAAGTCACGACCCCCCAGATGGAGAACTCGGAGCCGGAGAGATCGACATCGATGGGCGATAACCGGGGAGTCTCCGGTACCAGCCGGATCTTATTGAAAGTTTTTTCAAAGCGGCGGATCAGCATCTCCCCGTTGAGGATGGCAATAATGACCTTCCCGTTCACCGCTTTGACAGATCGGTCCACGATCACTACGTCGCCGTTGAAAATGCCCGCGCCCGTCATGGCATCCCCGCTTACCCGCATAAAGAAGGTCGCCGGCTTATTCCGGATCAGCTGCTCATTCAGATCGATCCCTCTTTCCATATAATCGTCGGCGGCGGCGCCAAAGCCGGTCGCATTGGCGGTAGGGATATCCCATTGGGTAAAACGTTTGCTGCCTTTGTAGTGCATGCCGGAAAATTGTTCCACTTCCATATAGTAAAAGTTTTTTTTAGCCTTAAACTACCCTCCGGAAGGGAGGGGAGAAAAAAAATATTTTTTATACTAATTTATTTAGTAAATTTATGCTAATAAATTGATCAGTTAAATTTTTTTTTATGGATACCGGGTTAGTAAAACAAACTCCCTTTATCACTTCTAAGGGGTCCGCTTCCGTGGAAAGGGAGCGGCGGGTGGAATACCTGCTCGTCATCTATCCGACCGGCGACCTGCACGATAAACTGCTGGATGAACAACAGCAATTCTCCAGTGATTATGGGTTGCCGGCCGTCCTCCGCAACAAGCCGCATATCACCGTGGCTGCTTTTCAAGCCGGGGAAGTGGTGGAAGACACCCTGATCCGCTGGATACAGCGCATTTGCAACCGCCATACGAGCTTTGACATTACGCTCAACAACTACAGCGGCTTTCCTCCGCACACCATTTACCTGCGTGTGCTGGATCCCCAGCCTTTCCGGCAACTGATGCAGCAGCTGAGAGCGATCGATGACTTTATCCGTTCCTCGGGCTGCCCGCCTGTCAATCTCATCAACCGCCCTTATCTGAGCATTGCCGGCGGTTTGACGGAGCAGGTCTACAATAAGGCGATGCCTGATTATTCCCGGAAAACTTTTCATGGGTCATTTGGGGTGGATGAACTGGTCTTGCTGAAAAGAGAACATCCCTTCGACCCCTGTAAGACCGTGAACATATTCCGCTTGTTGCCGGATACCCATAATCCCTGCTCCCTACCGTCCTGATGTATTACCAACTATCAATAGAAATTTTTATGAAACAAGCTATCCAACCTATCTCCCAGACCTTTCATGAAAACTATAAAAAGCAGCTGTCAACCAACGAATACCTGTTGGTACTGAGTCCGCATGAAGAATTGCGCAACAGGATCGGTCAGGTAAGAAAGGAATTTTCGGAAGCCTACCAGGTTCCCATGGGCTTCGGGGGCAAACCTCACCTGACCCTGGTGACATTCACCCAGCTGGCCCTGATGGAAGAGCGCATTGTGAGCCGTCTCCGGACCATCGCTATGGGGCATTGCCCTTTTAAAGTGGAGTTGAAGGATTTCGGCAGCTTCCCTTCCCATAGTATTTTTATCAATGTGACCAGCAAATTGCCGATCCGCGGCCTGGTAAAAGAAGTTCGGGAAATTCAAAGACTGATGAAACTGGATAAGGAGCACAAGCCCCATTTTATCGACGAGCCCCAGCTGACCATCGCCCGTAAGCTACTGCCCTGGCAATATGAGAAAGGATGGCTGGAATACAGCCATAAAAGCTTCACGGCCCGCTTCATCGCCGACAGTATGCTCTTACTGAAGCGCAGGCAGGGCGATAAAGCCTGGCAGATTGCAGAACGCTTTGCCTTTCAGAACCTGCCGGTGGCCATCCGGCAAGGAGAGCTTTTTGGGTAGTGTTTTTTTCATGGATCGTTCGGGGCGCGAGTCCGTGGCATCTCTTTCTGGATACTTCGGGTTCAGTCTACTCTTATTTCCGAAGACAGACTGAAGTCTGTCTTCGGTCGGCTCTAATGATGGCCCGTCGGGCAGCGGCCCCGTGGGCCGCTCCTATTGTTTACCTCTGAAATGTAACATTATGTCAACATACGATGAGGACGGGCAACCTATTGCCTCCTCGGACCGGAATAAAGAAACGGCCCGACCTGAATCGGAAGGAATGAACCCCGTCCAATACCTTAAAGGCCGTGGCGCCCAATTCAATCCGAAGAACCGATTTCTCAAAAATGAAACGGTAAAGGAGCATATCGAAGGGATTGACGACTGGATAGAGCCCAATACCGAAACGGAATACCTGGAAGAAACGGCGAAAGGCATCGTCAATAAAGTCGACAGCCCCGACGTAGGGATGTGGTATAGTATGAATCCCTACCAGGGGTGTGAACATGGGTGCACCTATTGCTATGCCCGCAACGTCCATGAATATTGGGGATATAGCGCCGGCCTGGATTTCGAACGCAAGATCATCGTGAAAAAGAATGCGCCGGAGCTTTTGCGGAAATTCCTGATGAACCCCAAATGGGAATGCGTGCCCATTTCTCTCAGCGGGAACACGGACTGCTATCAGCCTGCTGAAAAAAAATTCGGCATCACCCGGCAATTGCTGGAAGTTTGCCTGGAGTTCAACCAACCTGTCGGGATCATTACCAAGAACGCAGGCATCCTCCGCGACAAAGATCTCCTCGCTAAGATGGCAAAAAAGAAGCTGGTATCCATCCTGGTCTCGATCACCTCCTTCGACGAGGAATTGAGAAGGACGATGGAACCCCGCACGACTACCGCCAAACAAAGACTACGTACCATTAAAGAGCTGAGCGAAGCCGGCGTACGCATGGGCGTTATGCTCGGCCCCATGATCCCGGGATTGAACGAACACGAACTGCAGCGCATCATGAAAGCTGCCGCCGAAAATGGAGCGACCTTCTCTGCCTACACGTTCATCCGGCTCAATGGCGCTATCAAACTGATCTTCCACGACTGGCTGTATAAGAATTTCCCGGACCGGGCGGACAAAGTCTGGCATCTCATCGAATCCGGCCACGGCGGCAAGGTCAATGACAGCCGCTGGGGAGTACGCATGCGGGGAGAAGGCAATATCTCCCAGCTCGTAGCCCAGCAATACGCCCGCTATACACAAAAATATGGACTGAATGCCGAGCGATGGGAACTGGATACAACGAAGTTCATGCGGCCGGGAGGGCAGATGAAGCTGTTTTGAAGATGTAGGAAGAAAAACTTAACCTTATGAAATATGAAATTTATACTGAAATTAAAGTCGCCGATGATTTGAGCATATTTGATTTTGTAAGTATTGGCAAAAAAGGGATCATTCCTAAGAGAATAGAATTTACACCAACAGAGGGGTCGGCCTAAATTTCGATGAATTAATTATGGAATTTGATATTTATGCCGAACAGCTCAATGGTATAGTTCCTTTTCAAAAAAATATAGAAATTAAGGGGCTATTAATTAAAAGAAAAATTGTATAATTTTGTATTATGAGACAGAAAACTATTAAATATAAAAGTGACCTCTTTAAGCAGGAAGCTACTCTAACAATAGATGAAGATCTCAACAAGCTAAAAGGCAGGGTTTTGGCTCCTAAAAAATTAGCCGCCGCTAATAAGTCTTTAAGAAGAGTAAAAGATTTAATTCCAAAGTAATTGATTGATTGGAACCAGTTATCCTAAGTATTGCTATGAAAGAAAAAATATTAAAGGATGCTAAAAATCACGCCCAGGAAGCGCGAGAATTGGGTACGACTCATGTAAAGGTCACCTTGAAATCCGGCGAAACATCTACTTCTCTTTACCATCACCCCCAGTCAAAAACCCTCTTCTCCCCATTCAACTTCCATTCCTTAGGGAAAGGATTGGTGAGCCAATCCAATGGCTCCCCGGCCGGAAGTCTTCGGGCCGCCAGAGCAAAAGATTCCCGGACAACCTGCTTTTGTTCCGCACCCATCGCATCCGGCTGGGCCGAAATGAAAAGAGGGGTACCGCTTCCGGCAATTAATTGCATCCACTGCTTATTTTTACTCCAGGGCACCTCCTTCGTCAGACCGACGCAGTCCCCGTCCGCAGCATAAAAATGGTCATGCTGGATCATCCGGAACCCCAGGGTATTCACCCCCATTTTCCGGGTCCGCTCCCATTCTTTCCCACTGGTATCGTCTCCCACCCGGTTCATCTCGAAAATACCCGCCGATAAATGGCTCATGGTATTACATCCTATTATATAGACCTGCTCCCCAGCCGCATCCCGGATGGTCTTGTACAAGGCCAGCATGATCTCGGCTGTCGTCCGGCTGTTATCCCGAAAACGCCATCCCGCCGTTGTAATATCCTCCTTCATCTGGAAACCCCACTTGCCCAGTATATCGAACGTAGTAAAATCATGCTTCACCATCTCATAACCCCATTCCCTGTAAAGACCGATATTCCGCCTTACCCGGCCCAGGTTCTCTTCGATCGTCGGGTCCAGCACGGGATATTTAGGGTCATCCCGCCCGGGTATCGCCGGCAGCAACAAGGAGGCGGGGTCATCATGCGCCGCACACAAAGGCCTCGTCCACAAAGCCGGTCGCATACCCAGTTTTTTAATCTGGCCTGCCAGCTTCCCCATGTCCTTAAATTTATCATTCGGCCTGGAGAAGTCATCATTCCAGCCGCCATCGCCGGGCAGCAAGGGCGAATAATAAGCCCATCCCGCATCCACCAGCGAGAAAGGGCGATTGGCCGTATCCTGCGCCAGATCCGTCATCAGGGCGGTTTGCGCCAGGATCAGGGCGGGGTTATTGTTGCCATACGCGTAATACCAGTCATTGATCCCATAGATACGCCGCGGGGTCTCCCGGGGCTTCTCACATAAAAGGCCGCAGAAACGACGACCGGTAGCAAACACATTCTCGCCGCCCTGGCTCCTGGTCGTGAGGATTGCCGCTGCGGTAAGGGCCCGATCTCCCAATTGCACTCCTACCCCTCCGCTCCTCGTGTCCAGGGTTAGCTGCAGTTTATGATCGCCTGCCTGCCAGTAAGCGATACTGTTGCAGCCCGTCTTTACCCCGAAACAGGTCGCTGTCGGGCCCTCCCATGCTATAAAATACCAGGGCATTTTTTTATCGAAAGAAGGCGGGCAGAACCCCAGGTCGCCATAAGTCCTTTCCCAATGATCTCCCAGCACACTCGCCGGCTTCAGCGAAGGCAAATTCCACAGAAGCCTCACATAGTGCAAGGCCTGCCTGGGGGATTCCACTACTACCTCCCTGCTATTACCAGAAACCGGTAAGCGTACGCTGATCTCCCGGTACCGGTAAACCCCCTTTCCATCCGGCTGCAGGAGATGTTCGCCGTCATCCAGCCCGACCAGAACACCGGAAGGAAGCGTTATCTTCTCTGCCGTACTTGCTGCCGCTCCCGCCCATGGTGAGAATACCAGGCCGCTCAATGCGGCGCCTGTCCATTGAATAAAATGTCTTCTATGCATAAAATCTTTTGGGGAACCGAAAATACAAAAAAAAGCTACCCCGAAGAGTAGCTTAGTTCATTGAAAAAGAGTGATCAGAGATGGTAATCGTAGGTATTGGCTCGGATTTTGGATTTTGCACTACTTTGACACTACTAGCTTAATACCGGATTCATTGGTTTTTTTTAGGGATGGATTTTGGACGTTTTAGGTTACGGATTAAAAAAGGGCTGTTTCTCGGAAACTGGATTTTTTGTTTGGTTTTTTAAAGGTTCGGATCAGCGTCTTTTTTCATGGTTGTCTATCGGATTTTTATTGGCTTTCATTGGATATTATTTGTATTTGTTTTTTTGACGATTTAAAATTGCTAATTTTTCCAGGACATCCGAAACTTTTTCGATAAACAGCGGGAAAGCTTCGATTTTTGGACGATTTTGGAAGATGCGGCAAATCCAGGCCCCATAAATTGAGGGGATTCCGGTCCAACCGGGGCCAGGACCCGGGCTGGAAAAAGGACTAGAGAATATTCAACCGGCTGATAACAATGGGTTTGAAGGCTTTGCTGACGGGAATCTCCGCGCCACTGATGAACAGGCAGTTCTCACGCATGTCATCGATTTTATGGAGATTGACGATATAAGACCGGTGCACCTTCAGAAAGTGGTGCTTGTTTACCTTGTCTTCCAGGTTTTTGATGGTATTATGCGTAATGTATTTCTTGTCCGCCGTGACAAACTTTACATAGTCCCCCATACTTTCTATGAATAAGATGGAGTCATTCGACAGCCGGATCAGCTTCCCATCCGATTTAATGTATATGTGATCGGAAACATCTGTCTCCGCAGCGGGAGTATTCTCTGCACCCGGAAGATCCGGAGCCGTTTGCGCTTTTCGCAATGCTTCCAGGAAGCGCTCGTAGGTAAAAGGCTTTTTCAGGAAATCGGTCACCTTGTACTCGAATGCATCATAAGCATATTCCTTTTTGGAAGTGGTTAAAATGATCTTGGGCAGGAAGGCCATCTGATCGAGTAGCTCAAATCCGTTGGGGCCGGGCATTTCAACATCAAGAAATACCAGGTCTACGGTGTTTTCATTGACAAATGAAAGCGCGTCGGGTACATTCGTAAAATGTCCCTTCACTTCTACCAGCTTGCTTTTCTCGCAACATTTTATAAGGTAGTTGGCGGCTACCTGTAAATCCTCCACAATAATACAGGACAGGCTCATATTATTTGCTATTAAAAAGCGCTAAGCTTTCTTTTTCCTCTTCAATGATCAATCTTGTTTGTAGTAAACTATTTTTTAATAAGGTGAATTCAGGTGTCAGTAATGGTAAAGAAGGAGTAGCCTCGCAGGCATTTTCAAAATGCTGGCATTGAGACTGGATGGAGATTAAACCAACGAATCCAAAAAGAGGTTTGATTTTGTGTACCGCCCTCTTCAGGGCCAAGACGTCGCCGGCAAGATACGCGGCCTCTATATTTTCCAGTAAAGAGGGGTATTCGTTCACCACATCGGTGAACGTTTCTTCGATCATAGTGTAGTCCTCTGAGTATAAGTCAATTACATATTGAGCATTTATATGCTCATTGAAAACATAGGTTTTATTGGCGAAAGGTTGATTCATATAGGCTCCAGAGTCTGATATATATAACTGTTTATATAATAATTTATTATCCTGCTTCGTTGTTGATTTGAATATTTTCTTTTAAAATTCATTCCTATCCGATTGATCAACCATCTGATTCTGGCTGCCAGGTCTTTTTATGAAGACATCATCTATTCGGGTCTGCGGGAAGATTATTCGCCCTCCAGACAACGGAAGATGATCCGTTTCAATCAGTTTATCCTGCTTACCCTCATCGCCAATTTCGTAAGCGTCATCTCCTATTTCTCCTATGGCCTGTATATCAGCGCGCTTATAAATCTTAGCGCGGCTTATTTTTTTATCCTTGCCTTTCACCTGAATCAGAGAAGGAAATTCGAGCTGGCCCGGATCCTATCCATCGTAAACCTGAACCTCTACCTGGTTATTATGAATTATGTGGAAGGATTGCGGGCAGGGGAATACCTGTTCTATTTCCCCTATTTCCTGGTAATGACCTTTATTATCAGCTTCAAAAGGAATTTCACGGAATTGATATTCGTTTATGTATTCACGATCATTTCCGTCGCCTTCTGTTTTAAAATAAGCCCCCAGGAGAATCACTACCAGGTGCATATCCTGAATATGTATACCGAATTGTATACCAGGAGCCTGACCATCTCCTTATTGCTTACCACCTTTTTCTCCTACGCCATTCTCCGGATCAACCGTAATAATGAGACGACGATCCTGAAGGAAAAACATTTTGTAGACACGATTTACAACACCTCATTGGATGGCGTATTTATCCTGGATTCGGAAAAGCTGATCATTACCGATTGTAATAACAGGGCGATCGAATTGTTGGAGATCGGAAATAAGAAGGACATTGTAGGCGCCCATATGGATAGCCTGTTTACCAGGGATCATATCAAACTCTTTAAAAGCATCGAAGAAAGCCTGGCGGGAGGCGACCTGACCAAAAGCTGGCAGGGTGAGCTGGCCTTCAATTCCCGGAAGGACAATACCGTTTTTGCCTTCGTCAGCGTTGTTTCCTTTTCAGACAATAATAGTCACTTCTGGAAGATCAGCATCCTGGACCTGTCCGAGATTAAAATGACCCAGTTTGAATTAATGAAAGCCAAGCAAAAAGCCGAAGTGGCCTCGCAGGCCAAATCCAGGTTCCTGTCCAATATGAGCCATGAACTGAGGACTCCGCTCAACGGGATTATCGGGGCTTCCAATCTTTTGTTACAAGAAGATTACCTGCCGGAACAGAAATCTCACCTGGACATCCTTAAATTTTCCTCGGAGCATATGATGATCCTGATCAGTGAGATCCTGGATTTTAATAAAATTGAAGCAGGCAAATTTGAACTGGAGAATTTACCCGTTGACATAAAGGCCTTTCTGCGAAAACTGGAAGCCCAGTTCTCTGTACAGGCCCAGGCAAAGGGACTGGCCTTTCTTACCATTATTGACGACCAGCTGGAAGCTGAATTCTTAACGGATAAGACCCGGCTCAACCAGATCTTCAGCAATCTCTTATCCAATGCCCTGAAATTCACGCATACAGGCTGTATCACCCTGGCCGCCAGAAAAATAGCCGGAACCAGCAAAACGTCCTCCGTGCAGTTCCTGGTGCAGGATACGGGAATCGGCATTCCGGCAGGCAAGCAACAGGAGATCTTCGATAGTTTTACCCAGGCGGATGCCGATACGACCCGGAAATACGGCGGTACGGGCCTGGGCCTCGCCATCAGCAAAAAGCTCGTCAGCCTGTTCTCCGGCGAATTGCTGTTAGGCAGCGAAGAAGGAAAAGGCAGTACGTTTCATTTCACCATCGAATTAAAGATCAATGAAAACAGGAAATTATATATCGATGAAGAGAAAGTGAAACAGTTGACCGTATTTAAAAACCTTCGGATCCTGATCGCGGAAGACAACGCGGCCAATATGTCCATTGCCCGGAGGTTCCTGACGAAATGGGGCATTGAAGTGCATGAAGCGGTCAATGGCAGGGAGGCGGTCGACAAATTCAGTAAAGGATCTTTTGACCTGGTGCTTATCGACCTTGAAATGCCTGAAATGGATGGTATCACCGCTTTGGCGGAAATAAGAAAACTCAACCAGAACATTCCTGCCATCGCTTTTACGGCGGCGGTATATGATAATATGCGGACGGACCTGATCACAAAAGGCTTCAGGGACGTCGTTTCAAAACCCTTCAGACCCGAAGACCTCCATAATAAGATCTGCAGGTTGGTGGACGCCACAGGCGTCCAGGCCCGAAGGGCCCATCATTAGATTCGAACGCCCGGAAGTTCATCTTCCGGGCGTTCGCTCCAAAGCGCCGCAGGCGCTCGGAGCCTTTGCCAACGAGCTTTTGAGGGGCGCTCTGTGCCCAATAAGTCTTATCTTGTTTCCAAACTTCGCCCGTATGTTATACAAGAGAATGTCCATCGAGGTTGAATCCCCCGAACAGATGGGCTATGACAAGATTAAAAACAACCTTTCCGAAAGCTCTTATACGGACGCGCTCTTCCGGGACATCGGGATCTCCGGCGAGCGGCTGAAAGAGCTGGTACTCTGTTACGGCTCCCACATGGGACATGAGGGATTGCGCGATCTTATCGTAAAGGATAATACAGATCTCACCAGGGACGATGTATTGCTGACAGTGGGCGCAGCCGCGGGCCTTTTCATCATTGCCACGGCCTTATTGGAGCCGGGCGACGAACTGGTCGTGGTAAAACCCAACTACGCCACCAATATAGAGACTCCCCGGGCCATCGGCGCTTCCATCCGGTACATTGACCTTCGGTTTGAAGAAGGCTTTGCCCTGGATATGGAGGCAATCCGGCGGTCCGTCACTCCCGCCACGAAATATATTTCCGTCACCTATCCCCATAACCCGACAGGCGCCTGCCTCAGCGATGCGGAGATGATGGAGCTGGTCGCGATCGCAGAGTCGACGGGTACCCGGCTGCTCGTGGATGAAACATACCGGGACATGGTATTCGGCGACCTTCTCCCTTTGGCGGCGACTTATTCGGACCGGGTCATCAGTGTATCGTCTTTATCCAAGGCCTATGGCCTGCCGGGTATCCGGATGGGTTGGATCATATGCCGGGATCCGCAGCTAATGGAGACTTTCCTGGCCGCCAAAGAACAGATCCATATCTGCGGCTCTTCACTGGACGAAGAAGTGGCTTATCATTACCTGCTGGAGAAAGACCGTCATTTTGAAAGGATCCGCCAGGATATCCGGGAGAAATACGGGATCGTAAAAGCCTGGATGAACAGGCAAAGTAGTTTTGAATGGGTAGAGCCGAAAGGAGGCTGCGTCTGTTGCCTCCGGGTCAGACACCCGGAGCGGGTCAACATGGCCCGATTCTATAAAACCCTGCTGGCCGGATATGGAACCTATGCCGGACCGGGGCATTGGTTCGAAATGCCCGATTCTTATATGCGCATCGGCTACGGTTGGCCTGACAGGTTATCCCTGGAGGAAGGTCTGGAGGCGCTGACAAAGAGTTTGGAAATTATTTTATAAAAAATTTCCAAATAGAAAAAAAGAATTCTATTTTTGCTATAGATCAACACAGTAAATTTCATGCTACGACAGAATTCACAAATACAAACGATCCAGGGATATTGTCCGGTGAAGGGACATATATCTGCGGGGCATGAAATGCTGCATTGTAACTAGAAAAAACGAGTTCAGCATACGAAGCCCCGCCAAAAGAGCGGGGTTTTTTGTTACAGGTACTACCTGTTAGCTGTCACGAAAAATATATAAATGGTCCTATCGCCTATTCACATACAACCCATTAAGAACCTGCTGTCCCGACAGCAGCAAGCGAATGTTTGTAGTTCCGTGATGGGGAAGCTGTATGTGAAGGAACGACCGGGGTCTCACCGAATGTAGTCTGATTGACAGATTAATGATGAGAAGCCCGGTCACCTAAAAGGACCGGGCTTTTTTTGGCTCCGGCGTTTCGAAAAAAGTAACGCCGGACCAAAATCTAATGAGCGCGATAAAAAATGCCGGCATTTTTTATCGCGGGTCTAATGATGGGCCTTCGGCCGAGCGGCCCGTGGCCGCTCTAGTTATAAATTTTAAAAACTCCCGGGTCGGGAGAAGGAGGATCCGATGAAATTAAGTTTTAGCCTAAAAGGAAAAAGACAAACAGACCCTCGTTATGCAGTGGTAAAAGCATGGATGCCCGATGCACAATGGCAGCTCTATACAGCCCTGCTATCGGCATCCCTGGACGAATCCTTCTATCAGCCTGCCGGAGACAACCTGCCCTCCATCCGCGAAAGGATCCGGGACAACGATCCTGCCTTTGTGGCAAAGCTGGCCGTTTACCTTCGGGAGAAAATGAATCTCCGTCCCCTGTCCTTTATCGTGACGGCCGAGCTGGCCGCTTTTCACGGAGACAGCGAATGGATCGGCTCCCTGATAGGACGCGTCCTTCAACAGGCCGGAGAGATCCCGGAATGGATGGACTATTACACCCGGGCGAATAAAGGAGCAGGCTCCCTGGGACCAGGTATCAGGGGATTGGGCGCATCTAAACCGGGCAGAGAAGTGCTGAAAGGCCTGTCCGTGGTTTTCAATCGCCTGGATGAATACCCCTTTACCCGGTATACCCGGGAGGAGCAGCTAAAATTAAAAAAGACCTTGTTGCTCATCCGGCCGAAAGCGAAGGATAAGGTTCAACGGGTATTGTTCGGGAAGATCGGGAAAGACCGGCTGCCGGCACGGGCTACCTGGCAACAGGAATGGAATGCCGCACAGCAGCAAAAATATGATAGCCTGGAGCTGCAACAGGCCACGCTGAGAGATAAATGGAAAGAAGGCATCTCCTCTTTCAGGATAGGCTACGGGGCGCTCGTGGATCACCTGCCGCAGATACTGGCAGCAGGCGTTAGCGGGAAAGTATTGAAACTGGCGGCAGAATACCTGGGAAATGCGGCTGCTATCGCCGGGAGCGGAATTTCTCCCTACCGGTTCCCGGAGGTATACTGGAAGTTGAGATCGATGGGCCAGGGAGGAGTCCCCATGCTGCTCGATGCCCTGGAACAGGCCATCCGCCACAGCGCCCGCAATATAGCCGGTTTTGAAGAGAAGAGCCGGTCCGTCATCGCGATGGACGTCAGCAATAGTATGAAACGTCCTGTCAGCGAAGGCAGCAATATCCAGCGGTTCGATATCGCCCCCCTGCTGGCCATGTTGCTCGGAAGCAGAGGCAAACAGGTGACCACCGGAATCATCGGGAATACCTGGAAAGGGATCGACCTGCCTGCCCAGGGTATCCTGGCAGGAATGGAACCGTTCCGTCGCAGGGAAGGAGAAGTGGGATATGCGATCAATAGCCACCTGGTGATACAGGACCT
Organism: Puia sp.; assembly: GCA_036394375.1. Taxonomy (GTDB): domain Bacteria; phylum Bacteroidota; class Bacteroidia; order Chitinophagales; family Chitinophagaceae; genus Puia. The sequence continues at coordinate 49,514 of DASWFF010000118.1, forward strand.
GCTGAAGAAAGGACAGGTCGTGGATAAAGTGATGATCTTTACGGATTGCAAACTCTGGGACAACCGGGTATTCCACCAGCCGGCAGGCACCGACCTTAGCCGGGTATGGAAATTATACCGGCAAATAGCTCCGGAGGCAAAGCTCTATCTGTTCAACCTCGCAGGGTACGGAAATAAACCCCTGGAAGTATTGAATGACGGCGTAGTCCTGGTCTCCGGCTGGAATGACAGGATCTTCGATGTACTGAGATCCATTGAAAAAGAGGGAAATATCCTGGAGACGATCAACCAGACAGTTATATAGATCAACCGGACTGCGATATAAATAAATCATTGGGTTCAGAAAGGAGGAAAGGAGTAGCGGTCTGCCGGCTGGCGGATGCGCTACTTTTCCATAAAAAATTCAGCGCTATGCGTGTCTATGTCTTCATATAGGAAAAGTGCAGTATTGCATAACGGGCCGCCCGGCCCGGAGGGATCGTATTGCCAAAAAAATCAATAAAAAAGAATGGACACGGAGACGCGACAAAAGATCATCAATGCCAACAGCATTTTTGATAAAGATTTCCTGGATAGCAGGGGTTTTTTCATCTATTGTTATCAGCAGCCGCCCTGCATGGCATGGGTAGACAAGGCCGACAATGAAAAAATCCTGGAATATGTCAAAAAAGAATATGGGGATGCCATCAGGGGCATTTACCAGTATTCTGAATACAGCAGAAAAAAGAAAACTTCGGAGTTTTACCGGACCATTGTCCTGCTGGCGGACAACTGCATGCTCGAGCTGGCTCATGGATATTGCCAGATCCTGTATACTCATGGGGATTATCCGTTAGCCAATAACCTGTTACGGGAATTGAGCCGGTTTAAAAAAAGGGAGAAAAAGAGCCAGTTCGCGATCCACCTTATTTCCAGGGACGGCTATGGGATGGAACTCAAGAGTATGGACATCAAAAAGACCCGGCTTGACCTGGGCCTCTATTACGGGGATGATTTTGCGGAAGTGGATAACACGATCCGTAAAAGGTTGAATAAAAAGAACGACAAGGGGATCATATTGCTACATGGTCTTCCCGGAGCAGGAAAGACGACCTATTTACGGCACCTGGTGGGAGCTATTAAAAAGAAGGTGCTTTTCCTTTCTCCTGCGGTAGCCAAAAATATCATGGACCCGGAATTTATGGATCTGCTGATCGATAACCCCGACAGCGTGCTGGTTATAGAAGATGCGGAAAATATCATTATAGACCGGAAAATTGACGCCGGTTCCTCGGTATCCGATCTGTTGAATATCTCGGATGGATTGCTGGCGGACTTTCTTCATATACAGGTCATCTGCACCTTCAATCATCCCCTGTCCATGGTGGACGCCGCCTTGATGCGTAAAGGAAGACTGATCGCCCAATATGAATTCGGCCGGTTATCCGCGCATAAGGCGCAGCGCCTGTCGGAGTATATGGGGTTTAAGACCACTGTTTCCCGTCCTATGACGATTGCTGAAATAGCCGGACAGGGAGAAAAGGAGTTTGGGCCCGGTTCCGGGCAGCGGATTCAGGTGGTAGGCTTCAGGAGGGCCGAAAGGCAAACATAAGAATGCCGGCCTGGAATCCCCGTTTCCAGGCCGGTTTATTATTGTTGGATGCCCATAGGAACACCCGTGCAAAAAATTTCCTTAAAGTAGTGGTGATTTTCTATAACTTAACGTTGCAAAGTAAAATCATCAATATATATGGAACCTCCTTCATGGGCGACCCGGTTTAGCCGGATGCGACGATTATTCTGGTTATTCTCCCTGCTAACAATTGCTTATATGATCTGGATAAGGAGCTATTTATATCCTCTTAGCTCCGGGGAGATCGTACAATTCGAGATCGCCAAGACCGTCAACAAAGCTAATTCCATCATACAGGACTGGAAAAATTCGGGTAAGTACGAACAGGGTGTCAAAAGCACCTATTTTGCTTATTTTTTTATAGCCTTATATACGATTGCCATTGGCCTGGGCTGCCGCTTTATCTCCGCTTGTACGGGGAATGATATCCTGATCAAGGGGGGGCGAGGTTTTTCCTGGTTGATCGGTATTGCTACCATTTGCGATATCATAGAAAATATTGCTATGTCCAAAACCCTCCAGGGAAATATCTCCCAATTGAACGTGACGATCGCTTATAACCTGGCCAGGGTGAAATTTTCTATAGTGATCGTGTGTATACTCTTTATGGTCGCCTGCCTCTTATATTGGGTGATCGGGAAAATAGCAGGGGAAGAAAAATAACAAAAGAAAACCATGCCTGTTTGCTAACTGATCTTATGCCGATAAAAAGCATTGGGAGATGAAAACGCTATAAGCTCGTAGTTGACGGTTGTTAAAAATGAATCCAGCTCCGATCCCTTTACAGAATCAATATTTCCGTCAAACTCGATACAGATAATCTCCGGACGGTATTTCCCGAAATTATTGCCTTTTAAAACTTCCAGATCATGTTGCTCCACATCGATACAAAGAAGATCTATTTTCCTGGAGCCCAGATGTTTATCAAATATGCTCTCTAATGTCGTGGAATGGGTTCTTATTTCTTTCACCGCCGTATTTGCAGACCTTAACGCATTTCCCTGTCCCGGGTCTACCGACGATAATTCGTGATTAACGTCGTCCTGGTAAAAGACCATTTCTTTTTTGCTGTCGGAAACAATTTCATGCAGACAGATATCCCGCTTTCTGATTTTTTTGAATTTTTCCATTAACGCAGCATTTCCATCTGCACAAATGCCGCTCCAGCCTTTCAGATATAGCTTAAAAGTATTTGATTTCTGAATAGGGTTATTGCAACCGATGTCTGCATAAAAGCCCTGCTTTTTGCCCTTTCCGAATATAGTTTTGAGGATCAGATCTTCGCCGCATTGGGAATAGGATAAGGTAAAACCTTCCATTTCGAATTTTTCAAAAAGCCGGCATATCCAATAGTGAAAACGTGAATTCCTGATAGAATTTATAAGATTCATGCCTGAAGATCCTTTCATATAGTTTCAATAAGATATTTGGACAAATATAAGAACAGCAATTACAAATCGGCAAAAATTAATTGGTTAATTGTGGTAGATCGGGGGCAGATGAAGTTGTTTTAGATATTGAGTATAAATTTAATAGCTTTGATTCCCTTAAGCTTTATATGGAATGAAGGTGAAATTCAGTATTATCGGTTGCGGTCGCATTGCTCAACGACACGCTGAACATACCATCAGCGCGTTACAGGCCGGCTTTCACGTTCTATGCGAAAAACCAATGGCTCTTACCGTTCAGGATTGCAGTAAAATGATCGATACGGCAGAAAAGGCTGGCAAACAACTGTTCATCGTAAAGCAGAACCGGTTCAATCCGCCGGTAGCCGCCCTTAAGAAATTAATTGATGAAGGGCGATTGGGTAAGATCTACAGTGTGCAGCTTAACTGCTTCTGGCATAGAAATGAAGCCTATTACAAAGACTCCTGGAAAGGAACCAAAGACATGGATGGAGGTACCCTTTTCACCCAGTTCAGTCATTTTATCGACCTTCTTTATTGGATCGTCGGAGATATACAAGAGGTGCAGGGCTATATCGGCAATTTTGGCCATAACAGTATAGAGTTTGAGGATACAGGTGTGATTAGCACGAAATTTTATAATGGAGCGAATGAGATGGAATACCAGGACATTCAGGATTATAAGATCGAAAACCTCCCCCCCGGCAATCCTCCCAATAACTATGGACAATATCAGGGGTCCATGTCTAACCATGACAAAGTATATCAGAATGTCATCGAAGCCCTTCAAGGCAATGATCATATTGCCGCCAATGGTTTCGAAGGCCTGAAAACCGTGGAGATCATCGATAAAATCTATTCTACCGTAAAGCAGCTATGAGTGCCCGTTTCATACAATCCGGTATTGCAGATGACGTCCTGTTCGGAGAACAAACAACCGTTATCCAGCCCGTCAATCTATATGGTTGCCAAATAGGCGATCATTGCTTCGTCGGCCCTTTTGTAGAGATACAACGGAATAGCCGGATAGGAAATTATTGCAAAGTCCAGTCTCATTCCTTTATCTGCGAGCTGGTTGAGATCGGGGACCACTGCTTCATCGGACATGGCGTTATGTTTGTCAACGATCTTTTCTCTTCCGGCAGGCCGGCGCAAGGGGATCCTGAAGGGTGGAGGCCGACCAGGATCGGCAACCATGTGTCTATAGGTTCCAATGCCACCATCCTGCCGGTTGCCATCTGTGATCATGTGGTGATCGGCGCCGGAGCCGTCGTAACGAAAGATATTGTGCAGCCCGGTATCTATGCAGGTAATCCCGCACGGTTCATTCGCCATCTGAACCCCTGAAAAAGTACTCCCCCGCAATTAAGGGATTAATCCGTCTTTTGATATTAAATGCTTGTATTTCAATCGACAATTAAATTTATTAGATATTAAAATCGCTTATATTTGCTTATAACACGTGCAAATGGCTCTTTTATAGTAATTTGTAACGCAAAAGACACAATAAATCCAGGTGAAAATAGTTTTTGTGTTCCTGAATATCTTTCGCCTTTAAATTTTTTTATTCCTGTGAAGAATAAGTTGCAAAACTTGCTGATTATAACATATTGGAAAAGGGTATAAGTGAGCATAAATATGTCTCTACTATACCCTTTTCCTTTTTGAAGATGTGATAAGATAATAGTTTGAAAATGAATTAGTTGCAAATTTTTTCCTGTGACTGAGGAGGCGAAGCTATGTATTATAAGAAGGAAAATTGGTATGCGGTATATACCAAGCCCCGCTGGGAAAAAAAAGTATATGCCCTGCTGACCGCAAAGGGAATGGAAGCTTATTGTCCGCTCAACAGGACTACTAAGAAATGGAGTGACCGGCACAAAATGGTGGAAGAGCCCTTGTTTAAATCCTATGTATTCGTAAAAGTGAAGGAGCAGGACCTGCCGCTTGTACGATTGGTCAATGGGGTAGTGAATTTTGTCTACTGGCTGGGCAAGCCGGCAATTGTAGCAGATAGTGATATCGAGATTGTCCGCCGCTTTTTGAATGAGTACACGGATGTATTTGCGGAGCCTTTGCCCCTAACGGCAGATTCCAGAATAAAGATACGGCAAGGCGCCTTTATGGATAAAGAGGCCAAGGTGGTGAAAGTCTTCAATAATAAGGTTAAGGTGATCATCGAGAGCATCGGGTATTCCCTGGTAGCTGTCATAGACAGATCGAATACGATTTCGGTCAAAAGAAGTAGGTAAACAACAAATTCAATTAAACGATGCAGGATCTGTTTTCATCTTGTCTCAAGGGTCTCAAATATGCGCTTGGCGCTGCCTTACTGGCAGGAATGTGCTCATGTGGAAATACAAGGCAAATAACCTATGTGCAGGGTTCGTTTGACACCGCCTCGCTTAGCGCCTACAAGCTGCCTGAGCCTGTTATCCAGAAGGGGGATATTCTCAGCGTAATTGTATATAGCGATAATCCTTTGGCCACGGCCCTGTACAATCAGGCATTGGTGGGCATGAGCAGTTCGTCCTCGACGATGCAAGGCTCCGGCTCCGGCACTACTTCCGAGACCAGTATTTCTTCCGGCGGGTCCGGCTCCGGCTCCCCATCCTCTCCCGGTTACCTGGTGGACCAGGAAGGGAATATTCAGCTCCAGGGCCTCAAGGTCCTGCATGTTGAAGGATTGACAAAACAACAATTAAGGGATACGTTGGACCTTAGGCTGGATGAAAAATATGGCGGCCCTCTAAGGAACCCTTACTATACGATCCGGTTCGTCAATTATCACTTCACCATGCTGGGGGAGGTTACCCGTCCGGGCGTTTTCAGTATTCCCGGAGAGCATGTCAATCTGTTTGAAGGGCTTGGTATGGCCGGAGATATGACATTTTATGGCAGAAGGGATAACGTGCTGATCATCCGGGTAAACAACGGGAAAAGAGAATTTCAGCGACTCGATCTGACGAAACCCGAGGTCATGAAGTCCCCGTATTATTTTCTTCAGCAGGGGGACGTGGTTTACATTGAAGCCAACCGTAAAAAAGTGGCAGCCAGCGACCAGGTTACCACTCGTAACGTCTCTATCGCAACCAGTATCGTAGCGACATTCGCTATCATTTATAGCATATTTAGAAAATAACTCCATCAATTCTATGAGTGGAAATGAAAGTAGGTTTGCCTCGCCCGAGTTTAATGCGAATATAGAAAGCCGGTGGAAAGTCAGTCCACGCGAGTTCATTTTTAAATATATTTACATTCTGCCCTGGGTCCTGGCCTCGGCTATCATTTTTTTTATATCTGCCTATTTAAAGGTCCGTTATACGACCCCGATCTTCGAGGTGAGATCTGCATTACTCATCAAGAGCGACCAGGACAATAGTATTGGAGACAAGGATCAGAAATTCCAGCAATTATTCATGGCACAGGGTAATGTCAACCTGTCCAACGAGATAGAAATACTGAAGTCCCGGCCAGTTCTTGGTAGAGTAGCAAAAGATCTGCAATTGCAAAATCTTTGTTATGGCAAAGGAAAGGTGCGATCCAGTTTGATGTACCCTGAAAAGCCTTTCAGGCTGGAATTTCTCAGCAGGACCGACTCATCCCAGGGGTTCAGCTGTAAGATCGTTATAGTGAATAGCGGGAAATTCCTGCTTAATGAAGAGAAGACTCCCCATGATTTCGGTGAGATCATAGAGAGCGCAGGCAACCGGTTCCGTATCGATACGGAACCGGCTATAGATTTTCATGCTTTAGGAAGCCAGGAGTTTGTGCTTATATGGCAACCGCTGGCAGGTGCCGTTGAAGGGCTGATCGGATCTTTGAAAGTTGCCCAGCTCAATGATCAATCCACGATCCTGTCATTGGCATTCGATTCGGAAAGCAAACAGATGGGAATGGATGTGCTTAACACGCTGATGGCGGTATATGACACTCTCATCGTGGAAGATAAGAACCGGATGGCCACCAATACATTGAGGTTTATCAATGATCGCCTCTATGAGTTGAACGATACCCTAAGAAGAGTTCAGGATGTATTACGCAATTTTATGGTGGCCAACCAGGCCTTCGACATAGAAGGCCAGTCGAAGAATTACATGGATAAAGTCGGGGAAAGCGACAAGGCAAAAGTGGAACAGGAGGTTAAGCTTAGTGTTATCGGCTGGCTGCTGGATTATATTGGGGATAAGAAGAACATTTACGAGCTGGTGCCTACCAATCTCGGGATCGAGGAGCCCGCCCTGGCGCTATTGGTGACGGAATACAATCGTTTACAGCTTGAGCGGTTCAACAATCTCCGGACGACATCCGAGAATAACCAGCTGATCCTGTCGATGAATAATTCGCTGGATAAACTTCGGAGGGACATCTACCAGGCATTGATCAATGTCAGGCAGGCATATACTATCGCACTAAGCCATTTGGATAAGGCAAACCAGGACTTACAAGGCCGTATTACCAGCCTGCCGGGAAAATCCATGCAATTGCTGAATATCGAACGGCAGCAGAAGATCCGGGAAGACCTGTATTCTCTGCTTCTGCAGAAAAAGGTCGAGACTTCCATTTCCTCGGCTTCCGCTATTTCCAACTCCAGGGTGATAGAGCCCGCCATAGGAAGTTCCCTTCCCGTCAGCCCGGATAAAAAGCGTACTTATGTATTCTTCGTGTTTATCGGCATCCTGATACCTGTGGCAATAACCGCCTTACGCAAGGTATTGCGTGATAAGGTCACCGGCCGCGCAGATATTGAAAAACATACGAGTACGCCTATTTTGGGCGACATCGGTCATTCAAAAGATGATCAGTCGCTGGTAGTAACCAAGAATAGCAGGCGCCTGATCTCGGAACAATTCCGCATCGTCCGTTCCAATCTTCAGTATTTTATCAAAAGCAAGGAGAATCCCGTTATCCTGGTCACCTCCTCCTTCAGCGGGGAAGGGAAATCTTTTATCAGCACCAATATCGGCGCCGTAATGGCGTTAACGGGGAAAAGAACGGTGATCATGGAATTCGATATCAGAAAGCCTAAGATTGTCTCGGGCCTTGACCTGAAGCGAAAAATGGGTATTAGCAACTACATCATCGGTAAAGCCACTTTCGCGGACCTTTTGGTGAAAGTGGAAGGAGTCGATGGGCTATATGTCATTCCCTGTGGCCCTATTCCTCCCAATCCTTCCGAACTGTTGCTTGACCCACGGCTGGACGAGCTGATGGCAGAAGTCAAAAAGAATTTCGAGGTAGTGATCATGGATACCGCCCCGGTTGGTTTGGTTAGCGATGCGATCAGCCTGAGCCATTATGCCGATTGCAGTTTGTATATTGTTCGCCAAGGGCATACTTTCACCAGGCAGATTGGGCTTGTCGAGGACTTATACACTTCAAAAAAACTACCCGGCCTATGCATCATGCTCAATGATGTAAAAGCGGAAGGGGGATATTACGGCGGGTACTATGGAGGGGGATATGGATATTATGGGGGATATGGCTATGGGGCCGATTCAGGTTATTTTGCAGATGAAAAAAGGCAGAAAAAGGGTTTGTTCCAAACCGTAAAAAAATGGTTTAACAGGACTTCTAAATAATGGTTGATGATTGATATTACTAACGGGTTAGAGAATAAAAACAGTAGCGAAGACTGGGATTTGGTGATAGAGCCCCGAGGGCATCTTTTTGACTTGAAATTAAAAGAGGTTTGGCATTACCGCGATCTTCTCTGGTTATTGGTAAGAAGAGATTTCGTTTCATTCTATAAACAAACTGTTTTAGGGCCTCTGTGGTTCTTTATCCAGCCGATATTCATGACGGTCACCTATACCTTCATATTCGGCAAGCTGGCAGGAATTTCAACGGATCATATTCCGGGGCCTTTGTTTTACCTGGCCGGCATTACCTGTTGGAATTACTTTTCAGAATGCTTTACCAAAACCGCTTCCGTCTTCAAAGACAACTCCAATGTATTTGGCAAGGTATATTTTCCCAGGTTGATCATGCCGTTAAGCATTGTCTTCTCCAACCTGGTTCGGTTCGCCGTACAGCTGCTTTTGTTTTTTCTCGTGTTGGGTTTTTATGCAATAAAAGGTACCTATTTAAATATAAATGCGTATGTGCTGCTTTTCCCTATAGTGGTATTATTGATGGCTTTGCTTGGCTTAGGAGCCGGTATGATCATTTCAGCGCTGACAACGAAATACAGGGATCTCTATTTTCTCCTGACATTTGGCATTCAATTAGCAATGTATTCAACTACTGTGGTATATCCGTTGTCTACCGCTCCTCTGAAATACAAATGGATAATAGCGTTAAACCCGCTTACACCCCTCATTGAAACATTCCGTTATGGGTTTCTCGGGAAGGGCTCCTTTACATGGATGTCACTTGGCATCAGCAGTATAGTAACCCTGCTGATCCTTCTTTTGGGTATTGTTACTTTTAATAAAGTCGAACGCAATTTCATTGACACAGTTTGACCATTGCGGTTTCTAAATATTTGAATAGATGGTAGTTGCAATAAAGGCAGAGAAAGTATCCAAAGCATATCAACTGGGACAACTGGGAACCGGAACTATTTCGCGTGATATCGAACGCTGGTTTGCAAAGATGCGCGGCAAAGAGGATCCATTTTTAAAGATCGGTGAAATGAACGATCGTACTATCATTGGTAAAAGCGATATAGTATGGAGCTTAAAAGATATTGACTTCGAAATACAACGCGGTGATGCGGTGGGGATTATCGGCCGCAACGGCGCCGGAAAAAGTACTTTATTGAAAATCCTGAGCAGGGTAACGGGGCCGACCTTAGGGGCCGTTAAAGTAAAGGGACGGATCGCCTGTTTACTGGAAGTCGGAACCGGTTTTCACCCGGAACTCACCGGAAAGGAGAACATCTATCTCAATGGCGCCATCCTGGGCATGCGCAAAAAAGAAATCGACAGAAAACTGGACGAAATTATAGACTTCAGCGGCGTAGAGCGTTATGTTGATACGCCTGTGAAACGATATTCTTCGGGAATGTATGTGCGCCTGGCTTTTGCCGTGGCGGCACATCTTGAATCAGAGATCCTGATCGTTGATGAAGTACTGGCCGTCGGAGACAGTGAGTTTCAAAAAAAGTGCCTCGGTAAAATGAATAATGTCAGTAAACAGGATGGGCGAACGGTACTCTTTGTGAGCCATAATATGGACGCCATAAAGAGCTTGTGCAACAATGGGATTTTCCTGCAAAATGGCGGCTTGCAATATATCGGGGACGTAAACTCATGCTGTGACCTGTACGCGAGACAGGTTGCTGACTCTGACAAGACGGTCTCGTCCCGGGACAATATCGTATTAAATAATGAGGTAACATTAGAACACTTTTCATTTGACCGGGACGAATATCTGCCTGATCAAAAAGTATCGGTTACCCTGAACCTTAAGTCAAGTTCGGCAAATAGTATCGATGGCTGCGCTATTTTGATATACAATGAGTTCGATACCAGGGTGGGCATCATCGATTTAAGAAAGCTTGATATTACGGAGATAAGCGGAAGATCACAGGATATCGGAATTAAAATTGAAATCGGATCCTTACCCCTGGTGGATGGCATTTATAAGATAGGGGTTTGGGTTCACTCAAAATTGTGTTCAGAGAATTTCCTTGATCTATTACGAATAAGGGTTCAATCAGAACTTAATCCAAACATTCTTAAATATCCAACCTCTGTATTGGGTATTATTAATCCTGATTTCAATGGAAAAATTTCGGAAATATGAGTAAATACTTCAGCCAATGCGGACAGGATCAATTCCTGAATGAAAAAGTTTTTAAAGGAAAAAAAAGTGGGGTGTTCGTAGATATCGGGGCAAATGACGGTGTTACTTTAAGTAATTCATTTTTTTTCGAGAAAGAGCTCGGATGGAAGGGCGTTTGTTTTGAGCCTTTAAATGAAGCATTTGATAAGCTTCAGAAAAGCAGACAGTCAATCAACATAAATGCCTGCATATCGGATCCTGAAAGAAAAGACTTTTTTTTATCTGTCAAAGGATATGGCGAAATGCTGAGTGGTTTGAAGTCAAGCTATGATGAAAGGCACTTACAAAGGCTTTATCAGACGATCCAGGAACATGGCGGCGAAGTGAAGGAAATCGAGGTCCAATGTTATAACATAAACCAGATATTGAAAAAGCATTCGATCCAGGAAATTGATTTCATCAGTTTGGATACTGAAGGCGGCGAGCTGGAAATTTTAAAATCGATAGATTTCGACTTTTTTCATATCAAGGCCATAACAGTGGAAAATAACTATAAAACACCGGAATTCAGGAAGTTTCTCTCAACGAAAGGATTTGAATTTATCAAAGACCTGGATGCTGATGAACTTTATCTTAACAAAGCGGATTTCGGCTGGCTGAAGAGAATTGGAATCAAAAGAGCCTAAGACTTGTAATGGAATGAAAACGATAAAAGTCTCGACGCCCTGGAGTCATATCGATTTTAGAACCCGGATTGGTAATATAAATGACAGCGGCTATGAGTTTATCTTCGATGAGGATTCGGAACACTGTGATTTCTGGATTGTCTGGGGTGGAATCAAAGGCGTAAAGGAGAAAGCCGTATGCAATCCCGGAAATGTGATCTATCTGACTGACGAAGCACATGAACAAAGGCTTTTTAACAAGAGCTTTCTGAATCAATTTGCTGCCGTGATAACCTGTCGTAAGGATATAGAACACAAATTGGTGATTCATACCCACGAATTAAACACCTGGATGATCGACAAGACCTATGATTGGCTATATTCCAATGAGCAAATCCCTAAATCCAAAAACCTCTCGGTAGTTTGCTCCGATCAGACATGGTTACCGGGTCATAAGCTGCGATTTGCATTTGTCAACAAGTTAATAGGACACTTCAAAGATAAGATCGATGTGTTTGGCCGGGGATTCAACCCCATCCAGGATAAGTTTAACGCTCTTGCAGAGTATAAGTATTCCGTGGCAATCGAGAATTCCGTGATACCCGGTTATTTTACAGAAAAAATTACCGATTGCTACCTGGCAGACGCTATGCCCGTTTATTATGGATGCCCGGATATAGACACCTACTTTGATCCCAACTCACTTTTGTTGATAGATCCTTATGATTTAAAAACCTCGGTTGATAAGATAGAGCAAATGATCGGAGAGAATTGGTATGAAAAAAAATTACCTCTCTTGATTAATGAAAAGAGGAAATATCTTGAGGACTATCATATTTTTAACAAGTTGATAAAGATCTTAGACAAGGAATTTAGGTCTGGCGAAAAGAAAAGAAGGATCACCATAGTGAATGAACAGAGTTTTGAAAAAGGCTATTCGATTAAGAAACTCATTAATAAGACAGTTAAAAAGCTGCATTTTAAATGAAAGCGAAGGAATTTGTATCTGTTATTTCTTTCTGGGAAAGAGTTTCTTTTGTATTAGGTAAATTGGTGGAACGCGTGATTCGTCACAAACCGGAAAGGTATGTCCGCTTATTAAACTTTCAGTTATTTATTACAGGCGCGGAGCACCTTGGATTTGATTTTAAGAGCAGTTCGGACTTCTATATACTGAATCAAAAGAGCCGTTCCATCTACCTGAGGAAGGATTCGAGCGATAAGGACGTTTTTGAGCAGGTTTTTATCAGGGGTGAATATCAGACGCTTTTTAAGATGCTTCAAATCAACGGCATAAGGATTAATTCTGTCATTGATGCCGGCGCCAATATCGGTCTGTTCACGCTGCAATTGAAGGCATTGTTTCCTGAATCTGTAATCCTTTCCATTGAACCGGACCCGGGTAACTTTCAGATCCTCAAAAGGAATATTCAGACACTCCAGCAGCCTGAAAATATTCGATTGGTTAACAAAGCATTGTGGTTTACGGATGGTAAAGTGTATCTGAATAATTCATTCCGGGATGGAAAAGAGTGGGCTATCAGTGTAAGCGATAATAAGGAAGAAGCTACCGACGCTGTTGATGCCATAACGGTATCTTCCCTGATGAAAGAACATAAAATGGATGTTGTCGATCTATTTAAGATCGATATCGAAGGAGCGGAAAGTGAAATATTCAGAGATGACAGAGACCTGCTTTTTTTGAAAAAAGTCAAATGCCTGGTTTTGGAAATTCATGATGAGTTTAATTCAAGAGAAAGGATTTACAAAATATTGAGATCGAATAACTTCATGTTATTCGATTCCTTCGAATATACCATAGGATTGAATGCGGAATATTTTGCATCATGAATGGCGTTTCTGTCATCATATGTAGTTATAACGGAGCAGACAAATTGCCTGCCACCCTGAAAAGCCTGTCAGAGCAAATAGTATTGCCCGGTATACCCTTTGAGATTGTCTTAATTAACAATAACTCTACCGATGATACGGCTTCCGTGGTAAGGCAGACATGGGCTTCTTTGGATGAACCATTTCCCCTGCGGATATTTGACCAGCCTATTCCAGGTTTAAGCTATGCAAGGGCAATGGGTATTATGTCTGCGCAATATGAATACCTGATTTTTTGTGATGATGATAATTGGCTTTGTAAGGATTACCTGAGTAAAGTTTATAGTTTATTCAGGACGAAGGCCGAAATAGCCATGATCGGCGGGGTTGGCGAGCCTGTTTTTGAAAAGCCGCCACCGGCTTGGTTCTATGAATTAGAAGGATTCGGTTACGCCCTGGGTACGGAAGGCCGGCAAACCGGCTATGTTGATTTGGTATATGGAGCAGGAATGGCAATTAGAAAATCAGTGCTTGAAAATATTACGGGAAGGAATTTTGCATTTGTATTGTCAGACAGAAATGGCAAAGGCCTTTCTTCCGGAGGAGATTCCGAGTTATGCCTGTTGATTTGCCTGACAGGGAATAAAATATTCCTCGATACGTCTTTGGTGTTTCAGCATTTTATGACAAAGGACCGCATGAATTGGAAATATTACCTGCGATTAAGAAGGTCTTTTGGCAAGGCGAATGCTTACCTTGAGTTATATAACAGGGTCTATCACAAGAACGGGGAATCGATTGAACTAAATCCTTTAGGTCAATATTTACTTTTGGGAAAGGTAATGATAAGATTTTTTCCGTATTTGGTATATCCGGAAGGGTTTAAAAATGCACAATGCGCCAATGTCGTTCAGAGAGTGACAAGGCAAATAACCCTTATCAGGGAACGCAAAAAACTTCGAAACGCTTCGGTTCAGGTGGTTAACAACCTGAAGGCCATGGGCCTTTTTAAACCGAATTAAATGTTGGACGCAAATGCGAATTGCATTTATATCATATGAGTATCCCCCCGATACGGGCAAGGGAGGGATCGGAACTTATGTTGCTCAGATGGCGACCTGCATGGCCCGGTTGGGCCATGACGTTCACGTTTTTGCTGGTAATCATGACCGGACAACAAACGAAAAGACAGGTTTGTTTTTGGTTCACCGTGTTCTATGTACCGATATTATTGACTTTCGGTCACGTGTAATCAGCGTCTTTACGGATGAATATAATGTGCAGCCGTTTGACTTACTGGAAAGTGCCGAAATCCATGGTAACGCCTGGGAAGTCAAAAAGAAATTTCCCTGTATTCCAATGGTGGTGAGGATACATGCTCCTAATTCTTTAGTTGAATCATTAAAAAAAAGGTATATCCCTTTAAAAAGTAAGCTCAGGTATTTGATAGGTGCGTTGAGAAGGCTCAAATGGGATTTAGGATATTGGCGTCCTTATAATAGAGAAGCAGACCCGGATTATCATTTTACAAAACTGGCAGATCATATCACGGCGCCTTCAGAAGCCATGAAGGAATGGACAATAAGGCATTGGAATATACCCGCTGAAAATATCGTTGTAATCCCCAATCTTTTTTCCCCTTCTCAAAAATTGCTGGAAATTCCGATCGGGGAGAGTCTTTCACCCAAAAGAGTGCTTTTTTTTGGAAGATTGAATGTCCTTAAAGGCATGGTAAATGCCACGAAAGCCATGGAAATGGTGCTGAGAAAATATCCTGACTGGCAATTCAGAATTATCGGAGACAATGCTGCAGGACCCTACCCCGGAGTCACTATGCGGGAATGGATGAAGAGACAAATGCACGAAGTACTGGACAGGGTTGAGTTTATTGATGGGCTGCCTTACGATCAGTTGCCGTCAAAAATTGCCGATTGTGAGATCGTACTGTTGCCCAGTTTATTCGAGAGTTTTTCCTATACTTGTGCAGAGGCCATGGCCGCGGGCAAGGCAATTGTAGGCAGTAAGAGCGGTGGCATGGTGGACTTGCTGCAGGGAGGCCATTGCGGGTTGCTGACAGACCCTGAAAGCAGCGCTGAAATTAAAGAGGCTGTAAGCTATTTGATCGAGAACCCCTCTGCCAGACATGATCTGGGAGTCAAAGCCCGGCAACGAGTGCTGGAAGTTTATGATGCCGGTCCGGTGGGGAATGAATTTGATACTTTTTACAGAAGTGTTGGCGGATGGAAAAAATAAGAATATATCATTTTCATAATGGCGGGGGCGGAGGAGTCCTTTCCGTTATTCGGAATCTTCTTCGTTTTTCTTCCGATGCGGATATTGAGAACCATGTGATCTATACGATTAATAAAGACTCCCATCCATCAGGCTACCCGGTTAACCGGCTGGATGGAGCATCTTCCGAAAGGGTGTTTTACTATTCTCCTAACTGGAATTTTTATTACACTTGCCGGCGATTGGCCCGGTTGCTGCCTGATGATAAAGCGATCATCGTGGCGCACGATTGGCTGGAACTGGGGATGGCAAGCAGCTTGGGCCTGAATAACCCGGTTGTCCAGTTTTTGCATGGGGACTATCCGTATTATTACCAATTGGCTGAAAAACATAGGTCCTGTATCGATATGCAAATAGCCGTGAGCAGAACCATTTCGGAGAAGCTGAAAAAGCTCGAACCTGAAAGGGCCGGGTCCATTGTTCATAAATATTTTCCGGTCCCTTTCGTGAAGGCCAATGAATATCCGGTAAACGGGGTTAATATAATTTATATCGTCAGGGATATAAATGATGAAAGCAAGAATTTCCGATTGTTGCCGGCTATAAATAATTTACTCGCCGAAAAAGGAATAAGGGTGCATTGGACGGTGGTTGGAACGGGAAAAACGGACGAGGAGTTCCGGCAGGCCTGGGGCCAACAGGAAAACTATACCTATTTCAGGGGACTACCCAATGAAAGGCTGCTGGAATTGCTGGCCGCTCATCACTTATTCATATTGCCTTCCTTTAACGAAGGCCTCCCGGTAACGGTCGTTGAGGCTATGAAAGCCGGTTGCATTCCCCTTATTTCCGACTGGGGAGGCGCAACAGACGAATTGGTCGTCGATGGGCTCAATGGTTATTATCTCAAGCCGGACGATTCCCATGGGTATGCCCGAAAAATAGCACAATTATATGCTGACAGGGAATTAATGATCTCAATGGCTGCGAATGCCTTGAAAAATGCCAACGAGCTATTCGACCCGTATAAAAACACATCCGGCATCGAGGAAGCAATTTTGAGATCCCGAAAATTCAGTGCCTCAAAGGTTCCCCAAAGAGTGTATGGATCACGCCTGGATCAGCGTTGGATACCTAACTTTTTTACCAAAATGATCAGAAGTTTAAATATTCTAAAATGACGAAGCGGCCTCTTGTCAGCGTCTTGATGACTGCTTATAACAGGGAAAAATATATAGCTCAAGCCATTGAAAGCGTCCTGGCTTCTACCCTCACTGATTTCGAACTGATCATCGTAGATGACAGGTCCACCGACCAGACCACGCAGATAGCCGAGTCGTACAAAGCAAAAGATTCAAGGATCAGCGTGTATATCAATGAAAAGAACCTGGGGGATTATAATAATAGGAACAAAGCTGCCTCCTATGCAAAAGGCAGGTATATTAAGTATCTTGATTCCGATGATTTCATCTATCCCCATTCGCTGGATGTAATGGCAAGGGCGATGCAGCAATTTCCCCAAGCCGCTTTCGGATTCAGCTTTTATGGTGTGCAAGTGGATTCAGGCCCTTTCCCCATTCTTTATGAGCCCGCCGATTCTTATTACCAGCATTTTTTTCAGGGCGGCTTCTTTTATGCCGGTCCGGGTGGGACCCTAATCGACCGGGAAAAATTTCAGGCCGTCGGGGGCTTCAGCGGCAAGCGCTTTATAGGAGATACGGAACTCTGGATGAGGCTGGCCCGGGAATTCCCGTTGGTACTGTTCTCCCCATCCCTGATATGGTGGCGCAAACATGAGGGCCAGGAATTCAATCATGGGAATACTTCTGAAGAATATATTTTACTGAACTACCAGGTCACGGACCATTCCCTTAACGATGCTCTTTGTCCCCTGGAAATTCCTCAGCGAAAACAGGCCATCCGAAATAATAAGAACCTGCTTTCACGTAATATCTGGAAAAAAATAATTTCGGGAAAATTTGCCAGGGCCTCCTATCTGAAAAAGAATGGTAAGGTCAGTACCGGTGATGTTTTACTAAGCCTTTTGCCCCTGAATAAAATACGGCGATTGTTTGTTGCAGCTCCTTTTTAAAATAAAACGCCGGGCCCGGATAACCCTGGGAGAATGGAACAGAAGATACCTGCTCCTCGAACTTCGATCGTTATATGCAGGGCGTTGTTTTATAGACCGCTCCACGCACTTTGGTAAGCGCTTCTCGGTAGTCTTCGATGCGTCCGCCTCCACCTTCACCACAGGCAGGAACCTCAATCTGAGAGACGACTGTATAATAAGGTGCGGTAACGGCGGTAAAATAGCAATCGGGGACAACGTTTTTTTCAATAACAATTGCTCGATCAACTGCCTGAAGGAGATCACTATCGGAAATGACAACCAGTTTGGGGAAAATGTCCGGATATATGATGCCAATCACCGCTTTAGGGACTCCTCTAAGCTGATCTCCGAACAGGGATATAGCGAAGGAAAGATCACTATCGGGAATAATTGCTGGATATCCTCTAATGTAATTATACTAAAGGACGTGACTATCGGCGATAATGTCGTCATCGGCGCTGACTGTGTCATACATAAATCCATTCCGTCTAACTCCCTGGTGATTAACAGGCAGGATATCGAGATCAGACCCCTTTAAAACACCTAACTTGAAGATCATTTATTGCCTTAACCAATTTCTTCCTCAACGCAAGGCAGGAACGGAGATTTATGTGTGGGCATTGGCAAAAGAAATGCAGCGGAGTGGTCACGAAGTCAGGATCCTTATTCCCCTGTTTGGAGAATCCGGGTCCCGCGAATACGAATATGATGGATTGAAAGTTATACAATATGGCGAACCCTCAGTAGTCAACAGGGAGTTTTTGCTTGCTCAACGGCCTCCCGAAGGCCTTGCCTCCTTCCTGCAGTTCGTAAAACAGTTCGCCCCCGATGCGGTCCACTTTCATGAGTTCAATGCGAGCAACGGGATAACGATTTACCATTCCGAAGCAGTCAGATCCTTGCAGATCCATACCTTTATGACCATGCACCTGCCTGGTTATACCTGCCGGACAGACCGGCTGATGTATATGGGCAAAGAGCTCTGTAACGGGTTGATCAACCCCTTGCGATGTGCGAAATGCTGGTTAAACGACCATCTGAATAATCCTATACTGGCATCTGGGATCTATGCCGCGTCTATCCCCCTTTTTGGACTGAATATCAATACTTCCAGGTTGAATAACAGGCTGGGCACAAGCCTGGCATTCCCCTTTTTCATCGACGAGTTAAAGAGGCGTCTTGACAAGATTGCCGCTTCCGTAGACCGGATCATCGTTCTGACCCACTGGTATAAGGAAATATTGAAGCTGAATGGCATTCCTGATAATAAAATATCCTTTGTCGGACAGGGCCTTCCCTATAATGCAAGCTCCGGCGACGACCGGCGACCGCCGGAAGGAGATATTGTCAGGCTGATCTTTATTGGAAGGATCGACCCCTTCAAAGGCGTACATCTCCTGCTCGAAGCAATGGCCGGTCTGGCCCCTGAACGGATTACCCTGGACATCTATGGGCAGGTAGTGGATGAAGACTATTACCGGAAATGCAGGGAGCTGTCAAAGGAATTGCCTTCCGTAAGCTGGAAAGGGGTCATCGAACAGGATAAAGTCATACCGACCCTTGCCTCCTACCATGCGCTATGCCTGCCTTCGACCTTCTCGGAAATGTCCCCGATCGTGATCCAGGAAGCATTTGCAGCAGGCATCCCCGTTATCGGGTCGAATGTATACGGCATTGCCGAGCCGGTGAAGGATGGGGTGAATGGCCTGCTCTTTAAGTTCAACGACAGCCTGGACTTAAGAAAGGTCCTGGCGAAAGTGATAAATGACCCTGCCTTATTAAAGGGCCTGGCTGCTAACGTCACCCCGCCCGATTCTTTTTCAGAAGTAGCCAAAGCTATGCTTGAAATATATGAGTCGGTCCTTTGCCAAAACCAGTAATCCTGCGGTAAGCGACGTTAATGTGCCGGGAGAGAAAATACAGTTTTTTGATCCTTAAACTAATTTTAGTCTATAGCATATGAAAATATTGTTGGTCATGGATCCGGGTATTTTGGTTCCTCCTAAGGGATATGGCGGCCACGAACGACTGGTCGCTATGTTTGCAAAGGAATACCGGAAGCAGGGACACGAAGTGCATTTATTGGTCACCCGCGGATCCGAAATAGAAGGCTGCATCATACATGGTTACGGCAGGGAAGGGTTCCCCCCCCGAAAGCTGGACGCCGCCCGCGCGATACCTTATGCAGGGTACTTCCTGTGGAAGCACAGGAATGACTTCGACCTGGTACATAATTTTGGACGCCTTGCTTATCTGCTGCCCATCCTGAACCATCCTGTAAAGAAGATAATGACTTACGGAAGGGAAATAAGTAAAAAGAACATTGACAGGATTACCCGTATGCGCAATAAAAATATCGTATTTACCGGGTGCAGTACAGACCTGATAACGAGAAATGCGCTGCCCGGCCGTTGGGAGACCGTCTACAATGCGATAGAATTCGATAAATACAAACTTAACGACCAGGTGCCTGAGGACGCACCCTTTATCTTTTTGAGCCGTATCGAAAGGATCAAAGGCTGTCACACGGCGATCGAAATGGCAAAAGCCACGGGAAACGATCTGATCATTGCAGGAAATGTCTCACCGTTGCCGGAAGAGAAAGCCTACTTCGAGCAGGAAATAAAACCCCGGATCGACGGCCGGCAAATACGCTACGTAGGACAGGTAAATGATGAACAAAAGAACTTATACCTGGGCCAGTCAAAGGCATTGCTGTTCCCTATCGAATGGAATGAGCCATTCGGTATGGTCATGGTGGAGGCCATGGCCTGCGGAACTCCGGTGATCGGAATGGGGAAAGGTTCGGTCCCCGAAGTAATAGAAGAAAATATCACCGGAGTGATCGTGAATGATAAAAAGGAATTTCCCGACGCCATGTCTGAAATAACCAGGATTGACAGAAGCGCTTGCAGACGCCGGGCACAGGAACGGTTTGACGTCGATGTCATCGCCAGCCGTTACCTTGGGCTCTTATCTTAACTCCGCTTCCCAGGCTACAAGAAAAAAGTAAAAGTTAACATGGAGAAGGTATTATTCATTTCGAATGAACTCTTTCTGGACACGAAGAACAGGGAAGGAGGCGTCCGGAATTGTACGTTGGAGTTCATCGAGCTGCTGAGCCAGAGATTTGAAGTGGTCGGATTCCCTGTGAAAACCCGCAGATCATTATCCTACAGGGCCAAGGTCAGGCTCGGACTAAATCATTATGACGATTATGATCCCGCTGAATTCAGGGAGGCCTTGCACCGGAAGATAAAACAGAACAATATCCGGTTCGTTTTCCTGAATCTTTCCAATACGATCCGGTTCTCTGCCTTGATAAAACAATTGCCTGACGTAGATGTAAAAGTTATCGTATGCTCCCACGGTAATGAAACCGGCGACTTTTTACACCAGGTTGTCCGATTTAAGGAAAGTACCGGATATAGCAAGAAACTTTTTTCCGCCTATACCCTGGGTCGCCTCCTGAAAATCGAGGCCTTTTACCGTATAAAGGATATCGATATGGTATGGACGGTCTCACCCGTTGAAGAGGACATCGAGAAATGGCTGGGCGCAAAAAGGACCTATATGGTGCCGCGCGTGATCAAGAAGGATTTCCTGGACTTAAAACCAGTGCTTAATCGCGTCGGTTTTCTGGGGGATATAAGCCATACTCCGAATCAAACAGGTGTTCTGGACATCTGTGAAGCATTGAAAAGACAGGAGCAACCAATAGAACTAAGGCTGGTAGGCGGGCCGGAAAGCATCGGAGAATCGATTGCCCGGGAATATCCCTTTGTCACTTACCTGGGTTACCTGGAAGACAGGGAATTAAGAGAGGAAGCCGCATCCTGGTCCTATTTTCTGAACCTTGTCTTTTATTACTCCCGGGGGGTCAGTACAAAATTGGCAAAAGCGTTAAGCTGGGGCCTGCCCGTTATCACCACCATTCCGGGCAACAGAGGCTACCAATGGAAGGAAGGGGAACTGCCGCTGGCCAAAGATGCTCAGCATATGGCACAATTGATCCTGGCAAATGCCGGAAATATCGGGAATATCGAAAGAGATCAGCAGGAAGTAAAAAAGATCCTTTCCTCCTCTCCCGGTTTTGAACAGATAATGGATCTTCTTTATCCACAAATAATGGACCTCTAATTCGGTTGAATGAAACAGCGGATTCTTATTATTTCCCCTCATTTCCCTCCCTCCAATCTGGCGGCAGTGCATCGTTCAAGATTATTTGCGCAGCATCTTCCGGCTTTCGGCTGGGAGCCCATTATTCTGACGGTGGATGAGCAATACTATGAAGAGCAGTTGGACTGGAACCTGGTCAGGCTCCTGCCTCCGGCATTGAGGATTGAAAAGGCCCGGGCTTTCCAGGTGAAAAAAATCCGCCTGGTAGGAGACATCGGCCTGAGAGCCTTTTTTCAACTTTATCGCAAAGCGCGGACGCTGATTAAACAACAGGGAATCGATTTCCTTTATATCCCGATCCCTTCCTTTTATACGGCCTTGCTGGGAAGATGGCTGCATGCAACGACCGGTATCAAGTATGGTATCGATTATATCGATCCGTGGGTACACCGCTTTCCCGGCAGCGATGTGCGTTTTTCACGACATTGGTGGAGCACCCGGCTGGCGCGGCTGCTGGAACCTATCGCCGTAAAAAAAGCTTCCTTAATTACCGGCGTCGCTGAAGGTTATTATAATGGAGTAAGGGAAAGGAATGCACGGGCATTAAAAGATTGTATATTCGCCGCGATGCCCTATGGAGGCGAAGCAGCCGATCATAGATCGGTCAGGGAAACAGATCTTCAACCCTACCTTTTCCCTTCCAGGGCAGGCAAGCTGCAGCTGGTGTATGCGGGAGCGATGTTGCCCAAGGCCTACGCTCCCCTGGAGGCCATTTTTCAATCGATGAAACAGGAGCCAGACCCCTTCCGTGACGTCGAATTCCATTTCATTGGGACCGGCAAAACCCCGAATGACCCCGAAGGTTATAATATCAGGCCCCTGGCTGAAAAATATGGATTATGGCAGACCACTGTATTCGAATATCCTGCGAGAATACCTTACCTGGACGTTTTGGTACACCTGGACGCCGCCGATGGTGTTTTTGTCCTGGGCAGCACTGAACCCCATTATACTCCCTCAAAGGTATACCAGGCCGTATTGTCCGGGAAACCGGTTGCCGCAGTACTCCATAGAGAGAGCACCGCCGTAAAGGTAATAAGAAGATCCTCTGCGGGACTCGTCCTGGATTTCGACGGCGAGAAGGAAATTGATCGGATCCGGCGGTCTTTTGTGTCTTTCTTCAGGGATTATGTAACCTTTCAGAATAATTTCGATGTATCAGGCGTTGATATGACGGAGTTTAATACCTACTCCGCCAAAAATGTGACAAAACAACTTGCCCAATTCCTGGATCAGGTGGTAACAAAGAAATCCAATGAAACGCATTAAAATCCTGGATAGCTGCAGGGGCCTTGCTGCATTGATCGTAGTATTCCATCATCTGTATACCCGTTTTGGCTATTTATATCCGCAGGAGAACAGCATGGCGATACATGGGGTGCTGAATTTCATTTCCCAACTTAATGGAGAAGCCGTGCTTTTCTTCTTTATCTTATCCGGTTTCAGCATAAGGCTGAGCCTGAGAAAAGGGCTGCCTGTCCGAAAAGAGTCATTAAATGAATACCTGTACCGGAGATTCAAGAGGATACTGCCTCTTTATTTCCTGGCCCTCCTCGTTACCTTTATAGCCGGGCTGATCATTCATCAGACGTTTAAACCGGATTATAGTATCCGAAACCTGATCGGCAATTTATTTTTTCTGCAGGCGCCGGTCTCCTACCGGGGATATTGGTTTTCTCCCTATGGAGAGAATGGTCCCCTGTGGTCCCTTTCCTTTGAGATGTTTTATTACCTTTTCTTTCCGCTGTTTATTTTCACTTTGGTCAAACTTTTTAAAAGTGAAAAATTCAGCCCCGTTCAGCAAAGAGGGATCCTGGGTATAGCCTTTGTCTTTTCCCTGGCTTGCCTTTTTATTAATAATTATTTCTTCTTCCCTTATATCGCCTATGCCAAATTCTTTTTCCTATGGTACTGCGGCTTCTTTCTTGCCGATCTTTACCTGGAAAACGCTATCCGGTTCGATGCCAATTTCATGGTTATGGTCCTGTTTTGCCTGTTACTGGGGGGATTGATGACTTTTCGGCGATCGGATAGTTTAGTCCAGTTGTTCGAGGGGGTCACCATGCTGACGGTTTTTTACATCCTGATGGCGATACGGAGAAATTTTTCCCGCCGGTTCCTGGCCCGGACTGAAAAGACGGCTAATTTTTTGTTCTTTTATTTGGGAAAGGGAAGTTATGCCTTTTACCTGCTGCACTATCCGGTCATCCTGGTCTTGAAGTCATTCGAGAATATCTCCGTCCCGGTCATTGTTTTGACAATGGCGGTGTTAGCCTACCTATGCGTTCATTTGGAGGAATTTTTTGTGGAACGGAAATTTCGCATCTTCCAGGTTCAATATGTTCGATAATAATCAGGTTCAATACGTCCGATCATAATAATGATAGACTGACCGCAGAGACTAAACCATGAGACTTGCCATAATTTCTTCGCACCCTATCCAATACAATGCGCCCTGGTTCAGAATGCTTGCCGAAAGCGCCCGAATCCACCCGATTGTATTTTATACCTGGGGGCAATCCGCAGAGGGGGCTAAATATGACCCCGATTTTGGGAGAAGAATTGAATGGGATATCCCTTTGCTCGATGGATATGAATGCAGGTTTGTAAAGAATACGGCTGCGGATCCCGGCACCCATCACTTTAAAGGAATTATAAACCCAGGTTTGATTAGAGAGATCCAGGACTGCAAACCGGATGCCATTCTGGTCTTCGGCTGGAGCTTTCATAGTCATCTTCAATGCATCCGGCATTTTCATGGGAAAATCCCGGTCTTGTTCCGCGGTGATTCCACCCTTTTGGATGAACAGCCGGGAATTAAGAAATTAATGCGCAGGACCTTCCTGAAATGGGTATACAGACATATCGATCTTGCCCTGTATGTGGGCTCCAATAATAAAGATTATTTTTTGGCCCATGGATTAAAGGAAGATCAGCTTGTCTTCGCACCTCATGCCGTCGATAACGATCGCTTTGCAGAGCCGGATGAGATTTACTCACAGCAGGCAAAAGATTGGAGAAGCCGGTTGGGCATCGGGGAAGATGAATGGGTCCTGCTTTTTGCCGGCAAGCTGGAGCCAAAAAAGAACCCTGCTTTTTTATTGGAACTGGCCAGGAATATTGACAACCCGAAGCTGAGGATTTTGATGGTCGGAAACGGGATTTTGGAGGACGAACTGAAGAAGGCCGCAAAAGACGATGAACGGATCCTCTTCCTGGACTTCCAGAATCAACAGCAAATGCCGGTGGTATACCGATTGGGACATATCTTTGTACTCCCGTCTTCCGGCCCTGGGGAGACCTGGGGGCTGGCTGTCAACGAAGCCATGGCCTGTGGAAGACCGGTACTTGTTTCCGACAAGGCAGGATGCGCCGTTGACCTGGTCAGGGAAAATGAAAATGGCTTTGTTCTCACCGGCAATAACCTGCAGGAATGTGTAAAATTCATTTCCCGGTCATTGGAGAACCGCGACGATCTTCCGGGAATGAGCCGGAATTCAAGGAAGATCATCCAGGAATTTTCTTTCAGAAGGATCATCGATGCGCTGGAGAATATATTTTGATGTAAAAAAGAAGGTACCTTAATGGCCATAGCCGCTTCCAATAAAATAAATATTTCTCCCTCCGCCATAGGGCTGGTCCTCATCAGCTGTGTCGGGGTACTATTTGCGGCAAACCCGGCCTATATGTTTTGCTGCCTGGTCACCTTTATCATACTGATAGGATTGCTATGGCGGAACGCGAGTCCGGGTATCCTGCTTTTTTCCATGCTGGTGCAATGGGCGCAAGTGTTTGCTTATGTCCCCTGGATGAATGCCGGGGGATATGATATTAACAGGATTAGTAATCATGGAGGCATAGCGGTTATTTTTAGTTGCCTGGGCCTGATAGTAATGGCCTTAACCTTGCATCTGGGGTTGAAAAGCCTGCCCTTGCCATCGAAAGAGCAACTGTTCCTTCAAGCGAAACGGATCGATGAGCGGAAGATCCTTATTCTATACCTTTTTTCCACCTTTTTTCTCAGCGGCGCCGGCCTGGCATTCGGCGATGCCGGAGGACTGACGCAGATCCTCATGACCTTTGCGTCCGTTAAATGGGTCTTTTTCATGGTGTACGCCTACGTCGCCTGGATCAATAAAAAGAATCGCCTGATCTTACTGTTGATCATCGTATTTGAATTTATAACCGCCCTATATTCTTTTTTTTCCTCTTTTAAAGAGGTTATTTTCTATACGATCATAGTTGCATTGAGCTTTGTAAGAAAGGTCAATTTCAAACAGGTATTTTATGGCATCCTGGCCGTGGCAGCCCTGCTTTTTTTCTTTCTCACCTGGACAGCCATTAAAAGAGATTACCGTCAGTTCCTCAACAAGGGGACCAAACAGCAGGTTGTCGAAGTGTCAAGATCGGAAGCCTTCGACAAGATAGGTGAAAAGATCGGCACGCTCACCTGGGATGAGTATCAGAAGATTACAGGCTTATTCCTCTACCGGGTACAATATGTTCTTCATCTCGCAAAAACGATGGACCGGGTGCCGGAGGTGATCCCCCATGAAAACGGACAGGTCTGGTGGGATAATATAAGCTTCGTGTTGATGCCGAGGCTGTTTTTCCCCGATAAACCGGTCTACGAGGCCACGGTGAAAACCAATAAATATACAGGCTTTCATTACTCCGGGCTTAAACAGGGCACTTCTTTCAGCCTGGGATATTTTGCCGACTCATACATTGATTTCGGTTATACAGGTATGTTTATACCTCTTGCCCTGTTGGCGCTATTTATAGTCTTTATCTATCGCACGCTCTATGGTTTTAATAAGATCAATGTCCTTATGCGATATGGCATTGTAAACGTAACTCTGATCAATCTGGCATCTTTCGAGTCGGACGGCCTTTTCCTGTTTGGCCGGCTGATGTTGTTATTCCTGGTATTCTGGTTTTTGTCGAAATTCGTCTTCGGTCGCTTGCAAACCTGGCTTTATAAACCCTCCAAATAAATGAAACCGGACGACCCATCAGTTTGTCTTTTATTCAGGCAACCTGGAAGATTTTTTAGCATGGAAAGGATCTTTCGTCAGCTGGAACCTTTGCTCAGCAGCCACCTGTCGGTACAGACCTGGTCGGCTGAATATTCTAAATTTTCACCGCGGGAATTGCTCAAAAATATCCGGGCGGCCGGAAAATGCCGGGCGGATGTCTATCATGTCACCGGCGACATCCATTATATCGTATGGGGCTTACCCCGCCGTCGTACCCTTCTGACCATCCACGACTGCGTATTTCTCTATAATTCTTCCGGGCTCAAGCGCAAACTTCTTAAATGGATATTGCTCGATATGCCCGTCCGGCGCAGCCGGCTGATAACAACCATCTCGGAGGCTACAAAAAAAGACATTCTGACGCACACCAACTGTCCCGCCGAAAAGCTGGTGGTAATTCCCGATCCGGTCAACGATACCATTTACCATTCACCGTTAAATTTCAGGGAACAAAAGCCTGTGATCCTTTTTGTAGGCACCACCCTTAATAAGAACCTGTTGCGGGTCGCTCAGGCATTGGAAAATATAAGCTGCCAGCTGACCATCATCGGAAAACTCTCCGATGAGCAGCGGCAGGCATTGACCGGGCGCCACATTGAATTTACCCTGCATATGGACCTCACCGATGAAGAAATGGCGGAAAATTATGCGCAAGCAGATATGGTGTTGTTTCCTTCCACCTTCGAAGGATTCGGCTTACCGGTTATAGAAGGACAAAAAGCCGGCCGGCCGGTGATTACCAGCAATCTTGAACCCATGAAGGAGACTGCAGGCGACGGAGCCTGCCTGGTCGACCCCTATGACATCGGGTCCATCCGCGAAGGAGTGCTCAGGGTCATCCGCGACAAACCTTACCGGGAACAGCTGGTCCGCAAAGGCCTGGACAATGTGGAACGTTTCGCCCCCGAAAATATCGCCCGGGCATACCTTTCCTGTTATAACAAATTATTAAACTCATAATAGATGTGCGGAATCGCAGGAATACTACATTTCGATCATGCCCCGTCTGATGGCTCCCTCGTCCGGAAAATGACCGGCGCCATGGCCCACAGGGGGCCGGATTCCGACGGCTTCTTCCTGGAAGGCGAAGTGGCGTTGGGTCATAGAAGATTGTCGATCATTGATCTGTCCACCGCTGCTAACCAGCCATTCTCCGACGATTCAGGCCGTTATGTAATGGTCTTCAACGGGGAAATGTACAATTATAGGGAGGTCCGATCGCTGATCAAAGAGTATCCTTTCCGCACCAGCAGCGACACGGAAGTGCTGATCGCCGCCTATGCGAAATGGGGAGCCGATTGTATCCGTTTTTTCAGGGGTATGTTTGCTTTCGTTGTCTGGGACCGGCAGGAGAAAGAACTTTTTATTGCCAGGGACCGGATGGGCGTGAAACCCCTTTACTTCTACAGGGACAGTAAATGCTTTCTGTTTGCCTCCGAGATTCGTGCTATCCTCTCGACCGGTCTGGTTAAGAGGCAGCTCGATCCTTCGGCGCTGGTCGACTATTTCAGCTACCAGTCGGTTAGTTACCCTTGTACCCCTGTTGAAGGCATTCAACAACTGGAGGCCGGCGCCTGGATGAAGATCAGGAATGGACAGACGGAGAAAGGAGTCTACTGGGATGTAACGAAAACCAGGCAGGATTTCGATTTTTCAGATGTTCCCGGCGTAAAGAAGAAGATCCGGGACCTGATGCTTCAGTCCATAGAAAGAAGATTGGTCAGCGACGTTCCGGTCGGCGCCTTTCTTTCCGGAGGAATAGATTCCAGCGCAGTGGTCGGTCTCATGGCGGAGGCCAGCAGCTCCAGGCCTAATACTTTCAACGTTGCATTCGAAGAAGAAGCCTTTGACGAATCAACCTATGCGGAGATCATCGCAAAAAAGTTCAACACGAACCATACGAAGCTATTGATAAAACCTACGATGTTCCTGGAAGAACTGGAGAATGCCCTCGACGCAATGGATATTCCCAGCGGGGATGGCATCAACAGTTTTGTCGTGTCAAAGGCCATCCGCCGGAACGGTATGACGGTAGCTTTATCCGGTATGGGAGGAGATGAGCTTTTTGCAGGATATCCTTTTTTTGAGCAATATCTTCAATTACAGAAGAGGCAGGCCCTGTGGAAGATCCCATCGGGTATCCGGAGCCTGTTGGCAACTGCCCTTACCGCAGGCCGGCCTCAGGGAAAAAGAGGTCGCATGGGGCAATTACTGGAGCTGCCCTCTCCCTCGATCGACCACGCTTACCCTGTATTTCGTCAGATACTTTCACCCTTCCTGATCAATAAGCTTATCCGTCTTTCCGACGAGGACAAAGCGTATACTCCGATTGGGAAAGAGCTTATGGCCAGGAAAGAGGGGCTGAGCCGCTTACCCCTGCTGAGCCAGGTATCTGCGGCCGAGTACCTGGGATATACCCAGCATACCCTGTTAAAAGATACGGATCAAATGAGCATGGCCGCTTCCCTGGAAGTGCGGGAGCCGTTTTTCGATCAGGACCTGGTGGAATTTGTTTTATCCATTCCCGATTCCCTGAAACGGCCGACCTATCCGAAAAGCCTGCTGGTAGAATCCCTGAAGCCTTTATTGCCGGATGAGATCGTGTTCCGGAAAAAGCAGGGATTTTTATTTCCCTGGGATATCTGGCTTCGCAAAGACCTAAGGTCATTCTGCGATAAGCTCTTGAAAAATATGGCGCAGCGCCCCTTTATAAAAGGCGATGCCTTGCTTGACTGCTGGCAACGGTTCTTAGCAGGGGATAAAAATATCCGATGGGCGGAGATATGGCTTTTTGTCGTATTGGAATATTGGATGGAAAAAAATGGCATAGAGTGAAAAAGAAGATCCTTGTATTAGTAGATTGGTTTGCCCCGGGCTATAAAGCCGGCGGTCCCATACAGTCTTGCGTGAACTTCGCCTTCACGATGAAAAATGAGTTTGCTATCCATGTCCTCACTACCGATACCGATCACGGAGAGCTGCAGCCTTACGCGGGAATTTCCACCGGTCAATGGATCACCAACCTCCATCCGGACATTCAGGTCCTTTACCTGGAAAAAGCCCGTCTGGGAGCTGCCGATATCAGAAAACGGATACAGGAGGTCCAAGCCGACTATGTATACCTCAATCATCTTTTTTCTCCCCTCTTCGTCGTTTACCCCCTCTGGCTTAAATATACCGGCAGGATGAAGAGCGAAATTGTCATATGCCCCCGGGGCGCTTTATATGACAGCGCCCTCTCTGTCAAACCCTGGAAAAAAACACCCTTTTTGAAGCTGTTCCGGTGGATGGGCCTGCACAAAAGAGTTCTTTTTCATGCGACGAATGAAAGAGAGCGAACAGCCATTCAGCATTATTTTCCCGGCAGCCGGGTCTTTATCGCTGACAACCTGCCCAATGCCAACCAGCCGGCCTTTCACCCCTGCCCTAAAGAAAAAGGGACGGTAAAATGTATCTTCATCGCCAGGATCGTGCCTATCAAAAATCTTTTATTCCTTTTAAATGTATTGCGGAACGTACGATCGGACGTGGAATTATCCATTATCGGTCCGGTGGAAGATAAAGCCTACTGGAGTGAATGCCAGCAGCAGATCGGACAACTGGGCGCTAATATAAAAGTAGACTATATGGGTCCGAAACGGAATGATGAGCTGATCCCCATCCTGCAGCAACATCATTTGTTTATATTGCCCACGACCGGCGAGAATTTCGGGCATTCGATCTTCGAAGCCTTATTAGCCGGCCGGCCTGTACTGATCAGCGACCAGACCCCCTGGCTTGGATTGGCGTCCGGGCAGGTAGGCTGGGATTTACCTTTACAGGATCCGGCGGCATTTGCCGGGGCGATCGAAGAAGCGGCGCAATGGGACCAGCCCCGCTTCGACGACTGGGCCCGCTCCGCCTGGACCTATGCGCATAATTTCATCAAAAATCCGGACCTTCAGGCCCAATACCTTAAGTTATTCGCATGAGCACCCTCCCACGTAAACAGGTAGATAATGCTTCCTACAGGACCACGATCGATATCGGAGCATCCCGGTTCAAACAGATGGCCTGGTACTTCATAAATATCCTTTTTTTCAAGAACCCTTTTAATATTCTCTCTGCCCTGAAAATTGCTTTGTTAAAGCTATTTGGCGCCAGGCTGGGACAGGGAGTCGTGATCAAACCCGCTGTAAATATCAAATACCCCTGGAAATTACAGGTGGGCGACTATTCCTGGATCGGAGAAGAAGTATGGATAGATAACCTGTCCGATGTAATAATCGGTAGAAATGTTACGTTGTCACAGGGAAGCTTGCTACTGACCGGTACCCACGATCATTCCCGAACCACTTTTGACTTTATGGCCTTCCCGATCATCCTGGAGGATGGGGTATGGATAGGGGCTAAAGCCGTGGTTTACGGAGGCATTACCTGCCGGTCACATAGTATCCTTGGGATTAATTCAGTGGCTGAAAAAGAACTGGAACCTTACACCATTTATAAAGGCAATCCCGCCGTACCTGTTTTGAAGCGAGAGATCTATTAAAATCCAATATGAGCAATGTTTATCTGAAAGGCCTTAATTCCTTGCGTTTTTTTGCCGCTTTCTTCGTAATTATTTCACACGGTCAGATCTCTTTATCGAAATTAGGATTTGAGAAATTCAACAACCTCGCCATTTTTAACAGGGGAGGGGATGCCGTAGAATTTTTCTACGTTCTTTCAGGTTTCCTCATCACCTATCTTCTTCAGAAGGAGATTCGCCAGACCGGTACGGTCTCTATCAGGAATTTTTATCTGCGCCGCGTATTCCGCATCTGGCCGCTTTATTTCCTGATCGTCATCATTGGATTCGTATTGCTGGGCGTATTATATCCAAAATTGACAGGCCAGCATTTTTTCGAGTTCCCGCTTTGGAAAGGTTTTTTGCTTTTTATCTGCTTTTTGCCCAACCTGGCCACCTCTTTATACTCGACTGGGATGCTGTTCCCCCTGAGGACAATAGGCGTGGAAGAACAGTATTATCTTTTCTGGGCGCCCCTGGTTAAGATTTTCCGCAACAAAATAGCCTATTTGATCGCCGTCTTTATCGTATTTTCGTATCTATGGTATTACCTGCTGGCCAGTGAAATGCTTCCGTTTTCAGCTACCGTGTTAACATTTCTAATGACACAGAAATTCTATGCAATGGCTACCGGTGGATTATTTGGCCTGATCCTGTATAAATATCCGGAACAATACAGACAGTCTTTGTTTGCAAAGAGGCTGCTGCAATGGCTCGTGTTTATAGTAATAGCTTATTACTACCTGGTAGGATATCCGGGATACCTGTACCCGGGGGAGGTCATTACTCATTTTCTTATGTGCGGCTTTTATGGATTGTTGATCCTTAATTCGTCTCTTCTCGACCGGCCGGTTGTCAACCTTGAAAAAAAGACGCTTGTTTACCTGGGCACGATCTCCTATGGCCTGTATATGTGTCACATGCTGGTCGATTATGTATTACGCTTTACTATTATGAAAATTCATGGGGAAAGGATCGGCTTTGGCCTATTGATGCCCGTTTATCATATTCTGCTGCTGGGGGGGGCGATCCTGTTGGCATCTATCTCTTATAAGTATTTTGAATCGTATTTTCTCCGGTTAAAAGAACGGTATGCTTAGCAAAAACGTAGTGATCAATCACCGGATAATAAAGGAAGCCCTTCGCATCCGCAAGGTGGAGGAGAAATTCCTCGAACTTTTCTCCCTGGGCAAACTGAACGGGACCGTTCACACCTGCGTGGGACAGGAATTTTCCGCCATGGCCTTTGCAGGACAGCTGAAAAAAAAGGATTTTGTCTTTTCCAACCACCGCTGCCACGGACACTATCTTGCCTTTACCGGCGATACACGGGGATTACTGGCGGAATTGCTGGGCAAAGCATCCGGAACCTGCGGAGGCATCGGCAGCAGCCAGCATTTATGCCTCGATAATTTCTTCTCCAATGGGATCCAGGGCGGAATAGTCCCGGTAGCCGCCGGTTATGCCCTCGGAAACAAATTAAAACAGAATGGGGCGATCGGTATCGTATTCATCGGCGATGGCACCCTGGGCGAAGGCGCCCTGTATGAGACCCTGAATATCATTTCCAAATGGGAAATACCCCTGCTGATCGTCTGCGAAAATAATTTCTATGCACAGTCCACCCCGCAGCATATCAACCTGGCGGGAGATATACAGGCCCGGGCCCAGGCGTTCGGAATAAAGACCAGCCATGGAAATACCTGGGACCCCGAATCGCTGATGCAGGCGGCAAAAAAGGCAATAGACTATGTCCGCGAAAAGACCCAGCCCTTCTTTTTCCAGGTAGACACCTACCGGCTCAACGCACACTCGAAAGGAGATGATGACCGGGATCCGGCTGATGTGGCCCGCCATAGCGAAAAAGATTTTCTCAATATTTTCAAAAATGAGTCCCCCGACTATTTCCAACGCTATGGAGAAGTGATCGACACGGAAATTAATGCGCTGGTGGAAGAAATTTTGGGGGAAGGAGAACTGCCCGTAGAAGAATATTATCAACCGGTAGAAAATATTTCCGACAGGGGCTGGACGCCTTTGGAGGCTATTAATAAAAGACAGGTAGAACTGCTCAATGCCTTCTTCCGCGAGAAGATCACCTCCGATGAAAAGACGGTCTTTTTGGGAGAAGATATCCTCTCTCCCTATGGAGGAGCCTTTAAAGTGACAAAGGAATTGTCTTTCCTCCGGCCGGAGAGGGTCTTTTCAACGCCTATCTCCGAATCGGCCATCACCGGGATCTCGAACGGACTAGCGCTTAACGGCTTCAAACCCTTCGCCGAGATCATGTTCGGGGATTTTATGACCCTGGCCTTCGACCAGATCGTCAACCATGCGTCAAAATTCCACCACATGTTCAACAAAAAAGTGAACTGCCCGGTGGTCGTGCGCACGCCCATGGGGGGACGCAGAGGGTATGGTCCCACCCACTCCCAGACCCTGGATAAGTTCCTGGTCGGGATCGACAACGTAAAGACCGTAGCCCTCAATACGCTGCTGGACCCGGCTATTATTTACCGGTCCGTACATGCGGAACGGCACCCCGTCATTGTGATAGAGAATAAGACGGATTATGGCAAAAAAATAGCCCAGCATCAGGCAAAGAATTTCGTATACGAACACAACGGAGATGCCTTCCCGGTCGTCCGCATTCGCCCGGCCGTCTCCATTCCCACGCTCACCATCGTGGCGTATGGGGGAATGGCAGATCTGGTCGCAGGGCTGCTGGAGCAGGTATTTACAGAAACGGATCATAAACCCGAACTGATCGTTCCTTCCCTGATCTCCTGTCTTCCGATAGACCTGGTCGTCGAATCCGTGAGCAGGACAGGCCGCCTGCTGGTGATCGAAGAAGGTACCGGCTTCGCCGGCATCGGCAGCGAGCTCATCGCCTCGGTCGTAGAAAATACGGAGTTTAAGATCAGGACGCGGCGGATCACGGCCCTTCCCGTTCCTATCCCCTCCGTAAAATCCCTGGAAAATATTATATTACCTGACAAGACAAGGATCTTGCAGGAAATAAAAGCAAGCTTTCCCTAATGGCATTATTACAGGAAATACAAGTCCCCCTTCTCGCGGTAAATGATACGAGCCTCACCGTAGTGGAAATGAATTTTTCCACCGGAAGTAAAGTGAACAAAGGCGATCTCATCATGGTATTCGAAACCTCCAAGACCACCTATGATGTCGAAGCGGAGGCGGAAGGATATATACAATATCTATGCGAGACAGACCATGATTATGAAGTGAACGAAGTCGTCGCAAGGATCTACAGTGAGGTAGCCGAGGCGGAAGCCATCCCTGCAGGCAAACCCCTCCCTCCGGTGGGCAAGCCCCTTCCGCTGACAGGTCCGTCTTCTCCGGCAGCGAACCTCAACGGGCAGCAGCTCACCAGTCAGCAACCCATCGGCCAGCCCTTCACCGTTCGCCCGGCCGCCGGTCTCCCACTGCCGGTCTGGGAAGGAGAGACGCTCTTTTCGGAAGAAGCCGCCCGCCTGGTAGCCTCTTCCGGGATCGGCCCCGCCGCTTTTGCAGGCAGGGACTTTGTCAGTAAATGGGATGTGCTGGAAATGGCAGGAACAGCTTCCGCTTCAGCAGGTCCCTCCGGTGCAACCGCCTCCAAAACGCAGAAGGCCGCCCCGGCAAAAACGATCCTGCCGGCAGACCCCGCTAAAGTGATCCTGGAAAAATTGTCATCAGGTAAGAAAAGAGAAATAGAATACCTGGGCGAGGTCCAATCGACAGGGCTCACCAGCACCCTCCATGTTTTTATAGAGACGGATAATATCTTCACGCATATCAACCGGTCCCTGAAATACCTGAAGGACTCCCTGCTGCCCGTTGTTATATATGAAGCTTCCAGGCTGCTTACGGACTATCCTCTTTTGAATGCTTATTTTACCGGCGAAGCCATCGCCCGCTACAGAGAGGTCAATACCGGCTTTGCCATCGACATAGACAAAGGGCTCAAAGTATTGAAGATTGCCCGGGCACAACAAAAAAGCATACCCGAAATTGAACAGGAGATCCTGCAGTTATCCGGCAGCTATCTGGACGAGACCCTGCAAATAGAAGACCTGACCGATATTACTTTCACGATCACGGACCTCTCTTCGGAAGGCGTCGCTTTCTTCCGCCCCCTGATCAACAAAATGAATAGTTCTATCCTGGGAATATCCTCGATCGATGAGAAACTCCGGCGTTGCACGCTCAGCCTTACCTTCGATCACCGGGTGACGGAAGGTAAATCGGCCGCCCGTTTCCTCAAAGAGTTGAAGGATAGACTGGAATCCTACCGGGCAAAGGATCCGGCCACTCTTCTGCAGACGATCGCTTGCTTTAAATGCTATAAAACATTAAAAGAAGACCTGGCCGGAACGGGTTTTGCCCATTGCATCACTCCGGAAGGGAAAGAGGGATATATTTGCCAGAGTTGTTTAAAAGGTTTCTGATAAAATGGAAGACAAGATCAAAGAGATAATTTCAATCTTTACGAAGATCCCGGTAGAACAGATCGGCCCTGCTACCGCTATCGGCCGGTCCACTATGCAAAGCTCCATCCTCCTCCACCGGATGTATGCGCGGCTGGCGGAAGAAGGCGTGACCGTGAATAATTACGGGGACATCCGGACTTTTGCGGATCTGTTACCCTACACATCTGATAAGGCACTGGCTACCAATGGACAGGCGCCTCATTCCGGGACCCAGGCGCCGGCTGAACTGCCCGCAGGGCGGAATTCGTTCGTTCCGGGGGTGACGGATCCTTCCGCTCCCGGCATTGGTATCGATATAGAAGAAGTGGCCGGTTTACCCCGGACCCATGACTTCCGGAAGGAAGCCTTCTACAAAATGAATTTTACAGCGGACGAAATAGCTTATTGTATCTTGCAACCGGACCCCTACGCCTCCTTTACCGGTCTTTTTGCCGCCAAAGAAGCGATTATTAAGGCAGACGGACGTTATCGGAATAAGGGCTTTAACGCGATAGAGATCGGTCATTCCGCCGAAGGAAAACCTGTGTTTCCCGGCCTGGACCTGTCCATTTCACACGCCGGGACGATGGCCGTAGCGGTAGCGGCGCCCACGGCAGGAAGCCTGGCTCCGGCACAGACTCCCGGAACGCCTGCCGGACGGACCCCTGCTCCCGGCAGGAATAGCCGGTTGGCCTTTTGGCTGGCAGGACTGGCCCTGGCTCTTTCGGCTATCGCCCTTCTCCTTGTTTTCACCCATTGGCATGAATAGAGGAATAAATATGAAGATCTCCATCATCACCGCCACCTATAACAGCGCCGCTACGGTAAAAGATACCCTTGCCTCGGTTCAGCAACAGGACTACCCGGATATCGAACATATCATCGTGGATGGCGGGTCCGTCGATAATACCCTGGAGATCGTATCCGGCTTCCCCCATATAGCGAAAGTCATATCGGAAAAAGATAAGGGCATTTATGACGCGATGAACAAAGGCGTGACCCTGGCAACAGGCTCCGTGATCGGCATCCTTAATTCCGATGATATCTATACGGATCCCACCGTGCTGTCTACCATCGCGGAGGTATTCAGGGATCCCCGGGTAATGACCTGCTACGCAGACCTGCAATACGTTCATCCGGACAACCTGGACCGAACGATCCGCACCTGGAAGTCCGGGCCTTTTAAAAGAAGGAATTTTTATAATGGCTGGATGCCTCCCCACCCCACTTTTTTTGTAAGGACAGAGGTCTACGATGATGTCGGCTTATTCAATCTCGACCTCCGGTCAGCCGCCGATTATGAAATAATGTTGCGGATTCTCCTCAAACATGGGTTAAGTTCGCATTATATTCCCCAGGTCATCGTAAAGATGCGGGCCGGCGGAATGAGCAATGCCTCCTTTGCCAACAGGCTTAGGGCAAATAAAGAAGATCGACTGGCATGGAAATTGAATGATTTGAGGCCGCATTTCTTTACTTTGTATATGAAACCGATCAGGAAAATCACTCAATTTATAATCAAGTAACTACATCATTATGGGAAAAGTTGCACTCATTACCGGCGTCACGGGACAGGATGGCGCCTATTTAAGTGAATTGTTATTAAAAAAAGGCTATACCGTCCATGGCATTAAAAGAAGGAGCTCCCTGTTCAATACGGACAGGATCGACCATCTTTACCAGGATCCCCATGAATCCCATGTGAATTTCCGCCTCCATTATGGCGATCTTACCGATTCAACCAACCTTATACGTATCATACAGGAGACCCAGCCGGATGAGATCTATAACCTGGCTGCGATGAGTCACGTACATGTGAGCTTTGAAATGCCGGAGTACACCGCCAACGCGGACGGTATCGGCACCTTGCGCATACTGGAAGCCGTCCGCCTGCTGGGAATGATCAAAAAGACCAAGATCTACCAGGCTTCCACCTCCGAATTATACGGTTTGGTGCAGGCTGTTCCCCAGAGTGAAACAACGCCTTTCTACCCCCGTTCTCCTTATGCGGTGGCTAAATTATACGGCTACTGGATCACCGTGAACTACCGGGAAGCGTATGGGATGTATGCGACCAATGGGATCCTGTTCAACCATGAATCCCCCTTACGCGGCGAAACATTCGTTACCCGTAAGATCACCCGGGGCGTGGCGAAAATTGCCTTGGGCTTCCAGGACAAGATATACCTGGGCAATCTTGACGCAAGACGGGACTGGGGACATGCTAAAGACTATGTGGAAGCGATGTGGCGGATCCTGCAACAGCCTGTCGCTGAAGACTATGTAATAGCGACCGGCGTTACCACCCCCGTCCGTGAATTCGTTCGGATGGCTTTCGCCGAAGTAGGCGTGGAACTGGAATTCAAGGGCAAGGATGAAAAGGAAGTGGGAGTGGTCGTATCCAGCGCCAACCCCGATTTCAATGTCCCGGTAGGAAAAGAAGTAGTGGCCGTAGACGCCCGGTATTATCGCCCGACGGAAGTGGACCTCCTGATCGGAGACCCAACCAAGGCACAACAAAAATTAGGCTGGAAGCCCGTCTATGACCTGCCCATGCTGGTAAAGGAGATGGTATTGGCCGACGTGCAGCTGTTCCGTAAAGAAAAGGTCCTGAAAGACTCCGGCTTTCATGTAAAAAATCAGTACGAATAACCATGCAACAACACGATAAAATATATGTGGCCGGCCATCGGGGGATGGTAGGGTCCGCGATCACCAGGAAACTGCAAAAAGAAGGATTTACCAACCTGCTGCAAAGGACTTCCGCCGAACTGGACCTTAAGGACCAGGCCGCCGTCCGGGACTTCTTTGAAAAAGAAAGACCAGACCATGTGTTCCTGGCAGCGGCCAAAGTGGGAGGGATCCTGGCTAATAATATCTACCGGGGGGAGTTCCTCTATGACAACCTCATGATCCAGAACAATACCATCGACGCAGCTTACCGCTCCGGAGTGAAAAAGCTGATGTTCCTGGGATCGTCTTGCATCTACCCCAAACTGGCCCCGCAGCCTCTGAAGGAAGAGTATTTGCTGACAGGGGAGCTGGAGCCTACCAATGAGCCTTATGCGATCGCCAAGATCGCTGGCATCAAAATGGCGGACGCCTATCGCTCGCAATACGGATGCAATTTTATCTCCGTCATGCCTACGAATCTCTATGGCCCCAACGATAATTACGACCTGAACAATTCCCATGTGTTGCCCGCCCTCATCCGGAAATTCCATGAGGCCAAACAGAAAGGAGATCCCGAAGTGATCCTGTGGGGCTCCGGTAAGCCGCGGCGTGAATTTCTTCATGCCGATGACCTGGCCGACGCCTGCTTCTTCCTGATGCAGCAATACAATGAAGCGGGTTTTGTCAATATTGGTACGGGCGAAGACCTGGAGATCCGGGAACTGGCCCTGCTGGTCAAAAATATTGTCGGATACACCGGGAAGATAACGAACGACCTCTCCAAACCCGACGGGACCCCCAGAAAATTAATGGATGTGGGCAAACTGCACCAACTGGGCTGGACAGCCAGCATCGGCCTGGAAGAGGGCATTCGTAAGGTCTATGAGGATTTTAAGAAAACCCAACCTTAATGTAAACATGTGATATCCTTTTTTAAGAAGCCACCCCGTCCCCCGGCTGATTTTAGCCGGTTATCCTGTGATATGCACTCTCATTTCATTCCCGGCATCGACGATGGCTCACCGGATATGGAGACTTCCCTGGAATTGATCAGGGGATTGATAGACCTGGGGTATAAGAAAATTATTACCACTCCCCATATCCTGTCGGATATCTATCCCAATACCCCGGCCATCATCGGCGACGGGTACCAGGACGTCCTGGCTGAATTACAACGGCAGAATATCTCCGTGGAGTTCCAGGCGGCGGCGGAATACCTGATGGACGACCATTTCACCCGGATGCTGGAGGATAACCAACCCTTGATGACCCTGAAAGACAAGATGGTGCTGGTGGAACTTTCTTTTGCCGTTCCCAGCATCAATCTCAAAGAGATATTATTCCAGATGCAGATAAAAGGATACCAGCCCGTACTGGCCCATCCGGAAAGATACCTGTATTTCGGGGGTAACAAGGACTGGTATGATCAGCTGAAAGAGGCAGGCTGCCTCTTCCAGGTCAACCTGCTTTCTCTCAGGGGATATTATGGGAAGGCCTCCCTGGAATTAGCCCAATACCTGGTTAAAAAGAAATATGTCGACCTCTTAGGCACCGACATGCACCATGAACGGCACCTGGAAAACCTGCGATCTTCCCCCCCCCAACTCCTGGATACCGTCAATAAGCTGATCGATTCCGGCCTGATCCGGAACGCGACTTTATAGGGGTGAAAAAGTTTATATTTCAACCCCCTTTTCTTAAACAAAGCAGCCCCCTCTCTTGTAATAAGGGTGCATGAACGTCTTTACTATCAAAGACCTGGAGAATCTGTCGGGGATCAAGGCCCATACCATCCGCATATGGGAGCAGCGGTATAATTTTTTAAAACCCTGTCGCACGGAAACGAATATTCGTTATTACTGCAACCAGGAGTTAAAGACCGTTTTGAATATATCCCTGCTGACTAAATTCGGATATAAGATCTCTCAGATCGATAAGATGAGCGAGCAGGAGCTGAGTGCCCGGCTCATTTCCCTTTCCGATAAGGCCGCCCGGCAGGAAAAGGTCGTCAACGACCTGATCATCCATATGATGGACCTGGATATCGAACTATTCGAGCAGATACTGGATCATTGCATAGGGGCAAATGGAGTCGACCAGTCGATGCACCAGGTCATTTTCCCCTTTCTTGATCGTATCGGGATCCTTTGGCTTACGAATCACATTCATCCTGCCCAGGAACACCTGGTGACCAACATCATCCGCCAGAAATTAATCGTAGGCATTGAAGGGGCCGTATCCCGTACAAAGACCGGCAGAACGGTGCTCCTGTTCCTGCCCGAAGGCGAGTACCATGAGCTGGGACTACTCTATGTATATTACCTGCTAAAAAGCCATGGCACCCGCGTACTCTACCTGGGAGCCGATATGCCGTTGAAGGATATTGAATTGGTCTGTAAACTCAAAAAGCCCGACTACCTCTACACTCATCTTACAGGGATCGCGGGCAGCTTTAGCTTTGAGAAATTCCTCTCCCGGATCAGCCTGGGCATACCGGACATTCCCCTCGTTATATCCGGCCAACTGGCGCGTACCCATCTGCGGAGGATCCCTCCCGGAGTGAATTTCAAACGATCCCTTCCCGAAGTACTGGAGTTTATCACTACCCTGTAACAGCCCCCATTCTGAAAGCCTTTCTGGCCTTTTCCGATACCCCTACGGGGTCAGTCTGTCTCCCGATCCTGTCAGGCCGTCAGTCCATTTCCACAGGCCCATTTTTTGCATGTACAGAACTAACAAAACACAAGTAATTGATTTAGTTTTCATTAGTATTTTAACTAAACCACTAGACACTAAAGTTTGTCTTCTTACCCTTTTGTGTTTAAATTTGTGTGTAGGATTATTAAACACTTTGTTAACATGGCAACCTTAGAATTTAACCAACTTCTGGTCAATAATGCGGAGTTTCTGAAACCCTTCGCAATCACGCTCACCCGTGATTCTGAAGCTGCAAAAGACCTTTTCCAGGAGACTTTATACCGGGCCTTAGCCAATAAGGATAAATATAATGTGGGTACCAATATCAAAGCATGGCTCTATACGATCATGCGGAATATTTTTATCAACAATTATCGCCGTAAAGCTAAGCAGAATACCATTTTTGATAGCACTCCCAATGAATTCTTACTGAATTCTGCCCAGATGGCAGTTCCCGGGACCGTAGAAGGAAATTTGCGCGTAAAAGATATCCAGGCCGCTATTCATAAACTGCCGGAGATCTTCCGTAACCCCTTCCTGCTCTACTTCGACGGGTTCAAATACCACGAGATCTCGGAAATGTTACAGGAACCGCTGGGAACGATCAAAAGCCGCATACACTTTGCCCGCAAATTATTAAAGACGCAAATTCAGCGATTTTGATAGACAACAGGCAGGAAGAGGTAATCCTGGTAGATGAAAATGATACCCCATTGGGCGCCATGGAAAAACTGGAAGCCCACCGGAAAGCTCTTTTGCATAGAGCTTTCAGCGTTTTTGTCTTTAACGGAAGAGGAGAAATGTTGCTGCAGCAACGCGCTCATCAGAAATATCATAGCGCGGGTCTATGGACCAATGCCTGTTGCAGCCACCCCCGGCCGGGAGAAGATACCCGGGCAGCCGCCATACGCCGGTTAAAAGAAGAGCTGGGCTTTACCACCAGCCTGGAAAAGATTTTTGACTTCACCTATAGGTCGGAGTTTGAGAACGGCCTGACGGAATTCGAATTC
The DNA here is from genome assembly GCA_036394375.1 of Puia sp. GTDB lineage: Bacteria > Bacteroidota > Bacteroidia > Chitinophagales > Chitinophagaceae > Puia. The sequence continues at coordinate 91,725 of DASWFF010000118.1, forward strand.
GATCATGTCTTTGTCGGGACCTATGACGGGCCTATCCTTCCCAACAAAGAGGAAGTATGCGATTATTGCTTTAAGTCCCTGGACGAGATCAGCGCCGGCCTGCAATCAAACCCGCTCAGCTACACCAGCTGGTTTCACCTGGCCTTCCCCAGGATAAAAGTGTTCCGGGAAGGATTCATCGAAAGGTAATTCTTCCTTCCCCCGGCCCGGTAAAAGAATGGGTGGCGGAGTCTCACTCACAAAGCTGAATGCTTTCCGTGCTTTCCGTACTGAACTGGATAAACTTCACTTTACCGGAGGCGCCCGCGACATCATAATGTAGTATCAGGGTGCCATATTGCATTTCAAAGGCATCCCAGAGATCGTCCTTCATTTTGGGATTGCCCAGGGTTTTGAACTGGCTGCCCCGCCTGGAGCCCAACAGGGGGATACTAAGCTTCCCGATGAATTTCGGGCCGATCTCTATATAGTCCCTCCTGGTATAAAAATAAATGTCCTTATTCTTAAAGAATACACCTCCCCCGCACTTGCTGGAAGCACTTTCTTCTTCGGCGCTGGTAGAACAGGGGAATTTGGCCTTGATCTCGGCCCACCCAGTGTTCGGCTTCATCTCATTTACCGTGCCATTCAAAATATCCACGTAAAAATCAGGGCATTTTACCTTGGGTTTGAGCTGGCCCATTGCAACGGATAAAAAGCCCATAGAAAGGGCAAGGAATAGGAGTTTCTTCATAAGTAGTATTTTTATTCTACTCCTGTTACTGCAAATTCCTTGCTAGAAACTGTTCCTGTTCAGGGAAAAATTCCCAGCACTAAAAAAACGATCCCTATGATCGTGAGCAGCATCCCTGCATACCATAATTTTCTTTTTTTAGTAAGAATAGCGATCGCGGAGATGGCAATGGCGATCTGAAAGCAGGTAACGGCGGTTGCCAGGGGGACATGCCGGCTCAGGTGCCCTTCGGAGCTTTTCTCGGCCTCTTCAGCCGTTTTTTTGATTTCACCCTTTTCCTTCTCGTAACGGGCGATGGCAACGCTATTGTCCTCTTTCGGAGGAGTGGGGGAAAGAGAGCGAAGGATCTTATCCGTGCTGGAGGCGATCTCCTCCTTCAGGTTTTTGGACTGATAGAAACTCCATGAGTCGGAAGCCTTGACCCGTTCGATCAGCGCTTCGTTGGCATGATGCCCGGCCAGCAGACCGGCTATGGCCGCGAGTACTGCCATGAAGGCGGTAGAGAGGGCGACATATAAGACCCATTTTTCTTTTTGCTCCTCCGCTTTTTCCTGGATTTGTTCGTGCAGGTGTTCGGTAGGTACTTCTATTTCTTCCATACTGGTAAATTAGTGAAAAAATAGCACCTGATCCCTCGGCCGGCTGAACTTATTTGCTTAAATACATGCTCCTGTCCTTATACAACTGCCGGAAATAAGGATCACGCAGATCTTTGATAAACCGGATCGCCTCGCCCGTAGACTTCATTTCAGGCCCCAGTTCTTTACTCACGCCGGGGAATTTATTAAAGCTGAACACCGGCTCTTTGATGGCAAATCCATTCAGCTTCTTTTCGAAAGTGAAATCGGTGAGTTTATGGCTTCCCATCATTACCTTGGTCGCAATATTCAGGTAAGGTATCTGGTAGGCTTTGGCAATGAACGGGGTCGTACGGGATGCTCTGGGATTGGCTTCGATCACATATACTTTGCCGTCCTTGATAGCATACTGGATATTGATCAGCCCTTTGATATTCAGGTTCCTGGCGATCTTCTCCGCATAGTGCTCCATGGTAGTCACTACCAGGGGGGTAAGGTTAAAAACGGGCAGCACCGCATGACTATCACCACTGTGAATACCTGCCGGCTCGATATGCTCCATCACGCCCATTACATGGAAATTCTCCCCGTCGAAGATGGCATCCACTTCCGCCTCCTGGCAACGGTCCAGGAAATGGTCTATTAATATCTTGTTACCGGGAAGGTGTTTCAGCAAGCTTACTACCGCCTTTTCCACTTCCTCGTCATTGATGACGATCCGCATCCGCTGGCCTCCCAATACATAGCTGGGACGGACGAGTACCGGATACCCTACTTTATTAGCGACCTCTATGGCATCATCAACATCCCAAGCCGTGCCGTAATCCGGGTAAGGTATATCCAGCTCTTTCAGCATATCGCTGAATCGTCCCCTGTCTTCGGCGATATCCATACTGTCGTAAGAAGTACCGATGATGCGGATCCCTTTTTGATGAAGGCGCTCTGCTAGCTTCAGGGCTGTCTGGCCTCCCAGCTGGACGATCACTCCCTCCGGTTTTTCATGTTCGATGATCTCCCAGAGATGCTCCCAATAGACGGGTTCGAAATACAGTTTATCGGCGATATCAAAATCCGTAGAGACCGTTTCGGGATTACAATTCACCATGATGGACTCATACCCGCATTCCCGGATGGCCAGCAGCCCGTGTACGCAACAGTAGTCAAACTCGATGCCCTGGCCGATCCGGTTGGGACCTGATCCCAGTACGATGATCTTCTTTTTATCGCTTACTTTACTTTCATTGGAGTGTCCTCCTTCGAAAGTGGAATAAAAATACGGTGTCTTAGCCGCAAACTCCGCAGAGCAGGTATCGACCATCTTAAAGACACGGGTAATGCCGAGCGCCTTCCTCTTTTCATACAACTCGTCCTCCGTACCATTGTTCATGATATGACAGATCTGGTCATCGCTGAACCCCATGCTTTTCGCATCCCGCAGCAACTCTTCGGGAAGGGTGCTCATTTTATATTTTGCCAGCTCTTTTTCCATGTTACAGATCTTCTGTATTTCATAGAGGAACCAGCGGTCGATCCCATTGGTGGCTTTGGAGATAGTGCCCACGGAGATCCCGGCCATCAGGGCATCTTTGATACGGAAGATGCGGTCCCATTTCGGGGTCTTGATATATTCCAGCAACTCTTCGGCATGCATGAGGCTTTTCCCATAATAACCCAGTCCGATGGCATTGTTCTCAAGGCTCTGACAGGCTTTTTGCACCGCTTCGGTAAAACTTCTGCCGATGGCCATCACCTCGCCCACGCTTTTCATTTGCAGGCCCAGGGTATCATTGGCCCCTTTGAACTTGTCAAAGTTCCAACGGGGTATTTTTACGATCACGTAGTCCTGTACAGGCTCAAAATAGGCGGAGGTCGTTCCAGTGATCTGGTTCTTCAGCTCATCCAGGGTATAGCCGATCGCCAACTTGGCTGCGATCTTCGCGATGGGGTATCCCGTAGCTTTCGAGGCAAGGGCGGAGGAGCGGCTTACGCGGGGATTGATCTCGATGGCGATGATTTCTTCCGTGGAAGGATTAAGGGCGAACTGCACGTTGCAACCCCCTGCAAAATTGCCCAGGTCCCGCATCATGCGGATGGCCGTATTACGCATCAGCTGGAAGGCTGTATCGCTCAGCGTCATGGCAGGAGCCACCGTGATGGAATCTCCCGTATGAACGCCCATCGGATCAAAATTCTCCACGGTACAGATGATCACGACATTATCATTCGCATCTCTTAGTAGTTCCAGTTCGAACTCCTTCCATCCCAGTACCGCCTTTTCTACCAGTACTTCATGAATAGGAGAGGCCTGTAACCCCCTGTTCAGGGCTTCGTCCAGGTCATCCTTATCATGTACAAAGCCTCCGCCGGTACCCCCCAGGGTAAAGGAGGGACGGATCACCAGGGGAAAGCCGATATCCTGGGCAAATTCTTTTCCTTCCAGGAAGGAATTGGCCGTTTTAGCCTCCGCTACCGGTACTCCCAGTTCGATCATCCACTGACGGAATTTCTCCCGGTCTTCCGCTTTATCGATGGCTTTTATATCTACCCCTATCAGCCTGACATTATATTTTTCCCATATCCCCAGGTCTTCTGCCTCTTTCGCCAGATTCAGGGCCGTCTGGCCTCCCATCGTAGGCAATACGGCATCTATCTTGTTCTCTTCCAGTATTTGTTCAATACTTTCCACCGTTAACGGGAGCAGGTACACCTTATCTGCCATCATCGGATCGGTCATGATCGTAGCCGGGTTACTGTTAATCAGGATCACTTCCACCCCCTCCTCACGCAAACTGCGGGCAGCTTGTGTGCCGGAGTAGTCAAATTCGCAAGCCTGGCCGATAATAATAGGACCGCTACCAATGATCAGAATGGAATGAATCGAGGAATCTTTAGGCATAGTGGGAAAAAAATAAAATTGTGCAAAGGTAGGGCTTGTGGGGGGAAATGCCAAAGGCATTTCGTCCGAAGGACAATTATTAGACCCGGCGTAAAAAATGCCGGCATTTTTTACGTCGCTAAATAGTCAGCCAGCCGACAAACAAAAGCCCCGGTAACGGGGCTTGGGCCGTAGGCCCCATTATCAGACGTTTTGGGGGATGGGTTATATTTTATCTCGGACCATAATGTCTTTTTATTGGTCTCGATGAGCCGCCAAAGGCGGGTTCGAATGAACCCATCCCCCAAAACAAAAGCCCCGGTCTCAGACCGGGGCTTTTAACAATAGAAATATATATTGGAAGATCAACGATCGTCCAGACAGACAACAGAAGCTTCTAGTTATTGTGATAGGCAGCCATCTCAATATCATCCAGCACAACTCCCCCTTTACGGGCAATGGACTTTCGTTCCGCCATTAACCGCCGGTTATCGTACTTGCTCCTGATTTTGAAGACAAATTTTTGCTTTGCTTCTTCCCCCTTGACCAGTCCTACCATTCCTCCGATGGTCACAGCCAAAAAGACTACCATTTTGTTTTTTACCCCTTTCATAACGCTCTCTTTATGATGATGGAAATTCGCCACCTGATTACAAGACAAACTAGATAAGCCAAAAGCTGTACCAAACTTTAAAAAAAACCTACCCTTTTAGTAGTATTTTTTTAAGAACCTATCCGAACGCTGAATTGTAATTACTTTGTCCGCAAAAACATCCTTTTACAACCCAGTATATACGATAAATCCTTCCCTTTGGATTTAACAAGCCCGGGGTGTTTTGGTTCATTTTTGGAAATCATTTCCTGTTTCCGGAAACTAATATTACCAGGGGGAGTATAAATTTGCATTTTCGTGTTCGGGCCCCGCCCGTTTCGTCCTACATCAACAACTATATGGAATGATGAGAACCTTATTAGTGACCGCTTCCCTCTTTTATACCCTCTTTTCTTCTGCGCAGGTCTTTCCACCGGCAGACTACCCACGGGGTTATTTTCGCGATCCCTTGAACATCCCCATGAGCCTGGCGGCAAATTTCGGAGAGCTGCGCCCTAATCACTATCACATGGGATTGGATATCCGTACCCAAAAAAAAGAAAACCTTCCGGTGCTGGCCGCTGCCGATGGCTCCATCGTCAAAGTGGTGATCGAACCCTTTGGCTTCGGTCAGGCGATCTACTTACGGCATCCGAATGGGTTCACGACGGTATACGCCCACCTGAATGCATTCTTTCCAGCATTGGCATCCTATATTCATCAGCAGCAATATAAGACGGAGACCTGGCAGGGAACTTTCGATATTCCACCCGGTCTTTTCCCGGTTAAAAAGGGAAGCCTCATCGCTTACAGTGGGAACAAGGGCGGCTCGCAGGGGCCCCATCTTCATTTTGAGATCCGCAGGACGGCGGATGATACCAATCTGAACCCCCTCCTGTTCGGACTACCGGTGCCGGATAATACCCCCCCGGTTATTCAAAGACTGGCGATCTATGATCGTGGCCGGAGCCTTTACGAGCAGTCCCCCCAGATCCTGCCTGTTCATAAGGCGGCAGCCGTCCGGTCTTCCAGGGCCTCCTCCCCGGCTTCCGGCAAGGCCCCGGCCTTCTATTCCCTTCCCACAGGTCGCATCACCGTGACTTCCCCCCGGGTGAGCTTCGCGATTTCGGCATTCGACACCCAGACAGGCTCTGCCAATCCCAATGGCATATTCCAGGCCATCCTCTATGATAATGACCTGCCGCTTATCGGTTTTCAAATGGACAATATCAGTTACGACGACACCCGCAATATCAATGCACATATCGATTATAAGACGCGGGCGACGGGCGGCCCCTTTCTCCAGCATTTATCCCGTTTGCCTGGTTATACGCCTCCTTCCATATACCGCGCTGCCGGCCAATCCGCAGCAGGCTTCCCCATAGGAGCCCGGCCTCCGGCCGATGGCGTGATCGACCTGGGGGATGGCAGCCTCCATAACATTCGCATACAGGTAAAAGATGCCTATGGCAATACCTCCGAACTGCAATACCAGGTACAATACCAGGCTTCCCTCCCCGCCCGGGAGCTCTCTTCCGATGGCGGTAAACGATTCTATCCGGGAATGCTGGATGGATATGAAACGACGGACTGTGCATTTTATATCGGCGAAAAAAGCCTCTACGATTCTGTGCTTATCAATTATAAGGCCTCTGGCTACCCTGGGATCGGCATTTCCCTGCCCGGCGCTATTTCGGCTGTGCATAGCATTGGGGCTCCTTTTATACCTTTACAGGAACCGTTACTGGTCCGCATAAGGCCTGGGGGCGCTGCCCAGGGGGGGACTGCGCAGGAGAGTCTTGCCGCCATCGGGGAAAGAGACCGGGTGGTGATGGTCAATTTCGACGGCAACAGGAAGGATGTGATAAAACCTGAATGGCAGGGCGGATGGGCTTCCGGCAGATTCCGGGAATTTGGGAATTTCCAGTTGGTGGAAGATAAGGAAGCTCCGGTGATCACCCCCATCGGAATACGTGAAGGGGCCTTGTTGAACAAAGCCTCCCGGATCGCGTTTATCGTGAAGGACAACCTGGGAGCTATCCGCAATTTCCGGGCTGAACTGGACGGCAAATGGCTTTGTTTTACCAATGACAAGGGGCTGGCCTTTCTTTATAAATTCGATGAACATTGCCCGCCCGGCCGGCACCTGCTGAAAGTGACGGTGGAAGATATTGCCGGCAACAGGGCAGCAAAAGAATATAACTTTACCCGATAAATAAATACCATGACCCCTCTGCAAGAAGGCGACAAAGCCCCGGCATTCACCACCAGGAACCAGAACGGAGAAAAAGTATCCCTGGCCGATTACAAAGGAACAAAGATCGCACTCTATTTCTACCCGGAAGACGGCACCCCTACCTGTACCGTACAGGCCTGCAATCTCCGGGATAACTATTCCCTGCTGAAAAAAGAAGGCTTCACCATCCTGGGCGTCAGCCCGGACGACGAAAAGAAACATAAAAAGTTCGAGGCTAAATTCGACCTCCCCTTCACCCTGCTCGCCGACCCGGAACATACCCTTATCGATAAATACGGGGTTTGGGGAGAAAAACAACTATACGGCCGTAAATACATGGGCCTGCACCGTACCACCTTCCTCATCGATGAAAAAGGGGTGATCCGCAAAATATTCGGGAAGCCTAAGAGCAAGACACATGCGGAAGAGATCGTTAAGGCCTGGAAGGAGCTGAAATAGGGCGTTATCCCCCGAAATGTTACAGAATTTAGGCGAATTATCCCCCGCCGCAGCGGTAGTACAAAACAAGAACTTAAAGGCGTCGCTTTACAGGAATTTTTGCTTAAAAAGATCGGGAAAACATGGGACGACCTGACAATTGCCCACGCTAAATTGAAGGATTTGGATTTGCCGGTCATAAACTCGTTTGTAAGACTAGGCGTTGAAATTGAGCGATTACCTAAAGGAGCTGAAAAAGATGATGCCGCAACTTTATTGGAAAACTTAAAATTGATTGACGAAAACGAGCATTTAAAAAACGCAGCTCTTTTATTATTTGGGAAAGATCCGTTGAAATACTTCATCTCTGCAACTTTTAAAATAGGAAGATTTGTTACCGATGATGATTTGAGGTTTCAGGACGTAATTGAAGGGAATATCTTTGAAATGGCAGATAAAGTAATAGCCACTTTAAAAAATAAATATCTTGTATCTCCCATTTCTTATGAGGGTTTGCGACGATTGGAGAAATTAGAGTACCCTGAAGCGGCTTTGCGGGAAGCCATTTTGAATGCGATAGTTCACAAAGATTATACGGATTCAACCATTCAATTAAGCGTCTATAATGACAAGCTTATTTTATGGAATCCGGGCAAGTTACCTATAGATATTAGTATTGATAGTTTGAAAAGAAAACACCCTTCCCGCCCCCGTAATCAACACATCGCTGATATTTTTTTTAAGGCTGGCTATATTGAAGCCTGGGGACGGGGTATTGAAAAAATTTTAACAGCCTGTCGGGCGGCAGGGCTGCCTGAACCTTTATTCGAGGAAAATTCAGGAGGAGTTCAGGTTACTTTCCTGAAAAATGAAGTTATTCAAGAGGAGCAGCCTCTTACTTATGACGAAAATTCATTGCAAAAGCTGGGTTTAAATGAACGGCAAATCAAAGCTATCTCATATATCAAGGAAAAAGAGAGAATCACGAATAGAGAATACCAGGAATTGTTTAATATATCAAGAGGAACGGCTTTCCGCGATTTAGCCGGGCTGATTAAGGCGGGAATTTTTGAAAGCTCGGGCAGCAAAGGGGCAGGTTCCTATTTTACGTTGAAATAATTGCACCATAATTGCACCATCCCTTTAAATAACCCACTCCACCTCTCCGACTTTCCACCTTCTTTCCAGCGTATCCCGGGTCACCAGCTCACCGGCGGCATCTACGCCCTTCACCGTCGTCTCGAAGACGGCATTACCCTTTTTGAGCCGGACAACCTCGCCGCGCTTGTACAGCCGGGTATTATAGTCCTCTACCAGCCGGACCCCCCCGCCGGCTTCCAGCTGACTGTAACGCCGGTCCAGGTGATCCCCCAGTTCCCTGGCAAGACGCACCACATCGAAGTCCTGGCCGGTAATCTGCTTTAGCGACACCGGGTTTCGCGCCGTTTCGGGAAATAATACCTGGTTAACGTTAATTCCGGTGCCGGCGATGGCCAACATCCATTGATCGCCTTTAAAACTGTTCTCAATAAGAATCCCGCCTGCCTTTCTGTCACGCCAGTAGAGATCGTTGGGCCATTTAATGGTGGTTTCTTTTTCCCCGGCATAAAAGCTGAAAAAGTCATGACAGGCCAGGGCTACACAGGCGCTCAGGGAAAATTGACGTGTAATAGGCAGAAAGACAGGCTGTAACAAGGCGCTCAAGAGAATATTCTCCCCTGGGATGCTATTCCAGGTTTTCCCGCGCTGCCCCTTACCGGCCCATTGCTCATAAGCAAAGAATAGGGTGCCGTGGGAGGCAGTTCCGGCATGTGCCCGGGCCATGGCATAGTTGTTGGTGCTATCCACTGACTGTAATTCAATAAAAGAGTGTCCGATCGGCAAAAGATTACTATTTTTGGAAAGTACAAAAACGGACCAAAGGTCCGTTGACCGAAGGCCCATAATTAATCGTTTGTGGCGAAGGGCTAAATTTCTTTGAAGCCGGAGACACAAACAACTTGGACCAAAGGTCCGTTGACCGAAGGTCTATAATTAACTGTTTGCGCCCAAGGGCTAAATTTTTTTTATAGCCCGAAGGCGCAAATTAATTAGACTTGGCTTCTCACAATATTTTTTTGATTTGCTTTCAATTAAAATATAATTTATAACAAAAACGTTTTGATTATTGGAACAGCTTTCTATGTTAGCTACCCGGAAACGCAAAAGTGTAGCCAGATTAACGAGGAATTCGAAAATCTTTAAAACTATTATCCACGCTATTCAGGAGAAAAAAGGTGAAAATATTGTTTCCCTCGACTTGCGAAAGATACCGGAAGCCGTAGCGGACTTCTTTATCGTTTGTGAAGCCAGCAGTAATACCCAGGTAAAAGCAATAGCCGATTTCATTGAGGATTCAACAAAGGCAAGCTGCGATGAGCTGCCCTACAAGCACGAAGGCAGACAGACCCTTCAGTGGGTCCTGATCGATTATGTGAATGTCGTCGTTCACGTCATGTTACCGGAAAGCCGCCGTTTTTATAAGCTGGAAGACATGTGGAGTGACGCTCCCCGGGAGGAGCATACAGCCTAGAAAAGCCCCTCATACCGACAATTTAACAGTATATTTTGCCGTTTGATGGGTTTTTTCGAACATTTTTACTTTATATTTTTTATTATTAATACAGAAAACAACACGGATAAATACAACAAATGCCACAAGACGATCTGAAACAAAACGATAAATCTAACTTTCCGAGGTTCAGGCCCAGGGGAGACGATGATAATGGTTCGAGAAAAGGTCCTAAATTCAGCATATATTGGATCTGGGGGATCATAGCCGCCGTCCTGATCGGGTTCAACCTGTTCGGAGGCCTTTCCCCCGATGCCCGCCCGATCGATGAATTTAACTTCCGGAAAGATATGTTGCAGCAAGGGGATGTCGAGAAGATCGATCTGGTATCCAACAAGCAATTAGTCCGGGTCTATATTAAGAAGGATAGCCTCTCAAAAGCCTTCTACTCGGGTAAACTAAGCAAGAACAACTGGCCGGGCGGCGTAAGCAAGGACGGTCCCCAGTTTGAATTCAAAGTTTCGGACGTAAAGGATTATGAAAAGCTGCTCAGGGATTACTTTATCAAAAATCCCCAGCTGGAAATCCCTATCAACTCCAAATCGGAAGGAGAATGGTTTGGCCCCCTGCTCAATTTCCTGCTTCCCTTACTGATCATTGTACTGATCTGGGTCATGCTCATGCGAAAAATGGGCGGACAGGCCGGTAGCGGCGGACCCGGAGGTATCTTCAATATCGGCAAATCAAAAGCTACTTTATTCGATAAGGGCACGAAGGTCACCATCACCTTTAATGACGTGGCCGGCCTGGATGAAGCTAAAGTGGAAGTGATGGAAATCGTCGACTTCCTGAAGAATCCCAAAAAATATACAGCGCTTGGTGGTAAGATACCCAAAGGAGCTTTACTGGTAGGTCCTCCCGGAACAGGAAAGACCCTGCTGGCAAAAGCAATGGCGGGAGAAGCCCAGGTGCCTTTCTTCTCCATGAGCGGATCCGACTTTGTCGAATTATTCGTGGGAGTAGGCGCCAGCCGGGTAAGAGACCTGTTCAAACAGGCAAGAGAAAAAGCCCCTTGTGTCATCTTTATCGATGAAATCGATGCCATCGGCCGTGCAAGAGGCAAGAACGCCATTATGAGCAACGACGAAAGAGAAAGCACCTTAAATCAGTTGCTGGTGGAAATGGACGGTTTTGGCGGAGATAGCGGGATCATCGTACTCGCTGCGACCAACCGCCCTGATGTTCTGGACACCGCCTTATTGCGCCCGGGTCGTTTCGACAGGCAGATCTCCATTGACAAGCCTGATCTGAAAGGCCGCGAAGCGATCTTTAAAGTGCACCTGAAACCCATTAAGATCTCCAGTAAACTGGATATTCATAAACTGGCTGAACAGACACCGGGATTTGCCGGCGCCGATATAGCCAATGTCTGTAACGAAGCGGCCCTGATCGCCGCCAGGAAAGGAAAAGACAACGTGGAAATGGAAGACTTCCAGGATGCGGTAGACAGAGTGATCGGCGGGTTGGAAAAAAAGAATAAGATCATCTCCCCCGACGAGAAAAGGATCATCGCCTATCATGAGGCGGGACACGCTATCTGCGGCTGGTACCTGGAACACGCTTATCCCCTGCTGAAGGTAACGATCGTTCCCAGGGGAGTAGCTGCACTGGGATATGCCCAATACACACCGAAAGAACAATATCTTTATAATACCGACCAGCTTTTCGACCAGATCTGTATGACCCTCGGCGGCCGTGCCAGCGAAGAATTGAACTTCGGGAAAATATCCACGGGCGCCCAGAATGACCTGCAACAGATCACCCGGATCGCTTATTCCATGGTGACGGTATACGGGATGAATGATAAGGTGGGCAATGTGAGCTTTTATGATCCGGCAGCGGAGAACTCTTTCACCAAGCCGTATTCAGAAGAGACTTCCAAGATAATAGATGAAGAAGTCCGCAAGCTGATCGACAAGGCCTTTGTTGCTACCAAAGCGCTGTTGACCGAGAAAAGTAAGGAAGTGAACCTGCTGGCCGAGGCGCTGCTCCTGAAAGAAGTGCTGTTCCAGAGCGATGTGGAAGCCCTGATCGGCAAACGCCCTTATGAAGAAAAAAGAGCATTGGATGTGACAGAACATGAAGAAGGTCTCCATCCGCTGGGCAGTAATGGAATTCCTGCACCGGCAGTAGTTCCACCGGCTACAGAAGAAGTAAAATAAATATGAGGGCATCCGCTAAGGAAAATATTCTCAAAAAAATAAGGCAGGCGTTGAGTCAATCAACGCCTATTCCTTTTCCGCAAAGCGAAGGCAGTCATCCCGTTTTCCAACCCGCGACCCAGGACCCGGAAATTGAATTTGCGGAACAGTTCGCCCGCCTGCAGGGGAAATTCGTTTTTTGTGTTGACCACCAGGAACTGGCCGCTCAATTGAATACACTGGTAAGCGCCCGGAGCTGGAAGAAATTATACTGCCGGGAAGAAAAATTAATCACCACCCTCAAAGACCATCTCTTTGATGGATTTACGGAAATAGAACTGGCGGATTGCGATGCCGCCGTCACTACCTGCGAATTGCTCATTGCAAGGACAGGCAGCATCGTAATGAGCGCTGCCGGTCCCAGCGGCCGCACGGTTAGCGTATATGCCCCCATTCATATCTGCGTCGCTTATACGGATCAATTGGCGTATGATATCAGAGACGGACTGCAGCTACTAAAGGAGAAATATCAAAACCATCTACCCTCTCTGATCACTTTCGCAACCGGCCCCAGCCGGACAGCAGATATAGAAAAAACCCTCGTCGTGGGAGTGCATGGACCTAAGGAAGTCTACCTGTTCCTGGTGGATCGTTGACATAATTAATTAACGGGCAATCCCAAATTGATATCTTTACGTGATGCAGATCCCCCCCGGAAAAAAAATATATTTCCTCTCCGATTTTCACCTGGGCGCCCCCGATCACAGGACCAGCCTGATCCGGGAACGGCATATCGTAGCATTCCTCGAAAAGATCCGGAAGGATGCGGCGGAGATCTTTATCGTCGGCGACCTGTTCGACTTCTGGTATGAATACAGGACCGTCGTACCCAAAGGATATACCCGTATCCTGGGGAAAATGGCGGAGATCACGGATTCCGGTATCCCCATTCATTTTTTTACCGGCAACCACGACATGTGGATGAGCGGTTATTTTGAACAGGAACTGAACATCCCCGTCTATCACGAACCGCAAGCATTCGAATTCAACGGGAAGAAAATACTCGTAGGCCACGGAGACGGCCTGGGACCGGGAGATCATGGTTATAAATTCATGAAAAAAATATTCCGCAATAAATTCTGCCAGGGGTTGTTCGGCCTGCTGCCGCCGGCTATTGGCGTGGGATTGGCGAACTGGCTCAGCCGCCGCAGCAGGGCGGTCACCGGGCAAATAGACGAGCAGTTCCTGGGAGAAGACAAGGAATGGCTGATCATTTATTGCAAAGAAGTGCTGCAATCGGCCTATTTTGATTACTTTATATTCGGACATCGCCATTTGCCCATTGATTTTGCGTTAGGGAATAAGAGCAGCAGGTATATTAACCTGGGAGACTGGATCCGTTATAATACCTATGCCGTGTTTGACGGGCAACAGCTATTGCTGCTGGCAGAGGAGGAGGTCATGGAACAAAAGATTATCAGAAAATGATTATTTACGGATGAACCGTAAGCTCCATCCGACAACTAAAAGACATTGTTTAGGGATGAAAATTCGAATCATCGCCCTTCTATGTGTATTCTTCATTCACACCGCTTCCGCACAGCAGGCGTCGGATTTTGTATTGAGTAAGACCATAGCGGGAGACCTGGCCGATTTCACAGTAGACAATCTCGGCAATATTTATGTGTTGAGTCAGGACAATCAGTTGAAAAAACTAAGCTCCAACGGAGATTCGCTGGCCGTATTCAACGATGTCCGGCGATACGGCAAGATCTGGTCGATCGATGTGACCAATCCCCTGAAATTATTGGTCTATTACCGGGAATTTACCATGATCATCGAACTGGACAGGTTCCTGAACATCGTCAATACGATCGACCTGCGGCGCCTGGATATCCTGCAGGCGAAAGCCGTTAGCCTGGCTTATGATAATAATGTCTGGGTGTACGATGAACTCGACGCAAAGCTCAAACGAATCGGCGATGACGGGTCCCTGATAGACCAGACGACCGATTTCCGCCAGTTGTTCGATTCCACGCCCGACCCCTCCGTCATCTGTGACCAGGGAGGTCTCGTCTATTTATACGACCCTGCAAAAGGGGTGTATGCCTTCGATCATTACGGCGGCTTAAAAACGCATATCGCCCTCCCGGGATGGCTGGATTTCAACGTCATCGACAAGAGCATACTTGGAAGGGACAGCCAGCGATTTTTCAGGTATGAGTTAGGCACTCTCAATATGCAGGAAACCCCCATTCCCCCTACCTACCAGAGCGCAACCAAGATCCGGATCACCCCCCTATCCATCTACGTGCTCAAAAAGGCGGGCCTGGAAATTTATACACGCCCGGGATAGTCTTACCTTTGCCGCACAATATTATTGCTCATGCATGATTTTTGGAACCAGGTGATCTTTAACAACCCGTTGAAAAGATATATCATTGTTGCTGCTACCATCCTGTTCGTCATCATTCTGAAAAGATTCATTTCCCGGCTGATCGCCCGGCTGATCTTCCGGTTTATCCGGCAGGTCGATAGCGCCATGGACAAATCCTCTTTTGTAGACCTGGTGGTAGGACCGATCGGCACATTCCTGGTAGTCTTCGTTTCCATTTCCTCCATTAAAAAACTGCATTTCCCCGACGAGCTTGATTTTGATATTAATGAAGTTAGTTCCAGAAGCATAACACATGCCCTGGGCACAACGATTATCGTCATCAGCTTTATATGGCTGTTACTCAGGATGATGGATTTTATAGCGGTTATCCTGCGACGGAAAGCGCGCGTCAACGGCGGACCCAGGGATACCCAGATGATTGTTTTTTTGCGGGATTTCCTGAAGGCCATTATAGGGATCATCGGCGTCCTCATGGTACTCCACTCGGCCTTCAATGTAGATGTCACCAGTATCCTTACCTCGCTGGGCCTGGCCGGCGCCGCGTTAGCCCTGGCTGCCAAAGAGAGCATCGAGAACCTCATCGCCTCTTTCATCATCTTTTTTGACAAGCCCTTTACGGCCGGAGACGTGCTGAAAGTGAATAATATCTCCGGTACCGTAGAAAAAATAGGCCTGCGGAGCACCCGTATCCGTACAGACCAGAAAACCTATGTCACCGTACCGAATAAACAAATGGTCGATAGCATCGTGGACAACCTTTCCCTGCGGACCCAGCGGAAAGGGGAACTGAGACTGGAACTCAGCCTCTCCACCTCCTCTGATCTCCTGGATAAGCTGGTACAGGGCATTAAGGCCATCCTTAAAAAAGACAAAGTAGAAAACAGCACGGCCTTCCTCAATGATATTACGGGAGCGGCTTTCCTCATCAATGTAGATTATTTCACCTCCCCCATTACCCAGGATGAGTTCAATGGAATCAAACAACAGGTAAACCTGGATACGCTCCGTCTGCTGGAATCGCTCAAGGTCGAAATTGCAGGGGCCAGCACGGATATACGGGTCAGGTCCGAGCCTGTAATAACCGGATTTGCACCTGCCGGTTACGGATCCCCGGAAAGTCCGGCTACCGGCGATACACCGGTGAAATCCGGACCCGGCGATGCGCCTTAGAATTTAGCAGCGATCCTATCGGAGAGATCTTTATCCCAGCGGCCGTTCTTGCCATATCCCACCACGCGCCCGACTTCCTGTCCGTCTTTCAAAATGATAAAAGTGGGGACGCTTGTAATATGCATGGACTCCGATAAATGATTGGTAGTTTTTTTGTCACGGTCCACACCTATCAGGGTAACCTGGTCCCGGGAGAAAGAGGCGGCATCCAGCAGGGAAAAGAATTTAGGAAGAATATCTTTAGTGTCGTCGCACCAGGTGCCCCCGAATACCAGGAACTGCACCTGGGGGCCTTTTGCTTTTATAATGGCTGCTTCCTGCGCGTCGGGCGTATACCCGGACTGGTTTTCATGAAACCATTTGAAGGCCGTATCTCCTTCCAGCATATCCCTGCTGATCAATCCCTTCAGGATCTTATTACTGCCATCACTGGAGACTTCATATGCCTGGGCCCGGGTAAGGATGCCCAGGCCGATTATTATGGCGATCAGGAATATATGTTTCATTCGTAATTTTTTGAGAGTTCCTTCCCTTTTAAAGAGGGTCGGATATTTTACTAAATTAGCCGGTGATTTGCCAAGAAAAAGTTAAAATATAACTGCCAAAAGACGCTGGAAGCGTTTTGTCCGAAGGACCGACATTAGCTGTTTGCCGGAGATTCGCTAAATTTTCAAAAGCGAATCTCCGGCACATTCTATAATTGAGCCTTCCATTCCAGGAGAAAGGCCTTGAGCTGTTGCAGTCGTTGAATGGCCTCAAATCTTTCTTCTGCTTTTTTGTTCTTCTTCAGAAATTCTTTAGCCCCTTCGATGGTATATTTTCGTTGCCGCAGCAAATGGTAGATCAGGTGCAGGTTCTTAATGTCGACGGGCCGGAAATACCGGTCTCCCTTTTTGTTTTTACGGGGTTGAAGAATATCGAATTCTGCCTCCCAGAAGCGTAGCAGGGATTGGTTGACCTTGAACATTTCCGCCACGGCCCTCATCGTATAATACTGTTTACTGAATAGGATGTCGTCTCCCGGCACTTCGATCAGGTCCGCTTCCGCAGCTACCTGTTTCAGGGACTTACGGCCCCGTTTGGATTTGGCAGGTTTGCCCGGGGAGTCGTTCCTGACCGGAGCCGGGGACCTATCCGGTTCCGGCGCATGGATCTCTGCGGCCGGAATAATCGCCTCTACCACCGGAACGTCGGGTACTGCATCCGGAACCCTGGACTCCACAGGAAGAGCGGCTTCCTCAACGGCTACCACATCCCCTGCGCTCACTATCTCAGCCTCTCCAACCACAGGGCCTGAATCTTCATCCGCCAATCCGGCCTCCGCAATATCGGCAGGGATCTCCGGGGCCCCGGCAATGATCTCCGTCGTCTCTTTAGCGACTTCTATCGGCGGCAGATCAAAGAGTTTCAACTCCACCACCCGGGGGAGGGGAACTATCAGGGATGGCTCCTCCTGCTTTACGTTCGCGGACGCCGTAACTTTTGCGGGTGCTGCCTCTTTTAAGGAATCTTCCTGCTTACCTGCCGCCGGTTTTTCTTCCGGGGTGGGGTCCTTTTTCACGTTCTTCAAAGACTTGATGCGTACCCGCACCCCCGAATATCCATTTTCCTGCCCGACCACATACACGCTCTCCTCCACCTTCTGAAGGGGAGGAGGCGTCTCAGCGCCAAAATTAAAGGCCATCTGGGAAAATGAGTTGTTCATTCGGGAATTATGGGCTCAAAAATCATTCCTGTATTGTTTGGAATTAATAGGCACTGTTAAAGATACACAGGATTAGTCAAAACTTTGATTGCTCGACGCGGCTAACTTCAGCAGCCGGTCATACTGTTCAGGAGTAATATCATTGTAGAAATAGTAAACCGGATCTACAGGATCTCCATTGCGGTGGACTTCGTAATGACAGTGAGGGCCGGTACTTTTACCGGTGCTTCCCACATAACCGATCACCTCTCCGCGCTTGACCTTCTGGCCGGGCTTCACCTTGACCCGGAACATATGGCCATATAAGGTGCCATACCCATATCCGTGATTAATAACGACGTGGTTGCCATAGCCATTCCCTGTATTGCCGGCTACTTCCACCGTCCCGTTCGCAGTAGCATAGATCGGGGTTCCCTGGGGAGCAGCGAAGTCAAGTCCCGCATGGAATTTGGTCGTTTTATAGACCGGGTCTATCCGGTAGCCAAAGCCGGAGGCGATACGGCTGAGATCCTTATTGCTGACCGGCTGAATGGCAGGCGTGCAGGCCAATAACTGCTCTTTATTCTTGATGTACCCGTCGATCTGGGCATAGGATTTTGACTGATTGATCATCCGGGAACTGAGCTTATTCAGGGTGGTTGCTACCGAAGTATACAGGTTCTCCTGGTCCATCCCCTGTACGAGCTGTATCTCTTTCTCCTGCTCTGCCGCCCGGGCCCGGGCGCTGTCGGGGATAGGGGCCGCCTCGAAAATAGCCCTGTAGACATTATTATCCCTTTTCTCCAGTTCGCTCATCTGCTCCTGCAGCTTCCCGACTTTCTCGTTGAGGGTATAATAGTTGTCCTTAAGGGCTTCATTCCTTTGCATGAGCCGCTTTTCGTTGGCAGAAGGGAAATATTTATAAGCGACGGACACCAGGATCAGGGCTGTTACGATGGCTGCAGACAAAAAACCCAGCACCCGCAACAGGGTTACCCGCAACGGCGTCTCCAGCTTTTCGTACCGGAGGGTATTGGTGTTATAATAATACTTGATCTTCTTCATCCGCGAACAATGGTCTTTGGGGTAACCGGATAGGACCCGGCGAGCCTTTTAATTTTAGTGCCTGATTTTGTCCCTAATCAATGTCCCGACGGGCCGGACGGAATCTGCCGTCATGATAAATTTTGGCGCGTAGGTTCATTTTGCAAGCTATTCACACCCTGGCAGATCGGTAAAACAGCTTGATTTGGCGTACCTTTGCACCGCTCCGGATTTTAAAGGGAGCGCACAAATATAATTGGTGCGAACCAAATAACAACCAAAGATTGTTCCGTTTATGATGACTAGTGTCGAAATAAGAACGAAATTCCTGGATTTTTTCGTATCGAAGGGCCATACGATTGTTCCTTCCGCCCCCATCGTTGTGAAGAATGACCCCACCCTTTTATTCACCAATGCGGGAATGAATCAGTTTAAGGACTACTTCCTGGGCAATAATAAGGCGCCCTATCCCCGGGTGGCCGATACCCAAAAATGTCTGCGGGTCAGCGGCAAGCACAACGACCTGGAAGAAGTCGGGGTGGACACCTATCATCATACCATGTTCGAAATGCTGGGCAACTGGAGCTTTGGCGATCCTGCCCGGCCTGAGAGCGGATATTTTAAAAAAGAAGCGATTGCCTGGAGTTGGGAGTTACTGACGGAGATCTACCGGATCCCTAAGGACAGGTTGTATGTCACCGTATTTCAGGGGGATGAAAAGGATAAGCTTCCCCGTGATACGGAGGCTTATGAGGAATGGGCAAAATGGATAGCCAAAGAGAGGATCCTGATGGGCAATAAGAAAGATAATTTCTGGGAAATGGGCGATACCGGCCCCTGCGGGCCCTGCACGGAGATACACGTGGATTGCCGCCCCGATGAGGAACGCAAACAAATCGACGGAGCCGGCCTGGTGAACAATGACCATCCCCAGGTGATAGAGATATGGAACAATGTATTCATGCAGTTCAACCGGCTGAAAGACGGCAGCCTGGCCCCCCTTCCCGCCCAACACGTAGATACCGGCATGGGTCTGGAAAGACTGGTCAGGGTGCTCCAGGAGAAAAATTCCAATTACGACACGGATATTTTTACGGGCACTATCGGGGCAACGGAAAAAATAACGGGAAAGAAATATACGGCCGGCGATAGCAAAAAAGACGTGGCCTTCCGGGTTATTGCCGACCATATCCGGGCCATTGCTTTTACAATAGCCGATGGACAGTTGCCTTCGAATACCGGGGCAGGCTACGTTATCAGAAGAATACTGCGAAGGGCCGTTCGTTATTATCATTCTTACCTGGACTACAAGCAACCCCTCCTGTTCCAACTGATGCCGTTACTGGCAGAGCAATTCGAGGCTGTCTTCCCGGAATTGCACAAACAGCTTGATTTTGTCACCAAGGTGGTGAAGGAAGAAGAAGATGCCTTCCTCAGGACATTGGACAAGGGATTGAAGAAAATGGAAGAGATCGTTGCCTCCCGGCAAAAGGATAAATCGGACACCATCAATGGATCGGCCGCTTTTGAATTATATGATACCTATGGCTTCCCCATCGACCTGACCCGGCTGATCGCCCGGGAGAATGGGCTGATCGTCGATGAAGAAGGCTTCGATACCGAAATGCTGCAGCAAAAGACCCGTTCCCGCGCGGCCACTACTCTGGATACTGAAGACTGGGTAGTCCTGGTCGACAATCCCCTGATCGAATTTGTGGGATATGAACTGCTGGAGATGAATACAAAAATCTCCAAATACCGGAAGATAAAAGCAAAGGGTAAGGAATCCTGGCAACTGGTACTGGAGGCCACTCCTTTTTATGCAGAAAGCGGCGGACAGGTAGGCGATACCGGTATCCTTCTGTCGAAAGGGGAGACGATCCGGGTATTGGATACCAAAAAAGAGAATGACCTGATCGTCCATTTTACCGAACAACTTCCTTCCGATCTCCTGGCAGGGGTGGTAGCAAAGGTGGATGCGGTCAAGAGGAAGGGCACAGAGAGCCATCATTCCGCCACCCACTTACTCCATGCGGCCCTACGGAAAGTTCTGGGAACGCATGTGGCCCAGAAAGGATCCCTGGTGAATGAAGAACAGCTTCGGTTTGACTTTTCTCATTTCGCCAAAATGACGGAAGAAGAGATTAAGGCCGTAGAGGAGCTGGTCAATGAGAAGATCCGGGAAAACATCCCGGTCATCATTAAGGAAATGCCGAAGGACGAAGCCGTGAAATTAGGGGCCATGGCCCTGTTCGGCGAAAAATACGGAGATATTGTCCGGGTGGTGATCATCGATCACGCCTACTCTATAGAATTATGCGGAGGTACCCATGTGGGGGCTACCGGCGAACTGGGCCTCTTTAAGATCCGCCATGAGAGCGCCGTGGCAGCCGGCGTTCGCCGTATAGAAGCGATTAGCGGCAAGGCCGCCGAAGCCTATGTCAATGAACAATTCGCCCAGCTACATAGCATCCGGGAGACTTTAAAGCATCCAAAGGACCTGCAGCGGTCCGTAGAGAACCTGGTAACGGAAAACGCGGAGCTGAAGAAAAAGCTGGAGAAGACAGAAGCCCGCCAGCTGGCCGATCTCGCCCAACAACTGATGAGCAAAGTACAATCCATTGCAGCCATCAATTTTATAGGGGAGATCGTGGAAGTGCATAGCGCCGATGCCTTGAAGAAACTCTCTTTTGACCTGAAAGCAGGGCTCGCCTCTCCCTACCTGGTCGTCCTGGCCGCCAATATCGAAGGCAAGGCGGCCGTATCCGTTCTCCTCGATGACCAACTGGCCGAATCCAACGGGTTCCAGGCTCCGGCTATCATCAAGGAACAGATTGCGCCCCTGATCAAAGGCGGCGGCGGCGGACAAAAGACCCTGGCTACAGCTGGCGGACAGGATGCCAGCAATCTGCCGCAGGTGATTGAAAGGGTAAAGGCATTATTGACTAAATAATTCATATGGAAGACCATTCCCCCCAACCCAATCCCGAGCTATTGCTCGACCTGGTCAAAATGCAAATGCCCTTCGGCAAATACAAGGGCACCATCCTTTGCAATCTCCCGGTATCCTACCTGGAATGGTTCCAACGGGAAGGGTTCCCCAAAGGGAAATTAGGCATGTTGCTGGCTACGATGTACGAGATAAAGAGCAACGGACTGGAAAAACTATTGGATCCCCTGAAGCGATAAAACTTCACCGTCTCTTACCTCCCTTTTTAACATTTCCGAAAGTTTTCGTATTTCAGGAAAAACCCTATATTTGATCTACGAAGACAGACGTAGATCAAATTATTTAATTTAAAAAACCAACAGTGATGCGCAAACAATATCTCCTAAAGATCTCAGGACTGGCAGCCCTAACCCTGCTGCTCCTTTCTCCGTCCTTCGCACAGGACACACAACAAAATGAGGACAAGGACTCCTCCCTGGATAAACCGGGCAAATTGGAGAAGTTTGATGAGATCATCATCCGGCGTAAGAACGATAAGGATACCAAAGTCACCATAGAAATGAAAGATGGCCAGGTATGGGTCAATGGCAAGCCCGTCTCCGAATTTGAAGATAGTTCTATAACTATCCGTAAAAAGAAGATCCGGATAATGAAAGGCAACGGTTTCTCCTTTTCCGAACCCGGGGAGATAGAAGATTTAGCCGACCTCAAAGTGCTGGAGGCGCCCGACGCCCCGGATGCCCCCCTCTCTCCTTTCCGCAAACACAGTGGCGCCCTGAACCTGGAAGGGGCTAACAGGGCTTTTCTGGGAGTTACTTCTGAAAAACCGGAACAGGAAGGGACCGGCGCTGAAGTTAAGGAGATCTCCAAAGGCAGTGCCGCAGAAAAAGCCGGCCTCCGCCAGGGTGACCTGATCACGAAGGTTGACGAAATAACAATAATAGACCCGGCTGGCCTCTCAGAAGCCATTCATAAATACAAGCCCCAGGACAAGATCACCATCACCTATAAAAGAGGCGGGAAAGAAGCGAAAGCCACGGCCATCCTGGGCAAATCCCGGCAGCTCACCCGGGTATATAATTATAATTATCATTATGATGCCCCCAATCTCAATATGCCGGAGTATGATTTTAAACAACTGATGCCGCCGGGTGACTTACGTAGTTTTTCATGGGGAGACGAAAAACCCCGGCTGGGCATCAGAGCCCAGGATACCGAAGACGGAAAAGGGGTGAAAGTATTGGATGTGATCGACGAATCCGCTGCAGAGAAGGCGGGAATTAAAGAAGGGGATGTCATTACCAGCTTTGACGGAAAAGAGGTCAACAGCGCCGTAACGCTCGCCGAGCTGGCACGGGCAGGAAAAGATAAACCAAGTATCAAGGTCGGCCTGATCCGCGAAGGCAAACCCCGGGAAATAGAAGTGAAGGTTCCCAGAAAATTGAAAACGGCGAACTTATAAAGGTTCTCTTATATATTTAAAAAGGGGCTACTGCCAGGCAGGAAGCCCTTTTTGATTTTTGACCCCATTCGTCAAATGGGCCGGGAAATGCGCAGTGAATATGGTATTTTTGCCCCTGTGCAAACAAGGGAAAAAGACAAATGACAATCGATTATGACGCATACGAAATAGTGGTTGGCCTGGAGGTACATGCGCAATTGTTAACGCAGACAAAGTTGTTCTGCGGCGATAGCGCCGGCTTCGGTGGGGAACCCAATACTCACGTGAGTCCTGTCACGCTGGGACACCCCGGCGCCTTACCTAAGCTGAACAGGAAAGCGATAGAATTCGCCATCAAAATGGGACTGGCCTGCCACTCCGAAATAGAAAGGAACAACTATTTCGCCCGGAAAAACTACTTCTATCCCGATCTGCCCAAAGGCTACCAGATCTCCCAGCATACCACCCCGATCTGCAAAGGAGGGAGGGTAGGGATCCGGACGGCCACAGGGGAAAAGAATGTCCAGCTTAACCGGATCCACCTGGAAGAAGACGCAGGAAAAAGCCTGCACGATGTTGACCCGGCCAATACCTCCGTAGACTACAACCGGGCCGGGGTACCCCTGATCGAGATCGTAACAGAGCCGGATCTGTGTAGCGCCGACGAAGCCTATGCCTACCTGACGGAATTGCGGAAAATGCTCCGGTACCTGGAAGTCTGCGATGGAAACATGGAAGAAGGCAGCATGCGTTGCGATGCCAATGTTTCTATTCGGGAAAAGGGAGTAAAGACGCTGGGAACAAAAGTAGAGGTAAAGAACCTGAACTCTATCCGTAACGTAAAACGGGCGATTGAATATGAGACTAAACGGATGATAGAACTGGCCGTACAGGGAATAGCCATTCAGCAGGAGACGCGTAGCTTCGATGCAGCCGACGGCACCACTTTTGCGCTTCGCAGCAAAGAAGAGGCGAATGATTACCGCTATTTTGCGGACCCGGACCTCCCTCCCTTCCAGATAACGGATGCATTCCTGGAAAAGATCAGGGCCTCCATCCCCTCCCTGCCGGAAGAACTCGTTGCAAAGTATACGAAAGACCTGCAATTGCCGGAATATGACGCAAGAGTGATCTGTGATGACAAGGACACCTCTGACTATTTTGAGAGACTGATCAAAGAGACGGCTAATTATAAAGGGGCTGCCAACTGGCTGCTGGGTCCGGTGAAATCGGCCCTGAACGAACAAAGCCTTGTCCTGAAAGATTTCCCCGTAGCTCCTTCTGCCCTGGCCCTGCTGATTGGATTGGTGGAAGAGGGCCGGCTGAGTTTTTCCATAGCCTCCTCCCGGATCTTCCCTGCATTGATCAAAGACCCGTCCCGGGATCCGCTGGAGATCGCGGTTTCCCTGAACCTGTTACAAAGCTCGGATACCAGCGAGATCGTTGCCTGGGTGGAACAAGTCCTGGCAAAAATGCCCGATAAGGTGACAGAGTACCGAAAAGGGAAAAAAGGACTGATCGGCTTATTCGTGGGGGAAGTGAAAAAAATATCCAAAGGCAAGGCGGATCCCAGGCTCACCAACCAATTGTTGCTGGAGAAACTGGAGAATTGATACAGAGACCATAGTGAATTTCCGGCACATTTTAAAACAAGAAATCGGATAAATATGATAAAAAGATCTTTTTTGAGTACTCTGAAGACGATAAGCGCAATGAGCCTGTCCCTTCTCATAGTGTATTCCTGTCATGAAAAAAAGAAAGGAAGCTTCAGCGTTACCGGCACGTTTAAGAATGCAGATAAACTGGCTTCCATGGAAGGCCCCGTTTCAAAAGTAGTTTTAATGGAAGTGCCTTACGGAAAAGATCAACCGCCTGTCGTGCTGGATTCCGTAAAAATTTCGGGGAGCAACGGTAGTTTCAGCCTTTCCGGTGCGGCCAGATCGCAGGAAGTGTATGCCTTGGTATTTGGGAATAATGTGATGGAGGTACCTCTTGTCAACGATGCCCCGGAAATTAAGGTAAATGTGGACCTGGGGAAAAAAGATGACTTTTACGAGGTAAGCGGCTCAGAAGCTACCACCCAGCTAAAAGACCTCATCACCATTTTCGGCAAAAAGAACTTCGAAGTGGAGAAGAGCATGGCAGACCTGGATAGCCTCAAACAGAGCGGCGCCCCCGACAGCGTCCAGCTGGCCGCTACTACAAAGAAGAACAGCACCATACAGGACCTGAATACCTATCTCAAACAGTTCATCAACACCAATGGAAATGCCACTGTCAGTGCCTTGGCCCTAAGCTGGTCCTCCCGCAGCTTTACTAAGGAAGATTTTGAGGCATCCCTGAACGATCTCCAAAAGAAATACCCGGATAATGTGGTCCTCCAGGGCCTGAAACAGAATTATGAACAGCAACTGGCACAGATGGCTGACAGGCAGCACCAGGAATCTTCCTGGGTAGGCAAGCCGGCGCCTGACCTGGCTTTGCCGGATGTGAACGGCCACCCCATCCCCCTGAGCTCCTATAAAGGGAAATATTTGCTGGTTGATTTCTGGGCCAGCTGGTGCGGCCCCTGCCGGGCGGAAAACCCCAATGTCGTCAAGGCCTACAGCGAGTTTAAGAATAAAAATTTCGCCATATTGGGCGTTTCACTCGATAAAGATAAAGATGCCTGGCAACAGGCGATCCAGGCCGATAAACTGGAATGGTCCCATGTCAGCGACCTCAAATACTGGAACAGTAAAGCCGTGGAAGTTTTTAAATTTGAAGGGATACCCTTCAACGTATTGATCGATCCACAGGGCAAGATTATCGCAGAGAGCCTCCGGGGAGACGAACTGGAGAATAAATTAAAGGAAGTTTTATCAAGGATGAATTGATAATCAACGAATTAAATGGGGTTCCCGGTAAACCGATCCCTTTTTTATGTGGTCCCGCTCATAGTAAAAATACCGAACCCCGCGGTAACGCGGGGCCGGCGGGGGGATAAGGGGTCTCTATTTCTTATTGGTTATTTTTTATTCCTTCTTTCGTACAACTCCCAGCTAGTATTGTTACCGGACCGCAGGGTAATTTTCTTGTCTGCGTTCTCTATGGTGATATAGTAGCTGTTCTGGCCTTCCCCGTAGAGCTCGAACAGGTCGGAGATCCAATAGTCGTTGTAGTCCTTTTTCAGTTCCAGCAACAATGAGATAGGCAATTGATTGGACCGGATGTTCCGGGTCACGGCCAATAATTCCCCGTTGTCGGAATAGAAGGCGAACAGGACCATGTCATTCATTCTAAAGATCAGTTTGGTGTATTGCCTGCTGGCCTCATACCCCATCAATTCCGCTTTTTTAAAATCTTTCCGGAAAGAGGCCCTTATCAGGTTGTTCATGGCACCCAGAGAGGTGATGAAGCTGTCGGGGGCGGTGATGCTTCCGGGGATAGCGAAGCTGCTGTCGACTGTCAGGAGCATGGCTATTATAAAGACTAATTTTTTACTCCCATCGAGGATGGCCTGGCTGGGGAGTGAGTTGGTTGTGCGTAACATATACTTTGGTTTTTTTGTGTGATTACTTTTTGCCTTGTATCCGGCGGCACCAGGTAGTTACCATTGCAATGCCATAATAGTACGCGTCTGAAAATCAATTAGTTATATTTTCTATACTGCTCGGGACCATTTGGTTTTGAAAAGCAGGTATACTGTTTCGGAAACCGGGGAATAATGTTAGGCCGATTGGGGAAAAATTCTGCGGATGGGAGCATTAAAAAACCCTCATAACCGATTAGTTATGAGGGTTGGTGGTCCCGTCCAGAATCGAACTGGAATCCAGGGCTTCGGAGACCCTTATACTATCCATTGTACTACAGGACCCTTGAACAGGCATCGTGCCTGTTTCTATTGGGATTGCAAAACTACTTAATTAATTTTATTTAAATGAATAGCCGTAGAATTGATTTGTTGGATAGTTTCAGGTTCCTGGCAATCCTGAGTGTCCTGCTATATCATTTCACCATCGAATGGAAAGACCATACCCCCTATGGGAATTATTTCGGCAGTCTTTTTAAATATGGTTATCTGGGGGTGGAGTTTTTTTTCGTCATTTCCGGCTTTGTAATAAGCTATACATTGGAAGGCACGGATAGCTTTTTCTCCTTTTGGAAAAACCGGTTTATCCGACTTTTCCCGCCTCTCCTGGCTTGCACGATGATTACCTATGGCGTTGCCGGGATCCTCGATAGCAACCAGCTCTTTCCCAATGCCCATAAAATAAGAAATTTCCTGCCGACATTCACCCTCACCAACCCCAGTATCTGGACCTCGCTGACCCATACCCATTTTGCCTGGATCAACGGCAGCTATTGGTCCCTATGGGTAGAGATCCAGTTTTATATCCTCTCCTCGGTTCTCTACTTTTGGGATAAGGGGCACTTTTTCAGGAATATGCTGCTGGCTGCCATGACCCTGAGTGTGATAAAATATATACCCCCTTATTTCCTGCATAGCGGATCCTGGGGCGTCTTCTCAGGAGGAATGACTGGTTTTTTATCGGGATGGGTGTATCTGAATGCCGTATTTAATATTGATTATTACATTTTATGGTTTACGCTGGGAGTTATTTTTCATCACTTGTATAAAGGTTTCCCGATTAGGTCCCGGCCCTTGACGGCTATTTGCCTGGCAATCGTTTTGGTTCAACTCTATACGGATAGGCTCTATGCAGATAGGGTTTATACGATACGGGTTTTCCAGCTTATTATAATTACGTTGTTTTTGTTACTGATTTATAAAAAGAAATATTTGTCTTTCCTGAACAACGCTCTTTTTAAAAGAATTGGGATCATATCCTATTCCATGTACCTGATCCATGAAGTGACCGGCACCTTGCTAATAAATAAATATGGGGCTTATCTTGGTAGGTGGGCTCCCCTTTCCCTGGTTATAATGATCATTCTCATCATCGTTTTCGCGGAATTGAGCTACCGGTTTTATGAGAAAAAAACAGGCCTTTTCCTGAAAAATTTTTTACACAAACCGACGTCTATTTCAGCAGTTCCCTGAAATTGCTGCTGAAGATCTTGACCGCGATGGCCAGCAGGATGACGCCAAAAAATTTACGGATAGCGATCATACCCGCCGGTCCCAGAATTTTTTCGATGGCATCCAGGGATTTGAGGACTATAAAGATGAGAAGCAGGTTGATCAAAATAGCCAATAGAACGGTGGTCGTCTCAAAATTCGCCTTCAGGGACATAATAGTGGTGAGGGTACCCGACCCGGCTATCAAGGGAAAAGCAATTGGTACCAATATGCTCGTCTTTTCATTGGGCTCGCTTTTAAAGAACTCTACCCCCAGCACCATTTCCAATCCTAAAATAAAGATCACGATAGAGCCTCCCACGGCAAAAGAGTGTTTGTCGACGCCCAGTATTTGCAGGAGCCTTTCCCCGGCATACAGGAATAATATCATCAAAGCTCCGGAGATCAGGGTCGCCTTTCCTTCATGCAGGCCGCCCAGTTTTTTCTTCAGCGCATGTAACAAGGGTATGCTGCCGATGATATCGATCACCGCAAATAAGGTGAAAGTCACCGTGAGCAATTGATTCAGGTCCAGGTTCGGCTTCATACGCTAAACTTTTGGCAAAGGTAAACCAAAAGACGCGGAGCCCCCGGATCCTCTCAGAGCAAGCAGGAACTGGGACATAACCGAGAAGAAACGAGGAACGAAGTTTCGACGAAGGTTACGAGCAAAGCTCTCCTGTGAAGCTCTAACGACGGACAGACATTAGCCGTTCTCCGGATATGCGCTACATTTCCAATAGCGCATTCCGGGAGAATCAATGGCGCTAGAAGCTACGGGGCTTGTGCTGCTCCTTCTCCTCCGGGGGCCTGTTGGAAAGCATCTCGTATTGTAAGAGATCCGTTTCGCCGAAGAGACGGATCACACAGCCATAATGCAGGGAGAATACTTTAAAACTATCGATGAGTGGGGTATTGGTAATAGAAGAAAGGATACTGCGGATGACACCCCCATGGGCAACAATAGCCAGGGGGCCTGCATCCGAACAGGACGCGGCTGCTGTGCTGGCTTCCCGGGTGGCACTCGACCCTGTCCTGATCGTCTCGTAGCAGCGGGTCACCCTTTGGTGCAGGTCCAGATAACTTTCCCCGCCCGGGATACGCACCTGTACAAAATCTTTCATCCAGGGGTCGATCTCTTCTTTGGGCAGGTCATCCCAACCTCGCATCTCCCACTCGCCACAATGGATCTCCATCAGTTCATCGTGCAGAACGATAGGGTGGGCGGGGAACAAATGACTGGCCAACCGGCTGCATCGCTGCAGGGGACTGCTGTGAACAGATACTATCCCTTCCGGCAAATACTGCCGGATAACGGCTGCCTCTTCGTGAAAACTCTCCGTTATATCCAGGTCCGTCTGGCCATAGCAGATCCCTTTGGCAACAGCCGGAGTCGTATGGCGGATTAAGTATATTTCTTTCATTACATTTTATATATACCTCCAGATAATTACAAATCCCAGGTAAAAGACGATCTCCGTCACCTGCTGAATGGCCCCCAGGCAATCGCCCGTATACCCCCCGATCCATTTTTTAAAATACCTGGATAGCTCATAGGTCGTGTAGAGCATGGGAAGGATCACCCCTAAAAAGGGCCAGGGTAAGAAGGCAAAAGGAGCGAATGCCAGCAGGATGGCCAATACCAGCTCCGCGGCCGCTAATTTACGGCCGGTAACGGGCCTGGACTTACTGTGATCGGGATCCGTCACATTCTCATATCCCTGAATGACAAATACCGGCATTAACCTGCTGAGGCTATGGGCCCCGATCACCCCCAGGATGAAATACCGGTAATTATAAAAGATAAAAGAAGTGGGATGGCCCAGCTCCGGCGTGAATGCAGGCAGCTCCTTCAATAAAAGGAATTTGCTGCCCAATATCCCCAGGAGGCCGATAGCTCCGAAGGCGCCAATCCGGCTATCCTTCATGATCAGCAGGATCTTTTCTTTGGTCCAGCCGCCGCCGAAACCATCGCATACATCCGCAAAACCGTCTTCATGAAGAGCCCCGGTAGTCAGCAGGCCGGCGATCATAGAGGCTGCTATGCCGACATCTGCGGAGACGAATTTGGAGAAGACGAGGAATACCAGCGAACAGATGCCGCCGACGATCCATCCTACGACCGGAAAATATTTAGGGGACTTTTGCAGGTATACAGGGCTATGATCGACGGTAGCGGGAACACGGATCCTGGTAAAATACATCATCGCGGTCAAAAAGATCTTCCACTCTTTTTTCATTAGTCAAATTTATGGGTTACTCTCCGCTCTTACTCACACCTGCCGACTCGAAAGAGGCCATTTCCCGGAGGAAACCGACAGCTGATTGAACAAGGGGAAAGGCCATGGCGGCGCCGGTCCCTTCTCCTAATCGCATACCCAGGTTTAACAGGGGCCGGGCGCCCAGGTATTGCAACATTTTCTCATGCCCCTGCTCCCCGCTGTTATGAGAGAAGATGCAATGACTTTGCACCTCCTTATTAAATAGCTGTGCGAGCAATAAGGCTGCCGTTGTAATAAAACCATCGACCAGGATGATCATTTTCAATTCCGCCGCTTTCAGGTAAGCCCCCGTCATCATGGCGATCTCGAATCCCCCGACCTGTTGCAGGATCGTTAAGGGCCCGGGCGAAGCTACAATAGCCGGCAGATGAAGCTGAAAGACGTCCCGGAGGGTCGCTATTTTCTTTTCCAGCTGTTCGTCGCTCACACCGGTGCCCCTGCCGGCACATTCTTCTACCGGAATGCGGGTGATAAAGCTCATGATCAGAGAGGCCGCAGAGGTATTGCCAATACCCATTTCTCCCAGCCCGATGCAATTACATCCTTCCCGGAAAAGATCTTCGACGATCTTTTCTCCTGCCGCCATAGCCTGTTGGACTTCATCCCTTCGCATGGCCGCTCCTTCCAGGTAGTTCCGGGTGCCATATCCTATCTTGGAACGAATGAATCTTTTGGAAGGGAGATCGGCAGGGAAATCAAAATTTACACCGGCATCTACTACCGTAAGCCCGATTTCCTGCTGACGGCAGAATACGTTAATGGCCGCGCCGCCTGCGATAAAATTCAGGACCATTTGCGCCGTGACGGCCTGTGGATAGGGATTGACTAACCCCGTGGCCGCAATGCCATGGTCTCCCGCAAAGACGACAATATGAGGATGACGGATCTGCGGATTGACAGATCCCTGTATCAGGCCTACCTGTAACGCTACTTCTTCCAATCGTCCCAATGCGCCTAAAGGCTTGGTCTTACTATCGATCTTGTGCTGCAACTCTTTTTGCAGATCCGTCCCGGTTATTGGTTGTATTGCCATTTTTTATATTTTATCAGTAATTAGCTGCTAGCCTGGCAGCAGGTCGCAAAAATAAAATCCATCCTTCGAACCCTGGTCCATGGAACTTGCAGGAGCGCTCCTGTTATCCGGATCGTCGCCCGAAACGGACCCCGAAGCGCCTGCAGGAGCCTTATACTCCCGATAAACGATCTCCCCCTTTTGAAAGGCGATAGGCGTCTTAAAGATAGGCCCTTCAAAAACGAAAGAATGATACTCTCCGTTCTCTCCGCAAGGATCCACATTCTCCGGGAGATCCCGAACAAAGGATTCATCGATCAGCCTTCCGCAGTAACTTTGATCCAGGAACCGGCCGTTCACACAGACGATGATCGCCTTGAACCCTTTCTCCAGAAACTCCTGCATCAGATCCGCCGTAGGTATTTTCCATAAAGGGAAAAGGCAATGGACATCCTGGCTTTGCAATTTCTCCTCCCGGTAGCGCCTGAGGTCCTCCAGGAAAATATCCCCGAACAAGGCATGCGTACAGCCCTGTTTTTTCAGGGCAGCTACTTTTTCCATCATGGCTTGCTCATATTCCTTCATGCCCGGTTGCTCCCCTAACTCAATAGTCTGCAAAGGAATGCCGATAGAGGCTGCCTGCGCTTCCAGTAATTCCCTTCTCACCCCGTGCATAGAGATGCGGTTGTGAAAGGCGTTGACGCTGGTCAGCAGGGTTTGCACCTTATAGACCCTCTCTTCCAGGACCCGGTGCAGGCAAAGCGAAGAGTCCTTTCCTCCACTCCAATTCATATAGGCCCTGGTCATACGCCGGGGCTTTTGATTGTCAGGGGGATACCGCTCACCATCAGGATCACCTTATCCGCTTTAGCCGCAATGTATTGATTCATCCATCCCTGCAGGTCTGTGAATTTCCTGCCGATCTCCGTCTCGGCATGGACCCCCATCCCGATCTCATTGCTAATGATGAGAAGGACAGCGTCCTGACGGTACAATTCGTCTATTTCCTTCTTGCAGGCATCCAGGACCGCATCGATATCATTTTTTAGGTCGATAAAGAAATTGGTGATCCAGAGCGTAACGCAGTCGATCACCGCCACTTTTCCCCGCAAATCAAGGCGGCTGATCTGTTTTTCTTCTTCAATAGACGACCAGCGGTCATCTCTTTCCTGCCGGTGACGGCGGATCCTGTCCTGGAAATCGCCGTCCCAGTTCCGGGCCGTTGCCACATAAACAGGATTAGCGCTCAATTGAAGCGCCAGTTCTTGTGCATACCGGCTCTTGCCACTTCGGGCACCCCCGGTAATAAAAATGATTTCCTTCTTATTTGCCTCCATGCAGAAAATATTTTTCTTTAAAAAAAGTGTTCCAGCGAAGGATTCGGTGAAAGGTAATCCTTCGCCGGAACACGCATAATGTCATGACCAGGCTTCGCCTGGTTGAGGCGCCTGCTTTAACTCCATCAGGCAATTGCGGCAAAGACAATCCTCATAGCGTTGCTCCAGCAATATTTTTTCTTCCGGAGTAAGCCTTACCCCATAACATTGGCATTGCGTTATATCGCCCACCTTACATTCGAAGGCGGTGCGACAACGCGGACAATATTTTTCTTCATGCTTACACATGTTGATAGGATGATTCGGCGGCTAAGCAATACTTGTGATGCAGTCTTTCCGGCACGGTAAAAATATCCGGGTGAAAAAGAGCTGCCAATAATTCAATTCCGTCTGTCAGGGTTCCGGGACTGGGTTGGGTGAACAGGTCATAGTCTGCTACATATACGGCCCCGTTCTTTACAGCCTGTAACTGATGCCATTCCGGTTTGTTCCTCAACAAATGTAATTCCTTTTGGGCGCGGCTGATATGAAATCCGCAGGGAGCTATCACCAGCACTTCCGGATCGTAACGAACGATCTTTTCCCAGCCCGTTACGATGCTATCTCCCCCGGGATTGGAGAGCATATCGACCCCTCCGGCGTTAGCGATCTGAAAGGGGATCCAATGCCCGCAATTGTAGACGGGTTCGATCCATTCCATGACCATTACCCTCCGGAGGGGAGCCCTGTGTTTACGTAAAGTATCTATCACCTGGTCGAGCCTTTTCTGCAGGGAGGACAAGTGATGATAAGCTGCTTCCTCCCTGCCCAGCGCAGTGGCGATGGTAACTGCCGTCTGAAAGACCTCCGACAGGTTCCCGGGTGTCAGCGCGACAAGGGTCGGCTGCTTTTCCAGCTTTGCCACGGCAGCCGCCGTACAGGCGGTATCGATCTGGCAGACCTCGCAGACATCCTGCGTGAAAATGATATCCGGGGCAATGGCCTGCAACAGGTCCTCTTCTACGTAATACAGGCTTTTGCCCTGTGCCTTGGAAGCCGAAAATATTTTATCGATCTCGGTGCTGCTGTAGTTTTTGCCTTCCAGTAGGCAGCGGACCACTGCCGGTTTTTCCGCCGCTTCCGGCGGACATTCGAAGGTGACGCCAACCAACAGATCCTGCAGACCCATATCATAGATCATTTTAGTGGCGGCAGGAAGAAAAGAACAAGCTTTCATATCGTTGTTTCTTTAATGAATGATGCGCCTGATGAATCGCGCACCTGATAGGTGATTCTCGCCTAAGGTAATTAAAATTCTATGGTAGCCCCTCCGTTAAACAGGGCCGGGATGGAATTATAGCCATAGATCGTGGTGAACTTTTTCTTCGTGATATTTTTTTCTTCGGCAAACAGCTTCAGCCACTTTGCATTTTTAGGCCTGTATTCTGCATAGGCATTGAATAGAGTAAAACCTTTCAAAGCGACATCCGGTAAGGCGTTGAAATTAGCGTCGTAGCCACCGATATCATATCGTTTGCTTTCATAATGCCCGCTGACGCTGACATAGAGGGATCTCAGGGGTTGCACGCCCAACGTCAGGTTGACGGTATGCTCGGGCCTTCTGAGCGCATAGTTATAGGTCGTATCGGAATAGGTGACATGACTCTGGGATTGCCCCTTGATCTTCAGCCAGGTATAATTGGCGGAAACAGAGAATATCCGGCTGAGCTGTATCTTATTTTCCCATTCGATGCCATGGGCCTTTTCTTCGTTGTAATTGAAGTACTGGTACGTGAAATAATTGAAATCAATACCGTCTTTCGTTTTGCGATGGAACCAGGTCGCGCGGGAATTGAACATTGCGTTACTGAATTGGACACCCCCTTCGTAATTCACGGAGGTCTCCGGCTGAAGACCGGGGGCGCCATAAGAAGAGTACAACTGATAGAGGGTAGGCGCCTTGAATCCACTGGCTATGCTGGCATATACTTTCCAGTTGTTGTTGATCAGGAACGATGGGTTAAAGGTATAGGTATAGTTGCTTCCATAGCGGGAGTGCGTATTCAGTCTTCCGCCCAGCTCTACATTCAGACCGGACTTTCCGGAATAGGACAGGGAGCTGTACATAGAGGTCTGGCTGACGGAAGTGTCTTTGAAGGTGAGCGGATAGGTGCCCGAGATCCCGGCTTCATTCATAGAAGCATAACGGTAATCGGCTCCGTTCAGCCAGGTAAATCCGTAACCCAGGTTGGTGGTGGCAAAAATTTCTGCATATTGATTTTTGCCATAATAATTGTCTTTGTAATAGGTCTGAACGGCGGAGCTGTCCCTATTGAGATCCCGGACGGCGGTGTTGTAAAGATAATTTCCATTGAGGGTCGTATTGGCCAGTGCATAGGTGAAACCACCGCCCGCCATGAAATTTTTATTGGTATTCGTATAGTTCCTTGCATCAGAGAAAGCTCCGTTGTCAAGATCGTTCGCATATTGACTGTATTGAATAAAGCCTCTTATAGTCAGGGGCTGGATGGGATTCCAGGCAACATTGGAAGCGATCGCATTGCTCCGGTATCCGTCATTATCAAAACCGGCTTTATGAGTGCTGTCATAAGCCGTGGAATAACCATCGGTATGAGCCCCGTTATATCTTACATTATATACGAGGTGATCGGCTATTTTGCCATATAATTGGGCGCTCCCATTATAAGTGCCATAGCTGCCGCCCGCTAAACTGGCTTTAACATTGAAAGGAGTTTTAACATCGGGTTTGATAGTAATGATATTAATGACTCCGGCGATGGCATCCGAGCCGTATAAAGTGGATTGCGCACCCTTGGATATTTCGATCCTTTCGATCATGGAGACGGGAATAAGGTTGATGTCAAAACTATTGTCCGATTGTGAAGGATCGCCTACCGGCACCCCGTCAATGGTCACCAGCGTTCTGCCAGATCCTGCTCCCCGGACAAAAATACTCTGGTTCGTTCCTGTGCTGTTAAGGGAGCCTGCGACTGTTATACCTGCCTGTTCGTTTAATAATAGCCCCAATGTTTTCCCGGTACTTTTGGCCAGTTCATCATGGTTGATGACGATGACCACTTTCCCGGTCTGACTTTCCTTCACCGGATACCGCGTAGCAGTCACCACTACCTGGTCCAATTGCCTGAACGTGCTGTCATTTTTTGTTTGTGCGGATAGAATGCTGCTGCCGCTTACTGCCAGCATAAATAGGACGAAATTTTTTTTGCTCATTACAGTTAATAGTTTTTTCCCTTCCATTACGGAGGAAATGAGGTTAATTGAATGAGCCTTCGGAAAAATGTAATAAAGTTGAAATATAAATTGCCTGCTAAAGGCGGACACTTTACACTCCATGCTTTTCACCCGAAAGCTGTGAATGATTAAAGGATCCTGGCAGGTCTTCTGGCTTGTGTCTGACTCAACGTACCTTCCCATCCTTCTTTGTAAGGACAGTGGTTAGAAGTGTTGTCTGGTCATTTTCCTCTCTCCTTCCCGTTCTCATCCCCCCTTTAGGGGGACAGGTGGCGGGGGTGGGGGGACACTTACAGCTACGGGGATAGCGCCGGATTTACACCGGACTTCCCTTTTAATGGCGCGGGGGCGCCAACCAAAATCTGTGCGAAGATATTATTTTTCCGCGATTTGGAGGTTTTATCCCAATCCGCAGTTTCATTGCGACCCCTCGCCGGGTCATTGATAAGACGTATAGATTTCCATCCATCTTTCCGGATGGGCGATGGTTGTAAATCCAAACTGGCTGTATAAGCCGTGGGCATCAGCCGTAGCAAGGCTCCATCTTCTCAGCCCCTGCAGATCGGGATGGGCTTTGATCGTTTGTATCAACCATTTGGATAAACCGGCGCCCCGGTGCGCGGGCAATCCCTTTTGACCAGTAGGATTCGTCATTCAGATACTGATAGATCGACTCAAAATCGAGCAGGCTTTTGTCGGTAGATATGATATATCCCTTTTCCCGGAAGTCTTCATCATTCATAATAATATTCATTAGCCCGGTGAGGTACACGGAATGTGAAATAGGTTCCGTAAAAATAGCACTCCCCCACAATTGATCCTAATCAATCTTGGCGATTGGTTTATCGATGTAATTTGCATTTTCACTCTAACGCAATAACAGGACTATGCTTATCAATAGCTCCATGTATTGGAACATTGGGAAAGCCATTTTCTAAGAAGAGCAGCGGGATATGGAAAGAGCCGGTTATGGAGAATACCTGATAAAATATCTTCCCAAGCAGCTTCCGCCTCAATTTGGAAGTGGTTTTTCCTATACCAACCTGACACTGTTCAGGCGATTCTATAAGGCATTCCCAATTGTGTACGCATTGCGTACACAATTGGGCTGGAGTCATTACAAATGCCTGTCAGTCGACGATAAACAATTATAAATCAGTTCAATGCAGGAAGATAATTATACGGAGTTTAAAAGTAGTTTTTCGGATGCTGTTATTGAAACGTTGACAGCCTTTGCGAATACCAAAGGAGGAAGAGTTTTGATTGGGATAGATGATACGGGCAAACCGGTCCACGGTTTTACTTTAGGCCAGGAAACCTTACAAAAGTGGGTAAATGAAGTGAAAAACAAAACGCAACCCAGTATTATACCCGATGCGAAGGTGGTGCAGGTAAAAGGGGGTACTGTAGGAAAGCTTTCCGTCAAAGAATTTCCGGTAAAGCCGGTTGCCTTCAGAGGCCGGTATTTCAGGCGGATAAAAAACTCGAATCACCAGTTAAATCCTACTGAAATCAGCGATCTGCATCTGCAATCGTTACAGCTTTCCTGGGATTCATATTGTTATCGGGATGCGCAGTTTGAAGATTTAAATGAAGAAAAGATAAGTCTCTTTATAAAAAAAGTCAATGATGGAGGCCGTTTCCTATTGCCGGAAGATGTTTATAAGGCCATGTTATTGCTAAAATTGATTAAAAAAGATATGGTGACAAATGCCGCCATGATCTTATTTTCAAAAAATAATTTGTTTTATAATGTTCATGTGGGCAGATTCAAAACCCCTTCGTTGATCATAGATGAACGAATGATCAATGGAAATCTTTTCGATGTGGTGGATGAAACTGCCCGCTTTATTAATAGCCACTTAAAAGTAGCTTTTGAGATTACCGGAATCACTACGCAACGGACCGAGATCGCTGAATATCCCTTCGCAGCCTTAAGGGAGTTGATTTTGAATAGCCTGATCCATAGGGATTATACCAGCCCATCAGATGTGCAGATTAAAATTTTTGATCAAAAAATTTCCTTTTTTAACCCCGGTAAATTATACGGGAACATAAGCATTGCTGATCTCAAAGAAAGCAATTACACATCGGAACTACGAAACAAACTACTTGCTGAAGCTTTTTACCTTACTAAGGATATTGAGAAATATGGTACCGGATTTTTCAGGATCCGAGAAGAAATTAAAGACTATCCAACCATGGAATTCCACTA
>DASWFF010000119.1:0-59044 GCA_036394375.1 Puia sp.
ACCTTCGGGTTATGAGCCCGACGAGCTACCGCTGCTCTACTTCGCGATGTGGACGGCGAAATTAGGCCGAATAATATTCCCCACCAAATAAATGATTACTCTTTCACCAGAAATCACCCACACCCCGCGCCCATTCAACAATCCCCAACCCCACAAGCCAATTTTTCAGCCCTCCCTGAAAAGTTCCGCATCCGGCATTTGCTTTTTCCTATTACGTAAATGAATCCCCCGGCTTAACATTTCTTTTGCAACATGAAAAGAAACATAGCTATCACGGCGCTTTTTCTGGCCGTCCTGACAAGAGGACAAGCTCAGCAACCTCAGAAGTATCTTACTCCTGCTCAAAAATTAATGATCACCAGCGAAGATTCTCTGAACAACGGCGCCGCAAAGAACAAAACGGTCATTTCAGGCTATGGTAGCGCTTTCTACCAGCGTAACTTCGACCAGCGTCAATCTACCATGACCTTAGAAAGGGCCGTCCTCTTCGTCGGCCACCAATTCAATGAGAAAATAGCTTTTTTCTCCGAGCTGGAGTTTGAAAACGCCAAGGTTGCCGCCGGTGGAAATGGTACCGGAGAGATCGCCATGGAACAAGCCTACCTCAAATTCAATTTGAACGCCCGTCAATACCTGGTCGCCGGCTTATTCGTACCCCGGATCGGCATCCTGAACGAAAATCACCTGCCCTCCAACTTCAACGGCGTCGAACGCCCCCTCGTAGAAACCTGGGTCATTCCCGCCACCTGGAGAGAATTAGGAATAGGCTTTTACGGCTCTTCCGATAAGCTGCCCCTCAACTATTCGGTAGCCTTGGTAAACGGACTGAACAGCGCCGGTTTCGAACATGGCAGCGGCCTCATCGGAGGCCGGGCAGAAGGCAGCAGCGCCCTGGCCAACAACCTGGCCCTCACCGCTTCGGTACAATATTTATGGAAAGACTTCAAATTCCAGTTAGCCGGTTATATGGGTGGCACCGTAGGGCTGAGCCAACGTAGTGCAGATAGCCTGGACGTTGGCCTGCAGACCGGCGCCTTCGGTACCCCCCTTTACCTGGGAGAATTCGATGTACAATACGCAAAGAACGGATTTGCCGCCAAAGCCCTGGCCACCTATATCGCCTACCCCGATGCCGGTAAAATATATAGCGCCTATGCGAAGAATGTCGCAAGCGGCCTATATGGAGCTTACGCAGAATTAGCCTACGACTGGTTATACCATCAGAAAAAAACACAGCAGTTCATCACCTTCGCCCGGTTCGAAGCCCTGGACCTTAACTCGCAATTATCGACCCTGCAAAAAGATCAGGACCAGGTTGACGGCACCCTGAAACAAACCCATCTCATAGCAGGCATAGGATACCTGCCGATTCCCAATGTGGTTATCAAAATGGATGTACGCCTCCTGCATACCGGCGAACAAAACCCGGCGCTGGTCATCAACCCTCCGCCCAACGCATTGCCTTATAAACAAAACAACCAGTTCCTGAACATCGGCATCGGGTACTCTTTCTAAAAGAAGACCATACCCC
Source organism: Puia sp. (assembly GCA_036394375.1). Classification (GTDB taxonomy): domain Bacteria; phylum Bacteroidota; class Bacteroidia; order Chitinophagales; family Chitinophagaceae; genus Puia. Next base: position 1,532 of record DASWFF010000119.1, read on the forward strand.
GAAAAAGACTATCACCACCCGTCCAAAAAATAAATTATGGAACGCAGAGCATTTTTAAAATCGTCTTGTAATGTCTGTATGCTGCTAACGGCAGGGCTGATCCTGCCCATGCTTCCCGGCTGCGGCCCGGCAGCCTACCAGGTGATCCATACGGAGATTCACGATAACCTGATCGAGATCCCCCTGACCGGCTTTGCCCAGTCGCCCCTGCAGTTGGTAAGGCCCAAAGGATGGCTATACGCGATCGCCGTTCGCAAAAAAGAAGACAATACGTATTCCGCCCTCTTGCTAAAATGTACGCACCAGGACAATCAGCTGACTGCCTCCGGCAGCGGCTTCAATTGCAGCCTGCACGGAAGCGCTTTCAATACAGAAGGCGCCGTAACCAAAGGACCGGCGGAAAGAGCCCTGAAGCAATACACCATCACGGCCAACCAAACGAATTTAACCATACATCTTAAAGCATAGTCACATAGCCAGCCATAAACACCATCGCTCACCATTATAAATGAAATAAAAAGATCAATATGAACACGATACGCATTTCACTCCTGATCTCGGCCGCTTTCGTTGGTGGTTTAATCCTACCCTCCTGCAATAAATCCTCCGGTTCGGGTTCCACGGAAAGCTTTACCACCATTGAGACGGATGTCATCAATAATTTCGTCAACAATACAGCCCTTCCTCAATACGATAGCCTGGTATCTGCCGGCACAGCACTCAATGCCAACCTCGTTTCCCTGAATTCCAATCCTACGGACGCTAACTTGCAGGCTGCGCAGGTCTCCTGGAAGAACATGCGCGTTTACTGGGAAGGGTCCGAAGGCTTTTTAATAGGACCGGTGGAAAGCGGCGACTATGATCCCAACTCCGATACCTGGCCTACCGATTATCACCAGATGGACTCCCTGCTGGCCAGTACCAACCCCCTTAGCGTAACGGATGTGCAGAACCTGCCCCAGACCCTGAGAGGCTATCACCCCATCGAATACCTGATCTTCGGCGAAGGCGGCAGCCGTAAAGCCAGCGAACTGGATGCCCGGAAAAAACAATACCTCGCGAGCCTGTCCTCAGACCTGTTGAATAATAACGTAAAATCTTTGCTGGCGGACTGGAATCCCGGCCCTGTCAATTATTCTCAGGCGATCCTTACCGCGGGTCCCGGCAACTCCGTATACTCCTCCAAACAGGCTTTCTTCCTGGATATAGCAGGCGATAATGGGATGGCAGGCATCTGTAATGAAGTGGGGGAGCAGAATGAAAATGGTAAAATGTACAATCCCTATATCACCAAAGACTCCACGCTCGCCGAATCCCCTTATTCCGGCAATAGCCTGGTCGATTTCAAAAATAACATCAAAAGCGTGCAAAGGGTATACATGGGCATGAATGGCGGCAAAGGGATCAAAGACCTGGTAGCGGCCAAAAATAAAGCCCTCGATAATAAGATCCAGGCCGCCATCACCGCTGCCGTCAATTCATTCGACAATATCAGCAGCTCCGACAATATGCGGTTCGAAGTAGCCATCTTCCAGCGCCGGACGCAGATCCTGGCCACCATGAACCAATTGAACAGCCTGCAGAGCTTACTGGGAACAGACCTGACCAATTTTATCCAGCAGTACGTAAAAGATTAATACGTGAAAAAGACTTATATAATTATTGCCTTGTGTGGATTTGTCATTGCATTCAGTATGTGCAATAAATCCGGCGCTTTCCCCGAAGACGGATACGATGACCGCCTCAGCGGCGGCTCCTTTACAACACTGGATGCATCGACACAGGCTTTCAAACAATCCATCGACGGATTGTCAGACCGGCAGCAAAGAGTACATACCATCGGAGACGGCACCTTCGACCAGGTATTTGTCGCCGCTCCGGCCCCTCACTTTGGCGGTCTGGGTCCTATCTTCAACAATCTTTCCTGCGTCAATTGCCACCGCAATGACGGAGGTGGTTTCCCCGGCACCGGCAGCTCCAATTCAGGGTTGTTGATGCGCATCAGCATCCCCGGCACGGACGAACATGGAGGCCCGCTGGGGGCGCCTGGCTTTGGCGTACAGCTCCAGGACCAGGCCTTACTGGGCACTTCCCCGGAAGCAAGCGTGCTGATCAGTTATACCGATCTCCCGGTTACCTATCCGGATGGAACGACCGTCACCTTAAGAAAACCTGCCTATTCCTTACAAAATCCTTACATACCCTTACCCGCCGGTTATATGTTATCTCCCCGCCTGGCCCCCCGCCTCGTAGGAGAAGGCCTGCTGGAGAACATTCCGGAGAGCACCATCCTATCTTTCGTAGATGCTGGAGACCAGAACGGCGATGGCATCACCGGCAAGGCCAACTATGCTTACGATAATTACACAAAAAAAACCGGGATCGGAAGATTTGGCCTGAAAGCCAACACACCCACCTTACTCATGCAGGTGGCCACCGCCTACCAGCAGGATATGGGAGTTACCAGTTATGCCCAACCGGTAGAGAGCGCTTTCGGTCAGTTACAAATGAATGCTATCGGCAAAGAGGATACAGAGCCCGAATTAGTGGACAGTCTGTTGAACTATGTAACTTTCTACGTGCAGACACTTGCCGTACCGGCCCGCAGGAATGTCCTGGACAGTGTCAACAAAAGAGGAGCCCTGCTCTTCAACCAGGTCAATTGCTCCGGTTGTCACCGCCCTACCGTGCAAACAGGCGTCAACGCAGCCATCAACTTAAGCAGCCAGCGTATCCACCCTTATACCGACCTCTTGCTCCATGATATGGGAGACGGCTTGGCAGACAACAGACCCGATTACCTCGCTACCGGCAACGAATGGAAAACAACCGCTCTATGGGGATTGGGATTGCTGGGCAAGACCAACGGAGGATCGGCTTATTTCTTACACGACGGCCGGGGCAGGACCATCGAAGAAGCCATCTTATGGCATGGCGGAGAAGCAGCCAAATCCAAAGCCCGGTTCATGCAGCTGAGTAAGGCCGACCGAAACGCCCTGCTGCAATTCCTGGGTTCGCTATAATTCCCTGGGATCAGCTCATTCGTCCCTGGGATCAGCCTCCTGAGATCAGCCTATTCATCCCCTGAGATCAGCTCTTCTTAGAGACACTGCTGGCCCCGCTGGAATGCATTTCCCGGATCACCCCATCCCCTTTATAATAAAGGCTGCTGGCGCCCGAAGCGCTGACATTTAATTCTTTATTGACAGTGATCCGGATATCGGAGGCGCCGGACAGATGCGCATTGCAACTCCCGGTCACCAGATCATATCCTTTTACATCGCTAGCCCCGCTCGATTGGATGGTAGTCAGTCCATCCACCGTACCGGTGATATGCGCGTCAGAGGCCCCGCTCTGGTCCAGCCTGAGTTCATTCACTTTGATAGCCCCTTTAAAATCACTGGCGCCGGAGAGCCTTATCTCCAGGCTACTGCCCGAAATAACCCCATCCACATACACATCACTGGCCCCCGATGCCACCAGCTTATCCAGGGTAGTAAAGGAAATATAGGCCTTCATCTTCTTACCCCCGCCATTCCAGCTCCACCCTTTATTATCCAGCCAGATCTTCAGGATCCCGCCTTCGACCTCCGTACGGATCCGGTCCCGCCATTTAATCTCTGCAGCGCTGACCGCCACCGTCTCCTGGCCCCCCTGGCTCAAATAAAGATCGATGGCATTCGAGACCTCGATACCATGAAACCCTTTGACCGCCCTCACTTCCACATTCGGATCGTTGATAACGGTCTTTTGCGCCAGCACGGATACCAACGGTAAACAACTGGCCAGGAAAAAAATGATTCGCTTCATAATTAGTCTTTTAATTCGCTCATCCCATTGGATTTATTCGCCTCCTATGCCGTACCGGCACTGCTCACTTCCTCGATATACTCCCCCCGCTACTGGTATGAACCTCTGTGATCACACCCGATCCCTGGTAACTCACATGCCCCCCGCTATGCGCAGAAGCCGCCATAGCCTTCTCCACGGAAATATCGATCCTTCCCCCGCTGCTGACATTCACATCACACTGCTCTACCTGCAGGTCATATCCATGCAGGGAACTGCCACTGCTGGCCCCTGCCTTCAGATGGCTGGCTTTTCCGGAGATGGTAGAACGGGCCCCACTCCCTTCCTCTACCTGCAGGTCTTCCGCCTCCACTTTCCCGGTAAACGAAGACCCGCTGGAAAAATCCATTGCTAACTTAGCGGATTTCAGGGTCCCATCCACCTCTACCTGTGCGCCCGAAGAAGCATGCAGCCCATCGAGGCGAATACAGGAAACATATACCTTTAACTCCTTCCTGTTATTATCGTGCCAGTTCCCCATCTCATTTTCATAATAGATATTCAGCACCCCATCCTTTACTTCCGTATGGATCCTGTTTCGGTAAACGGGGTCAGCAGCGCTGACGACCACTACCCTTTCATTGCCCTGCGTCAGGTACAGGCGAATTCCCGTGGCTACCTTCAACGCATGAAAATCGTCTACAGAACGTACCTGCGCATTCGGATCCTTGACGATCGTCTGCTGTGCAGCAAGAGCAGACAAAATAAAACAAGCCGCCAGCGTGAAAATCATTTTTTGCATAGAACTAAGTTTTTTATTGTTTATCGATCTTTCCGGTTTATCATCCTCCTCCGGGTTTACCGCCCCTCTGGGAATCACCCGCCCCCCGGGAGCCACCCGGCCCTCCGGGAGCCATCCGGTCACCCGGCCATCCGCAGGACTTACCGCCCCGCCGCCTACCCCTTATGGGTAATACTGCTCGATCCGCTCGCATGCTGATCCCTCACCTGCGCATTCCCTTTATAATAGACATCGCTTCCCCCACTTGCACTCACACTCAGCTCTTTATTAGCCGTGATCTGAATATCGCTGCCGCCGCTGGCCTCCACATGACAATCCCCGGCAATCAGATCATACCCATGGAAATCACTCCCCCCGCTGGCATGTACAGACAGACGGGTCACTTCTCCCCCCAGGTAGATATCCGAACCACCGGACTGAACGATAGACAGCTCTCCCACCGTCATCTTCCCTTTCAGATCGCTCCCACCCGATAAACTCAGATCCAGCTTATCCGCCCGGATAGAGCTTTCAATATAGACATCCGATCCGCCGGAAGCCTTTAAAGCATCCAGCTGCCTGGCAGATATATAGGCCTTTAATTTACGGTCTCCCCAGGATCCCCAATGCAATCCCTCCTCTGGCAGATGGATCTGCAAGACCCCGTTTTCTACTTCCGTAATGATCTTGTCCCTGTCCGAAACAGAAGAGGCGCTGACAGCCACGGCTTCCTCGCCCTGGCTGAGATAAAGGTCGATGCCGTTGGAGATCCGGATCGCATGAAACCCCTTTACATCACGCTTTTGCGCATTATTATCCCGGATCGTTTTTTCGTTTTGAGCAATGGAAGAAAGACTGGCCACCGTAAAGGCCGCGAGTAGTAGAGCATTTGTCATAATCAGCTATTTTTTTTAAAAGACCCCTTTAATGATTTTTTGTTGCATGGCCCCCGAATCGCTCTCTTATGACCCGCCCATACCCAGAATGGCCCCGAATCGCCCATGCCCGGAACGCGCCGGGATCGCCCATGCCCGGGATCACGAACGGAACCCGACCCTGCCAATGGGACGAAGCAGGTAATTCAAATGTTACAGCAAACACTGAAAAAATAGCCGTCGACATTCGGCCCGTACTTTCGTATCTTTGTGCCGGATTCCTCGGGGTGCTGTTCCGCTAATAACGGGACGGCTGAGAAAATACCCGTAGAACCTGATCAGGGTAATGCCTGCGCAGGGAAAGGTAACAGCTCGCTAACTATTTCCCCTCCTCGCATTCCCCGCTTTTAGTCTTACTATCAATTAGTTATACATGAGAACGACCTTTTCGGCTTTCTGCTTATGGGGTATCACCCTATTCCTGGTCCATCCATCCGCGACCGCCCAGACCGGCCATCCTTTTATGCAATTACGCGCCCCCCATTTTGTAGGCAAAGTCACCGACTCCCTCAGCGGCAGCCCCATTGCAGGGGCCACCGTCGAAATAAACGGAATCGGCCCCATGCAGACCAATGAAGCCGGCGACTTCGGGTTCCGGTGGAACAAGCCGGAGCCTTATACAATAAAGGTATCCAGCGTGGGATATGCCAGCTATGAAGGCGTCCTTCCCCTGATTGGCAGCGCCCACGGCAAGGACGGAACTCCTTTTCCAATACGTCTCTCCCGCTTCCGGCTCTTCATGCAGCCCATAGAAGTCAAAGCGCTTCGCGCCGGAGACAAAGCCCCCTTTACCAAAACCGATCTCAATAAAAGACAGATCGAACAGACCAACCTGGGACAGGATCTCCCCTTCCTGCTCGATCAAACTCCTTCCGTCGTCATCAACTCGGATGCAGGTAACGGGGTGGGATACACGGGAATACATATCCGGGGAACGGATGACTCCCGCATCAATATGACCCTCAACGGCATCCCCTATAACGACGCAGAAGAACAGGCCCTCTTTTTCGTCGACCTCCCCGACTTTGCCTCCTCCGTCAACAGCATCCAGATCCAAAGAGGCGTCGGCACCTCTTCCAATGGAGCCGGAGCTTTTGGAGCAACCATCAACTTCTCCACCAATGAATTCAATGAAAAGCCGTACGCGGAAATCAACAACAGCTACGGCTCTTTCAATACCTGGAAGAATACGGTCAAAGTAGGCTCCGGTCTGATCGACGGCCATTTCACCATCGACGCCCGTTTGTCCCGGATCAGCAGCGACGGATATATTGACCGCGCCACCAGCGACCTGAAATCATTCTATTTTTCAGCAGCCTGGTATTCGAAAAAATCGTCCCTTCGTTTCAACATCATTCAAGGTACGGAGAAGACCTACCAGGCCTGGAACGGGATCCCCCAGGCCAAGCTGGAAGGCAATCAGGCAGCCCTGGAACAACATTATCAGAATAATATCGGATCGCTTTATTTTACGGCGCAGGACTCCGCCAACCTCTTCCAATCTAATAACAGGACCTATAATTACTTCACCTATAAAGACCAGACCGACAATTATAAACAGAACCATTACCAACTATTCTTCAACCACCAGTTCAACCAATCCCTTAGCCTCAACGCCGCCGCCTTTCTGACAAGAGGCCTGGGCTACTACCAGGAATATCATAACCAGGGCGATTCCGCCAATGCCAAATATGCCAATTACGGGCTGTCCCCCTATATCGTCGGTAACGACACCTTACAAAGCACCAGTCTTATCCGCCAGCGATGGCTGGACAATTACTTTTTCGGAGGCATCTTCTCCCTGCAATACAAAAAAAACAATACCCAATTGACCCTGGGTGGCGGATGGGACCGGTTTAACGGCCGACACTACGGAAATGTCATCTGGTCGCAGAATGGCGGCTTCCCGGACAATTACCGGTATTATTACGAACCGGCCTACAAAACAGACTTTAATATCTATGCCAAAGCACAGCAACAATTGGGAACCCATTGGACAGCTTTTGCAGACCTGCAATACCGGCATATCGACTACCGGATAGAAGGTTTTGATGACAACCCTTCCATCTTCGTGCATCAACTGTATGACTTTATCAATCCCAAAGCCGGCATCACGTACAGTAATCATGATTGGGAAGCCTATTTATCCTATTCGCTCGCCAGCCATGAGCCCAATCGCTCCGACTTCGAATCCGGCATCAATGAACGCCCCAAGGCGGAAATGCTGCATGACTTCGAACTGGGCCTGCAACGAAAAAATGCCCGTTATTCCTGGGGCGCGACCGCCTATTACATGCTGTACCATAACCAGCTGACCCTGACCGGAAAGATCAACGACGTAGGAAACTATACCCGGGTCAATATCCCACAGAGCTATCGCCTGGGAATTGAATTGCAGGGAGCTATCAAACCGGTAGATTGGTTCTCCGTGGAGGCCAACCTTGCCCTGAGCGAAAACAAAGTGCTGAACTACACGGAATATGATGACAATTATGACAATGGCGGACAGGTGAAATATACCTACCACAAAACGACGATCGCCTTTTCCCCCGCCGTCGTAGGCGCCGCCACCCTGAATTTCTTCCCCCTGAGAAATACGCAGCTGAGCCTCCTGAGTAAATATGTGAGTAAAGAATACCTGGACAACGCACAGAAAGAAGACCGTAAACTGGATGGCTACTATGTACAGAACCTCCGCGCGATCTATACCATCAAGGCCAAAGTCGTGAAAGAGACCAACCTGATCTTCCAGTTGAACAATGTATTCAATAAAAAATACGCTCCCAACGGCTACACCTATAGTTACCTCTATGGCGGCCAGTTAGTGACGGAAAACTTTTTATTCCCCATGGCGGGAACAAACTTTATGCTGGCCGTGAATATAAAAATATAAGGACGCGAACAGAAAACTGTAATGGGTGAATATAAAATTATAATAGCCTAAACATAAAGTTACAATGCCCTGAACAGAAAATTGTAAATTGAGGTTCAACCCAAAACTCAATTCCTTTCCATGCTGCGATTTATCCTTGTCTTTATAACCGTACTAAGCGCCGGCACGACAGTGTATGCCCAATCTGCGCAACCCACGCAATCGGCCCAATCCACACAACCTATCCAGCCCGCGCAATCGGCACAGCCCACGGCCATGCAATCCACCCAGCCCCCGCAACCTGCAGCCAGGCGGCCGATGCAGCCCTCCGACATTTACCGCCTCCCCTCGGTGAGCGACGCGCAAATTTCACCGGAAGGTACATGGGTCTCCTATACCCTTACTACCGTGGACTCCGTCAAAGACCGCCGCTCTTCCGCTATCTGGATGATTAGTTTAGACGGGAGCCAGGATATCCAGGTCACCACCAGCCCCGAAGGCGAATCGAAGGCCCGTTGGAGCCCGGATGGAAAATACCTTTCTTTTCTTTCCTCCCGCCAGGAATCAAAAGGCAGCCAGGTATGGCTGATGGACCGCCGGGGAGGCGAAGGCAAGAGATTGACGGAAATAAAAGGAGGAGTGAGCGATTATGCCTGGAGTCCCGATGGGAAAAAATTATTGCTGACCCACGGCGACCCGGAGCCGGAAGATACCAGCAAGGCCAAAACGACGAAACCCTACGTGATCGACCGGTACCAGTACAAACAGGATATAGAAGGCTATCGCTATAAAAAACTATATACCCATCTTTATCTTTTCGACCTCGCCACCAAACAACTGGACACCCTCACGAAAGGTGCGTACAACGAAGGCTCTGCGGTATGGAGCCCGGATGGCGCGTCCATCGCCTTTGTAAGCAACAGAACCTCGGACCCCGACAAGAACGAGAACAGCGACCTTTATGTGATCGACGCCCGACCGGGCTCTACCCTGAAACAACTCACCAATTGGAAAGGCAGCGATAATACCCCCCGGTGGAGCCCCGACGGAAAATGGATCGCCTATACGCGTTCTACTTCCGAGGCAGATTATCACATGTATGACCAACCCATCTTATGCGTCCTCCCGGCCACCGGCGGTACTCCCCGGCTATTGAGCAAATCGCTGGATCGCCCGGTCACCAATCCTCAATGGTCGAAAGACGGTAGTACAATAACCGCCCTGGTCGCTGACGACCGTCAGCAATACGTAGCCTCCTTTTCCACTATCGACGGACAAATGACCAAAATAGCGGACGGACAACGCAGCTTTGGCTCCCTCACCGGTACACCCGGAGGTGACTGGGTGACGACGATGAGCGACCCGCAGTCGCCCACGGAGATTTATGCGTTGGAGAAGGGGACGGCCCGGCGCCTTACCCATCATATGGACGATTTCCTGGCGCCCCTGACACTCGCGTCCGTTGAAGGATTTAACTCGAAGAGTAGTGACGGCACCCTGGTTTCGGGCCTGCTTTTCCGGCCGGCCGGCGCTGCGGAAGGGCAGAAGTTACCCCTGATCCTCTTCATACACGGGGGACCGGTGGGCCAGGACGAATTCGGTTTCGACCTTACCCGGCAAATGCTGGCGGCATTCGGCTATGCCGTGGCAGCCGTCAATTACCGGGGGAGCAATGGCAGAGGGCTGGACTTCAGTAAAGTGATTTCGGCGGACTGGGGGAATAAAGAAGTGATCGACCTGCACGGGGCCGTGGACTACCTGGTGAAAAGAGGGATCGCAGACCCTGATAAATTAGGGGTGGGTGGCTGGAGCTATGGAGGGATCCTGACCGATTACCTGATAGCTTCCGATACCCGGTTCAAAGCCGCCAGCAGCGGAGCCGGCACAGGATTCACGCTGTCTTTATATGGAGTAGACCAATATATCTCCCAATACAATAACGAGATCGGAGCCCCTTGGAAAAGTATCGACAAATATCTGAAGATCTCCTACCCCCTACTGAAAGCCGACCGGATCAAAACCCCGACCCTGTTCATGAGCGGTGAAAAGGACTTTAATGTGCCTACGGCCGGGAGCGAACAGATGTACCAGGCTTTAAGGACCCTCGGCATCCCTACCGAACTGATCATCTACCCGGGGCAATTTCACGGCATCTCCGTTCCATCTTATCAGAAAGACAGGATGGAACGCTACCGGGCCTGGTATGACAAATACCTGAAGTAGCCCGCCCGATCATCCATCGGTCAATTACCCTGATCGATCAGCCTATCGGTCTAACCAATCAATCAGGCCCAACGATCGATCAACCTATTTAACGATCCTGTCCTGCCAGGCCATCATGCCGCCGGTGAGGTTCTTAACATTGGTAAAGCCGGCTGTCTCCAGGATCAGGCAGGCCTGCCCGCTGCGGTTGCCGCTGCGGCAATAGCAGATCACTTCCTTGTCTTTCCAGTCGTCGATATCGTCTGTCTGCATCGTCTGGATCTTGCCCAGAGGCAAAAGGACTCCGCCGATATTAAAATCCGCACGTTCGGAAGGTTCGCGAACATCCAGTAGATGGAGGGATTCGCCGGCATCTATTTTCGCTTTTAATTCCTCTACAGAGATCGGTTGCATATCAAATTATTTTTTGTAAGACCGCGAATATAGGATTTTATTCCGGGCCCAATTCCCATTGGGAACAGGCTCAATTCCCATTGGGAACCGTCGAAGCACCGGTGGAATCTACCTTCCTTTCCGGTTTTTGTGCACCCAGCCAGATGTCGATAGTCTGCCCGGGACGAATACGGTTAGGAACCCCATTTTCCCCGAACTGCTCGGGTATCTGTTTGCGGATATATCCTACCGTCGTATCCCTTACATCATTATCGGAGGCAACGGATCCGAAAGTCAGCCCCATCGAATCAAGCCGGTTTTTGGCCTGCGGATAAGTCAACCCGAACAGATCGGGTACAATAAAGCCGGTTCCTCCGATGCCGCTCCCCAATACCAGGGTGATGGCGCTCCCCTGCTGGATCTGGGCGCCTGGCTTGAGACTCTCCCCTTTATACATCTGGTCCAGGACGGAGTTCTTGGCAAAACTCGGCTTGAACAACGTATCCTCCAACCGCAACCCATACTGCCGCAGGATCATCTCCGCATTGCGAAAAGTCATGCTGACCAGGTTCGGCATCTGGATAAAAGGAGCTTCGGACCGGTTAATCGTAAGATAGACTGTCCTGTTGACCTTCACCAGGTTGTCCGCTTCGGGAAACTGCTTGACCACCCGCAGAGGAGGCATCGTATCGTAATACACCGAGTCCTGTATCTGCACATCGAAGCCCTGAGCCTGGAGGGTCTTTTTGGCGTCGGCAAAGGACATTCCCGTAACAGCCGGTATCTTCATGGTCTTACCATGCTGAGTCAAAAGGGCCAGCGAACCCAGGAATAACAATAAAAGCAATAATAGCAGGACAAAACCCGCTACTATATTGACCCAGAGTGGCTTGGTGGTGAGAAATTTGAACACGCTTATAATTTAAAAATGAGCCACCTGCCAGGCAGGTGGTGTAAAATAAAGAATTATAGGGCTATTTCCATGCCAGCCCCGTCGGACTGTTCCCGCATCGACCGCCCGGCACTCTTCGAAGCGCTCCTTCATCGGCCTGTCGGAACCCGCCGAAACATCGCTCACCGAACTGTCAGAGATCGTCGATGTTTCAGGCCTGTCGGCGCGCCAGCGCCTCTTCGATCAGGGCCGAATAAAAGGCTTCCAGCGTCCATCCGAAAGCACGCAACTGCTGCGGAACGATGCTCACCTCACTCTGCCCGGGCACAGTATTAATCTCCAGCATAAAAGGCTCCCCCTTCGCTTCATTGTAAATAAAATCTATCCGGATCACCCCGCTGCAATTGAATACCTGGTAGATCTTTTTAGCCGTTGCCCTCACTTTGGCGGCAATCGATTCCTCCACCTGCGCAGGCGTGGTCTCTTCATTCAGCCCCGCCGTATATTTAGCCTCGAAATCAAAAAACTCTCTTTTGCTTTTTACCTCTGTAAAAGGCAGCGTAATGATCTCACCCGCGGACCGGAAGACGCCGATAGTGAACTCGCGGCCGGTAATGAACTCCTCTATCAATACCTGGTCATCCTCCCGGAAAGCCTTTTCGATAGCCGCGCCCAATTCCTCCGAAGCGGAGTTCACCTTGGACATGCCGATACTGGACCCCCCGTTATTGGGTTTGACGAATACGGGGAATTGCAGGTGTTGCGCTATTTCTTCGGGATTTCCGAACCGCCCTTTGATCAGCAGCACGGACCGGGCTACATGGATGCCGTTAAAGGCGGCGACGGCGACGGTGAACCGCTTGTTGAACGTAAGGGCGGACACGGCCGCATCGCAACTGGTATAAGGCAGGCCAAGCAAGTCGAAATAGCCCTGCAGCTTTCCATCCTCTCCCGGTGTTCCGTGAATGCCGATCAGCACGGCATCGAAAGTGATCTTCTGCCCTTCCAGGGTCAGAGAAAAATCGTTCTTGTCTACGGATATTTTTTTGCCGTCTTTTTGTTCATGAAACCAGCCCTCTTTTCGAATGTCGATCTTATAGACGGTATACCGGGTGAGATCCAGGTTATTTTCGATCGTGATGGCGCTTTTATAGGATATAACGGATTCACCGGAATACCCGCCGGTAACGAAGGCAATGGTAGGCTTCATGAATGGAAATTAATTTTCAGCAAATAAACGAAAAGGCAGGCGAATTCTTGTTTATAGGCGCATTTAAAAGCTCGCTGAGGTGTTAAAGAAAGCGTAAGGAGCCCAAAGGTCATAAAATTCAAAAGTGTCTTAGAATCTAACAGTGTCTGAAAAGGGGGATTCCAAAGGGGCACAGCCCCTTTGTCGCAACGCATATGATTTCTTGTGCCCGGCGCGACATATTTTCCAAGGGGGAGCGCCCGGGCACAAGAAAGGTGAAGGTATAATCTCCTTCACCCTTTTACGACGGGAAATATCACCCGCCTATTATTATGTAGCTCGAGGCTACATTAGTAAACCGTTAAATGAAATTTAATCTTCTGATATTCTATGTTAAGTTAATATATTCAGAAGGCGAAAGCAAATATTTGCCCTCCATTTTATCCACATTCTCCTATTTCCAGGCAGCACGGGTCACCTCCTTACAGGTGCAGCTTCTCTTTTTTGGCCAGCAGCTCTTCCACCGTCTCTTTATAGAGCTCATCCGGGATACAGCAGTCCACGGGACAAACCGCCGCACATTGAGGCTCTTCATGGAATCCCTGGCATTCGGTACACTTATTCGGGACAATATAATACGTATCGACACTGATAGGAGCATTGCGCTGGCCGGCATCCACTACCGTCCCGTCCAAAAGCGTAAATTGTCCTTTTACACTGGTACCATCCGTGATCGCCCATTCAACGCCGCCCTCATATATAGCATTATTGGGGCATTCCGGTTCACAAGCCCCGCAATTGATACATTCCTCTGTGATTTTTATAGCCATATTTTTGAAAATTAGGGGATGATTAAAGTTATTTTTGCCATTCAGACACAAATATAAAGTGGAATTATGAACTTGGAACATCGGATTCATTTATTGAGCGAACTGGGCAATTATTGTTTATCGGAAGACGCCGGCTGGAAAGAAACTAAGCACCGGGCCTACCTTGAAAATGGATGGTTTATCCCAGAATTCATCGAAGAAGCCGTACAGCAGATCGCCCGGGAATACCTTCAAAAAGACAAGCTGGCCCAATGGGCCCGTCAATACGGGCTTCCCAATGAGAAGGAGACCCCTAAAAATGTAGGCCTGATCATGGCCGGCAATATCCCATTAGTAGGCTTTCATGACTTTTTAAGCCTTTTTATTTCAGGGCACCGGCAGCTGATCAAACCCTCTTCCCGGGACGAAGTACTGATCCGGCGGCTTATAGGTCAATTAAACCATCTTGATCCGGAAGTATCCTCCTATGTCAGCTTTGCCGAGCGGCTCAACGGATGTGATGCCTATATCGCTACCGGCAGCAACAATTCAGCCCGCTATTTTGACTATTATTTCGCCCAATACCCCCATATCATCCGGCGCAACCGCAGCTCTATAGCCATCCTTAGCGGCCGGGAAACCAGGGAAGAACTAGAGGGCCTGGCGGAGGATGTTTACCTGTATTTCGGGCTGGGTTGCCGCAACGTGACCAAACTCTACGTACCGGAAAACTATGATTTCGTCCCCCTGCTGGACGCCTTCCGGAAATATGATTACCTGGCCGATTACGCCAAATACAAGCATAATTACGACTATCAGCTGACCATCCTGCTCCTGAATAAGAAATATTACATGACCAACGGGACCATCCTGCTGGCCGAAAACAGCGCGATCTTTACCCCTATCAGCGTACTGAACTATGAATACTACCAGCCGGCAGCCCCACCCCTCCCGGCTCCGCAACCGAAAGCCCCCGCCGCCGGTTCCCCATCCCAACCCTCCCTCCTCCCGACCCTCGCCGCCAATCCAGACGTCCAATGCGTCGTCGGAGAAGGAGGACTCCCCTTCGGGAAGGCCCAGCATCCGGCTTTGAACGACTATGCAGATGGGGTGGATACCCTCCAGTTTCTCCAGGACCTATAAACATTTCTGCAAGGCCTATAAACAGCCTTTTCTGCAGGACCTGTAAAAAAGGCAGCAAATCCTGCCATTTTTCCGGGTTGGAGCTATTCTCCTGCAGCCGGGAGAAATCCTTTCCCGACCGGGTTTTCTTTTGTAAATTTATCCTGAAACGCAGATCCCTGCGATAATTAGCCCGTAGTGGCCTAACCGATCTACGAAGGTCTTAGTAAATTATTTGTTAAACTGAACCATCGGTAGAAACAGATTTCAAAGGTTGGCGTTATTTTAGTGTCCAACTGGTATCAAATCAAATATGCCTTTAACGAAAAAATACACAAGAAAATGAAAGCAAAACAAGTAGTGGCCGTTATCCTGATCAGTGCTTCGACCGCCGTTGCTACCATGTGGGGCTATAATCACGTGACAAATGGCAGGACTTATTACTACTCCCAGGATTCCGGTAAGATACCTGCCAACTATGCCAAATTCTTCGAGGGCAACAAAGCAGGCAATGGCCCGGCAGACTTCTCCGACGCTGCCAGTGCAGCCATCCCCGCGACAGTACATATCAAAACCAAGACCGTCCGCACGGTCAGCAATAATTTACCCCACCGTAACCCTTTCTCCGATCTTTTTGGGATCGATCCCGATGATATGTTCGGGGGTGGCAATGGAATGCGCTCCATGCCGGAAATGGCTTCCGGTTCCGGCGTGATCATCAGCAATGACGGCTACATCGTCACCAACAACCACGTAGTGGATGGGGCAGATGAAGTCACCGTTACCCTGAGCAACCGGAAATCCTTTAAAGCAAAAGTAGTCGGCGCCGACCCCAGCAGTGATATTGCTGTGGTAAAGATCGACGCCCAGGGCTTACCCTTTCTGATCTATGGCAATTCGGATAATGTGAAAGTCGGTAATTGGGTGCTGGCAGTTGGTTATCCCCTCACCCTGGAGACTACCGTCACCGCAGGGATCGTCAGCGCAAAAGGCAGGACCCTGGATATCAACCGCCGTCAGAGCCAGAGCCCGGTAGAATCTTTTATCCAGACCGATGCAGCCGTCAATCCCGGCAATAGCGGAGGCCCCCTCATCAATACCGATGGACAGCTGATCGGCATTAACTCTGCCATCGCCTCTCCTACCGGTTCCTATGCGGGTTATTCCTTCACTATCCCCGTCAACATCGTAAAGAAGATCGTCAGCGATATCATGAAATTCGGTACTCCTCAAAGAGCCTTCCTCGGGATCCAGTATCCCCGGGATAATATGAGCGACGACCAGAAGAAAGAACAGGGTATCAAAGACGGCGAAGGAGTCTATGTAATGGATGTGACTCCGGACGGAGCCGCCTTCCCCGCAGGGATCAAGAAAGGCGACCTGATCACCAAAATAAACGGATCCACCGTCATCAGCGGCGCTGAAATGGTGGGACAGATTGCCACGTTCAGCCCTGGCGACAAGATCACCATCACCTATAGAAGAGATGGAAAAGAATTTACGGTGCCCGTCGTGTTGCGTAACAATTCCGGAACGACGACCGTAGTCAAGACTTCCGTTCTCGACAAATTAGGCGCCCAGCTGCAGACACTTTCCAAAAAAGATGCTGCCACCCTGGAAGTCAAAGGCGGCGTGATCGTAAAATCCGTTACTGAGAATGGACTCATGGATAAGTCCAGGATCCAGGAAGGATTTATTATCCTGAAAGCCAATGGACAGGAAGTAAAGACAGTAGAAGAGCTCCAGAAGATCCTGGAAAAAGCTACCGGTACCGTAAAACTGGAAGGCGTATTCTCCGGATATGAAGGCGTATATAGCTACCCCCTGCGTATTTCCAGTGGGGAGTAAGTAATAAATAAATGAATGGTTTTAAATAGGCTGGCCCAAAAGGTCAGCCTATTTTTTTGCCCTGCCTGGTCCCCACCCACCCAACTTGCCTCACTTGCCCATCCGGCTCCCACTTGGGTCCCCATCCGCCTCCCTACTTTTTCTCAAACACCCCATAACCCCAGGGCGCCAGCCCGATCGTTTTACCAGGACCGAAATCCACCCCTTCCCCCGTAAACACATTTTGGAATCCCCCATTCAGCAGCAGTTCCTCCGTAGCAAGGCTCAACGGCTCAGCGGAAAAATTCAGGGCCACCAGGACTTCATTCTCCCCCGCCCTGCGCGCAAAGACGAAGCTACGGTCATCTGCCCGTGTATGAAGGCGATGCGTAGTGGCCGAAGGATCGGCCACTCGTAAAGCCGGGTTCCTCTTGCGAAGCGCCAGCATTGTTTTATAAAAATCATGCAAGGCACAAGACGCTGCCCATTCGGCTGGATCACCCGGCCCCGCCCCCCCCGTCCATTCAATAAAGTCTTTTTCAAAGAACAGCAGCCGCTTCAAATTCGGCAACTCCTGGCCGCTGTAGATCAGGGGAAGGCCACTGCCGGTACAACACAGTACGGCAAAGGCTTTGGCAGCATCACCCATCCGTTCGTACTCACTCCCGCTATGAGAATTCTCATCATGATTAGACGTAAAAAAAGCCCGGATCGCATCCGGCGGGAACATCGTATCATAATACTGCAACACTTCATCGAGCCCCCCCAGACCGGACTCTTTTTTCCAGACAGCTTCCATCTTATGCAGGAATTTCCAGGTATAAGTGGCATCGAACACTTCATGATAAGCAATCTCTTCACATTCGGCCAGCCAAAACAGTTCCTTCTTCATTTTGTCCAGCTCCGTCCGGGCCTCCCGCCAGAATTCCAACGGAACGAGCATCGCCATATCGCAGCGAAACCCGTCGATATCCGCCTCCCTCACCCAGAATCGCATCGCCTCGATGACCGCCTGCCGCAAAGCGGGATTATCATAATTCAGATCGATCACATCCTCCCATCCATGCGCCTCGAAAAACTGGCCATCGTGATTTTTCCGGTAGAAATCCGGGTGTTCACGGGTCCAATGATGATCCCAGCCCGTATGATTGACCACCCAGTCAATAATGACCCGGAATCCCATTTCATGGGCCGACCGGACCAGCTGTTTGAAATCATCCAGGCTGCCGAATTCCGGGTTGATGGACGTATAATCGGAGCAGGCATAATAGCTACCTAATGTTCCTTTGCGTTTCTCCACGCTGATCGGCGTGATCGGCATGAACCACAGCACCTCGATCCCCATATCCCGCAAACGGGGCATTTCCCGGGCAAAAGCGGCAAAAGTCCCCTCCCGCGTATACTGCCGCAGGTTAACTTCGTAAATATTGGTCGTATGGATCCAGTCTGCATGATAAAAGGGAGCGGTCATAATAAATGCGGCTTTATTCGCGCCCCGGGGTTTTTGAAATATACCCCTCAGCGCGAAAATTTATAATGTCTGTCCTTTCGGACAATGGACCTTCGGTCCATTCGGCCGGAAGGTAATATTTATTCTGTTTTCCCAGCGGGTAAGTTTGTACCTTTACCATCCCAATTATAGCATGAAAAGCTTCAATGTTCCCATCATCTATCGCAGTCCGCTCATCACCGCCATTAAAAACAGGCGCCGGCAGCAGGATAAAATGAAGAAGGATTTTACGCCCGCTTTATTGGATCTTGGTGGGCTGCATATTTACCTGGCCCGCCATTTTGGTTTTTGTTATGGAGTAGAGAATGCCATTGAGATCTCTTTCCGTACCATTGATGACAATCCCGGCAAAAGGATCTTTTTGCTAAGCGAGATGATCCATAACCCACAGGTAAATGCGGACCTGCAGTTCCGGGGCGTCACCTTCCTCCAGGACACTTATGGCCGGCAGCTCATTCCTTTTGAAGAGCTGAGCGCAGAAGACATCGTGATCATACCGGCTTTCGGGACTACCCTGGAGATTGAAGAAAAATTGCGTTCCATCGGCATCCAGACCGAAAAATACAATACCACCTGCCCCTTCGTAGAGAAGGTTTGGAACAGGTCCGCCCAGATCGCCCAAAAAAATTATACGATCGTCGTCCATGGCAAGCCGGGACATGAAGAGACAAGGGCTACCTTTTCCCATGCGGCAGCCGGGACCCCTACCGTAGTAGTAAAAGATATGAAGGAGGCCAAAGTCCTCGCAGAATATATTAAAGGCACACTCCCCCCGGATTCATTCTACGCTTCCTTCAAGGGGCAGTTCAGCGAGGGCTTTGACGTACAAAAAAACCTGCAGCGCATCGGTGTGGTCAACCAGACCACGATGCTGGCCAGCGATACCCAGGCCATTGCCGATTTTCTTAAACAGACCATGGTGGAGAAATATGCGCTGACGGAATCCACCGTGGACGAACGCTTCGCAGATACCCGGGATACCCTTTGTTACGCCACATTAGACAATCAGTCCGCCATCATGGGACTCTTGGATACCCCGGCCGACCTGGCCATCGTCGTCGGAGGATATAACTCTTCCAATACCTCCCATCTAGTCGAACTGTGCGAAGAGAAACTACCTACTTACTTTATCAGTTCTGAAGAAAAGATCCTCTCCGCAACGGAGATCCTACACTATGATTTTCATAAAAAAGAGGAGTTAAAGACCCACAACTGGCTTCCCTCGCCCAGACCGCTCAGGATCCTGATCAGCAGCGGCGCCTCCTGCCCGGATGCACTCGTCGAGTCTGTTATACGCAAACTCGCCGGCTATTATGGCGCAGCTGAACGCGTCGAAGAACTAACTTCAGCTTACTCCCCCTCTTAAACCATCTTAAAGCCTTCCAGGAATTTGGTATTGAAGTCTCCGCTTCGGAAACGCTCGTCTTTCATCAGTTGCAAATGAAAGGGAATAGTAGTTTTGATCCCTTCGATCACGTATTCGCTTAAGGCGCGATGCATGGTATTGATCGCCTCTTCCCGGGTGCGGGCTACGGCGATGATCTTTGCGATCATACTATCATAGTAAGGCGGGATCGTATACCCTGCATAAGCATGTGAGTCCACGCGTATGCCATGCCCGCCGGGTTGGTGGAGGACGGTGATCCTTCCCGGGGAAGGTCTGAAATCATTATAGGGATCTTCGGCATTGATACGGCACTCGATGGCATGCCCCTGAGGTTCGTAATTGAGTCCGCTGATAGGATCTCCTGCCGCTATTTTGATCTGTTCTTTGATCAGGTCGAAATTCACCACTTCTTCCGTGACACAATGCTCTACCTGGATACGGGTGTTCATCTCCATGAAGTAGAAATTGCGGTTCTTATCCACGAGGAATTCGATCGTTCCCACGCTTTCGTAGTTGATGGCGGAAGCCGCTTTGATGGCGGCATCTCCCATACGCTGGCGTAACTCCTTCGTCATGAAGGGAGAAGGAGACTCCTCTACCAGCTTCTGATGACGACGTTGGATAGAACAATCCCTTTCACTGAGATGACAAACTTTCCCGTATTGATCGCCCGCCACCTGTATTTCAATATGACGGGGCTCTTCCACGAATTTTTCCATGTAGATGCCGTCGTTCTTAAAGGACGCTCCCGCTTCAGCCTTAGCTGTGCTATAGGCTTTTTCCATTTCCCCCTCTTCCCATACCACGCGCATCCCTTTTCCGCCACCGCCGGCCGTTGCTTTCAGGATGATGGGATATCCCATTTCCCTGGCCAATCCTTTAGCCTCATCCAGGCTTTCCAGCAATCCCTCTCCACCCGGCACTACCGGTACCCCGGCTTTGATCATCGTCTCTTTAGCCGTGATCTTATCTCCCATGGAATTGATCATGGCAGGAGTCGGTCCGATAAACTTGATGCCATGCTCTCCGCAGATCTCTGCGAAACGGGCATTCTCCGCTAAAAAGCCATAACCGGGATGAATAGCGTCCGCATTGGTGATCTCTGCAGCAGCCATGATATGGGGAATATTCAGGTAAGAGTCAAAACTAGCCGGCTTTCCGATGCACACTGCCTCATCGGCAAATTTGACATGCAGGCTATCCTTGTCTGCAGTGGAGTAAACCGCCACCGTCTTAATACCCATCTCGCGACAGGTACGAATGACCCGGAGGGCTATTTCTCCTCTGTTGGCAATTAATATCTTTTTAAACATTCTGTCAATTTTGGGATCAATCATGCAGGTTCGACTAAGAACAAAGGTTGGTCGTATTCTACAGGTGAAGCATCTTCTACCAGCACTTTTACAATCCTGCCTCTCACTTCACTCTCGATTTCATTGAAAAGCTTCATCGCTTCAATGATACAAACCACCTTACCCAGATCGACATCATCACCTACATTGATAAAAGGAGGTTTATCAGGCGAGGCGCTGCGATAGAAAGTTCCTATCATAGGGCTCTTTATGGTGACTGTATTATCGGCAGGAACTTCGACTGCCTTGGCGGCCTTCTCAGGAGCGCCGATAGAGGAAGCCTGGGCCGCTGCGACCGACGTCGTCGCCAACGCCGCTACCGGCTGCTGCATGGGAGCAGCGATGACTTGTTGAACGGGTTCTTCTTTTTGCTTAATAGTCAATTTAAATCCTTTTTCCTCGATACTCACTTCGCCGATATTTGACTTGTTGATCATTTTGATCAGCTCCTGAATCTGTTTAAAATCCATATGGATGAATTTACAGTTTTATTTGGGCGGCTAAAATAGGTATTAAAGCTAAATATACCCAAAAACAGTGGTGAAATTTAAAAAAACCAAGGTCGGATCAATAAAGGAAAATGGACAACGGATACACGCTCCTTGTCCATTCACGCTCTTTTATTTGTCAGCGCACCTGCGCGATAATATTATTTCACTCTTTCTACATATTCACCGGTCTTGGTATTGATCCGGATCAATTCACCTTCATTCACAAATAAAGGTACATTCACCGTGGCGCCGGTCTCTATCGTCGCGGGCTTAAGGGTACGGGTAGCCGTATCTCCTTTTACGCCTGGCTCGGAATAGGTGACCAGAACGACGATCTTATCAGGTAATTCGACGCTCATGGGTAGATCGGTCTCGGTGTTGACCAATACGGATACTTCAGCGCCTTCTTTTAAGAATTGAGGGGCATCGACTAAATTCTCCTGAACGGCAATCTGTTCAAAAGTCTCGTTATCCATAAAGTTATAGCCGGTGTCGTCCTTATATAAATACTGGTAGGCCTTCCTTTCCACACGAACAGGATAGAGGGTATCCCCGCTATTCCAGGTCTTTTCAATGCTACGGGCATTATCGACTCCTTTTAATTTAGCCCACACCTTTGCGGCGGCCCTGGCAGTCTTGTTCTCACCAAATTCAACGACAGTATATAAACTACCGTCCAGTTTGATGATCATGCCGCGACTGATATCTGCTGTACTTGCCATAAATCCTCTACGATTTTTAGATAAGCGATTTGATTTACGCCTGACCGGCGGAGGCGTCGGCAAAGGCGGGAGGCAAATCTACGTCAAAATCGGCAGCTGGCAAAGACTTACTAAAAAGGGGGAATGAGGGTCTGGAAAACACGGTCTGCCCACCCTGAGCGGCCTGGCTACCGACCGCCGCCATCCAGCCTTATCTCCATCTTCCCCTCCCCCTTCGATTTCATCTTGATCAGGATCACGCCATTCCGTCCTTTCTCGCCATATATTTTTATAGCACTGTCCCCTTTGATCACATTTATGAATTCGATGTCCGCAGGAGTTAGTTTATTCATTTGTTGCGAAGATGTTTCGACTCCGTCTATACAAATGAGCGGGTTCGAAAGATGCTTTGACGTATCACTGACCAGCGGAAAAATTTTTAAGCTACTATCGGCCGCGGGAAGTGGCAGGTTTGATTTTTTGGTGGTAATGATCACCACCCCATTCACACCTTTCGCGCCATACTGTGCAACGGCTGCCTTGTTTTTGAGCACAGATACAGACTTTATATCATCCGGAGAAATAGAATTTAAAGGCCAGTTTTCCGGCATTTGAACTCTGTCTACTACGAAAAGGGGTTTAGCCGAATCCACCTTTTTCGGAATCGTATCTGTACGCCCCCCCGGCTTCCCTGGATCCTTAACGACCAGCTCCGCAGTCCCGATGGCAAGGGCCCCGCCCCGCGTTGATGACACAGAAAGAGCAGGGGTCGTTACCCGCACGGAGTTGATCTTATCCCGGAAGGCTAGCAGAAGAACAGCCAGTAAAGGGATCATGAAGAGGAACTTCAACAGATGCATTCTGGCGCTTTTAATTTTATTCATCATAATGATGCGTTTTTTTAGTGAGGAAAAATTGAAATTATTAGCCAGCCGGTACCGCGGAGCGCCGACAACCTGTAATAAATGATATTGATACCCTTTCTTATCCAACCCCTTTTCCAGGACTTTCCGGTCGGCAATGAACTCCAGGTTCTGCCGGATGGAATAACGGATCAGCCAGGTAAAAGGATTGAACCAGTTGAGGATACAGAACAGCTCCGACAGCAATATATCTACCGTATGCCGTTGCCGGATATGTACATATTCATGCAGGATAATGGCCGAATATTCTTTTTCCGAATGCAGTTGCTGGTTGATATAGATGGCATTCCCAAAAGAAAATGGAATAATGGACTGGTCTACCTGGAAAATCTTCACCCTCGCATCGCTGATCAGCCTGGCCTGTCGGCGGACCCGCCGGAGCGAACGCCATCGGACCAGGAGCCGGATCAGCAGGATCACCGACCCCGACAACAGCGCCCCCAGCAAAATATCCCATGGTCCCAATCGGGCAAAAAGACCCGGATCCCGGACCTCCTTCCCATCCCCCCCGATCAGGGGAATATACAGTACCAGGGATCCCTGAAATTTATCCTCCTCCAGGAAGGCCCCTATATTGATCAGCGGGATAATAAAAGACAGCAAAGAATAACCCAGCAAATACCATCGGTTGAGATTATAGAAAGTGAGCCTGCGCAGCATTAACTGGTAAAAAATCCAGGTAACCGACAAGCTGATCGATACCTTTAGCAAGTATAATATAGATGCAGACATACTAATCGTGATTTTAACGTTGAAAAATTCGGTCAGGGCCGCCCCCCCGACCGCTCGATCAGTTCGATAATCTCCTTCAGTTCCTTAGCGCTTAACTTTTTCTCTTCCACAAAGAAGTTCACCAGTTCCTTATAGGAATTTTCAAAATAATCCTTCACAAACCCATTCATGAACTTTTTCTTATACTCATCCTCCGTTACCAGGGCCTTGTATAAATAGGCATTCCCGATAAGCCGGCTGCCCAGATACCCTTTTTTTTCCAGGTTCTTGATCGTGGAAGCCAGCGTGGTATAGGGTACCCTGGGCTCATTCATATTCTCCAAAAAGAGTTTCACGTTCCCCTCCCCTGTCTTCCAGACTGCCTGCATGGCTTCTTCCTCCTGAGCGCTTAATTTTTCCATATATCTACGAAGTTTTCGTAAAGCTACGAATTATTCGTAATAAACAAATAAAAAATCCGGGAAATCGTTAAACATTTAATTTTGCAGGCGTTCTACAGTATTCTCTTTATTCTGAAAACAACAAGATGAAACATTCATTCCTGATCGTACTGGCATTGATCGGTTCCTTTTATTTATCGGCTCAGCAGCAAGCCCAACAACAGCCGGCCCAGCAGCCGGCCACGGATCCGGCCGCACAGCAGGCGCCCTACCTTCGTTATCCCACTATTCCCCCCTTTCACCTATTGAAGCTGGACAGCGCCACCTACCTGACAAAAGAGGATATAAAGAAGCATCACCGTACCATCGTCATGTTCTTCAGCCCGGACTGCGACCATTGCAAACATCAGACAGAGTCCATCCTTGCTGCCTCGAAGGACTTTAAAGACATCGAGATCGTAATGGCCACCTACCAGCCATTCGAAGAATTAAAAGAATTTAATACCCATTACCGGCTTTTCGAACACCCCAACTTTAAACTGGGAAGAGATGAAAAATTCTTCTTAGCCCCTTTCTATAAGATACGCAACCTGCCCTACCTGGCCCTTTACGACAAAAAAGGCGACCTGGTCACCACCTTTGAAGGCACCCAAAAAGTAGAGACCCTGTTAAATGCTTTTAATAAGGACGGCAATCAGAAATAAGTACCTTTGTGCTCGCAAATAATTTTATCACTTAAATATTTTTAGATGAAAGTAACGGTTGTAGGCGCTGGTGCCGTAGGTGCCACCTGTGCCGATAATATCGCCCGTGCAGCATTAGCCCAGGAATTAGTGCTACTGGATATCAAGGAAGGATTAGCTGAAGGAAAGGCTCAGGACATGATGCAGACCGCCGCCCTGCTGGGTTTCGATACCCGTATCGTCGGCAGCACCAATGATTATGCCAAGACGGCCGGCAGCGACGTAGTCGTGATCACTTCCGGACTACCCCGCAAACCGGGTATGACCCGTGAAGAACTGATCGGCACCAATGCCGGCATCGTAAAAGGCGTGGCTGAAAATATTTTAAAACATTCCCCCAACGCCATTATCATTATCATCAGCAATCCCATGGATACGATGACTTACCTCGCGTTGACCGCCACCGGTCTTCCGAAGAACCGTATCATCGGAATGGGAGGCACCCTGGACAGCGCCCGCTTTAAATACCAGCTGAGCCAGCACCTGGGATGCAGCCCGGCTGACCTGAATGCAGTAGTGGTCGGCGGACATGGAGATACGACGATGATCCCCCTGATCCGTTTGGCAACCTGGAATAGCGCCCCCGTAACGAAATTCCTCAGCGCTGAATTACAACAAAAGATCGTAGCTGATACGATGGTTGGCGGCGCTACCCTGACCAAGCTGATCGGCACTTCCGCCTGGTATGCGCCCGGAGCCGCCGGAGCCGCCCTGGTGGAGAGCATCCTGCGGGATGAGAAAAAACTATTCACCTGCTGCGTAGCCCTGGATGGTGAATACGGACAGAAAGATATCTGCTTAGGTGTTCCCGTTGTGATCGGCCGCAACGGCTGGGAAAAGATCCTCGACTTTGGCTTGAATGCCGAAGAACAGGCCCTCTTCAATAAGAGCGCAGAGGCTGTCCGCAGTATGAACGATGTATTGAAGACATTATAATACGACCAAGGTCCTAAAATACCAAACTCCATAGGCAACCCGCTTGTGGAGTTTTTTTTACCCGATCGCCTCCACGATCCGCTCCACCGGTTGTAATTCCATACATTTAAAATGTCCTTTGGGGCATTTCTTATACCCGATCTTGGAGCAGGGGCGACAGCTCAGGCCCTTTACCTCCAGCATTTCATACGGCAGCGCTCCTCCCGTCTTACCAGGCCGGTAGTTATACAAATAATTCTCTCCATAATAAGGATACATGCCGAATTCAGGCACGGTATTCCCCCATACCGAGAGGATGGGCCGCTTGAATGCCGCCGCAATATGCATAAGACCGGTATCATGGGTAACGATGAGCTTGGCCCGTCTTACCAGGTCGGCCGATTCATTCAGGTTGAACTTCCCGCAGGCATTATAGATCTTAATGGGATCGATAGCCGCCAGTTCGCCGGCAACATCGGCGTCTTCCGGACCGCCCAGCAGGATCAGGGGATGCCGGGCCTGCATACAGATCTCCTTTAGTTTGTGAAGAGGCAGTTTTTTGGTAGCCAGCGCGGCGCCGATGACCAGCCCCACATAACCCGCCTGATGAGAAGTAGGAATGTCATGCAGTTTTACCTCGTCCGCCGGAGGAATAAAATAATCCAGGCCGGCCCCATCGTTCTTCACGCCAAAAGAGCCGACCGTATCCAGGTAACGGTCCACAATATGCACATCCGGCATCCTGTTCCGCTTAAAATTGGTATACCACCACTTTTCTATATTCAGCTTATTGAAGGAAAAAGATTGCTTCCCCAGCGCCCGCTTCACTTTCAGCGTCCGCAGATTATGATGCAGGTCGATCACGTAATCGAAGTCCTCTTTTTGCAGCGACTGGATCATCCCGTCCCAATCATCCTGCAGATAATGCGCCTTATCGATATAGGGATTGGCCGCCAGCAGCGGCTGAAAGGACGACTTGGTCAGATAATGCACTTCGGCCGTGGCGATTTGCTTTTTCAGGCAACGGACCACGGGCGTCGTAAGTACGATATCCCCTATGGAACTGAAGCGTATAATGAGAAATTTCATCTTGTCATCAGGATTCAATATAGTTCAACTCTTTTCCGAAAGTCTCTTCCGTCATGGCCAAAGCAATGAAAGCAATCACAAATACAATGATGCCGGTGATCCAGCCACTCTGGAAATATCCCTGTGAAGGTTGTAAACCGTTGAACAAAAGTAAGACCAGCGAGAGGGAACCTCTGGCCATATTCGGTACCGTGGTAGCTACCGTAGCCCGGATATTCGTGCCAAACTGCTCGGCAGCCATCGTGACGAACATCGCCCAGAACCCCGTTCCCAACCCCAGGAAAAGACAAACCCAGTATACGGCGGTGGAAGTTTGCCCTTGCAGGTTGAAATAGGCGATCACCGCGATCGCCGTGATAATATGAAATAACCATAAAGATTTTTTACGGCTCCTCAACCCCTGACTGATAAACCCGATCAGAATATCTCCTACAGAAATAGCAGCATAGGCGACCATAATACCTTTCCCCGGATCGACCGCGCCCTTCACATTCATCAGAGTGGCGAACTTATTGGAGAAGGTGATCAGGATCCCGATAACATACCAGTTGGGTAATGCGATCAATATAGCGGTCAGGTATTTCTTCAACCTTTTCCCGCTGGTGAACAACATGAAAAAATCTCCTCTTCGTACATTGCTTTGTTCGATATTCTTATACATCCCCGATTCCAGCACGCCGATCCGGAGGAACAGCAGCAGAAAGCCCAGCCCGCCGCCGATGAAATAGCAGGTACGCCATCCTTCTCCATTCGCACCGACAAACCATACCCGGATGAAATACGCGAATACGGCTCCGCTCAGCCCGATCCCCGCTACCAGGGAAGTGGCAAGCCCCCGCCTTTCTTTCGGCATCAATTCGCTGACGAGCGTGATGCCCGCCCCCAGCTCACCGGCCAGGCCTAACCCGGTGATGAACCGCACGGCTTCATATTGCCCTACCGTATGGACAAATCCATTGGCAATGCTGCCCAACGAATAAAGAATGATCGACGCGAACAGCACCTTTAATCTTCCTTTCTTATCTCCCAATATACCCCAGAGGATACCGCCCAGCAGCAGCCCGATCATCTGGATACTGAGGATATCCGCTCCTTTTTTGCCAATATCGTCTGCGCTGAGGCCGATGGATTTCAGCGAAGGAATTCGTATGATACTAAAGAGTAAAAGATCGTATACGTCTACAAAATAACCTAAGGCCCCGACGATCACGGCCAGATTAAAAAGCGAAACTTTTTTTTGCTCCATACGGATTATGATTTTTTATAGGGATCTTCCATAGAAGATACAGGCTTTTTCTTCCCGAAGAATATCTTATACAATACAGGGAAAGTGGTGATCACGATAATACCGATAACGATCACTTCCAGGTGCTTTTTCAGGTCGAACCCGAATTTCATCAGGAAAAGCTTATCCAGGTAATGCCCGGCAAACAGCATGGCAAATACCCAGGCTAAACATCCTACTATATTATAGACGATGAACTTCTTCCTGTCCATGGCCACAATCCCGGCAATAACGGGAGCGAAAGTTCTGATAATAGGAAGGAAACGGGCGAAGACAATGGCCTGCCCCCCGTGCTTGTCATAGAACTCTTTGGCCTGGTACAAATACTTTTGTTTAAAGAACAAGCTATCCTTCCGATGAAAAAGAAAGGGCCCGCTCTTCTTACCGAACCAATAGCCCAGCGTATTCCCGATGATGCCGCATGCGGACACCAGTACAAACAGGATCAGCAGGTCCAGGATATCGCTGCCCGTGCCCCCCGGTATCAGGCTGCCCACCAGTTTCTCGCTATAAATGCCCGCCACGAATAATAAACTGTCGCCGGGAAGAAAAAAACCGAACATCAGGCCGGTCTCGGCAAACACGATGAATAATAGCACCCATAAGCCGCCGTTATTAATATAGAATTCGGGGTTCAACAGGTCTTTCAGGGTAATAGTCAGTAGTTCAATCATAAAAAAACGTCCTTATTTTATATGTACGGCGGTCTCTCCCAACTCCCCTTCCCATTTACTTACCACCACAGCGGCAATACTGTTCCCCAATACGTTGGTGGCGCTCCTGGCCATGTCCAGGATCTGATCGATTCCCAGCAACAACAACAATCCCTGCTGCGGTATATTATACAATGACAGCGTTCCGGCAATCACCACCAGAGCCGCCCTCGGCACCCCGGCAATGCCCTTACTGGTCAGCATTAAGACCAGCAGCATAGAGATCTCCTGCCCCAGTGTCAGTTGCACCCCATATGCCTGCGCGATGAACAGGGAAGCAAAAGTCATATAGAGCATACTGCCATCCAGGTTAAAAGAATAGCCCAGGGGTAATACAAAACTGACGATCTTGGGAGGACACCCGAAATTCTCCAATTCCTGGATCAGCCGGGGAAAAGCCGCTTCCGAGCTTGCCGTGCTAAAAGCCAGCAGGATCATGTCTTTCACACTGATAGCCAGCCCGATCACCCTCCTGCCCACAAATATAGAAGCGATTAACAGTAATATCAACCATAGCCCGAGAATACTTAAATAAAAGCTGATAATGAACTTCCCATAGGTCACCAGTAATTCCGGGCCCTTCACGGCCAGCACGGAAGCAATGGCGGCGAAAGCGGCCACCGGCGCGAAATACATCACATACCCCGTCACCCGCAGGACCACATGGGCCACGGCATCCAGCCCCTTTATAACGACCTTCCCCTGCTCCCCGATAGAAGCGGTGGCAATACCAAAGAACACGGCAAATACCACGATCTGCAGGATCTCATTGCCCGCCATCGCCTCGAATATGCTCCGGGGAAATACATGGGTGACGAACCCCTTGAAAGAGATCGTGGATTGATCCAGCCCGGTGCTGGCACTGGCGGGAGGCAGCGGCAGATTCAGCTCAGCTCCCAGCGCCAGGCTATTCATAATGATCAGGCCCAACAGCAGGGATAAAAGAGAGGCCCCCATAAACCAGAGTAAGGTCTTTCCCCCGATCCTGCCCACCGCCTTGACATCCCCCAGCTTGGCGATCCCGACCACCAGGGTGGAAAATACCAGGGGGGCAATGATCATCTTGATCAGCCGCAGGAATATATCGGTAAAGACGGAGATACCGCCGGAAAAACTGTCTTTCTGTTGTACCGTACAATTATAATGCACCCACAACCCAAGGACCACCCCTGTCACCATGGCAATCATAATCCATCCAGTAAGGCCAATCTTTCGCATATGTCACGGGAATATTGTATTGCGGCAAAAAATGGTCGAAATATAATTTTTTGACGCAATACCGTTAATGTCAGCAGACTTCAGCCAAGGCCTCGTCTGCTAACTGGACTCCGTCCAGTTTAGGATGCAAAAAATCGAAAAATCCTGACTTGGCAAAAACTTTAAGCCTAAAATTGGCCTTTACCGCAAAAGAATTGGGTTCTGAGTATTAAATATTTGTTTATTTTCGACCCTAATCGTCACACACACACCTAATTTCAGTTGAATTGCTTCAATTTATCAAAACAAGCTTAGTATGAGTCTATTCAGAAAGAAATCATTAGATGCCTTAATGTCGCAGGCAGGCGATTCGGAAAAGGGCCTGAAAAGGACCCTGGGCGCCGGAAGCCTGATCGCCCTGGGTATCGGCGCCATTATTGGCGCCGGGCTGTTTGTAAGAACAGCCGCAGCAGCCGGCGAACATGCCGGACCGGCCGTAACCATCTCCTTTATCGTTGCCGCAATCGGTTGTGCATTTGCAGGACTTTGCTATGCTGAGTTCGCCTCGATGATCCCCATCGCGGGAAGCGCCTATACCTATGCTTACGCTACCATGGGCGAACTGATCGCCTGGATCATCGGCTGGGCCCTGATCCTGGAATATGCCTTGGGAGCGGCTACCGTATCCATCGCCTGGAGCGAGTTCTTAAACAAGCTGGTGGGAGGATCCATCCCCTTCGAATGGTCGCATTCGCCTTTTGAAAAGGCATTGGATACAGCGGGCGTGATGCATCACGGATACATTAACGCACCAGCCCTTCTTATCCTTTTGCTTTTATCCCTGTTATTGATAAAAGGCACCTCGGAATCTGCCAAGGTAAATGCCGTCATTGTATTTATTAAAGTATCGATCGTACTGGTATTCATTGCTGTAGGCTGGCAGTTCATCAACCCCGCCAACCACCACCCTTATCTGATCCCCGCCGATGCCCCAGCCGCCCAGCTCCGGGATGGCACGTTCTATAGTTATACGGGCTTTTTCAAACACGGATGGGGCGGAGTGCTCACGGGAGCTGCCATCGTATTCTTTGCCTTCATCGGCTTTGACGCGGTATCCACAGCAGCGCAGGAAGCCAAAAACCCCAGCAGGGACATGCCCATCGGGATCCTGGGTTCATTGGTGATCTGTACACTATTATATATACTTTTCTCTTATGTGCTGACCGGCGTCGCCCCCTATACAGACTTTGTAAAAGCGGGAAGAGAAGCTTCCGTAGCCTACGCGATCGATACCTACATGCATGGTTATGGCTGGCTGGCCTCCCTGGTGACCATCGGTATCCTGGCAGGATTTTCTTCCGTGATCCTGGTCATGTTACTGGGCCAGAGCCGGGTATTCTATACCATGGCCACCGACGGCCTTTTGCCAAAGATATTCTGCGACCTGCACCCCAAATTCCGCACCCCCTACAAATCGAATATGATCCTTTTTGTATTCGTCGGCTTTTTTGCAGCTTTTGTACCGGGTAGCGTGGCGGGAGACCTGACCAGTATCGGGACCCTTTTTGCCTTCGTACTGGTTTGCGTGGGCGTATGGATCCTGCGCAGGAACGATCCGGGCCGCCCCCGTCCCTTCAAGACCCCCCTGGTGCCCCTGGTGCCAATCTTAGGAATACTTGTCTGCACCGCCATGATCGTTTCCCTGGACTCCAGGACCTTATTGACCGCTTTTTTCTGGATGATCATCGGTCTGATCGTTTATTTCAGCTACAGTAAGAATAACAGCAGGCTTAAATCCTGATAGCTTATATCACTGTCCTTCCGGACCTTTCCGGTAGGACCGGAGCCCCGGCGCTCCGTCAAACAAAAAACCGTTTGCCCCCCGGCAGACGGTTTTTTGTTTTGTTAACAGCGTCCCTTGAGCTATTTTTGCACCCCTGAAGCCTGGGACAGAGCTTTCTTCTTCGGGCGCGGGTCAACCCGTAATCGGGATAAATTATTATTAACGAGATAAACTGATCATATGGGTCGCATATTTGAAGTACGTAAGCATACCATGTTCGCCCGCTGGGACCGGATGGCCAAGCAATTCACCCGGATCGGGAAGGAAATCGCCATTGCCGTAAAGGTTGGGGGACCGGATCCGGCCACCAATCCTGCCCTGCGGCGCTGTTTTCAGAATGCCAAGAGCGTCAATATGCCCAAGGACCGGGTGGAAGCCGCCATCAAGCGGGCGATGGGCAAGGACATGACGAACTATGAAGAGATCCTCTATGAAGGCTATGCCCCTCATGGAGTGGCTCTATTGGTAGAGACGGCCACCGACAACCATGTCAGGACCGTAGCGAATGTAAAATCACATTTCAATAAAGGCGGAGGTACTTTAGGCAATAGCGGCAGCGTCAGCTTCCAGTTCACCAAATTGGGCGTCTTTAAATTAAATCCGGAAGGCCTGAATCCGGACGATATGGAATTGGAACTGATCGACTTCGGCCTGGAGGAAATGGGCGAAGGAACGGGAGAGAACGGAGAGCCGATCCTGGTGCTTCGGTCTGCCTTCAGCGATTTTGGAAACTTGCAGAAAGCCCTGGAAGAAAAAGGCATCACCCCCATCAGTGTAGAACTGGAATGGATCCCCAACACCCCCGTCGAACTGCCGGAAGACCAGGCGCAGGAAGTCCTGAAGCTGGTCGACAAACTGGAGCAGGACGAAGACGTTCAAAAAGTCTTTCACAACTTAAAATAAGCCACTGGACCAGCCCCCCTCATCCCCGACAGTTAACCATTCTCCGGATGAGCCGGCCCCCTCCCTCATCGTATTATTCGACGGGGTGTGCAACCTCTGCAACAGCAGTGTTCAGTTTATCCTGAAAAGAGACAAGGCCGCGCGATTCCTTTTCGCCTCCCTGCAAAGCCCGGTGGGGCAAGCATACCTGCAAAAATTCAGGTTGCCGGCCGGCGATCTCCATTCTTTTATATTGGTAGAAAAGGACCGGTTTTATACCCGGTCTTCGGCTGCTTTGCGCGTATTACGGCACCTGGGAGGAGGCTGGAAAGTATTCTACGCCTTGATCATCCTGCCCGTATTCCTTCGGGATGGCATTTATAACTGGGTAGCCCGGCACCGTTACCAATGGTTCGGCAAAAGAGAAAGCTGCTGGCTGCCAACGCCGGAGCTGAAAAAAAGATTTTTGAATTAGCCCTCACTCCGCCATCATTTCCCGCACGACATCGATGATCTGCTCCGCATTCGGTTTGCTGAAATAATCTCCATCGCTGGCATAAGCCGGCCGGTGAGCCTGGGCAGTGATCGTCCTCGGAGAGGAATCCAGCCACTTGTACCCCCCCTGCTCTTCCATGACCTTATTGAAGATATATCCCGCAGCGCCGCCGGGCACGTCCTCATCCACAATGACGATACGGCTGGTCTTTTTCAGGGAATCGAGAATTTTATGATGAATATCGAAAGGCAGTAAGGTTTGCACATCCACGACTTCGCAGCTGATACCCGATCCTTCCAGAACAACGGCGGCTTCCTGAACGATCCTCAAAGTAGCTCCGTAACTGACAATCGTGATATCCTCTCCTTCCCTGACGACCTCAGGGATGCCCAGGGGCACGTAAAAATCCAGGAGGTTGGAAGGCAGTTGCTCCTTCAGGCGATAGCCGTTCAGGCATTCGATCATCAGGGCCGGATCGGCTCCCTGTAATAAGGTATTATACATTCCGGCAGCCTGCACCATATTACGGGGGACGCATATATGCATTCCCCTTAAGGAATGAATGATCATCCCCATAGGGCTGCCGCTATGCCAGATCCCCTCCAGCCGGTGGCCCCGGGTACGTACGATCAGGGGAGCTGTTTGCTTGCCGGCCGTTCGGTATTGCAGGGAAGCAAGATCATCGCTCAGCGGCTGCAGCCCATATAATAAGTAATCGAGGTATTGAATTTCAGCGATCGGGCGCAGTCCCCGGAAAGCCATGCCGATCCCCTGCCCCATAATGGTCAGTTCCCGGATCCCCGTATCGAAGATCCGGTCGTTGCCGTGCCTGGCCTGAAGTCCGGCAAATCCCTGGTTGACATCCCCGATCTTTCCCAGGTCCTCGCCAAAAGCCAATACTTTAGGGTTGTGGGTGAACAGTTCATCAAAATACTTATTCAATACCTCATACCCATTGATCATCGGTGCATCTTCGGCATAAACCGGTTTCACTTCTTCCACCCGGCCGATATTACGGGCCCCTTCATGATACAGATGCGAATTATAGAGAGCGACATTTTCCTTTTTCAGCTCCTGGTAGTACTCCCGGATGCCCTGCGCGATAGGATGATCCCCTGCCAGGCTCAGGGCCTGGTGTAAGGCCCTCAACACCTCTTTGCGGCCCGGCTCCCGGTTACCCGCCAGTTCCGCAGCAATGGCTTGCAATTCAGCTGCCTGTTCCGGCAGAGGTTCGGCCATCCCCTGGATGAGGTCGACCGAACGGCTAACCTGCCCCTTGATAGGAACCTGGTACTTTTCCCAGGCCAGGTTGCGGCACGCACGGATAACCTCTTTCGACTCCAGCTCGATGGCATTCAACTCCTCCTCACTGGCCAGTGCATTATCGACGATCCATTCCTTCATTTTTTTGATGCCGTCCCATTCCCTTTCCCATTCAAGACGTTCCGGGGACTTATACCGCTCATGGCTACCTGAAGTAGAATGCCCCTGCGGCTGCGTCACTTCTTCGACATGGAATAATACGGGAGTATGCGTCAGACGGATCGCCCGGATACCGGCTTCAAAAACCTCGCACATCCCTGCATAATCCCAGGCTTTTACCTTAAAGATCTCGATGCCGTTCGTACCGTCTTTTTTCTGAAATCCTTTCAGCGCCTCCGATATGGACCCCTTGGTCGTCTGAAATTTACGGGGCACCGAAATGCCATAGCCGTCATCCCAGACAAAAATGGCCAGGGGCACCTGCAGGACTCCGGCCGCATTCACCGTCTCCCAAAAATGCCCTTCACTGGTAGAGGCATCTCCGATCGTACAGAAGGCGACTTCATTTCCATTATTGGATAATTCTGTAAAAGGCTTTAAGGCTTCCACTTCCCGGAAGGCCTTGGAAGCATAGGCCAGCCCCAGGGCCTTGGGCATCTGGGCTGCGGTAGGCGCCAACCCGGCCGTAAGATTTTTCCGGTTCACCAGGTCCAGCGTCGATCCGTCAGTATCTATAAAAGGAGTAGCGAAATGCGAATTCATATTCCGGCCCGAGCTATGCGGATCATGACGACTATCGGGGTCCGCGTACAACTGGGAGAAGAACTCCTCGATAGTGGCGGCGCCCGTAGCAAAAGCGAAGGTCTGATCCCGGTAATAACCGGCATAAAAATCGCCGGGTTTGAAGAATTTGGCCATCGCCACCTGGGGCACCTCTTTCCCATCCCCGAATATGCCGAACTTAGCTTTCCCCGTCAATACTTCCTTCCGCCCCAGCAAGCTGGCCTCACGGCTTTCGCAGGCAACCCGGTAATCCTTCAATACCTCTTCCCGGAATCTATCAAAGGATAATTTTTCCTGGTCAATTATTTCGCTAGAAAAAATGTTCTCCATATAACAAAAATAGCATTATCTCCCAAACCCACGGTAGCTATCCCATTGATTGTTAAAAAAATAAAATACCCCTATAATTTATTGGCAAAAATCACGTTAAGTACGTAATTTTATCATACTTACAGAGGCCAAACTATGAAAAAAACGGCAATTATTATCAGTCTTTTTACCCTTGTTATTACTGTCCGGGCGCAGACGGTAAATAATGGGGTAGCCCTTTCCAAACCGGCAGATTTACTCTCCATAAAAGAGAATAGTCATAATTTCGGTAAAATTCCTCAGGGGAGACCGGCCACCTATACTTTTGAGATCATGAATACAGGCCCTTCCGCGCTCAAACTCGATAATGTACAGGCATCCTGTGGCTGTACCACACCCGAATGGAGCAGGGAGCCCATTGAGGCCCGGGCGACGGCAAAGATCAAAGTTGGCTATAATGCCTATGCGGAAGGCCCCTTTACCAAGACAGTCACTATTGTATACAATACCAATCAAACAAGAACACTTACCATTTCCGGTGAAGTTTATAAAACACCCGTTACCTCAGCCCCGGAAAATTCCTCTGTACAATTATTAAAACAAATAAACTGATAAACATGAAGAAACTATTCTTATTGGCCGGTACATTTATGCTGACAGCTACCCTTTTCGCTCAGCAACCCGCTGCACAAGCCACACAAAAGAAAGCAGAAGACGTTATAAAATTCAAGGAATTGTCTTATGATTTCGGAAAGATCAAACAGGGCTCGCCCGTAACGCATGACTTCAATTTTACCAATACGAGCGATGCGCCCGTGATCATTGAATCGGCCACTCCGTCCTGCGGATGTACGACTCCCATTAAACCCGAAGGCGCCATTCCAAAAGGTAAGGACAACAAGATCACAGCCGGTTTCAATGCCGCCAATGTCGGCCCTTTTAACAAGAGCATCACCGTGAAAGTCGCCGGGATCGATCTGCCGCTGCAATTAAAAATAACCGGCGAAGTATTGACCGTCGACGCCTATACCAAATACGAAGCGTCCAAGACTTCCAAAGCAGGCAAATAACGATCTCTTTCCCGGTACTCTTTCCCGGTATAAGTTATAATTCCTACTCAGCCCGGAAGGGATATCATATAATTCAGATCCCCTTAGTCCTCACTAGGGGGATTTTTCATGCCCGTAAACGAGGCGCTCATACTATTTTTTCTTTCTGCGAAGGCCTCTTTGTATTTTTGCTGCATGTTAACAATCAGCCACCGCGGACAACAAATGCCGGCTTCACCGATCCGGAAACTCGTGCCTTATGCCGAAGCCGCCAAAAAAAAGGGAATTAAAGTATATCACCTCAATATCGGTCAGCCAGATATCGAAACTCCCAAAATGGCGATGGATGCCGTACGCCATTTTGATTTTAAAGTGCTGGAATATAGCCATAGCGCAGGCAATGAAAGCTACCGGCGCAAACTCGCGGACTATTACAAAAAGGCCGGCATCAATGTGGACTTCCAGCAGATCCTTGTCACGACGGGCGGATCGGAGGCGATCCTCTTTGCTTTCATGAGCTGCCTGGACGCCGGCGACGAAGTCATCATTCCCGAACCTTTTTATGCTAATTACAATGGTTTCGCCGTCGCCGCCAATGTAGTCGTCAAGCCCCTCACCTCCTATATCGAAAGCGGCTTTGCCCTTCCCCCCGTGGCCGAATTCGAGAAACTCATCACTCCCCGCACCAAGGGCATCATGATCTGTAATCCCAATAACCCGACAGGGTATTTATATAGCCAGGCGGAAATGGAGACCCTCCGGCAGCTCATCCTCAAACATGACCTGTATCTTTTTGCCGACGAAGCTTACCGGGACTTCTGTTACAGCGGGACGCATATCTCTGCCATGACCCTCAAAGGGGTAGACGACCGCGTCATACTGCTGGACACGATCTCCAAGCGCTATAGCGCCTGCGGAGCCCGTATCGGCGCCCTGGTGACCCGTAATCAGGCGGTCCTGGACACGGTCCTGAAATTCGCACAAGCAAGACTAAGCCCTCCTTCCTTTGCCCAGATCCTGGGAGAGGCCGCCACACAGCTGCCAGAAGATTACTTCGATGGCCCCCGGGCCGAATACCTGAAAAGAAGAGATGTCCTGGTTAGCCGGCTCAATGGCATACCCGGCGTATTCTGCCCCAACCCGGGCGGCGCCTTCTATGCAATGGCCAGCTTACCCGTGGACGATACGGATGTTTTTTGTCAATGGATATTAGAAAGTTTCTCCTATGAGAATCAAACGGTAATGTTGGCCCCGGCAGGTGGCTTCTATGGAACGAAGGGCCTGGGCAAAAAAGAGATCCGCCTGGCGTATGTCCTGAATACTTCGGCATTGCACAAAGCAATGGATTGCCTGGAGAAAGCGCTGGAGCAATACCCCGGCAGGACCCCCATCGGTACCCGCTAGAGCCCCATCGCTGGCCGGTGGCCCCATCCTTGCCCGATAGAGGTCCATTGTTCACCATAGAGATCCACCGTTACCCTAAGGGGAAGACCTATAGGAACCCGGTAGAGCCTCAACAGGTCGGGAAATGATCATGGAAAAATTCGAACTGCCCGGCAAACTGATGGAAAATCCCGGGCCAACAAAACCCAAGCGGCCAATAAACGCATATTAAATAACATACATATAATCGACAAAATTCAAAAACAGCCCAAAAAGTGCCAAAAATGACCAAAAAAGCCAAAAATAACACATTATAAATAATTACATATTTTAATTAACAGGCTTTTTTGATAATTTTTTATAAATGTTAACAAAATAATTTTTTAGTGAACGAAATTATCCCGAAATTGCATACAGATTCGATTGAACAAGTAGTTAAGCAGAATTAGAAGAGAAGAAAAAAGGGTTTAGCAGCTTGAATATTTTTTTTAACTATTTGATTACATTAAGTTCATTTAAGTAGTTGTTTTGAGAGTTACATTTGCTCTGCGATTATACGCAGCACGTACTGGAGAGTGAGAGAAAGAAGGATCGCAACTGAGCAAAACAAAGATCGATTTTTAAGACTTTTCATATGGCAAGCAATCGTTAGACGGCCTTCTGTTTCCACAGAGGGCCTTTTTTTTGCCCTTACCCCACCGCCAACCAGCCTGGTCAAGTCTTTCAGCCGCCTACATGCCAATGCCTCCGGTTTATGAATCCTATGCTGCTCTTCCCCTACTCCATCTCTATCGCGCCCCATTTCTCCACCTACCCATCGGCTCAACTTTCAATCTTTTAATAAAAAAATTGCTTTCCTGTTTTAAACCCATTTTTTCCCGTGTTTTTTCACCGGATTTCTCTATTTTTGCAGCCCATTTGGAAGCTACCCTATCAGGCACCGGCCCCCAACTGGAAAAAACGACAACCGGCGAGATAGCTCAGTTGGTTAGAGCACAGGATTCATAACCCTGAGGTCTCGGGTTCAAATCCCGATCTCGCTACTTTAGCTTTTTAACATTAAAAAGGTCGACAAAATGTCGACCTTTTTTGTCTATGTTATATTGCATATCAATCACTTAAGATGTTTTTTTTCACTCATAAGAGCCCACTTTAAATTTTATCGTAAGCTTCTGGCAATATGTATAAGTAATTATTTATCAAATTGATAGGGTGTTCAAGTCTCATTCAGGGGTATCGGTAATTTAACATAGTTTGGATCGTCATATTTTAATCACATCTTTTTAGGAAATATTTTCTTCGATTAGTTTTATTATGAAATCAGCCAGAGCAGAAATTTTCCGGTTCTCGGAATGGTATTTTGGGTAGTACGCATAAGCCATATAGTGACACCCTGTAGCTTGTCCACACTTGTGGATAAACCAGGCATTGGATTTTGTAAGCATAATAATAAATTTGTTCCCCGCCCTGCATCGGTCCGGTGTCTCGGACACGAAAAAAATCTGAGATCATGTGGAATGACAAAGAATCCAATATCGATTTGCTTGGCCATGAGAAAATTGCTCAGACAGTCATCAGCATCATTAGTGATAACCACCTACGACCGCTTACCATCGGCATCTACGGTGATTGGGGGGTTGGCAAATCATCCCTACTATCCATATTACAAGCTATCATAAAAGCGGAAAAGGAAGTCAAAGTCTCCAACAGCCATTGTATAATGTTCAATGGGTGGCTTTTCCAGGGTTATGAAGACACTAAATCCGCTTTGATGGAAACGGTTGTATCGGAATTAGCGGCGTTACAACCCGCCAACAAAAAGATCCAGAAACTGGCAAAGTCCCTGCTGGGGCGGATAAACTGGCTGAAAGTAGCCAAGTTCACCGCCGGGGCTGTACTCACAGGTATGACGGGCCTTCCCGTAGCAGGGCTCATGGGCGAAGCCATCGCCCGCAGCAAAAAAATGACCGAGGTTTCCGATGGCGACTCCCTGTTGAAAGAGAAAGAAGAAGAGGAAGAAACTGTCGCCAGCCAGATTCATGCTTTCCGCAAAGAGTTCAAAAAACTGATTGAAACCTCTAAAGTCGATCATATAATAGTGTTGGTAGATGACCTTGACCGCTGCCTGCCGAAATCGGTTATTGAAATACTGGAAGCAATCCGGCTTTTCCTGTTTGTTGAAGGAACCACGTTTGTTATTTCTGCTGATGAAAAGATGATAGAATATGCCGTAAGAGAGCACTTTCCCAACCTGCCCGCCAGTTACACCGAATACACGAGGAACTACCTGGAAAAACTCATTCAAATCCCCATACGAATACCGCCTCTCACGAGGTTACAGACCGGTAACTATATCAGGCTTCTGATGCTACAGCATCACCTCAAAAATGACTATGCCCAGTTGCAAACAGTCTATGAAGCCTACAATAGGAAAAAGAGACGCCCATACGACCCCGTTGAACTCAGTTACGAATTGATTACTGAAGCCATCAGTTCAACCACAGATGATTTGAAGGACACCTTGTTTGTGGCAGGACAACTGACCCCGACACTTTCAGCAGGGCTCAAGGGTAATCCCCGTAATATCAAAAGATTCCTCAATACCCTTTTTCTCAGGATGCGCATCTCAAAAATTTACGGCCTCGATGATATAGTGCAATTGAACGTGCTGGCCAAGCTGATGCTGCTTGAAAGGTTTCAGACAGAATCGTATAATAAGGTGGTAGACGAAGTGACTTCCTCCCTGGAAGGCAAGTCCAAAACGATCAAAGACGCGGAAACACCGCCTGTGGAAGACATAAAGCAGGGCAGCGCCATTGCTCAGCCAGTCGGGGATGAAAGTGTCAAAAACCAGGCATTTAGGGATTGGGCAAAGATTGACCCGTTATTGGATGACATTGACCTGCGACCGTATATTTTTATATCCAAGGAAAAAGCCATCGGCTTTGATGCAGACGGCCTTTTCCCTGGGCATCTTGTTGCTTTCCTGGAACAACTGAGCAGTAACTCCGATATAGCGCTCAATAAGGCCGAAAAAGATCTGGTAAATATACCAGTTAAGGAAAGGGTATTACTTTTTGAGAAACTCGAGGCTGAAAGCCGGTCCGTCGGTGACCTGAAAACTATCCCGGCCCCGGTTAACGGATTACTGCGGATCATCAGCACCGAGCCCTCCCTCGAAGAAAGGTTCCTTGCCCTGCTTGAGTCATATCCGACGGCCAGCCTCGGGCCATGGGCCGTCAGTCAGTTGAGCGGCCTTAAAACGCCAGGTGCAAAAGAGCGCTTTAAAAAACTACGCGAGCAATGGGCCGCTCAAACAGAAAACAGGACACTCTCCAATCTTGCAAAGCAAAACTTAAAATAATATGGGAACATCCGCTTCAGGTGGGGGAGCCGGCGGCTCCAACCCCTTGATACCTTCCTGGATTGGCAGCGGGGGCGGAGGTTTGCCTCCCGACCCGCCGCCGCAGCCACCACCCGGTCCCACGCAACCAGGCAACAATGATGGCGACAATGGCGATGCCGGGAATAACAACGAGGCAGGGGGCGATAACAATGCCCAACAGCCGGCAGCCGCGCAAGTCATGCCGTCTCCGCCCACCGTCTCCAACCGTTATACAGGACAACGTCGACAATTCAATAAATTCCTGCGCAGCGGCGGCACAGATAGCCGTGCGCTCAAAAATGCTTTAAGAGATTATAGCAGGCACGCGGCCGGCGGCACGCGCCAGATGGCACGCAGGATGCAACCATCAGCCTCCCGGGTGGCTACCTTTTATGAAGTCGTCAATACTGTCCGGGAACGTGGTAAGCAGCAGGCTTTAATACAGTTCAACCTCGGCAGCTACCAGGATAAGCCGCTGCTTGATATTCTATCATCGTTCAGTGATACGATCTTCCAGGATACAGGTAAAATCTATGAAGACACCCAGGATGACAGCATCACTAAACATGCGTATGCCAACACCGTCGTCCGGATATGTGAACTTGACGGCATCGACCTCGACCACCTCACAAACCAGCAGGTAGAAATAATGATGGCCATTTTCATTGAGGAGACCATTGCGCAGCGCGTGATCAACGATATTGGTAACAGCTTGACTGAAAACAATACCAATATCAGTGAACTGGTGGAGATGGAAAACAACATTTACCAGATCGTCAGTGGGTTGGTGCGCAACCAGATAATGCCGGAGATCATTGTCACCCAGCGTGGAGACGGGCAGCATCTTGAAATGAAAATTGAAAACATTTACCGCATCGCCTTTGACACAATGGCGGGGCAAAATGATTAACTATGTCAAAACTTGCTTTGGTCGCATTGGTAGGCGAGGATGATAATGGAATCCAGTTGGATAACGGGTCCTATGAGCGGATAGCCAACATCCCCTTTATCAAACATAATAGTATAGATGATGTGAGCATCCATGAATTTCTCTCGGCACTCAAAAAACTGAAGCTGGAACCGTCCGAACTGGCGATGGACCTGCTGGTGATCGCCTGCACTATGTACGCCGCCGATACCAGGATCAAGCGCGAAACTTATGCGGAAGACTCCTGGACAAGGATGATTGACCTGTTTATTCCTATCAGTAACCAGTCCTTCTGGAATGGGCAGAAAGAGCTGTTGCAGAAAATCTTTCGCTTCCTCACGGGCGATATTTGGGAGCTCAACTTCCGGGGACGTGTTAGCCTTAATTTATCACTTTCACCCAGGGGGCATAGAAGACACTACCGTATGCCCTATCAGACAGATACCGTATGTCTTTTCTCTGGTGGTATGGATAGCCTGATAGGTGCCGTCGATCTCCTTGAACAGGGTACCCGGCCATTATTGGTAGGGCATGCCAAAAGCAGTGATGTGGCACCTTATCAGGACAATTGCTATAATGCGCTGACAAACCACTACACCAACCTGCTGCCAGAGAGGATTTATGCGTTTGTCCGCATCCCCAAGAACAACCTCTTTGGCAGCGAAGACCACACCGAAAGGGGCAGGTCTTTTTTGTTCCTGACCCTGGGTGCCATCTGCGCCTCCGCCTTGCAACAGCAGTCCCACCTGATCGTCCCGGAAAATGGCATGATCAGCCTGAATATCCCGTTGACGCCCCTGCGAGTAGGCTCCCACAGCACACGAACCACCCATCCCCATTATTTTGCCAGGATGCAGGAGCTCTTTGACAACATGCAGACCGGTGTGACTATATGCAATCCCTACCAGTTTAAAACAAAGGGAGAAATGCTTGCAGAATGCACCAATAACCAACTCGTTGCCCAGACCGAATCCATGTCCTGCAGCCACCCCTCCGGCAGGTGGGAAGGACAGGGTAGTGGACATTGCGGTTATTGCGTACCTTGCATCATCCGGCAGGCTGCCTTCAAAGGCGCTGGCCTGGCTGATATCTTTCCTTACCGGAAGAAGATCCTTGCCCCCCCGGGTATGGAAATCGCAAAAGCGGAAGGTGCCGACATCCTGGCGTTTAAATATTTCATTGAGAAAGTACGCCAAAAACCGAGCTTCCTCACGGCAGCTATCCGAAGCACAGGCCCGCTGGGCCAGGATGTTTCCCGGTTTGTGGATGTTTACCAAAGGGCATTGCACGAAGTTGAAAATTTACTTGGACCCGTTGTATTGATATGAGCCCGTTAATAGATACCCACTGCCACCTTGATCTTTTCAAAGATATCCAGTTGAATAAACAGGCTGAGGACCAACTGGGGATTAAAACCATTACCGTCACGAATGCACCTTCA
This sequence comes from Puia sp., assembly GCA_036394375.1. Lineage (GTDB taxonomy): Bacteria > Bacteroidota > Bacteroidia > Chitinophagales > Chitinophagaceae > Puia. Next base: position 45,523 of record DASWFF010000119.1, read on the forward strand.
TTCTTTCAGCCGAACAACCAACTGTTCAAAGATAGCAGCAATATCCGCACAGCGCTTGGGCTGCATCCGCAGCTTGCCGGGCAATATGAGCGTGAAGTCAAACTTTTTGAACTGCTGGTAAAAGATGCTCGTTATATAGGGGAAATCGGCCTCGATGGATCAGCTGATCTTAAAAGCACCTACGCCCTACAAAAGCAGATATTAGAAAAGATACTGGCTGCAATAAGAGTTCACGATAAGAAAATTCTTACGGTTCATAGCAGGAACGCGGCCACTGAAACCATTGATATCATCGATCGCCACCTGAATGGGTCCAATAATAGGATAATCCTTCACTGGTATTCTGGAAATCTTACTGATTTAAGGGCGGCGGTTTCCAAAGGATTTTACTTTTCCATCAATCACAAAATGGTGAATACGGATAAGGGGAAAGAACTCATCAAAAATATTCCAACAGATCATTTACTCACAGAAACGGACGCACCTTTTACTTTCGCCGGTGCGGTTAATGACAGGATAAAGAGCCTTACTGGGACAATCAATGGAATTGCCACTATCACCGGCAGGTCACCGGAACAGGTCCGACAAATCGTTTTTGAAAACTTCCGGAGGTTGATTACTTGATATTAGGTCTAATTGGAAAAATCGAAGGACTGTAGCTCTGCATCAAGCTCGTAAAACGCGGTTCGCATCACAGTTACTTTTTCCAGCGCTTCTTCAAATAGCCGGGAATCGCCGGGCAGGCCTGCCCCGTCGATCTGTGCTAACTGTGCTTCCAGGTCATTGAAATAATAATGCAACTTCTGGTTGATATAATCGACAAAATAGTGTAGATGCTGCGTAAACGCTTCCTGGTAAGCATCTTTTATCTTTGAAAATTCTTTCACATATTTTTCCCTTGACCTCTCCATTATCTTGTCAATATGTTTTACGCGATGACTTTCAGCAGAAGTGAACAAACTCGCGAGAAACCCTACAATTCCTGCTGTGATAGCATAAGGCGGTGCCACCATATAAGCGAGGACCATCCCGATCACGCCCATCCCTGCAGCAGCAGTATAGTCCTGTTGTGGCATTTCAAAAGATTCTATCTCCGTAAACTGTACATGCCTGGTCTCGCGAGGCTGGTGCAAAATCTCTTTTAGTTGTTGAAGGTTGTCTTCTATCCAGCTATCAATATATGTTTTAAGCGCGTTAACCTGCTGCAGGTACTCGTGGTTGACCTCGAGTATGGTCTTATTCAGTTTTTGAAGCAGAAGGTTTCTAATGTCTTTACCTGAAGGCAGGCTTTGATTCAATGCGAACGACTTGAGCAACTTTTCAAGCTCTGCCAGTATATCATGGCTTTTACTGTCTACTGAATCAACCAGGAGTTTCTGGATCGTCGTTTGACGCTGCCTGAAATCACTTTCCAGTGAAGGCACTTTTTGCCTGATGAAACCTATGGTAGCTGTAAGCTGCCGGCATTTTTCAAAATCCACTAACCTGGCCTTCAACAACCCTTCAAACGAAGTGAGGGTCTTACGTAATTCCTCATTGATCAAACGGAGCTTTAACAAGCCCGCCTTGTTTTCTCCAAGAATAAACTCCCAGAGCCTTTCATTAAGAACAGCCACTGTATCGCGTCCTTCTACACTTCTTGTGTCAGTCGCACTGAGAAAAAACACCCTGTTGCCGACACTATCCACCAGATCATGCTTAACGATGTCCGCAGCTACTTTTTCTTTCAACCGCCCCAACACTTCATCTGTGAGCTTGTCTACTTTGTTAAACACCAGGAACACTTTATCCTGCGCCCGACCGAACTCTTTTATATGTTTCTTATAATCATTCCTGAAAATATAGCCCCCATCTTGGGCCGGACTTGCATCAATGACATAGATGATGGCATTGGCCGTCCGGACCGCCTGCCAAGTAAAGGAGAGAACCTCATCGCTGGGGTCGTCAAGACCGGGAATATCAAAAAGGCAGATACCTCTTTCAAGCTGCTCATTTTTCACTGCAATAGAAACAAGACGAACACCCTTCTTGTTGTCTTCATTGTTATCTTGCGATGCGAATTGCCCGATATTCTCTAAAGAGAAGGGTAACCTGTCCATTTTTTTATCCTGATAATAAACAGTTATCTCTTCTCTCGAACCGGGAATGACCTGGATAGGAACACCCGTGGTCTGAAAAAAACCGGTAGGCGATACAGTCTTTCCTAACAGGCCGTTGATCAGACTACTTTTTCCTACCCTGGAAGGCCCGGTCAGTGCAACACGGTAAAGGGCAAGATCCAGTGCTATTTCAATACTTTCGACTGCTTTATGGATAGACTGAAATGAAAATTTTAAAGAGATTTCTTTAAGACTTAAGACCTGGGAGTGTGCTTGATCTTTTAGCTGGAAATATTTACCAGGCTCCAGATACCGGCGGGAACGCCTACGCCAGGTAAAGACATAATTTTTTAATGTCGAATGACAGTTTTGGTCAAGTACGTTTTCCAGGGCTATCCTATGGGCGACCGTCTTTTGCCCCTTCCAATTCGACTTTTGTTTGTCAAGTGCAGCCAGCAGCAGATCATCCACCCATTGATAATAAAATATTTTGCTGCCTACATCATACAGGGCAAACAGGACAGGCAGGTTATAATCGTACCAGGAGATTATTTTATCTACGGGTATGGAATAGGAGATATATCCGCCCGCCTTCTTCGCCTGTTCGACTGATTTCATCTGTACAAGGAAACACTTGCTTTCCAATACAGCATGCCCAGCGCTATCCAGGTGGGAGGTTATTTCGACAAGGCCGTCAATGCCGTAGTCTTTGGTAGTCCAGCCCGTCACAAAAAATGGCTCAATTACTTCCTCAAAGGCTCGCTTGGATTCATCCTCATTGCGATGAGACCGGTGCCGTAGGGCCGTATTGCCTTTCTTCATAGAACTTAAGGATATTTTAATAGTAGGGTTATAAAATCTTTTTTTTGCAAATGTTGAATAAAAAATTATCGAAAGTTAGAATATAAAGTTTTCCATTTAACTATATTACAGAATTTGCGGTGGCACAATAAACAAAAAAAGTGTGTAATCTATTGAGTAATTTCTAAATATCTCTATAATGAACTGATTATAAATTGATTGAATAGGATGCCGTAATCCCTTTCTCTATTTGAACCATATCAAACACCCCATTTATCGTATAACACTTTTGGGCATCCACACTCTCGCCGCAGCTTGCGTCAAAGACCACATGGCAATAATACCATGGAATTAAAGAACTTTTTTGTATACCGACACCGGTTGTGAATATTCGAAATAAGAAAACTATGTTCCATTATCTAAGGCAAGTAGTGCTTTTGATGTTGAGAAGGCTACTTCTTTATTTTCCAGTAGATCGTATTGAAGAAACTATCCGATTCGAGCATATTCCGCAACCCTAAATGGTTATTTATTTCTTCCACAAGGTCACAGTATTCTGAATAGTCACTGGCAGTAAATGACTCCGAATTGGCCTTAATATTCAATCCCCCTTCCTTTCGTAATACAGTGATTGGGTTTTTATTTAAATTGGCAAAAGAAGATTGATTATAAGTCATCATAATTTCTGTAATATAGTTCACTGATGCTCCTTCTATATTGCAAACCATGCCTTTTGCCCATTCATACACATAAGCAGGTGATCGATATTTATGTTGTCTAATCCATCGCACCATTTCTTGAAATTCCTTGTAAAACGGATATACTTTTCTGCGTAGCCTGAACAGGCTTCCCGAATGCCACCACCCGTATTCACCTTTGCTACTAACCAAGGAATCAAGCAAAGGCTCAAAAGCTTGCCGTGTTAAGTTCGGATAATCAGCAATGTTGTCCAGTACTTTTTCAGCTTCAGTGTAATGGAAGGATTTTTCTTCAAAATTCCTCTCCCGCTTTTTGTTGTCAAACGTTAGGAAATGCTTTTGCAAATTGCCATAGTTAAAATCCTTTTCGGATTTTCTCAATGTAGGTACGGCTTTAGTTCGTTTGTTAAATTGCTTTTGTTGTTCATAGAACACCTCGTATTTTTTTATGGTGAGCAATGTTGCGAGCTCCGAATTTCCAGGCAATAAGAGGTTATTGAAAAAACTATTTACGTCATTCCATATCGTCGAACTTTCATCGCAATTAATACTAAGGGAACATTCCGTATTTGTCAACAACCCACCTTCAGTAATATTAGCCGAACCTGATACAATAACACAATTTTGTTTACACTTAAATAAATACAGCTTAGGATGGAAAATACAAGTTTGACCGGCGGCGTTTGCAAGGTAGACACTATTTTTGGGATATTTCTGAGATAGCTCTCGCAACTTGTGTAATGCAGAAGGCTCTGTAAAAGCAAAATTTTGACCTGCCACAATATTACAAGCACCTCCTCGCTCCAGTAAATGAGTGATTGACCTTATAATTTTGGACAACCCAGACGATTTTAAGAAAGCAACAGCCACTTTCGCTTCCTCGCAGTTATCCAAATTGAACAGAATTTCTTTAAGATGATCTTGAGGATGTGCGTTACTCAAAAAGCGCATAGCTTAAGCTTTAAAACAAACAAATTCTGGTTTATATACAAAGATGCATCGCATCATTCAAATCTCTGGCTAAATTAAGGTACTCTTGGTCAATTTGGGAAAAGGAAACCAGATTGAATGTTTTTAAAATCGTTGCGGTAGGTTGATCATCATGTATTACCGAAGTCAATGCATGCAAAAAAATCAGGAACCCGGCGGGACATTTTTTACTTTCGGAAAGTCTAATTAAACTATCAAGCCCTACAGTGCCTATCATCCTTGTGCGGAAATCCTCCCCGTATTGCCGGAGTTTTTCAGTTGGAGTATTTAGATTGTTAAAAGCGCCAAAGGAGGCTGTCTCACCGGTCTTCAAATCATCCTTATTGACAATTGGCCAAAGTTCCTCCCTATTTATAATATTCTTTACGTTGACAAGCACGATGCCTTTTACTGCCGGACTTCTGTTGATTTGCTCCGTCCCCTTTACGATTGTATCGTATAGCGTCTTTTCATTATTTGAATGCAAGGCCTTGCACGCGATTGCCCATCTTACTTTGTTGTAAGTAAATATTACGTCAGGGTTGTCTCCTTTTGAATTATTGGGATCATCTAAGTCTACATCCGAAGACAACCGCATGCAAAGCAAGGCCGTGTATAGCTCGAGCAACTTATTATTACCTTCATCTGTCACCTTGCTTCTTGAAGTTAGAACAGTTGTGGAAGATGTATTCAATAACTGCAAGTGAGGGATTAATTTCTCGAAGTCTTCATGATCCCCATTTCGAACTATTTGAGTAACAAAATCTACCAGGCCTGCTACATCTGAAAAAATATCCCGTATATCCGAAGAATCATCATGCGCTATTTCCTTTTTGTGCTTGGCGTTTGTCTCCATCACGGCAAAAGATATTCTTTCTAAATCACTGCCCGATCGAATGTTTAACCCATGTATTCGTAATAACGCTTCAAAATCGAATATTAATTGTTCTGAAGTATCAAATGGATAGAGCATAATATGAATTTTAAAAAGGGGGCATTACAGTCTCTTGGGACTATATATAGGAGCATTGTCCTTAACCTAACATTTAAAGCATTTGCAATACGGTTTCTTTACCAATGTGGTGAACAGGATCTATTAGGGCTAATTTAAAGGTAATCGAGTCGTCATTTATCAGGGCAACCGTTTCATTATCTACAATTGTATGATCTCCTTTCTTGTATATGGTGCATTCGCCGGCCGCAACAAGCTTTAAGTTTGAATCGGCTACGCTTGGAAGAATTGCCACATTATAACCCTGGGCATCTGCCCTTACGCTTGGGAAATAGGCCCCACTCGTTTGGCTGAGTGCAATTATTTCAGTGAAGATAGAAGATATCATATAATCAAAATCACCACGAATTGGCATTTTTGCGAACTCACTCGCCAGATATTCTGTAATCTCAATTGATTTTTGCTTTAAATCATCCGGAAGTGTTTTTGCCCATGCATGGTACGCTTCATAAAGCTCTTTGGTATGTGAGCTTTTAGTGGTAAAATCTCTATGGTAACAGACTGCAAACAGGCGGATATCCTTTGTTACTATCCACTTACTGAATGTAATTAATTGTTCTCCATCCGGTCTGTTATCTCTTAACAAATTTGATGCTTCCAAAGAGGCGATAATTCGGGCATTATTTACCTCTTCAATTGGAATATCTTCAGGAATAGCGCCTGCGTAAAACATCGTTTGATCTGGCGTACTGGCCCTTTGATATGTTGTATTATATTGTGCAGGTTTATAAGACAGTTCGCTTCTCGTTGTAAATGATTTACCTGCTTCGTTCGGTCTGGCACGGATTAGTACTTTTCCCGGATGCAAGTCCATTGCTATAGCTCCAAATTTACCAAATGCCTTAATGAGCTCATAAATCTCATCTTTTGGATAGGAAGTCAGGTCTAAAGCCTTCAGTTTATCAATTGCTTCTTTATACATAAAAAACGCTTTACAATAATTATATACTAAACCCAGGAAAAGAACAAAAACATCTCAATTCCTTTCATTATTTTACCTATTCCGTTGTCAGTTTATATTTCTTCCCAGATTTCAGGCAAATTAATTTGAACTGGCCTTTGGCCGTCATAAAACACGTTTATCACACCCAGGTAAGCAGGATCTATGATCTTATTCATTCCATTAATAATATCGTTCAAAATATCATCTCTGAAGTCCAAGTCCAGCCCCCAAAAAATCCTAGCGGATAAAAACATGGCAAACGGAAAAGACGTTCTTAACACGCTGCTATTGTCATGCGGACGCAATTGCCCCAATTTGACGATAGCTGTATTCAACGGAGATACCCACAAATAGCTTGGCCATGTTTCGCTATTTGGGAATTTTAGCTGTAAGTATTGTCTTTGATGTGTGTACAGGAGTAAATGTGCGTAAGGCAAATTCGCCTTTATCCGGTTTAATTGTTCCAAGTCCATAGATTCAAAATTTCCGGACTGAAAATCCCTTTTTGCTTCCAGGCAAGCCACTCCTTGTAACACCTCACCGGTGCTAAACTGTATGGTTACGATCAAAGCAATATCTCCAAAATCCCTTTCCTGCTTTCCCCGGTTTTTGTAAGATTTCCAATCCACAATCTTTGACCACTTGTTAAAATGGATCCTCCGGCTGCCAAAAAGCTCGCGCAGCCTTTTCATTAAGAGAAAAGAGAGATGATTCTCATCCCATTCATGTGGGAAAGACCCAATACATAGTTCCGCGAAAATTCGCTCCAGTTTGTCGATGGTCGATTCCATAGACAGTCATTTTACCCGGGTGAATGTATTGACTTTTAGGGTAGGAACAAAAGGTGAAATAACGGTATTTTGGGCTCTGTAATAAGAATTGTCGGCTCTTTCCTGTTCTTTGACCGGATCCTGATTCTACTATCCGGTTATGGTTCATTAAATATTTGTACATTTCATTATGAAGAAAGCTTCATTTGGGGGGATACCACTCCCGGCAGACAACCAGAATGAAAACCTGGAAACCGTTTCCAGGAACAAGCTCCTTGCGCTGCTCGGTACTGCTCTTTTTGAAGCACGCCCGGAAACTCTCAGGGATAAGGGAAACGATCTGATCGTGGAGATCAAGCAGAATAATTGCTATACCAATTTTCATTTCTCCGTGCAGCTCAAATCCACGGACTCCATCAAACCTAACCGGGACGGTTCGTTATCTTATCCTGTGGCGGTGAGTAATATCCATTACCTGTCGAACTATGCCATGCCTGCTTATTATATTCTCTACGAAAAGAGAAGCGATACATTCTATATTGAAGATGCCAGTCATGTTTTCCGTTCCCTATTTAAGAAATACCCGGAAAAACTACCGCTGAGTTTTAGCATCCGGTTCGCCCATGTTCTCGATACCGGAAGGATAGAGCAAATCCACGAAGAAACGCTGGAAAAAGGTATGCTCCTGCGAAGGATGAATGCACATTTCAATCCCTCCGGGGCTGATCCTGATGAGGTCAGGGGAATAGTAATAGATGAAGATAATGAAGTCTATAGCGTAAATCAGAATATGGCCTTTATAGAACAATATGGATTTTTGCTCTTAAACCGGAACGAATTCAAACGTATCATAGAGATCGAGCAACGGACACATCCGCGAACGACGGCCACACCTGCCTTCAATTTTATTTGCGGCATAGCGTATTTTCAACATGCCAGTCTGTACAAAGCGATAGATTTTCTGCGGGAAGCACAGCAGCAATCCGGGGACCTTCTGCCCGAAATAGCCTCCCATTTGAATTATATCCTCCTTGAGGCAAAATACCTGCTGGGCATCATCACAGAGGAACAGATGAAAGCTGAAACCGCCCGGATAATGAATACCGGGCAAATCGGTTCCTTCCTGCAACTGGAAAATGTGAACAGGTCACTGGCTGCTTTCAAAGGAAATGCACGGGAGAATATGAGGCAGTTCTATGAAAAAATTACACAACTTATATCCAGCGAACCAGGGAACAACAGTCTTCTGGTAATGGCTTATGCTTATGTCCTGGACGCGGAGGCAATAACGCTGCTTAACGACCTGACCAACAACCTTGCTATCCTGTTCGACAGAATATCTAGGCTTTCTAAGACAAAAACTTACCAGGAGTGGAAGACGATAGAAGTAAAATACTCGGAAAGACTGAGGCAGCTAATGGAATTCGCCTTAAAAGAAAAAAATTATTTGGCGATGAGCAACCTGGCTATGAATAAAATAGAATGGATGTATCAAAAAATATTCATTGCCCATATCTTTAATAACTGGGGTAGTGCCACTTTAACTGTCGACGGACCGTTGAATAAAGAAGATAAAGAAATCTTGCTGAAAAATATTGCCTTCTTAGATCACGTATCGCAATCTTATGAGTCCCTAAAGCACCAGGAAAATCTTATTAATTGTCTACGCTTAAAATATGAGTTATTGAATTTTGTGGGCCAGGAAGCGGATGCCAGTGACACCGCTGAACGAATAAACCGGATTATAGATACCAATGATTTTAATGGCTTGCGGCTAAAGCATGATCGGTTGATTCAGGGTAATACGAGGTATAGCCGTTTTATCAAGACCCTCGCAGGCAGAATAACAGACATGAGGGAAACACTGTCAGCGCTTGGAATGGATGGACCTGATTATTCAGATATTCCCGAAGAAGTAGTGTTGAGTGTATCCGGAAAGCCCACCTGGTCTGTTGAGGAACTATTTGAATTCCAGTTTCCTGCGTAGATTTTTCGATGACTAGGATATGCATTCCATCATTATCCTGGCAATATCGTCCGCAAGTTCCTTTTCTGCCTGCAGCAATTTTTCAGATGAGGTTGTTGGATTTCCGGAACAGGAGCCAACGGAAAACCATTCGAAGTCCAGCCGGACTTTTTCAGTCCCAACCGCTCTTTTCCCTGGTAATCCCCGCAAATAGGCGAAGGCTGGATGCAGGTAGGAAGTGCTGAATTTTTGACCGTCATACATAAGGCCGGTCTCAAAAACCTTCCGGATCAGGTCTTGCCCCGGAGTTAAAGGGCAGTTCGTAAATATCTCATCCAGATTGGAAAGCTTCGTAAACCGTTCAAAAAAGTTTCGGCGGATGGCTTCTGACTGTTGGCGAAGTAAATCAATTTCCGCATTAAATACTGATTTCCGCCCTTTAAGTTTGTCATTCCATTTATGATATACGGCCGGCGTTATCTGGCCGTTGATCAGGCACTCTTCCAACTGGTCTGTCTGCTTTTCAATCGCTGCTAGTTCCCGGGTATCATGTTCAATAACAGATGTTCGGCTCCTGTCGAACTCTTCCATTCTGTCAGCAAGGCTTTTCTGAATACAGGCTTTCATGTGATCGGTCAGGCATATTTTCTTCAGGGTCTCATGGAACAGGGCATGGAGCAACTGTCCGGGATAATTGGGTTTTCCTTCACGGATACAGCGATAATAAAGATAGTATTTCCTTTTCCCCTTGCTGTATCCCCCGGTATAACGTGCCCCGCAGGGGCAATAGACAAGGCCGCGTAAAAAAATCTCCTGCCTGGGAACAGATTTGTGTTTCGGCTTGCCACCAATCATCTCATTTACTTTCCGATAAACAGCCGGGCTTATGATGGGTTCGTGGATCGCCGGAACCAGCTTTTCAGGCTTGCCTCCATAGGCAGATACGCGGATCATCCCGGCGTACACAGGATTGGTCAGCACCCTTGTCAGCGCATGGTTGCCCTGTAGAGTAAACCCATTCAGCCTGGCCTCTCTAAGGATCGACTCATACGGCTGGCCCGCAATAAAATCCATAAATATCTGTCTTATAATGGCAGCTCGCTGAGGATCCGCAACAATCAAGGGCCTGCCGTGCTCATCCCGCGTATTTTTATAACCAAAGGGTGCTGAGTTGACCACCCGGCCTGATTCCTGTGCCATCCGGATTCCGTTCTTCGTTCTTTCCCTGATCTTCAGCAATTCGTTATTGGCGACCAATAGTTTAAAGGCTCTGTTCAGGAAGCTTTCTGAGGTCGTTGTATCGGTACTTACCGGCTCATAAATAGACAACACCTTAATACCGGCCTTTTTCTCCAGTTGCTCCATCTTTTTGAGTGCATCAGCAATATTCCTGCTGAAGCGGTCATGATCCAGCACGATCAGATACCGTACTTCTCCTTTATGCTCCTGTAAAAAATTCTCCAGCGATAGCCAGTTGGGCCTGTCAAAGGTATAACTGCTTTCGCCGTCGTCCGTGAACAGGGCTAAGAGGTTTAATTTGTTGTTGATGCAGTATTCTGCAATGGCCTTTTTCTGATAAGGAATAGAAAAAACCGACTGATCCCTTATTGAAATACGGGCGTAGCCGACAGCACCATTGCTATAATTTTTTCCCATGATGCTATTTTTTAAAGGCTGATAAATGAAAGCATTGAGCTTGCCCTTTAAATATTTGTCATGGATGAGGCAATGGTATACCTGATATGCGGGGCGGTGGATCTTGTAAAAATTTGCGAATTCTTTTGGGACGGGAATTAGAGAATATGTGACCCGGCTGTTTCGGCTGAAGTTCTTTACTGAGCGGCAGATTTTCCAGTCAGAAATAAAGAGAAGGCATAAAACCAGTATGAAAATATTCAATTACCGAACATCTAAAAAATAGAGTTATCCCTACTATTTTCACATGGCATTAACTATTTTCACAATTTGTAATAGATTCTATTACTTTTAATAACGAAGCTAAGTGTTCAAATGAAGTACCATTCTCGCTACAAGCCCAAAAGGGCCGCTTCAGTGCGGCCCTTTTACGTTATCATTCAACTTCTTACATAAAAGCTGGCTGTAGATATCAAATCAATGTCATTTTGTAAAAGTTACAAAATCCTCAATTTCAATAAATAACTTGGTTCAACTCCCGTTCTAGCGATATCTTTAAAGTCACTGAAGAATCTCAAACTAAGCTATTCCAAAGACATTGCAGCAATTCAATCAACTTTGGATGAACATGAAATACAACTCAGGCAAGAGTTTGAGAATGATGTAAAATCAAATATTGAAAAATCTAAGGCTATTGGGATTAATCCAAGTCCATATCTACTAGAAAGAAGGTCTTTTGATGGTGGTGGAGTAGAATTTGTAAAAAGAATTTTACACGATGAAATTAATTCTGGTGATATGAAGTCTGGGTTCAAAAAATTGGAAGAGCATATTCCGCATGTTGTAAACCTATCATTTGAATATTTGGCTTCTCGACAAAAATATGAAAAGCTCTTTAACGACCAAGAAGTTACGTTTTGTAAAAAATTAATGGCCAAATATAATTTATAAATAGTTGCATGTTAGGGATTTAACGGAAAAGCAGTCATTATTTACCGTCTATGATATTGAAGTTCTTCCCGTTCAATAATTCCTCCCAGGAATTGTATTTTATATCCAACCTGGCCTGACGGCCATGCCCCGGTTTTCATTCCTTGTCCTTTAACAACACCCAGTTTTTGTTGGCCGAATCAATCAACGCACTGCGGTTTTTGCTCCACAATTCCTTAACTTTTTTATTGTAGTTAAAGTAAAGTTTGTCGTCAACTATTGTCCATGTATCGGCCTGCGTGGGAGCCTTGTGCCCCTCTGCGGTGCCATAGGCGCAATACCCGCCGTACTGGGGAGCATATTTTTCAGGCGATCCTTTGAAGCTTTCCAGGTCGGCCTTGCTGGAAAAAAGCCAATTGGCGTCATTCCACTTAAACGAATAATCAGATGATCCTTTCACGGGCTTTCCCTGTGTAAAAAAAGCTACGGCATCGTACCCATTCAAAGCAATGCCATCCGGGGCATAAACGGCCGATTTCTGAGCGTTAACCGTAAAAAACATACCTACGAACGCAATCAAAATAATTAATTTCCTTTTCATTTTTTGTTTTGTTTATTGTTATAAATTTCAGTGAATTTTTGTATTTTAATCTTTCTTCGATTCCTTAGCAAAATAAGGAACTCTCTTCCACTATTTTTGTCGTGTACTTTACTTAAACCTTACAAAACTTTGCCCCTTCCAGCCACTATTCCAGGCCAGACATTGTTCAGCTTTCGGGCAGCAGGGCAACTTTTTCCCTGGTTCCTAGTTCAGCGTGGGCAATTGAAACCAAAAGATCGTTCCTGCTCCTGGTGCGCTTTTGATATTTATTGCTGCGTGGTGTAAATCCAGTATTTTCTTTACGATGGCCAGCCCCAGCCCCATGCCTTCATGATTGGTGGTTTCATTTTCAGGTAATTGCTTGTAGCGTTCGAAAATATAAGGTTGATCTTTCAGTGGGATACCCGACCCGGTATCTGATACCGATACTTCTATGCCGGTTATTTTGTTTTGTAATATTATGGTTATCCTGCCACCCTGCGGCGTAAATTTCAAAGCGTTGTCCAACAGGTTCTGAATAGCCCTTTCCACCAATGCAATATCGGCGAATACGACAGGCAAATTCTCCGGTGATTCCATTTTCAGATCGATCTTCCCATCTTTTGCAGGCATCTCATATTTCATTAATATATCCGATACCAACTCACTCAGCAGGAACTGTTCTTTATTCGGCTGGACCTGGTTGGCCTCCAATTTGGAATATTCAAAGAGCTGTCCTACCAAATGAGATAGCTTTTTTGAGCTGCTCAGAATGATGGACAGGTACTTCGCCTTTTCCAGGTCCGGGATACTATCCTTTTTTATGATCAGGGTTTCAATATAACCCTGCATAATAGATAAGGGGCTCCTCAGGTCGTGGGACACATTTGCGATCAATTCCTGTCTTAACCTGTCCATAGAAGTTATTTCGTTCATATTATCGACAATGGTGTCCGCCATTTCGTTAAAAGTGGATGTCAATAGGCCAAGGTTGCCCTTTACATAGCCTTCGATCCTTGCGCCGTAGTCGCCCTCTTTGAATCGTTTTACTATGGCTGATATCTTACAAATACTGTCGGTTATCAGGAAAAAAGTGATAACCCCTACGACGAAGGCAAT
>DASWFF010000120.1:0-27133 GCA_036394375.1 Puia sp.
CTACAATTTCAGAAGTAAATTTCTCATACCCCACATAACTGATCTCGACGGTATAGGTACCATTCGGGACATTCTGCAAAACAAATTCTCCCTTTTCATTTGTTGTACCCGATTTGCCCAGTTTTTTAATGGTAACGGTGGCGCCCACCAAAGGTTCGCCTTGCTCATTGGTGACTCGCCCCTTTACATTTCCTGGTGCCGGCGGATCTCCATTCAAGGACTTTGACTCCTCTTTTTTTTTGATGACGATCATTTTTTTAATAATAGTATAGCTGAAGGGCTGGTCCTTGAAACATAGATCGAGGACTTCTTCCAGGGTGGCATTGCTGACGGCGATGTCAATTTTTTTCGTCTCTTGCTCCCATTGGTCCACAAACAGGTATTGGTAACCTGTCTGCTTCCTGATATCTTTCAATATAGTCTCTAACGAAGCTCCTTTCTCCGTAATCGTTATTTTCCCTTGGGAAAGCCCCCGGGCACTAAGCTGGAGACAGCCGACCAGCAGTAAAAAAGCGGTTATTTTCACAACCTGGATAGTTTTGGTGAGTGGTCTTCGCGCCCCAAAAAAGGGTTGGCGAAGAATGGTAAGTTTCATAATTTCAACCTGTTTTGAGATGAATCAATAAGCAGTCGCAACACGATTGTAAAAATTAACTATTAAAGGAGATTGTAGACACAACCCCCTTTGGTATGGCTATTTGATCAGTACTCTCCATACACTTGCACATGAGAACTAAAAATTTCCGTGGGCGGGCAGGTACTCATCCCGTCCGCATTGCTTCAATAGCTGGTAAGACTGTAGCTGCAGGAGTCAAGGTATAGGGGCTTATGGCAACACAATAATTTTCCTTCCTTCTATTCTAAAATGTACATCACTTACTTCAAGCGCTTTTAAAACATCCGATGCATTGTTGTCCCTGCTGATCACCCCTGAAAAACTATGGGTGGTTCTTTTCCCTTCATATGCTACGTCCACATCGTACCACCGGGCCAACTGACGCATAACGGATTCTATATCATCCCTCTTAAACTGGAAGAACCCATTTGTCCAGGCAATAGCATTATCCGCATCCGGATCATCCACCACCTGCAGGGATCCGTCCAGGCCAAGCTGGGCCCGCTGACCTGGCGCCAATACCTGCAGGGCCGTTCCACTCTTCACTTTTATCGCTCCTTCCAGCAAAGTCGCTTTAACGGCCTTTTCATCTTCATACGCCATTATATCAAAGTACGTCCCTAATACCTCCACTTGCATCCCCCCGCCCTCTAAAGGAGAAGTAGCCTCTGAACGGGAAGATACGTTCACTATAAAAGGCATACTCACATTCTTCGCTACCTCGAAATAAGCCTCTCCTCCGGTGAGTATCACCTGGCGCGTTTTACCCGAAAAAGAACTGGGAAACCGGAGGGAAGAAGAGGCATTTAACCATACTTTGCTGCCATCGGCTAATACAACCCGGTATTGGCCTCCCCGTGGCGTAGCAAGGGTATTCCATAGTATTTCTGGTGTTCCCCGGAGAATATTGCTTTGGGTTAGATTATAGGTGATCTGCCCGGAATCCATCTTTTCAACGTTGGCCTTACCCTGTTGGGCAACCGCTCCATTCTTGGCATCGTTCAACACGATCTGCGCTCCATTACCCAGGGTGAGAACTGCCTTATTGCCACCGGGTGGTACATCATTGTTGTATTGTCGGGCAATCACCAGGGCAGGATTACCTGCTTTGCGATCCCTGCTCAACCAGTAAATAGCACCCACCGAAAATAAGATAAGAACAGCCGCAGCAATGGCCATACGCTTGCTTATTGAATAAATTCCGGGCTGCCTTGCCGCAATGATCTTATTCCATCCATCTTGCCGGATAGCTTCCGCTTCCTCATATTCTTTCAATCTCCGGGGCAAATAAAATTTATTAGCCATCGCCTGCTCATACCATTTTCGGTTGCCCTCGGATGACGTCAGCCACTGGTTTAATTCCTGCTCTTCTGAATCGTCTAAACCACCGTTCATCTGTTGTAAAATAAGTCTACTGATCCGCTGTGTTTTATCTGACATAGGCATTACATTCATTTTAAAAATCCGCGCACATAGACATTTCTATATATAAAACAGCCAATTTGTGCAAGCGTGCGAAAAAAAGTAAAGAAAAATTAATATTGGAGTTGGCGATAGGTCAGGAAGTACAGGATGAGGAGGACTAAAATCGCCAGGAATCGCCTGCTCCGTAAAGCAGCTTTCAATAATTGAATGGCATATCTTTTCTGGCTGCGTACCGTTGGAGCAGAAATGTGCAGCCGGGTTGAAATTTCTGCCGTATTCAACCCTTCCAGGTACATTTTAATTATATCCTTACATCCCTTAGGGAGCTCTTCGACGGCATTGTAAATGGCTTTCAGCATTTCACCTTCGATCTGGTTAATTTCCAGCCAGGTCTCCGTTTCCAGGTTGGTTATTGCCCATTCCTTCTTTTTGGACTCCATGGTTTGCCTGTACTTCAAATAATTGAGACAGGCATTGCGGGTGGTCACATATAAAAAGGCTTGTATATTCGGCAGGTTCTCAAAGCGGCGATACATTTTAAAAAGCTTGGTGAACGAGTCCAAAGCTATGTCCTCAGCCTCTTCCTTAGCGCCAGTGAGTTTGATCGCAAACACAAAAATCCTGTTGAAATAAATATCGTAAATTTCCTTAAATGCCTTAGGATCGCCCCGCATAAAATTTTCTACTAATTCCTTTTCCGGGTAATCAGTCATTTTTCTAATTTTCAATAGTTTACAGTTGGCTCCCCCTCAGGAGAGACAGCAATAGCCTAAAATAAAATTTAAAGAGGACCAGCAATGTAATGGCTAAGGTTGTTAGAAATTGTACTGCAGATTTTCACGGAAATTGGGAACATAGAATGAGGTTACTATAACCTTACAGCTTCTTGCGGCGGGACACGTGTAGTATTTTACGATAAAATCCATCATTTTGCCGCAATACTAAGTGAAGATGTTAACAATTTAATAAATAAAAACCATTATAGCAGAATTAATTCTACAGCTCCGAGTTCCAGACTATTTAAATAATTTTGCCCATTATGCAGGAAGTCATATTCAGCAATCTGGGAAAAATGGATTATACACAGGCCTGGGATTACCAGGAGAGCCTGTTGCAGGAGAATGTGCGGATCAAGGCGGAGGCGAGAAGACTGGCGCCGGCGCCAGATAGCCAGCCGGCGAGTCCTGATCCGGCCTTCCGGGGAGTGGCTCCCGGGTCCGATACCCGCCATTATCTCCTTTTTGTGGAGCATCCTCCTGTATATACCCTGGGTAAGAGCGGTCATATGGAGAATATCCTGATCGGCGAGCAGGGAATGAAGGACAAAGGGATCCAGTTCTTCCAGACCAACCGGGGCGGGGATATCACTTTCCACGGACCGGGGCAGATTGTGGGCTACCCGATCCTGGACCTGGAGAAATTTTATACGGATATCGGCAAATACCTGCGTAACCTGGAAGAGGTCTTCATTTTATTACTGGCGGAATATGGGATCCGGGGGGAGCGCTCGTCCGGTGAGACAGGTGTCTGGATAGAGCCCGGCATCAAGGGCCGGGAGCGTAAGATCTGTGCGATCGGAGTACGGTGCAGCCGGTGGATCACGATGCATGGGTTTGCTTTTAATGTCAATACGGATCTCTCTTATTTTAACGATATCGTTCCCTGCGGAATACAGGATAAGCAGGTGACCTCCCTGGAAAAGGAATTGGGGCGCCCTGTTCCTATGGAAGAAGTGGCCGAAGGGGTCAAACGAAATTTTGAAAAGGTTTTTGACGTGGAGTTGGTTTGATCCGCCCGTAGCGAATCCGGATGGAAATGGGTGACTTAGAACTCCTTCGGTATGAACAGCTTGTTTTTTTCCTTCAATTGCTCCCCATCATAGAGTTCGAAGCGGAACCAGCCTGCGTGCAGGAAATTACTCTTATCCAGGATCAGGGAAGTATCCTTGATCTCCAGTAATTCAAAAAGCAGTTTGTTAGTATCATCGAAGAATTTAACGGAATAATGTTTCTTATTGGTCTCGGGCAGTGACAGATGTACATTGCCGTATTTGCCGGTAAATACATATTGGGAGGTCCGATAGACTTCTTTAGGGGCAAAGGGCTTTATCAGCAGGCTGTCTCCATCGATAAAGATCAGGGTATCCTTTGTCTTTGTGAGCAGGGAATCCCTGAATTGACGGATCCTGTTGCCGGAGATCTGTGCGATGAGCGAATCCCCCCTTTTTATAAACACCGTTTTTTTGACTTCTATTTCCGTCGAGCCATATGTACCTGTACTGATGCTGGACGGACTTTTTACCTGGGGTTTCCCTTTATTGTTGCCGGGTTCTATAAAAAGGATGCGCTGGTGATCTGCTCTCGACAGGATGGGGTCGGTATTGTCCTCATCATCCCTGGCAACTGCCGGCGACGCGCCTGTATTGGCGCCTGGTCTCCGGGATGGAGTGAAAAGGTATTTACCCTCCTCGAGGACGATGAACAGGCGGTAGTAGAAATTGGGATGGGGCGCCCTGGTATCCATCGCCCCATTTTCCGGGAGCCGGGGGTCCGGAACGGTGATCAGGGTCGTAAAATTCTTTAAGCTGTCGGTAGAACGCTGGATGCTGATCTGGGTGACTACCTTATAGTTATTATGCCAGCTGACCAGGATCTTTCCCGTGCCTTTTGCCGAAACGGAAAACCGCGGAAGTGTATCCTGCGCCCTGATAGTAGTTGCAAAAAAGAGACTGAAAAGCAAAAAAAGCACCATCCTGTCCATATCAGGCATAACGAATCTTTTTAAAAGATGTTTTGAAGGGAATAAAAATAATAAGACCCAATGGGGATATTCCCCAGAACCCATTTTACGGTAGGCAAAAGAAGGCAAAATCCGGGCCTAAAAATCCAGGATACCCGGTGATAAGGACCGGTTGCCCTGCAATCCTCCGCTATGAATCAGTAATAAACGGGAATCGGGGGGGAAAAGATTCTTACGGACACTATCTAGGACCGCATAGAATAGTTTACCTGTATAGACGAAATCGGAAGGTATGCCGGTAGCCCGATACCAGCGGTTCATAAAATCCAGTAACTCCTCTGTGTAGCGGGCATATCCCCCGAAATGATAGTCCGGGAGCAGACGGCATGCCGGCAATTTATCCGGGGAGGGCCATCCTTCATGGCTGATAGCTGCAAGGTCGTTCATCCCCTTTAATACGGGGACACCGATCATGATTTGTCCCGGAGCGGATGCATTTACCAGTCCCTGGTACATGGTGCCGGTGCCGATGGCGCAAAGGATATGGGAATATTGGGATTTGTCCACGGCCTGCAGGATTTCCTCGCTCCCTTTTATCCCCAGGCTTCCGGCCCCCCCTTCCGGAATGACCCAGGCGCCGGGCCATTTGGCAGTCAGCTGTTCCAGGAAGGCCGGGGTGTCTTTTGCCCGATACGCTTCCCGGCTTATAAATTCCAGGTGCATGCCATACCCGGCAGCTGCCCGGAGCGTATCGGACAGGACGGCGGGCTGCTCCCCCCGGATAAAGCCGGTGGCCCGGAGACCGACCTGCCGGGCAGCGAAGGCGGTAGCGATAATATGATTCGACCAGGGGCCTCCGAAGGTGATAATATGCTGGCCCGATTTTTTCATAGCAGCGTCCAAATGGTTTTTTAGCTTGAACCATTTATTGCCGGAAATGACCGGATGGATCTTGTCCAGTCGCAAAACATGGGCGGTTAAACGATGTTCCGTCAATTCAGGCAATGTCACAGGGTCAATAGATAATGGATAATTAAATGATTGTTTCGTTAAATTATCCATTAATAAATTGTCCATTATCAATTAGTATTTTTTTATTTTCGTGGATTAAATTAAAATTACGATAAATGCAACCAACACTTTTGATTTTAGCAGCCGGGATGGCTTCCAGATATGGCAGCATGAAACAGATACAAGGGTTTGGCCCCAGTGGGGAGACGATCATGGATTATTCCATATATGATGCGATCCGTGCCGGGTTTAAAAAAGTAGTCTTTATAATACGCAAGGATTTTGCCGATGATTTTAAGAACATATTTGAGCCTAAATTAAAAGGACGGATAGCTACCGATTATGTATACCAGGACCTGCATTCCTTCACCGGGACCTTCCAGGTACCTGCCGAACGCACCAAACCCTGGGGAACGGCTCATGCCATTCTCTGTGCCAAAGACGCGATAAATGAGCCTTTTGCCGTTATCAATGCCGATGATTTTTATGGTCGCGACGCTTTTGAGAAAGCTTATGCTTTCCTGACAAAAAATGTCAATGACCGGACCTATTCCATCATCGGCTATGAACTGGCCAAGACCTTGTCTGACAATGGCACGGTGAGCCGTGGTGTCTGTGAGGTGGATGCCCATGGTAACCTGGTTTCTATTGCCGAGCGGACCAAGATCTACCAGGATGGGGATAAGATCACGTATGAAGAAGGAGATCAAAAATTCGAAGTGCCTTTTGATTCGAAGGTCTCTATGAATTTCTGGTGTTTTGCCCCCTCTGTGTTCCCGTATACGGAAGGGATCTTTTCGGAGTTCCTGGCAGAGCAGGGGACGAATCCCAAGGCTGAATTTTTTATACCCATTATCGGGGACAAGTTCATCCGGGACGGTAAGGGAGCGATCAAGGTCATTCCAACGGATGCCCAGTGGTTTGGCGTGACGTATAAAGAAGATGCACCGGATGTACAGGCCAGCCTGAATGCATTGATTGCAAAAGGAGAATATCCTTCAAAGCTTTGGAGTTAATACCGGTAAACCGGCTTATATAAATGAAAAAAACCTGCCATAAGCAGGTTTTTTTCATTTATGAGATATAGTTATAAATTGCTTTTTACGATGAAGATACAATCTTCGATCTTTTCGATCTGCTGCTGGCGTTCCATCCCTTTGATAGGGGAGGAAAGGGGAACCCTTACGTGATTGAACAGGCTGTCGCTTTTCAGGACGGTGCTGTCCGATCGCATATCATCCAGGGCCCTGAAGATATTCTTCGTGCGAATGGCGAATACGGCTCCTTGTACGTCATGCTGGCTGGAGCTTACGATCCCGACTACTTCCCCGTCTTTGTTCAGCACCGGGCCGCCGCTATTGCCGGGGTTGGCGGCAACGGTGATCTGGTAGGAGAGGGTATCTCCCTGAAACCCTGTCCGGGCGCTCATATAGCCTTTGCCGTAGACGATCTCATCCCGGGGATAGCCCATCGTGAAAAGGTCATCTCCCAGTTTTGTTCCTGTCCTGCTGATACCATAAGGCAGGGGACCATAGGCTTTGAAAGTGGTGTCTTCGATCTTCAGAAAAGCCAGATCGGCGGTGGGGTCCAGGTGGAGCACCCGTGCTTTGAAGGAAGCCCCCTGACGGTTCTGGACCTCTACCAGGGTGGCATTTTTAACCACATGATAGTTGGTGACCAGGTATCCATTCCCATCGATCAGGAAGCCGGTACCGCCCGACTTGAAAGCTGCGGTTGCCTGATTGACTGAGCCTTCATTGATCTTATTGGAAACGCTGTTTAATTTTAATTGCGTATTATGTAGCTCCCTGCTCAATTCTATTAGCTTTTCATTAGGCCCTTTAGGTGACAAATAAGATACTAATCCGCTGATTCCCAAGGCCGTAATACCTGCGATGGAGGCAGCAACGCCGACTACCCGCTTGTATTTTTTCCACAAGACCACGACTTTGGCCGCAGGGGTCTCCCTGATCTCTCCGGCGGTGGAAAGGGTGTTGTGTATTTCGTTCAATTGGGACTTAAAATCCTTTATTTCACCGTATTGGCTCATCTGGTGGAGAAAAATGGTATGTTCTACGACCATTTGGTCGACAGCGGGGTTGCTCTTCCGCATTTGTTCGAAATATACCCTTTCTTCAGGCAGCATTTCTCCCCGGATATAGCGTTCAATAGCGTCTAACATAGTGATCTCTTGCATCTTGCTATTTTTTGTACTGACTAAATAATTTTTTCAGGCGGATCAGGCATTTATATTTCTGATTCTTCGCGTTATCTGCGTTGGTATAGCCAAAATTCTCCGCTATTTCCACCATGCTCTTCTTTTGCAGATAATAAGCTTCCAGGAGGCTTTTACAGGGCTCTCCCAGGTTTTTCATCGATTTTTCCATTACCTGGAAGTCCAGGTTACGTTGCTGATGCCATTCCATTTCTTCTTCTACGGGTACGGTCTCTTCGAGGTTTTCCACTTCAGGAGAGATCCGTTGCGATTGGTTCAGGCGTTTAAGCCATAGTCGCCGGCATACGGAATAGAGATAGGTCTTAAGCTGACAGTTCAATTCGAAGGAGCCGGTCTTCACTTTCTCATACAACACGATCATGGCTTCCTGAAAAATATCCCTGGCATCATCAGCGTAACCGTTGTTATTGAGGATCAGGGACTGCACCATATTATAATGCTGCTTATAAATGGTCTCAATGGCCTTTCTGTCGTTTAGAGCCAGTCCTTCCAATAATTTCTGTTCGTTGGTCTCTGTCCTCACACTTATGCTTTATTTAATACCGAAATTAAAGATTCGTAACCCAAAGATGCCCTAAAAATTTTAAAATAAAGTATGGTTCCCTCAAAAACCGGGCAATACATATTATTAAAAATAATATCTAAAAATTTTCAGGATTTTACGGGTTACTTTTTTTCTACTTAAGGTATTAACTGAAAACCATTCAATTAACATCAAAAAAGATCACAAATGAAAAAATTATTTTTCGTATTAGCTATCGGCGCTTTCGCAGCTTGTAACAACTCTTCCAGCACTGAAGCTGCTAAAACTGATTCTGCAAAGGTAGACAGCGCTGCTGCTAAGGTTGACACTGCTGCTAAGAAAATGGATAGCGCTGCTGCAAAGATGGATACTGCTGCTAAGAAAATGGATAGCGTTAAGAAATAAGTATTTTTCATATGGCAAGCAATCGTTAGAGGCCGTCCTGTTCCCAGGATGGCCATTTTTCCCCATCCGGCGGAAAAACCAGCTCTGCTGCTAACTTGCTGCTAGCCATTATGAAGCTCGAATTAAGCCCCTTGGATATTTTCCAAGGGGCTTATGTTTGTGGGCTTGTCGTTGGACCAGGGGCGGCTTAACAATGGGGAGTCGCTAGTTGAGCGAGGCAGGGACAGTTCATCTGTCCCTGCCTCGGGTCTAATGATGCCCCTTCGGGGACAACGCCCGTGGCGTTGTATCCGGAAGGAACCCCGTCAACAACCCCAGTAAAGGCAGGTAGGCGCATAAGCGGAATACGTATTGAATGCTGGTATGATCGGCCAGTTTGCCCAGGACGGCGGCTCCGATGCCCCCCATTCCAAAAGCCAGTCCGAAGAACAGCCCTGCGATCATCCCCACTTTCCCAGGCACGAGATCCTGGGCATATACCAGGATTGCCGAGAAGGCGGAGGCGAGAATGACCCCTATAAAGACGGTGAGGACGCTGGTCCAGAACAAATTCGCGTGCGGCAACAGCAACGTAAAAGGCGCCACGCCGAGGATGGAGAACCATATGACGTATTTCCGCCCGATCCGGTCTCCGATCGGCCCACCGATCAGGGTACCTGCGGCAACGGAAAAAAGGAAGATGAACAGGTGCATCTGGGCGCTCTGGACCGACACATGGAATTTATCCATCAGGTAAAAAGTATAATAGCTGCTGATACAGGCCAGATAGAAATATTTGGAGAAGATCAGCACCAGCAGGATGGCCAGGGCAAAAATCACTTTTTTACGGGTGAGGGACGGATGGATATCGCTCACGGGGCCGGCCTTTTTGCGGGTCCGGTGAAGATTACGGCTATACCATCCTCCCGTATTAATCAGGACGCCAATCGCCAGCAGGGCGGCCAGGGAAAACCAGATGATCCTGGACTGCCCGTAAGGAGCGATGATCTGCGCCGCCAGCAGAGGCCCCAGGGAACTGCCGGCATTTCCTCCGAGCTGGAATAAGGATTGCGCCATGCCGCGACGTCCGCCGGATGCCATATACGCCAGGCGTGAAGCTTCGGGGTGGAAAATGGAGGAGCCTACTCCTACCAGCGCCACGGATAGCAGCACCATGGGAAAGCTGGCGGCCCGGGAGAGGAAAACCAGTCCCACCAGGGTGAAGCACATGCCCGCGGCGAGCGAATAAGGCTGAGGTTTACGGTCTGTATACAGTCCCACAAAAGGCTGTAATAAAGAAGCCGTAAGCTGAAAACAAAAAGTCACCATGCCCAGTTGCCCGAAATTCAGGTGCAGAGAGGTCTTTAACAGGGGATAGGTGGAAGGGATCAGCGACTGCATCGTGTCGTTCAGCAAATGGGAGAAGCTGATGGCCAGCAGAATGGGGAAAACCGTCTTTTGGGCGATCTCTTTGGAGAAAGCTACTTGTTCTTCGGTGAGTACTTTTGACATGTTGTTTTAAGTTTAAGAGGCGCCACGGGTGTTTCCGGCAAACTCAAGAGGCGCCTACGATCTTTGCCGCCCATTGCCAGGCTTTTTTGGGATCCTGGTCAACGATGCTCTTTAATAAAGCCTCATGCCAGTGCTGAGTCTGGATAAAGGACTCCGTGGAGTGATGGACCTCCCGGAAATGCCTGCTCACCTGCTCTGCAAAAGTTCTGTATAGATCGGCCAGGATATCATTACGGGAAGCAGCGGCGATGGCGATATGAAATTGAATGTCTACCCGGATCGATTCTTCCGTATCGCCGGCCTTTGCGGCCATATCCCTTTTCTTCAGCAACGCCTTCATTTTTTCGATGTCTTTTTTCGTGCGGTGCAGGGCGGCTTTTTCCGCAGCCTTCATTTCCAGGAGCTGCCTTACTTCGTCCAGGTCCCCGGCGTCAGCCCGCCGGAGACGTTGGGAGAGAGGCTCGGCAATCCCATTCTGTATCTCGACAAAAGTACCCGAACCCTGCCGTACACTCAGCGATCCGGTATTCGCAAGGATCCGTATCGCCTCCCGTATGGTGGATCGTCCTACCCCGAACTGTTCCATCAACTCCGGTTCGGAGGGAAGTTTCTGGCCTGCCTGGTATTCTCCCAGGGAAAGCTGCTGCTGTAATTTACTGACAACCGCATCTGCGAGATTGTGACGTTGCAGGGGATGTGTTGCTTTACTCATTTATGATCGGGAGTCTTTTGAGTCCCCCCGTTTGATTTCATCAGGTCATCTGATGACTTCAAAGGTAAGGATTTTCCCGGGAAATGATTTCAAATAGTTTCTTATCTTGCTCCATGCTACAAAACCTTACAAAATTCAGGACCTGGTGGTTATTGATTGCCGTTGGGGCGATCTTTATCGGAATAGGGGTCTTTGCGTTCATAAGTCCGTTCAGCAGTTATGTCAGATTGGTGAAATATACGGGGATAGGCCTCTGGGCGAATGGCGGCTTCTTGCTCACGGTTGCTATTTTTAATAAAAAATATGTCCGGGAAGGAAAATGGATGCAGGCAGAGAGCATCCTCCACTTTCTTTTTGCGATCCTGCTTACTTTTAATCCTCTCCTGTCTTTTATTGCATTGCCCTATTTCATAGGCGCCTGGATCTTTTTGGTAGGCTGCTTCAAGATTGCAGCGGCCCTGTCGCTGAAGAAGATCGTTCGGGGATGGCCCTTCATTTTAATCACCGGCATTCTCTCCGTTGTTTTCGGATTATTACTTTTATATGGCCCCCTGGCGAAGGCCAACAGCATCACTTTCCTGATCGGGACTTTTGGGGTGATCATGGGGGCGCTCTATGTCGTGGACGCCTTCCGGTACCGCAACCGGGAGGAGACGTTGAACATGATGTTGTGAAAATTACCGGGCCACACCTCTATTTATCCATTCATATAAAAAATGCTTTTTACGACATTGTTACCGAAGTTTTTTATAAATTAACGGTGTAGAGGCCCTGTCAGCCTGATTTGCATAGATCAACCAAAACCCAACTATGAGATTGTTAGCTATTTCCCCTTATGCCGGCATCCTGCTCTTCTGCTGCCTGTATTTGTCAATCCAGGCTCAACCCACCGGGAAGGACAGCGTAGCCACCCCGGACGAATATTCCAATGCCCTGAAGGTTTATCACCATTATCTCGCACCGGAAACCGGGCTTTACAGAGGAAGCCAATATGCAGAATATGCCTTCTCGCTCAGAGACGGACACCCGTTTTTCGACGATGGCCATTTGCAAAAAGGAACCGTCTTCTATGGCGGAATCCTGTACGAAAACCTCATGCTGCTGTATGACCTGGTAAAAGAGCAGGTGGTAATCGATGACTCCTATGATAATTATAAGCTTTTCCTGATCAACGGGCAACTCGACCGTTTCACCATACAGCATCACCTATTTATAAACCTACGGGATAGCCTCACTCCTTCCGCGCCACGCCGGGGTTTCTACGAGCAGCTTTACAAGGACCGGGTCACCCTGCTGAAAAAGGAAAGAAAGTTAGTCATGGAAGACTTGTCTTCGGGCAAACTTGAAAAATTTATTGACTATTCCGTTTACTATTACCTGAAGAAAGGAGCTGTCTATTATTCTGTCAATAACCGGCAATCTCTTTTGAATGCCCTGAATGACAGGCATAAAGAGGTGAAAAAATTTATACGAAAGAACGGGTTGAGTATGCGTCACGACACGCAGAATACACTCCTTAAAGTGGCGGCCTGGTATAATGGCCAGTTTTCCGATACGGCCAATAAATGAACCTCTTCCCATGAAATACTTTTATACCTTATTGCTGACCGGCGCCTGCCTGCTGATGATGGGAGGACAGTCTTTTGCCCAAAAGGGTAAGGAAGTCCGGGTCACCGTGGATTTTAAACAAACTCCTGTCGCGGATGTCTTACAGGAACTGGAGAAACAGACCGGTTACCGGTTCTTCTATGATACAACGGATTTTGACAGTACGAAGATCGATATAAAGGCCGATGCACAGCTATTTACCAGCGTACTCGATAAGATCTTTTCGGGTACGGATATCAGCTATTCCCTCGACCGGCAGGAGCATGTCTTCATCGGCAAAGGAGAAGCTATTCGTACGGATCTGCCTCCGGGCTTTTTCGACAAAGGGGCGGCAGACAAAGAGGCGTCGGGCAAGGGGGACAGCATCCGGGACTATCTGGAAGAGGCCGGCAAGCCACAAGTGGCTACCCTGGAAAACAAGCTCTATGTGATCGGCGAGAAGATTACCGGCCCCCTGCAGGGCATTGTTAACGTGGCGGGTTATACACTGGACGCTAAAACAGGGGAGCCTGTGGTCGGAGCTTCCATCTATGTTGAGAATCCCCGGATCGGGGTCTCCTCCGATCAGTATGGCTATTACTCTATTTCTCTCCCCCGGGGCCGCCATATCCTTAATATCCAGAGTATCGGCATGAGGGATACGCGGAGGCTTCTGCTGGTCTACGGCGACGGTAAGATGAATATCGAATTACGCACCCAGGTCCTCACTCTGAAAAAGGTCATCGTTTCCGCTGAAAAGGCCAGCAATGTGAAGAGGACGGAGATGGGGGTACAGAAGATCGATATAAAGACCATCAAGCAGGTTCCCGTGGTATTCGGGGAAGCCGATGTCCTGCGGGTGGTCATGACGCTGCCCGGCGTAAAGACGGTCGGCGAGGCCAGTACGGGCCTGAATGTAAGGGGCGGGTCCGCCGATCAGAACCTGGTCCTGTTCAATGACGCGACGATTTATAATACAGCCCACTTCTTCGGGATGTTCTCCGCCTTTAACCCCGAAGTGGTAAAAGACGTGGAACTCTACAAGAGCAGCATTCCCGCCCGGTTCGGCGGTCGTCTGTCCTCCGTGCTGGATATCAACAGCCGGGAAGGGAATAAAAAGAATATCACCGGCTCCGCCGGTATCGGACTGCTGACCAGCCGTCTCAACATTGAAGGCCCGATCGTAAAGGACAAAACCTCCTTTATCCTGGGGGGGCGGACCACGTACGCGAACTGGCTGCTGGCCGATCTGCCTTCACAGTACAAGAACAGCCGGGCTTCCTTCTATGATCTCAACCTCAATATCAGTCACGAGATCAATAAGAAGAACAGCCTGTATTTTACCGGCTATCTGAGCCAGGACCATTTCAATCTCAACAACGACACTACTTATGGTTATGGCAATCGCAACCTCTCCCTGAAATGGAAGCATATTTTCAATAACAAACTTTACAGTCTGCTGACCACCGGTTATGACCGGTATCAATATAGTATTTCCAGCGGCCAGAATCCCGTCAATGCCTACAAGCTGGGTTTCGATATCAACCAGGTTTATTTCAAGGCGCATTTTAACTATTTTCTAAGCGCCAGTCATACGCTCGACTTCGGTCTTAGCACCCTGCGCTACCGGCTGCATCCGGGATCTTACGATCCCATGGGGCATCAATCCCTGGTCGTCGGAGACACTCTTCAGACCGAACAAGCCCAGGAGAGCGCTTTATACCTGAGCGATCGCTACACCATCAGCAATTCGCTCTCGGTGGAGGGCGGCATTCGTTATTCCCTGTATAACTATCTTGGTTCCAGCCTGGTGAATAACTATGCGCCGGGTCAGCCCGTCTCAGGAGACAATCTGCTCGGCGCCACGAAGTATGGACCGGATAAAGTCATAAAGACCTATGGAGGACCCGAGTACCGGCTGTCAGCCAGGCTGGTGCTTACGGAAAACGTTTCGCTTAAGGCCGGTTATAATACCCAGCGCCAATATATTCATGCTTTGTCCAATACCACTGCCATGGCCCCGACGGATATCTGGAAGCTGAGCGACCCTAATATCCGGCCGCAGCATGGGGATCAGATCTCTCTGGGACTGTACAGGAATTTCAAAGCTAATACGATCGAAACCTCCCTGGAAGTGTATTACAAGCGTATCGGCGACTACCTGGATTATAAGAGCGGCGCGGTGCTGGTGATGAACCACCATATAGAAACGGATGTGCTTGAAACGAAGGGCAAGGCTTACGGCGTGGAGCTGCTGATAAAAAAGCTGACCGGGAAGTTCAACGGCTGGTTCAGCTATACCTATTCCAGGACCCTGCTCCGGCAGGATGATCCAAACGCTGGCGAATTGATCAATAAAGGCCGGTACTACCCGGCTAACTATGATAAGCCGCAGGATGTAACAGTAGTAAGTAACTACCGGGTCACGCACCGGTTCAGCGTTTCGCTCAATGCCACCTACAGCACGGGGCGTCCCATCACGCTGCCTATCGGGGTCTTCAATTATGCGGGTTCGCAGAGGACCCTGTATGCCGACCGGAACGCCTACCGTATCCCCGATTATTTCCGGACCGATCTCTCCATGAACATAGACGGGAATCATAAAGTGCACCAGAAAACCCATAACTCCTGGACGATCGGCGTGTACAATCTTACTGGCCGGAAGAACCCTTATTCCGTGTATTATGTATCGGAGAACGGCTTCGTCAATGGTTATAAGCTATCTATTTTCGGAAGCGCGATACCCTTTGTTAATTTTAATATCCGATTTTAAAGACAACGATATGCAAAGAACATTCAAAACAATACTGCCGCTAACCGTTCTCCTGGTAGTTGTTATCCCTTTGCTGCAGTGCAAGCAGGTGTATGTCAGTCCCTATACTTCCCCGGCAACGGGTTACCTGGTCGTAGAAGGATATATCAGCGGTAACAGCGAGACCAGCTTTACCCTTAGCCGCACTATTAAATTATCCGGAGATACTACCAATCCGCAAGAGGTGGGGGCCAGCGTGCAGGTGGAGGGAGATGACAATTCAGTGTACCCTCTTACAGAGGCGGGAGGCGGAATATATAACACGGGCAGTCTGCCGCTCAACGTATCCGCAAAATACCGTCTCCGGATCCATACCCAATCCAGCGGGGAGTACTTGTCCGATTACGTACCGTATAAGATCACGCCGGCCATCGACAGCATCAATTGGAAGCAGGACAACAGCGGGGTCACCATTTATGCCAATGCACATGACGATGCGGGGACCACGAGATATTATCAGTGGTCTTACGATGCCACCTGGGAATATCATTCCGCAGAGGGATCCGATTTCGAGTACGATGGCAATACGAACCCTGTAAGCGTCATCCCCCGGGCCCCGGCCCACCAGATATACCGGTGCTGGCGTTATTCGGGCTCTTCCAATGTGCTGGTCAGCAACTCTGTGAAATTAGCGAAGGATGAGATCTACGAATATCCCCTCAACAAAATTCCCGCTGACGATGAACAGCTTAGCGTGCTTTATAGCATGATGGTCCGTCAATACGCGCTGACGCGGGATGGCTACAATTTCTTAAACCTTATGAAAAAAAATACCGAATCCCTGGGCTCTATCTTCGACGCTCAGCCTTCTCAGCTTACGAGCAACATTCACTGCCTGAGCAATACGGCCGAGCAGGTGATCGGCTTCATCTCTGCGGGCACGGTACAGCAGCAGCGGATATATATCGACCGGGGCCAGGTATCTCCATGGTATTATTTTTTTTCCTGCCCGATGAAGGATACCGTTGCACCCAACAGTCCCGACGAATTTCAAAAGTTTTTCGGGTACGGGCTCTTTACGCCCACATTTGCGCATTATTCCCGGTCAGGAGGATTGGACGGCTATTCCTGCAATGATACTTATTGCATCGACTGCATATCCAGGGGAGGTTCCAACGTTAAACCCTCTTTCTGGCCCAATTAAAGGACCCTAAAAAAATAATTGAATGAAATATAGCAGCCAAACAACCGGCTTGCCTTTGGCCCTTCTCCTGTTCTTCCTGTCCCTGACCGGGAAGGCTCAAACGCAGCAAGCGGTTCCTGCAGAGGCGGACCCTGCGACCCTGACAAAGGCGCTGGATCAATACCGCTTGCAGCACTTGCAGGAGAAGCTGTTCGTGCATACGGATAAGGAGCTCTACCTGGCGGGGGAGATATGCTGGTTCAAATTGTATGATGTGGACGCCGGCTCCCACCGTCCCCTGGATATCAGTAAGGTGGCTTATCTGGAATGGCTGGATAAAAATAACAAACCTGTCCTGCAGGCGAAAGTGGGCTTGCGCCAGGGACATGGCGACGGATCCCTCTACCTGCCGCTGACCCTTCGTTCAGGGAATTACAAATTGAGGGCCTATACCAACTGGATGAAAAATTATGGAGCGGACTGGTTCTTTGAAAAGACGATCGAAGTGATCAATGCCCGCAAATCGGCTGAAGCGCCTGCTGTGGAACCGCTCCTGCAAGTTAACATCGTGTTCTTCCCGGAAGGAGGAAATCTCGTGGAAAATATTGCCTGTAAAGTCGCTTTCAGGGCTACGGACCAGTATGGACGCGGCATCGGATGCACGGGAGTAGTGACGGAAGACGATGCGGATACCCTTATCCGTTTTAAACCGCTGCGATTCGGGATCGGGAATTTTATATTGACTCCCCGGCCCGGACACCGGTATCGTTCGACAATCAGGCTGGCCGATGGAACGGCGATCAGCAAGCTGCTGCCTGCAGCTTATAAAGAGGGGACGGTCATGCGTGTATCCAAAGAGGGAAATGATGGGTTCCGGGTAGATCTGCAGTCCACTGTTGCTCCCGGATCAGCATCTGCCGGAGTGGATTCCAGGATCTATCTGGTCGCGCATACCCGGCAATCGGTCAAGATGGCCGAAGCGGCCGTTATGAAAGAGGGAAAAGCCAGCTTCCTGGTAGACAAAAACAAACTGGGGGAGGGCATTTCACATTTGACCGTTTTTAATGGAGCTAAACAGCCTGTTTGTGAAAGGCTGATCTTCAAAGTTCCTTCCCGTCGTTGGAAAGTGGCTATGAATGCCGATCAGAATAGTTATGCCACGCGGAAAAAAATAAACCTCCAGGTTAGTCTGACCGGTCCTGATAACAAACCTATGGGGGCGGACTGTTCCCTTTCCGTTTACCGGTTGGATTCTTTGCAGGGCATACCTGCAGGTCATCTGGAGAGCTATTTGTGGCTAAGTTCCGATCTGAAAGGGAGGATCGAATCCCCCGATTATTATTTTGACCATCCGGAAGATGAGGAAGCTATGGATAATCTTATGATCTCGCATGGCTGGAGAAGATTTCGCTGGGAAGAGGTATTGCATCCCGGCAGCCCTTCCTTTGAGTTCCCCCCCGAATATAACGGGGCCATCATCTCGGGCAGGATCGTAAATAGCCGGACGGGAGCGACGGCAAAGGGCGTGCAGGGATATTTCTCCGTACCCGGGACGAGGACGCAGTTCTCCTCGGCTATCAGCGATGACGAAGGCCGGGTGAAATTTGAAATGAAGGATTTTTATGGCTCCCGGGAGGTCATCGTACAGACCAATCCGCACACGGATAGCCTGTTCAGAGTAGATATCGCCAACCCTTTCCTGGAGACCTATACCGATGGCCCCTTGTCTCCTTTTATACCACTATTGGAAAATTCCCTGTCCTTAACGGACAAGAGTGTGGCCACGCAGGCGCTGAACCGATATGCCGGAGAAAAATTAAAACAATTCCATTTCCCCTCCGTGGATACAAGCGCCTTCTACTATAAGCCGGATTATACTTATGCGCTCGATGATTATACGAGGTTCACTACCATGGAAGAAGTGATGCGGGAATATGTCGTGCTGATGCTGGTTAAAAACAGCCATTCTCATTTCCACCTTCCTCTTTTCGATCTCCCTAATAACCAGTTCTTTGACGTGGATCCACTGATCCTTGTGGATGGCGTTCCTGTTTTCGATATTGATAAGCTGATGGTGATGGATCCGCTTAAGATCAGGAAGCTGGATATGTTACACCGGAAATATTTTTTGGGCGGGACTGACTATGACGGCATTATGAACTGGATCACTTACAAGGGCGATCTGGGCGGCTACATCCTCGATCCCAACGCTACCGTGATAGATTATGAGGGGTTGGAATTACAGCGTGAATTCTATTCCCCTTCTTATGCCACAGAGCAGGAAGCTGCCAGTCATCTGCCCGATTTCAGGAATGTGCTCTACTGGTCGCCGGTCCTTCCAACAGATCCTCAGGGCAGGGGCAGTCTCAGCTTCTATTCATCGGATATACCTGGCCACTACGTGGCCGTGCTGGAAGGATTGGCCCCTGATGGAACAGCCGTGAGCAACATGCTGCGCTTTGAGGTATCAGGCCCCTTTTAATTTTTTATGATAAAAAATATAAGAAGCGGCAATTAAAGCGAATCCGATCAATATAGGGAGCCATGCACTGGCAGGATCGCCTACTGCTATGCCGGAATACATCGCGCCGGCAAGATCAAACACGAAGCCCGCATAAGCCCATTCTTTGAGCCTCGGGAAACGGGGGACGAGTATCGCCACCACCCCTGCTAATTTAGCAACACCCAGAAAAGGACTCAGATAAATAGGATACCCTAAATGCTTAAATAGAGTGACGGATCCGGTACCGTCACCGCATTGGAAATGCCGGACATAAGCATTAATGCCGCAGTAGCCCCGTAAAGATCCAGTAGAGAATTTTTGTTCTTTTCATTGGTAAATAGTTTTACGTGTATAATAGCTTGTTGCAAATATATGTGCAACCTAACGGTTGCTCATATATATTTTCCCTGCACCCCTAATTTGAATGTTGATTTATTATAATACATTGCCTGCAACGTTTGGGGATTCCTGGTTGTCATGCACTATAGCTGCCCGTTTTTTGTCCTCCTAACTTTAATATGAAAAAAATGAAACTATCCAAATCACTGCTTAGCGCCCTTCTCATCGGAATTGCTATACAAACGCTGCCTGCCTGTAAGAAAGAAAAAGAAACACCGAAGACCAATAAGGAGAATAAAGGCAATGAAAATCCTCCTCCCTCCGGACCCTGCCTGGCCTGCGGAATGGGTTAAATTATGAAAGTCTTATCTTCTATCGCCTGTAACCTGGATGCCAACCTTTTATCAGCAGCTTTCCCTTTGCTGGAAGAGGAGAGGGTAGAAGCCATCGAATGGTCTTTTGATGCCCTCTTTCATGTCGACCAGGTCCCACCCTGGTTTTTGGAGCTATTGACTGCCTATAGTAAGGAGGGAAGGCTGATCGGCCATGGTATTTTCTTTTCCCTTTTTTCCGGAAAATGGTTGCAGAGCCAGGACGATTGGCTCCGGCAACTGGAGCAAACGGGCGCCAATCTTCCCTTCGATCACATTACGGAACATTTTGGATTCATGACGGGGAAGGACTTCCATCAGGGGGCTCCCCTGAATATTCCTTATTCCCAACGCACCCTGGAGATCGGGAGAGACCGGTTGAAAAGGATCTATCAAGCCTGCCGGTGCCCGGTAGGATTGGAGAACCTGGCTTTCTCCTATTCCCCTGAGGAAGTCAGAAAGCATGGCGAATTCCTGGAACGGCTGATAGAGCCGGTGAATGGCTTCATTATCTTAGACCTTCACAATCTCTACTGCCAGATCCGGAATTTCTCCATTGGTTTTGAGGAGCTCATAAGCTTGTATCCCCTGGACAGGGTCCGGGAGATCCACCTTTCAGGAGGCAGTTGGGAAGACTCCCGTATCGATCCGGGAAGAAAAATAAGAAGGGATACGCATGACGAGGCCGTTCCCCGGGAGGTATTTGACTACCTGGAGATCGCTTTGGAGAAATGCCCCAATCTTAAGTATGTGGTATTGGAGCAACTGGGAACTGCGCTGGCAACCAGCGAAAGCAGA
This sequence comes from Puia sp., assembly GCA_036394375.1. GTDB lineage: Bacteria > Bacteroidota > Bacteroidia > Chitinophagales > Chitinophagaceae > Puia. The sequence continues at coordinate 20,692 of DASWFF010000120.1, forward strand.
AGATCTTTTTATGATGATTTTCTGACTATGTCAGGGATCGTGGAGGCGGCGAATGAGGCGGGGCGGGAGTCTCCGGCGAATGCTTTGTCGAATCCGGGCAATTCTTTTCTCCCCTTATTCCCTGTACCTCCCGGCGATATTATTGAAGACGAAATCCTCTATGAACAGCAATTGCAGCTTTCCGCCATCCTGGAAACGGCCACTTCCTATGAGGAGGCCCTCGGCTTGCTGCGCCAATCTTCTTTATCCCATTCGGATTGGGAAATAGAGAACTGGGAGCCCGCCCTATTAGAGACGGCTATGCGGATCGCACAGAAGTGGAAGGATGGGTGGGAATACCATCTGAATTCCGATACTTGCTGAAATTCACCCCGGAAACATTCTTGAAAAATTTACTGAAATAGATGAGGAATAATTCAAGGAGCCTTCTCATAATGTCGGCCCTCGGCAAGGCATAGGAAGACTCCTTCCTCAAGTGTGTATAATTGGCGGAATGTGCCATAAAATGATAGATTCCGCTAATTATGTACTTTTATATTTGGCGGAATATTAATATATTTGACCACATTCCGCCAAATATAAATAGTTATTTATGCATCTTGATTTTATTGGAAGAGCGAAAGAAAAGGGGTTGTTACAGAATGCGCTGAATTCCGGAAGATCTGAGTTGATTGCCGTTATAGGAAGACGCCGGGTGGGCAAAACGCATCTGATACGACAAGTATTTGGGGATCTTTTAGATTTTGAGATGACCGGTATGCAGCATACAGCAATGCCCGTTCAATTAACAAACTTTACTAATAAACTAACCGAATATTCGAAGCCTGAATTGCCTATAAAAGCACCCGCTAATTGGTTGGAAGCTTTTAACCTGCTGCAAACTTATTTATCACGTAAGAGAGCCAACCATAAGAAAGTGATTTTTTTCGATGAAGTGCCGTGGATAGCCACGACAAGGTCAGGTTTTTTAGAAGCGCTGGGACATTTTTGGAATGATTGGGCAGCATACAATCATGTAGTGATAGTTATTTGTGGTTCAGCAGCCAGTTGGATGATACAGCAGGTAGTACACCATAAAGGGAGTTTACATAATCGTATTACCCTGTTAATACATTTGCAGCCTTTTACATTGACTGAAACTGCTCTTTTTTTGCAAACCAACAAAGTGGTGCTGAACCAATATCAAATAGTACAACTCTATATGGTGACAGGCGGGATACCTCACTATTTAAAAGAAATAAACAAAGGCCAGAGTGTAGCACAAAATATAGACAGGCTTTGCTTCACTCCACATGGCCTGCTAAAAGATGAATTTGATAAATTATATGCTTCTCTGTATGATAAGCCTGATTATCATATTGCTGTTATAAGGGCTTTATCTACTAAATGGATGGGGCTTACCCGTTCTCAATTGCTGGAGATCACTGGCATGGCTGATGGAGGAAGCTTTACACGCATACTTGCCGAGCTGGAACAATCGGACTTTATAATTTCTACCCCACCTTTTCATAAGAAGAAAAAAGATATGTTGTACAGACTGGTTGACAATTATTCACTCTTTTATCTTAAGTTCATTGAGGGAAAAAGAAAAGGCGGAGAAGGTAGTTTTGTAAACCTGGAACGTATGCAAGCCTGGAAGACCTGGTGCGGGTATGCTTTTGAAAATATTTGCTTTACCCATTTACCGCAGATAAAAGCCGCATTGGGTATTGCTGCGGTATATACCGAAGAAAGCAGCTACCTGCTAAAAGGTGATGCCGGACAGAAAGGTATTCAGGTAGATATGCTGATAGACAGGGCTGATGGTATTGTTAATATATGTGAAATAAAATTCTATGATGCACCTTTTATTATTACCTCAAAATATGCGGAAGAGCTACGTGAAAAACGAAATATCATAAAGCAAGTGACCGCCGCAAAAAAGAGCATTTTTCTAACTTTGATCACCTGCTTTGGCCTGCGAGAAAACAGCTATGCTACTGAACTGGTGCAAAGCCAAATTACGATTGACAAACTATTTGTTTAGATAAAAACAACTCTTTTCATGATTAACGGCTGGCCCCTCCCGGTCTTCTGGCGCCATGGTATTTTTTAAGACAATCGTTGATATAGAACAGCATATCCTCATTGGACGCTTGGCGGCAGAATTTATAGGAGGGACGATAGCGGAACATAAATACCTGGAGGGAATCCCCTTGCAGGCCGGTGACCCTGGCGACATAAGGACGGGGAAACCTGGAATCGATATAGTAGTCGATCTCTTCCTGTTTGAGCCGCTTTCTAAACCTTCGTCTCCTTGCTTCCGGCCCATAAAAATAACTGAGCGGGCTGAAACTAATACCTACCCCATCGGAGAAGGTTTTGCCGAAGGCCAGTTTCACCTTGTGCAGAGAGTCCTCGAGCTGACGATAATCGTCTCTCCTTTTCAGGGAGTCCAATTGATAATTGCTTTGTTCTCCTACCCGGACAGAAGGAAGCTCCACCAGGTTAGGCTTCAGGTAAACCGTATAGCCATCGGCTTCTTCGAACATCCATGTATTGACGATCGTGGTATCCGGCAGGTACCCGGCGGAAGTAAAGACGACCGTATCCCCTTTCATCGCACCAATTTTGAAATTACCGCCCATATCCGATTGATTATATTTTCGTTGGGTCAGATTGTGAACGCTAACGGACATCAGGACTTCCGTACTTGATTTTTTGTGGATCCGGCCGCTGAGGAATTGCTGGGAGAAAACGGGGGACGCCGATAATAGCAGCAAGGAAAGGACTCCGCCATAAGCAGTGATGGATACACGCATAGAACAAAATAGGCTTTTTTGAACCGGGGCGTCTGCCCGGAAAGCTGAATTTTTTGTTAAAGTGATTAACCAGGAATTGATTACTTTCGTACTAACGATTGCATTTATAGTATAAATATTTGCCAGCATGTTTAGGAAAGGACATGACGTTATTAAAGATGACGAGTTCAAACAATTGTTTGATACTTATAAGAACAGGTTATACGGTTATGTTCTTGCCATCGCCCATTCGAAATATGTCGCCGAAGAGATCACCCAGGAGATCTTTATCAAACTCTGGCTTTGCCGGGACATCCTCCACCAGGTAGACAACCTGGAAGGTTATATCTTCACGATCGCCCGCAACAAGACCCTCAATCATCTCAGGAAAGCGGCCCATAATGTTAAACTTCTCCACGAATTGCAGGGGCTGGCGGCTCCGGAAAATAATAATGTCGAAGAGCGATCGCTGGTGGCCGAATATGATACCCTGATCCGGGACGCCCTGACCCAACTCTCTCCTCAACGCCGCCTGGTATTCCAGCTAAGCCGTTACCAGGGGCTTAACCATGAAGAAATAGCCCTGCAACTGAAGCTTTCCCGCCATACCGTAAAAAACCATATGGTGGAAGCCTTACGCTTCATCCGCCATTACCTGGGCCAGCATGGCACCGCCGCAGCGTGGATCCTGCTCGTTATTTTGTTAGGCTAAAAAAAAGTTTCCCTCTCATTGGTCCTTGTTTCCCTCCCGGGTGTCTTGCTTATAGGCACCTGTTTAAAGACCTTTTCCTATACCAATATTTTTATCATGGACCCCGATTATAAATTACAACAGCTTTTTGCAAAATACCTGCAACGCCGCTGCACCCCGGAGGAAGTAGCGGAGTTGATCTCTTTATTACAGCAAGGGGATGCCGAGGAATCCCTTAGCGAACCCATGCAAACTCTTTGGGGGCAGCTCAAAGAAGATAAGACGGAGCATCCGGTGGACTGGGATAAGATGTATGGGAATTTGCGCCGGACGGAAGAGGACCTTTTCTCCCTGCACCAGCGAAGGACCAGGCCGGCCTACAAGCTGCATTATCTTTTCCATCGTGCCTGGTTTAAGGTAGCAGCCATTCTTATCCTGTGTATGATGGTGTCGGCCGCTTACTGGGCCCTTACGGGAAATAACCGAAAGCTCCGGCCGGCTCCTGCCGCCGGTGAAAATGTCGGGGGGATCCTCTCCGCCCTGAATAAAAAACAGATCATCCATTTACCGGATGGCAGCACGGTCATCTTAAATGCGGACAGCAAGCTGGATTACCCGGCCTCTTTTGCCGGTAAATACCGGGAAGCATATCTGACGGGGGAAGGGTATTTCGATATCGTTCATCATGCCCGCATGCCCTTCCTCGTGCATACGGGGAAAATCACTACCCGGGTATTGGGAACCGCTTTTAATATAAAGGCTTATCCCGCCGATGAAGCTATCGAGGTCACCGTCACCCATGGTAAGGTACAGGTGGAAAGAGAGAATAAGAATATGGGGTTGCTGACGGCCGACCAGCAGATCAGCTTCAGTAAAAAGACGGAGGTCTATGTACAGAAGAAAGTGGACATCAAACAGGTGACTGCGTGGAAGCCGGAGGAGATCCGTCTGGACGATGTCACGATGGAGGAAGCGGCGACGAGGATCGGGCAGCGATTTAAGGTGATCATTGAATTTGCCAATCCTGCCATTAAAAACTGCCGGGTTACGGCGACTTTTTACGAGGACGATCTGCTGAATGAGATCATGACGGTGATCTGTGGGGTGTCCCAATCGAATTTTACGATCCATGACAATAAAATCATCATCGATGGAAAAGGATGTAAATAAATGGCCGAGCCTTAGCGTGCAATCGGGCGCCGCTTTTAAAAAAGGGACGAATGAATATTTCCCAATTCCTCAGCAGGAGATCATCCTGGATCCTAAACTGAAACAAAATGCCGGATATTAACCAGTTATGAAACAAAAAAGGTTGGTTCGAAAAAGTATTCTTTTGGGAATATTGTTGCTGAGTCATTGGCTGGTTGTTGCGGGCAGCATTTATTATATCGATGCGAAGGGTGACGATCGGCAGGACGGCAGCCGCGCCCATCCCTGGAGCACCCTTGCGCCTGTCAACCGGCTGCACCTGCAAGCGGGCGATTCCGTCTTTTTTCGGGGCGGCCAGTCCTTTACCGGCACCCTGAAGGTTGATAATGGCGGGGGACGCGCCCTGCACCCGGTGTGGATAGGATCTTACGGTCAGGGATCCGCGACGATTGTCGCCGGCGATTCTTCCGCGGTCATACTCTACCGGGCTGGCTGGATTTCACTGCAACATCTTCGACTGGTGGGTGCGGGAAGGAAGAGCGGGAATGTGAAGGATGGGCTCTGCCTGATCAACTGCCACCATATCATGGTGGACGGGATCGATATTACCGGTTTTCAAAAAGCCGGGCTGATGATCTATTCTTCTACGGATGTGTTGATCGAGCGGGTGTATGCACATGAGAACGGGGCGGCGGGGATTGCCGTGGAAGGTTCAGGAGGCAAGCGGGAATCCAACAATCTGCGGATACGCTATTGCCGGGCGGATGATAATCCGGGAGACCCGACCAATCTCACCAATCACAGCGGCAACGGGATCGTCGCCGGTCATTGCAGCAACCTGCTGATCGATCACTGCTCGGCCACGAACAATGGCTGGGATATGCCCCGGATCGGCAACGGCCCGGTGGGGATATGGTGTTATGAGGCCGATAGCGTGACCATCCAGTACTGTCTGGCCTATCGGAATAAAACTTCCGCAGGCGGCGCCGACGGAGGTGGTTTCGACCTGGATGGCGGCGTCACGAATTCCGTTATCCAGTATTGTCTTTCTTATGGTAACCAGGGTAGCGGGTATTGTATCTTTCAATATTGGGGAGCCAGTCCCTGGTATCATAATATCATCCGTTGGAATATCAGCGAGGACGATGGCGGGGTCTCGGATTCGCGTGCCGGGGTCTATGTCTGGAACAGTTCGGGGGATGCCGGCCAGTTCTATGACTGCGTGGTCTATAACAATACCATTTACAATACCAAAGAGGCCGCTATCAGCTACTCGGAGAAGAGTGCGCGGAAACAATTTGCTTTTTATAATAATATTTTCGTCGGTAGGGATAGCCTGATCCGGGGAGACAGGGGCGCGGATGTTTTCGGGGGGAATGATTGGTGGTTATTGAGGGGCGGCGCCAGTGACACGGTCGCCGGGTTATATCTGGACCCTGCATTTAGCAATCCGGGCCATACAGGGGTTACTGCCATTAATGACTTGCCAGCTTTCGACAAATACCGTATCCCTTTGCATTCCCCGCTCCGGGAACAAGGAGTGGACCTGCATAGCTCCTTCGGGATCGATGCGGGTGCAAGAGATTTTAATGGACAGAAAGCTCCTTTACGCGGTATCGGAGCGAGTTTTTGACAGAGATGGTTTAAACGATTTTTATGGAAAGAAGAGGTTTTATTAAGAACGCTGCTGGATTCGGACTGGCTACCCATTCTTTGGTTAAGGGGTTGAGCAACTGGACGCCGGATGGGCTGGCTGCTGCAACGGGTGCTGCCGACGAGGCGGGTCAGGATGTGCGGGGGCCTGCCGGCGCGGTGTCGGCTG
>DASWFF010000121.1:0-8505 GCA_036394375.1 Puia sp.
ATCTTTGGGGACAGAATGAAAACGGATCTATGATATTCCGCCGTAAAAAAGAGGCGTCGCCTTGCTCTGTGAATGGAGCCGTCGCCGCCTCTTTTAAACTAGATCAAAACAATTATCTGACACAGTTCATTTTACAGACCCGAAGAAAACCCTTCTTACTATCTGTATACGGCCATTTAAAATAGGGATGATAGGGGTGGGATTTGTTTACTTCTTAGTAATTATTGGATATCTGGCTAGTTTGCCAAAAGGGGATTCTGCGTTTTTGCTTTTTTCTCTTGCTTTTATCGGTGTTACGTACTTCTCCATAATATCAAAATTTAACAAGGAGCTAAAAACCTATATTGACTTTATCGAAAAAAAGATTTTAGCGTGAATTGAACTATGTTCCTTACGCTCACACCTCCCCCAACTTAAACACACCTCCACTCTTCACCCCCTTCTCCGTAGCCTGCAGCACACAACACTCATTCACGGGGTCATGCTCCAGTACCAGTACATAATTCCCGGCCGCCGCCTCGCTGAAGAAGGATTTCTTCTCGTGTAAAGTGGTCAGCGGGAACATATCATAGGCCATTACATAAGGCAAAGGAATATGGCCTATGGAAGGCAGCAGGTCGGCCATGAAGACGATGGTCCTGCCCTTATAACGAATTTGCGGCAGCATCATGGCATCCGTGTGGCCATTGACCAACCGGAGGGATAACTGTGGCAGGATGCCCGAAGGGATCGATTGGATCGGGCTGACGGATTTTTCATCGCCCTGCTGTCCGGCTCCCGGTCCTCCGGTCTCCACACTCCCGATATCAATAAATCGTAACTGCCCGCTCTCCCAGATGGGCAGGATATTTTCTTTCAGGAAGGAAGCCTTCTCCCGCTCATTGGGCTCCGTGGCCCACTTCCAATGCCGTTCATTGCTCCAGTAAGTGGCATTTTTAAAGGCCGGCACCAGGCGGTTGCCTTCCCGAACAATACTCCCCCCGCAATGATCGAAATGCAGGTGCGTCAGCAGGACATCCGTGATATCATCCCGGTGAAACCCGTGTTTTGCCAGCGACTTATCCAGGGTGTCGTCCCCATGCAGGTAATAATGACCGAAAAACCTGGCATCCTGCTTGTCTCCGATGCCATTGTCTACGAGGATGAGGCGGTTGCCTTCCTGGATCAGCAGGCATCTCATGGCCCAGGTACAGAGATTGTTCTCATCGGCTGGATGGATCTTGCTCCATAATGTCTTGGGTACTACCCCGAACATGGCCCCTCCGTCGAGCTTGAAGAAGCCGGTTTCGACCGTATATAATTGCATGCCGTAAATTTAATGGAAATTCTCCGCATGGGATGGCGGCGTTCAACGGGTGATACCAGCATTACCTTCGGCCTGCTGTTTCTTCAGCGCCGAATACAGCCATATCAGCCCGATGGCAAAGAAGATGATCAGGAAGACCACCGAATTTTTCATGCTGCCCGTCAGCTCCTCGATAAAGCCGAAGCTGAACATGCCGATCACGATGGCGATCTTCTCGGTAATATCATAATAGCTGAAATAAGAAGCCGTATCTTTCGTCTCCGGCATCAGTTTCGAATAGGTCGACCGGCTGAGGGATTGAATACCGCCCATGACCAACCCTACGGCCAGCGCCAGCAGATAAAATGAATATTCGATAGGGCCTTGTTTGGGCGCCAGTTCCGCTTTCCATTTGGACAGTTCGCCCTCGATCTTACCCTCTTCTACATCGTAATTATTGGCGACACCATCATGGGCGGCTTTGGCCTCTTTGGCTTTCAACGCCTCTTTCTGCCGTTCCAGCGCTGCGATCTTCTCATGATAAGGCTTCAGCGGCTCCGCCATCCCGGCCGTTACATAGGCTGAGATGCACACCAGGATCCAGAATATTACTACTCCCATCAAGACCTTGATATTTCCATAAAGGGCAGAGAGCCGGCTCATCCAGGTAGCGCCTACGATGGCTATTAACTGGATTAGCACGACCGTGACGATCAGCTTGGTGTCTTCCAGGCCTAATAGTTTGCTGCCGAAGAGCGTGGCCGCCAGCATGACGGTCTGCACGCCCATACTATAGAAAAAGAAACCCCGTAGGAACCGTTTCAGCACCGCCAGCTTCTTCACCTCCCCATATACTTTCCGGATCTCGGCCCAGCCATCCGTGAGGACATTTACTTTTTTCAGCGAGGCCCGGTGGACTTTCGGCAGAACACGGAAGGTGAATTGAGCAAAACCCGCCCACCAGAGCCCTACCAGCAAAAAGGTCAGCCGGGGACCTAAAAAAGGATCGTTCTTAATCACCAGCACCAGGACAAAACCGATGATCTGCAGCAAGACACTCCCGACATATCCATACGCATATCCTTTGGCGCTGACCCGGTCCTGGTCCTCGGGCGCGGCTATCTCCGGCAGGTAAGCATTGTAAAAGACCAGGCTCCCGGTGTAGCCAAGGGAAGCCACCATGAAAAAAAGAACGCCCCAGCCCAGGTTCGACCCGTCAAAAAGGTATAGGAGACTGCAGCCGATGGCGCCCATATAACAGAAGAAGCGCATGAAATTCTTCTTATTCCCCCTCGTATCGGCAACAGAGGTAAGGATGGGATATAATAAGGCGATCAGCAGGTAGGCTGCCGCCAGTGAGTAATCGTAAAGAGAAGAATTGATGAAGGTCCGGCCGAGGAAGGGGATATGGTCGCTCCCAAAATGCTTGCGCGTCGCGGCCGTAAAATAGATGGGGAAAAAGGTAGTAGTGATCACCAGGTTGTACACCGAATTGGCCCAGTCATACATGGCCCATCCGTTGATCACTCTCCTGGGGGCCGTTATCATCAGACGATTCCCCTCCATAACAGGAAGAGCATCACCACGCCTACGACGATCCGGTAATAACCCCAGACTTTAAATCCATGCTTCTTCAGGAAACCGATAAAATAACGGATGACGATGATGGACACAAAAAAACAGATAATACTGCTGATACCCAACAGGGAGAAATTGTCTTTCGAAAGGACTTCGTGGTGGTCTTTATACACATCCCAGAAGCTCTTCGCGGAAGCGGCGATCATGGTAGGGACGGCCAGGAAGAAAGAGAATTCAGCGGCTGCCTTCCGGCTCAGCGACTGGCTCATGCCGCCGATGATGGTAGATGCGCTGCGGCTCAGACCCGGGAAAAGGATGGACAACACCTGGAAACAACCAATTCGGAAAGCCACCCCATTGGATATCTGCCTCTCATCCTCGATCGTCGGGTTGCGGAAAAACCGGTCAATGAAGAGGAAGAGGACGCCGCCGACGATCATCACCGTAGCAATGAAATACAGGTTGCCCAGCGCATGGTCAATATGCTTCTTTAGGAGGAATCCGAATATAAGGGCCGGTATCACTGCAATGATCAGCTTGATATAAAAGGTCAGCCGGGAAAAATCGAAGAACTTCTTGTAATAGACCACTACAACGGCAAGGATGGCCGCCAGCTGGATAACGATCTCGAACATATCCGAAAAAGGGGTGGATACCACGCCGATGATCGGGTTCGCGAACTTCATATGGGCGGTGGACGAGATGGGAAGGAACTCAGTCAGCCCTTCAACGATCGCGAGAATGATAGCCTGGACGATAGTCATGTGGGATATTTAAAAATTTAAGCCCGGAGCGGAAATTATTGCTCTGTTTTTTTGTCCTTGCGGAAAATAGCGAAGATTTCCAGCGCCAGCCCTCCTAAAATGAGGATCGGAGCGATGGTCACCCGGGTAAAACTATACACTTCTTTCGGATCGAAGACATTCGGATCCTTACTCTTACCTCCGGCCATCAGGAACAGGCCCAGGGCCATGACGATGATACCGATCAGCATCCAACGGTAGTTCTCCTTACCGAATAAAGGGGCATTTTGCCTGGAAGCGGGAGAAGCTGGTTTTTTGGTCGTTGCCATGAAATAAATTGATTATTGGGTCGCAATATACGCCAATCCGGGTATCCACCAAAAAGGGGGGGAGACGCTCCAAAGCTGAGTACCGCGATCAATAAAGATCGTCCAGCTTCATCTTCAGGTATTTCAGCACGCTGCGGTGGGTGCTGATAAAGGATATGCAAATTCCCAGTAATATGATCACTGCACACATAGCCGACAAAAGGGTATAATCCCGGAGTGCTCTTATTTCGGGAATCATTTTCTCACTGATAAAGATCACACCTATGATACCTCCGATAGCAATGAGTCCGCTGATAGCTCCGTTGATCAGCGCACGTATATCCATGGGTTTGGCGATGAAGCCGCGGGTAGCCCCTACCATCTGCATAGTCTTGATAAGGAACCGGTTGCTGAACATGGCCAGACGAATCGTATTATCGATCAGAATGATCACCAGGATGGAAATGGCAACCACTATCACCAGGAGCACGAGACTGACCTCATTCAGAATATTATTCAGGCTGGAAACCAGGGTCTTGTTATACTGAACCTCACTGACGGCAATATTCTGGATCAGATCGGCCTTGATTTTATTCAGGGAGTCGGGGTTGGCATAATTGCTGCGGATCTTAAAATCCACGCTGGCAGGCAAGGGGTTCTTGTCCAATACTGTTGTGAAATCGGAATTGCCGTCTGATAACCAACGCTTCCTGGCCAGCTCTTTGGTCAGGTATTCATATGATTTCGTATAAGGTTGGCCGGCAATATACTGTACCAGGGTTGCACTGTCCTTTGACGACACATTTTCCCGGACATATACCTGCACCTCTACGTTTTCTTTGAAATTCTGGCCCAGTTTGTTGGCATTGATCACGATCCAGCCCAGCAGACCCAGCAGGAACAACACGACCGAAACGCCTACAATGGCCATGAAATAGGAAGGGGTAGAACGTTTAGCATATCCTTTTCCGAATTGCGCCATGATTAATAGTAATTTTTGGGTTAGTACAACGGGTAAACACCTTCACTTCGACCGGTTGTCAGGCCGGACCTATTGACAAAAATAACGGATTTGCTGGCATCTTCACGCTCTTTACCGGGCGTTTTCGTACTTTTGTCACCCTTTAAACGATACTCTTGCCGCATTATTTCGATGGGAGGGAGGGTTTTAACTTTTTTCCAACAAAAGGGGAACATGGACGAAGTCCCGACATAAGATAGTTCACACGAGGAACGATAAACATACCGCATAAGAATTTTATGGAATATAATTTCAGCGAGATTGAAAAAAAATGGCAGCAGCAATGGACGAAGAATGGCAGCTACAAGGTGAGTAACCATGCTGACAAACCTAAATTCTATGTACTGGATATGTTCCCTTATCCCAGCGGAGCAGGCCTCCACGTGGGACACCCTTTGGGATATATCGCCAGCGACATCTATGCCCGTTATAAAAGACTGAAAGGCTTTAACGTATTACATCCGATGGGCTACGATGCATTCGGCCTCCCTGCGGAGCAATATGCTATCGACCATGGCATCCATCCCGCCGTATCGACGGAGACCAATATGAAGAATTTCCGTCAGCAGCTGGACAATATCGGCTTCTGCTTCGACTGGGACCGGCAGGTGCTCACCAGCAAGCCCTCCTATTACAAATGGACACAATGGATTTTTCTGCAATTGTTCAAAAGCTGGTATGATCGTAAGCAGAACAAGGCCATGCCTATCCAGGGGTTGGTGCAACTGCTCGAAACAGAAGGCAACAAGCACCATCCCTGCCCCAGTGAGCCCAAACTCCGCTTTACCGCAGCGGAATGGAAAGGATTCGATCGTCGCCGCCAGGAAGAGATCCTGATGAACTACCGCCTGGCTTATTGCGGATTCGGGGAAGTGAACTGGTGCGAAGCCCTGGGAACCGTATTGGCGAACGATGAGGTCGTAAACGGCGTAAGCGAACGTGGCGGCTATCCCGTCGTAAAGAAAAAACTACGGCAATGGTACCTGCGCATTACCGACTATGCGGACAGGTTGCTGGAAGGGCTCGAAAAAGTCGATTTCAGCGATGCGATGAAGGAGATGCAGACCAACTGGATCGGGAAAAGTTTCGGAGCGGAGGTTACTTTCGACGTCCACACCCCCGATAATCCTGCGCCTGCTTCCGGCACAGCTATCCACACTCCGGGCGGAGCGACTACTCATCGCCTCACCGTCTATACTACCCGCCCCGACACCATCTTTGGCGTCGACTTCATGGTCGTAGCGCCGGAACATGAGCTTATCGAAAAGATCGTTGCCTCCGAACAACGGCAGGCTGTGGAAGAATACATCGCCTATGTAAAGAGCCGTAGCGAAAGGGAACGTATGGCAGAGAAAAAGATCACGGGCTGCTTCACCGGGGCTTATGCCATCAACCCTTTTAACGGGCTACAGATCCCTATCTGGATATCCGAGTACGTATTAGCGGGTTATGGCACCGGCGCCATCATGGCCGTACCCTGCGGAGATGAACGGGATTTCAAATTTGCACAGTATTTCGGCATTCCCATCACGAATATCATCGGAGATTATTATAATGGCAAGGAGGCCAATCCCACCAAAGAGGCAAAACTGCAGAACAGCGATTTCCTCGATGGCATCGTCATGAAAGATGCTATCGTCATCGTGATCAATAAGCTGGAGGAAAGAGGGATCGGTATCCGGAAGATCAACTACCGGATGCGGGACGCCGCTTTCAGCCGCCAGCGCTACTGGGGTGAGCCTTTTCCCATCGTCTGGCAGGATGGCATCGCCATCCCCCTGAACGAGAACGAGCTCCCGCTGCAACTTCCGCACGTGGAAAAATATGGCCCCGGCCCTGAAGGCGAAGGCCCCCTGGCCAATGTGGCAAGCTGGACGGCCCGTCACCTGGAGACGAACACAATGCCCGGTTATGCCGGCAGTAGCTGGTATTTCCTTCGGTATATGGACCCCCATAACGAGGAAGTGTTTTGCAGCCGCCAGGCATCCGACTACTGGGGACAGGTAGACCTGTACATCGGCGGTACCGAACATGCCGTAGGCCACCTCCTCTACAGCCGGATGTGGACCAAATTCCTCTATGACCTGGGCCTTATCGGCCATGACGAGCCCTATAAAAGACTGGTCAACCAGGGCATGATCCAGGGTAGCAGCCGCTTCGTCTATCGGGTCGAGCTGAAAGGGACCAATGGGATAGAAGAGCTGGCAAGAAAGACGCCTGTATTCCTTTCCTACGGGCTCAGGGCTATCGAAGGCTCCCCTGAATTACATGAACTGGTCACCCTGGCCGTAAGGAATATCTTCAACGATCCCGGCATCGAACTGAATATTATCACCTTATCGGAGCTACATGTCGACGTCAATATCGTCGATGGGGTAGCGCTGGATATAGCCGCTTTCAAAAAATGGCGCGCCGAATATGCCAACGCCGAATTCATTTTGGAAGAAGGCAAATATATCTGCGGCGTCGAGGTGGAGAAAATGAGTAAAAGGCTTTACAACACGGTCAACCCCAATGACCTGGTGAACAGATATGGCGCCGACACCTTCCGCATGTACGAAATGTTCCTGGGCCCCGTCGAACAAAGCAAACCCTGGGATACCAAAGGCATCGAAGGGGTCCATCGCTTCCTCCGCAAACTATGGCGTTTGTTTTTTGACGAGACAAAAGGGAAAATATGGACGACGGAAAAAGCTACGGAAGCGGAATTCAAGACTCTCTATAAGACCATAAAAAAAGCCGAAGAAGATACCGAACGATTCTCCTTCAATACGGGCGTCAGCGCCCTGATGATCGGGGTCAACGAACTGACAGACCTGAAATGCCATAAAAAAGAAGTGCTGGAAAAGCTGGTCATCATCCTGACCCCCTATGCCCCGCACGTCTGTGAAGAACTCTGGCAGCTGATCGGGAACGAAGGCTCCGTCCTGGACGCGCCCTATCCCAAAGTCGAGGAGAAATACCTGGTGGAATCGGCCAAGAACTATCCCATCGCCATCAATGGTAAGACCCGGACGGAAATGAATATCGCCCTGGATGCCACCCAACAACAGGTGGAAGCGTTGGTGCTGGCGGATGAAGTGGTAAAAAAATGGCTGGAAGGCCATCCTCCCAAAAAGATCATTTACGTGAAGAATAAAATGATCAATGTGGTGATCTGATCACTTTATCTCCCATTTTATTCGTAACTTAAGATCAATGGGAGCTGCATCTTTAATATCTATCCTGCAAAAGCACCGGCAGGCTTTTCATCCCGTGGTCCCTTTCGACCCGGCCAGGGATAAATTATATCCCTTCGATTTTACGGATAAGAATACGGAGCTGAGCCCGGAGCAGATCGCCGACACGGAAAGCTTTGCTGCTTATATCAATAAGACCCTGAAGGAACATCACTGCAAATATGGCTTTGGCGGCTACAACGAACACCGCACCCTCTATGCCCGCAGCAACCACTTTGATCATGCCCCTCCAGTGTCGGGCAGCGAGGCGGCAAGGATCCTGGCCCCCCAGGGGGAGGGAGAGCCCGAGCCCCGGCGTCTTCACCTGGGCGTCGATATCTGGGGACCCGCC
>DASWFF010000122.1:0-15824 GCA_036394375.1 Puia sp.
GACCAGTCCGGCCAAAGAATCTTTCTGTCTGAGCATCCTGACGAGGAGCCAGAAAAGGAACAGGCCGATGAGTACTGTATTCAGAGGATAAATGGATTGCCCGGTGAGGCCGGTGAACGAATACGCGGATTGAATAATAAAGGCGGCGGGATTGAAGGCATAACGCCCGTGTACATTCGCCAGCCCGGGAATTACCTTATATTTTTCATACCACAGTATGGAGAGATAGTGATAGCCCTTGGAATCCGCGTTGATACCTGGCAGGATCGAAAAGTACAATAAAAGGACCAGGAGGCCGCCGGTGAATACCCAATTGGAGGGCTGGAGGATTCTGTTTAGCTGCTCCCGTATGGAAAGGGCTTCTTGCCGGAATCTCTCTTTATGCTGTCTGAAAACCAGCAGGCTTATCAGGGCCAGGGGGATTAAGGAAAGGTAATTGACTGGCAGCCAGAAGGAAATGATGTTGAAATAGATGGTGGAGGGGATAAGGCCGGCTAGAAAGGTACCCAGCAGGTCCGATTGAATGGTGACCCGGAAGAGTCGATCCAGTATGTTGAGAGTGAGGATACCCAGGCTCAGGGTAAGGAAGATCAGCAAAAGAGAGTCCGCCAATAGCAGGAGCATGTATAAGTTTTTGGTTTAATCGCTTTAGGGGAGCCAAGTTATGGAATTTATAAATAATCCGGGTTTTCGCCTCTTTGCCGCCGAATCTCGTAAATTTGCACCGCCAAATCGGGCCACAGGCCCGATGGCTGAAAGCCCGACATTAGACATTTGGCGCCTTAGAATTACATTTCATCTGAATTCTGAGGCGCCAAATCGGACCACGGGTCCGATGGCCGAAGGCCAATAATTTGACATTTGCGCCGAAGAATTACATTTCATCTGAATTCTGAGGCGCCAAATCGGACCACGGGTTCGATGGCTGAGAGATCAACAAATTGAAAGGAAAACTATGAGCAAAGTACAAATAGGGTTGGTGCAAATGAGTTGTACGAAGGATAAAGAAGCTAACCTTAAGAAAGCGATCGATAAGGTGCGGGAAGCGGCTGCAAAGGGAGCTCAGATCGTCTGTTTGCAGGAGCTTTTTACTTCCCTTTATTTCTGTGATGTAGAAGATTATGAATACTTCAAACTGGCGGAAGCTATTCCGGGGCCTTCCACGGAAGTACTGGGTAAGCTGGCTGCCGAGTTGAAGGTGGTTATTATTGCCTCCCTGTTCGAAAAAAGGGCCCAGGGCCTTTACCATAATACGACGGCAGTATTGGACGCGGATGGGACTTACCTGGGAAAATACCGGAAGATGCATATTCCGGATGACCCGGCTTATTATGAGAAGTTCTATTTTACCCCGGGAGATCTGGGATATAAGGTCTTCCGCACCAAATACGCTTCTATCGGGGTGCTGATCTGTTGGGATCAATGGTATCCCGAAGCGGCCAGGATCACGGCGCTCATGGGAGCGGAGATCCTTTTTTATCCCACAGCTATCGGCTGGGCCACCACCCAGGATGAGGCGACGAATATCGAGCAGTATAATGCCTGGCAGACCATTCAGCGCAGCCATGCCGTCGCCAATGGCGTACATGTCGTGAGTGTGAACCGTGTAGGATTCGAGCAGGACGGCGCTATGAAATTCTGGGGAGGTTCTTTTGTTTCCAATCCATTCGGCACTTTATTATACAAGGCTTCACATGACCAGGAAGAGACTGCCCTGGTGGAGATCGATACGGAGGCTACGGATCGTTACCGGACGCACTGGCCTTTTATGCGGGACAGGAGGATCGACTCTTATCAACCGATCACCAAAAGGTATATTGATGAAGATTAGTTCGCCCACGCCCCAACAGCTCGGTTATTATTTTCCTGCGGAATTTGACAAGCATACGGCTACCTGGCTTAGCTGGCCGCATAAGGAAGCGAGCTGGCCGGGAAAAATACAGGCCATCTATCCCTATTACAGTCAATTTGTGAAAGAGCTGGCCCTCGGCGAGCAGGTCTGCATCAATGTGAAGGACGAGGTTATGAAGGCTGCTGCTGTAGGGCATCTACAGCAGGCGGGGGTGAATATGGACCGGGTATCGTTCTTTCTTCATCCTACCAATGATGCCTGGTGTCGGGATCATGGTCCAGCTTTCCTGGTGAATCCCGCAGCCGAAACTAAAAAGGTGATCGTCGACTGGAATTACAATGCCTGGGGCAATAAATATCCTCCATTCGACCTGGATGATGTGATCCCTACGCTGATTGGGAAGGCGCTGAATATCCCTGTCTATTATCCAGGCATTATCATGGAAGGTGGTTCGGTTGACTTCAACGGCAAGGGAACCCTGCTCACGTCTGCCTGCTGCCTGCTCAATACTAATCGTAACCCGCAATTAAGCCGGGAGCAAATAGAAGCCTATCTGGCCGGCTATTATGGTGTAGAGCAGGTCTTATGGGTAAAAGAAGGCATCGTGGGAGACGATACGGATGGCCATATCGATGATACGGTCCGTTTTGTCAGTGAAGATACCGTCATTACGGTGATAGAGGAGAACCCGCAGGATGAGAATTATGCATTGCTCCGGGAGAATCTGGCGGATCTGAAAAAGATGCGTCTACTGAACGGCAAACAGCTCAATATTGTCGAGTTGCCCATGCCTGCCGCTGTCATTTATGAGGACCAGCGCCTGCCCGCCTCTTATGCTAATTTCTATATTGCCAATGAATCTGTGATCGTGCCTACTTTTCGTTGTGACCGGGATGAAAAGGCGTTGCGGATCCTTTCCGACTGTTTTCCCGGGAGAAGGGTCGTCGGGATCGATAGTACGGAGATTATCTGGGGATTGGGAAGTTTTCATTGCCTTAGCCAGCAGGAACCTGCGGTATAGATAGCGGCTCGCAGCACAGATCATGCGCGAATGTCCGCACTGAAGAGGAGTAAGAGCGAACGCCCGAAAGATGGACTTTCGGGCGTTCGAGTCTAATGATGGCCCTTCGGGCAAAACGCCTGTGGCGTTTTCTCCGCGATCAGAAATAGTTCTGTGCCTGCGCGGGGCTTTATCGAGTTATAGCAGGGGGCAAGGCTCCGGATGGAAAACCTTTTTTCAAACAAATCCCGGTATTCTTTCCCGCTGCCTCCAAAAGGCGGGCCGCCGTCAAATTCCCGGTTGAACAGAAGACCTGCCAATTTACCGCCGGGATGTAAGAGATCCCCCATTTTTTCCACATACTCTTTTCGCTGAGATGGATCGAGCGCGCAAAAAAAAGTTTGCTCGATGATGAGATCGTATTGCCCGGTGAGGCCGAAAAAATCGCCGGCTATCAGGTTCAGCGGGGCCGAATAGAGGGGCGCATTGGCGGCCGGAGACGGTGCGGCATAGTCCCGGAATTTCTCCCGGAGTTTTGTGACGAGCCATTCCGAGATATCTATTAAGGTGATATGAGTGAATCCCTGCTTCAGGAGCCACGCAGCTTCGTAGCTGTTGCCGCAGCCGGGGATCAGAATGGAGATCCCTTTATCGGATAACTGTTCAAAATAGGCTTTCAGGGGAGGGGATATTTCTCCCATATCCCAGGCTGTATCCTGGTGCAGATACCGGTCGTCCCAGTAATTGGAGGTGGCGAGAAAATTATTTTGCATCTTTAGTAAAGTAGTAAATTCGGGCTATAAACCTAATGCTATGATAATGTCAATACCTGCACTCCCTTCTCCGCAGGAATACCTGGTCCGGGAGAGGCTCTCCAAAGATAAGCATGAATACTATGATGGCGAGGTGAGAATGCTGGCAGGGGCATCCCTGGCGCACAATCGGATTGTCACCAATTTAATAAGGGAGATCGGCTCTTCTTTAAAAGGCAGGCCCTGTGAGATCCTGCCCAGCGATATCCGTGTTACCGTTCCGTCCGGGAAAGTCTATATGTACCCGGATGCGACCATTGTTTGCGGAATGCCCGAAATGGAAGACGATCAATTCGACACGCTCAAAAATCCCAGGGTCATATTCGAGGTTCTATCTCCTTCTACGGCGGCTCATGACAGGAGGAAAAAATTCTTTTACTATCAGCAGATACCTTCTTTTCAGGAGTATGTCCTGATCGATAGCAGGGAGCATTTTGTCGAGATCAGCCATAAGCGGCTGGATGGCTCCTGGGATTTCGACGCCAGCTCCGATCCCAATGGATATTTACAGGTCGCTTCTATTAAGGCGAATATCCCGTTACGGGAGGTGTATAGGAAGGTGTTTGGTTAGGGTGATTTGTTGTGGGAGCCCGAAAGCAGGCTTTCGGGCTTAAGAGCGAGCGTCCGAAAGGTGAACTTTCGGACGCTCGGGTCTCATGATTGTCCCTTCGGGACTAGGCGCCCGTGGCGCCTATTGGGCGCCTAGGGCGACGATCGGCACATGACTATGATAAGCTAATTTCGTTGTATTGGTCGTCTTGAAAATATTGGAAAGGAAAGAATGCTTCCTCGGGAAAGTGAGGATCAGGTCGATCTGGTTGTCGGTGACGAACTGGTTGATCGCATCCATGAAATCGAACAGCCGGATAAAATAGAAATCGGGGTTATATTCTTTCAACTGACTTTCCAGTTTAGCCCTTTCCACTTTGTATTCATCCGTTACCTGTACATAATGTTCGTGGTCTACGTTGACAATGTGCAGCCTGGGATTGAAAAGGTTCAGCAGGGATTTTACGGAGTCGATGGGAATCGTGTTCTCTATGTCCTGGAAATCGGTCAGCAGCATGACGTTCTTGGCCGATTGGGAACGGGCATCGGGTGGTACGATGATAACAGGCGCAATCCCCCGTTTGACCAAATTAAGGGTATTGCTGCCCATGAAGATCTGTCCGAGCAGGGTGGAACCTGTAATACCCATGACGATCAATTGTATATTATTATTCTTCACATATTTCTCCAGGGTATCCAGGAAACGATGGCTTTCTTCTGCCACGCAGGAGATCCGGGCGCCGGTGATAGCTGATAATTCCGTTTTCACGCTTTCCAGGGCCAGTTCCATGATCTCATACCTGCCTTTGTCCTCTTCTCCTTCCGTACTCAGGGGGCTGCTGTCCGAGCCGTATTCCAGGCTGTCAAAAACGTTGTAAAGGATCAGGTGTGCGTCGGGAACCAGGGTGGAGATATGGGCGGCATACCTGGCGGCATTCTTGGATGTCTCGGAAAAGTCGATGGGAACGATAAAATTATTCATATATAGAGTATTGTGTTCGCTATGGGTCTTGTTCACGACCGGGCGGAACCCGGCCAAGCAAAATAAGCGTTAAGATAACGGGAAAATAGCTTTTTCACTCAAAAAAATAGTTGATTTTTTATTATTCACCAGTTTTCAACAGGGACAGGGAGAATTAAGCATTTTAATGTAGGTTTGCCGTCCACCATAGGTGCAGACCAGGTGTACTCTGATCTATCAATAAACATTTTGCACTGTGCGATTAAAAAGCTTAGAAATCAAGGGTTTTAAAAGTTTTGCCGATAAGACCCATATCAGCTTTGACGAAGGTATTACGGGCATTATCGGCCCTAATGGCTGCGGGAAGAGCAATATTATTGACAGTATCCGCTGGGTGATCGGGGAGCAAAAGATCAGTCACCTGCGTTCGGAGAACCTGGAAAGCCTGGTTTTTAATGGCAGCAAGACCCGTTCCGCCTCCGGGCTGGCCGAGGTGAGCCTGACCTTTGAGAATACCAGGAACCTCCTGCCCACGGAATTCAGTACCGTCACCGTCACCCGGAAGTTCTATAAGAGCGGGGAAAGCGAATACCGCCTGAATGATGTCTCCTGCCGGTTGAAGGATATCCAGAATCTGTTCATGGATACGGGTATCAGCACGGATAGTTATGCCATTATCGAGCTGGGAATGGTGGACGATATCATCAAGGACAAAGAAAACAGCCGCCGGCGTATGCTGGAGCAGGCTGCCGGAGTGACCATCTACAAAACACGGAAAAAAGAAGCCCGCCAGAAGCTCGATGCTACGGAGCAGGATCTGGCCCGTATCGAGGATCTGCTGTTCGAGATCAATAACCAGCTGAAAAGCCTGGAGAATCAGGCCAAAAAAGCAGAGAAATACTACGAGATCAAGAAAGAATACCGGGAGCTGAGCATCGAGCTCGCCAAGGCGGCCCTGGAAGGATTTAATCTCACTTACCGGGAGCTCAACGAGCAGGCAGATGCGGAGACGGATAAAAAAGTACGCCTGGAGGCCGTGGTGGCGCAGGAAGAAGCCGAACTGGAACAGGAAAAAGTCGGTTTTATCGAGAAAGAAAGGGCTCTCCAGTCCATGCAGCACGAATTCAACGATTTGCTGCAGGGATTGCGGACGAAGGAAAATGAGAAGAATCTCGCTTCACAGCGCCTGAACTTCCTCAAGGAAAAGGAGAACAGCCTGCAGGAATTCCTGCTGAAAGGGGAAGGCCAGTTGAAAGGACTGGAGGAAAGTATCGTATTTACCCGGCAACAGGTCGGAGAAGAAGAAAATAAACTATCCGGTTTGCAGGAGCAGCTGGATTCCTTAAAGGCTTCGGTGGACGAGACCCGGCAGGTATTCGACGAAAAAAGGAGCGCCGTGGATGGTTTGCGGAGGGAGAATGCCCAGATACAACGCGATCAGTTCGACGCAGAGAAGAAAGTGGCGGTGGCGGATACTTCTATTCAGAATCTGCAAAGAGGCATCCGGCAACTGGAGGAGGAGCGGATGGTACGGGAGAGCCAGCTCAAGCAACTGGAAGAAGAACGTCAGCTGAAAGAACAGGACCTGGAGTCCAAACAGCGGGATCTGCGGCAATTACAGGAACATCACGAAAGAACCAAGGAAAATATATTACAGGCTCAGGGGCAATTGGAAGTGTTGCGTCAGAAGCTGGCGGATGAGAACCGCAAACTGGACTCCAAGAAGAATGAGCATGACCTGCTGAAGAGCCTGGTCGATTCGATGGAGGGGTATCCCGAAAGTATCAAATTCCTGCATAAGAACCCGAACTGGAATCATGCGGCACCGATCCTTTCCGATATCATTTATGTGAAAGAAGAGTTCAGGGCGGCCGTGGAAAATGTGCTGGAGCCATACCTGAATTATTATGTGGTGAACAATCTGCAGGAAGGACTGCAGGCTGTCCATTTACTCGACAACAATAAAAAGGGGAAAGCTAACTTTTTCCTGCTGGATAAGTTTACGGACAATCCGGATGTTGCCGCTCATGGGGGCAACGGAACCATCCCCGCTATGGATGTGATCGAAGTGGACGGGCAATACCGCAGCCTGGCGCAGCATCTTTTGGGAAATGTGTTCATCGCAGAGGATGAAGAGGCCCTGGAGAACAGTAATGGCGCCGTGGTGCTGGAAAAGCATGGCAAGTATGTAAAGGGTAAATATTCGATCACCGGCGGCAGCGTCGGGCTTTTCGAAGGTAAAAAGATCGGCCGTGCCAAGAACCTGGAGAAATTGCGCGAAGAGATCCGCCTCCAGGAGTCGGTGGTGAGTGAGCTGAAAGCTGCTATCCAGGACAAGCACAATGAAGTGGTCGGATATAATGAGGAGTTGAAGGAGCAGGCCATGCGGCAAACCCAGGACGATATCAACCGGCTGACGAATTTCGTTTTCTCCCTGCAGAACAAAGTGGAGAACCTCCATACCCAGCAACATACCTCCCTCAACCGGCTGGAAGAATTACAGCTGAGCCTGGAAGAAACGATTGCCGGTATCGAAGATACCCGCAGCGCCTGGATCGAGCTGGTGAAGGTGGTGGCAGATCTGAAAGAAAAATCACAATTAGCGGAAGAGGAATACCGGTCCGCTGAAATTGCGTATAACAGTTCTTCCGCAGGATATAACGAATTTAATTTACAGGCAACGCGCCAGCATAGCCGCATCAATGCGCTGAAGCAGGAACTGGAATTCAAGAGCAACCAGTTGAATGACCTGAGCACCCAGATCGAAGTGAATGCCTCTCAGTTGAAGCAGACGAATGAGAGCATTGCCGAGAGCGAAGAGTTGCTGGGCGGCGCCGAATCGGTGCTGGTGGAATTGCTGCGGAAAAAGGAAGAAGAGGAAAAGAAGCTGAATGAAGCCGATCAGGCTTATTATAACCTTCGTAATGCCCTTAGTGAAAGAGAGAGTGAATTGCGGCACAAGGTGAAGGAAAAAGAGCAGCTGGATCAATTGCTAAGCGGTATTAAAGACAGACTGAACGAGTTGAAGTTGCAGTTGTCCGGGATGAAAGAGCGGTTGAACGTGGAGTTCCGGATCAACCTGGACGATATTATCGATCAGCCCCGGCTCGGTACGTCGCCGGTGGAGGACCTGCAGGAAAAAGCCGATCGGATGAAGAAACGGATGGAGAACCTGGGAGAGGTCAATCCTACGGCTATCGAGGCGTTCACGGAAATGAAGAAACGGTACGAGTTTATCCTTGAGCAAAAGAATGACCTTGTCAGCGCCAAGGAAAGCCTTTTACAGACAATACAGGAAGTGGAAGCTACGGCTAACCAGCAATTTCTCGATACCTTCAACAAAGTGCGGGAAAATTTCCAGCGGGTATTCAAGGCTTTGTTCACGGATGACGATACTGCCGACATGGTGTTGGAAAACCCGGAAAACCTGGCGGATACAGGGATCGATATCGTGGCTAGACCCAAAGGGAAAAGGCCTTCTTCCATCAGTCAGTTGAGCGGAGGAGAGAAGACCCTGACGGCTACCGCCCTGTTGTTCGCCATCTATCTTATCAAACCGGCGCCCTTCTGTATCCTGGATGAGGTGGATGCGCCGCTGGATGATGCCAACGTAGGCAAATTCACCAATATGATCCGCCAGTTCAGCGAGCATTCGCAGTTCATCATTGTCACCCATAATAAGACGACCATGAGCACCGTGGATGTCATCTATGGGGTGACTATGCAGGAACCAGGCGTCAGCAAGCTGGTCCCGGTGGACTTCAGGGGATTGAACTAGCCCCCTAACACCAATTTCGCCACCCGGCCGCCTGATCCTGCCAGGAATACCGTTTTTCCTTTTTTAGCGAGCCGGCATACGTGGAAGCTTGCGGGGGTAATCTCCTTCCAATTCATTCCGTTGTCATAAGAGATATCTACGCCGGAAGTGCCGCAGCATAGGACGATGTCGCCGCCAATATATTCTACGCATCCCTTGTAGCCATGGGGGGGGTGGCGGGTCTTATCCAGGTGGCGCCGCCATCATTCGAGAGATAACAATTCTTTTCCTGCGAGGTATCTTTTGCAAAATCACCTCCTACGACGATCAACTGCCGGCCGCCTTTCAGCTTGTTATGATCTTTGACGGCGATGGAATTGGCGCCGGTAGTGGTGGTGCCTTGTATCAGGGGCAGGTCGATGGCCTTGTCGCGGATAAAGAGGCGGGAACGCGGGCCGCCGCTCACGAAGCAGGCTTCTTCCCTGTCGAGACTTCGGATATTGGTGCCACTGGTAGCAAAGCAGCCTTCCCCGGAATCGGCCTTGGGTAGTTCCTGGAAGGGGATATCGTGCCAGCTGTCACCCCCATCGAAGCTGCGGGCTATGAAGAACCGGCCATTCACCGGATCGCCGACGACGATCCCACTGTTGACATTCCAGAATTCCATAGCATCCAGGAACATGCCGGCCGTTTTATTTTCATAGACCATTTTCCAGGTCTGACCGCCGTCGGTGGTCTTCAGGATATTGGCCGGTTCAGATATGGCCATGATAATAGCCGTCTTCCCGTCAAAGGCTTCGATGTCGCGGAAATCCCTTTTCTCATAACCGGGAACGGTGATCCAGGTCCAGGTCTGGCCGCCGTCAAGGGTCTTGCCTACCGTACCGCCACTCCCGCTGACCCATACGATCTTATCGTTGACCGCGCTGAGACCCCGCAGGGAGCTGTGTGGACCGGTGGTGAGGATTTCAATCTTCTGGGCAGCGGCGGGTGCAATAGCCACAAGCTGCAAGCTGATAGCTGCAAGCAGGGGAAAACCGACCCGAAGGAGGGGAATGTATTTGCGCATAGTGGGGAAAGTATTTTATAGCTGAAAAATAGCACAATATTGGTATCTCTGTAAACATGCCTAAGGGTTTAATTATTTTGATTGGCATTATGCTGCCGTACCACCTCTGGGCGCAGACCCCCAAGGATATGCTGATTGCCCCTGCCAACTCGGTTGTTAAGGACACTACGGGGCAGCATGATCTGATCGGGATATTGCTGAAGCTCACCCATATCCATATTAAGAAACCGCCGACTGTGGAAGGCAAACGGGTATATTATTCCCTATTACCGCTGAGCACGGCGGTTCCCGGAGGAGGGAATGCCATCGTGACCTCTACGACGGCCGGCTTTTATTTGGGCAACCGGCAGGACACCTACTTGTCCAATGTCACTTTCTCCCCGGGCTTTAACTTTCGGGGACAGTTTAATTTTCCCATCCGGGCTAATATCTGGTCTCCGAATAATAACTGGAATTACCAGGTGGATACCCGGTTCTCTATCTATCCGCAATATACCTGGGGGCTGGGCGCCGGTCAGGCAGAGGATGATAAGATCCTGATCCGGTATCAATATTACCGGATGTATGCGAGCGTCCTGAAAAGGATCAGACCCTATCTGCTGGCGGGGTTCGGTTATGACCTGGATTATCATATCCATATCCGGCCGGAAGTCGATTCCCTGGACCTGCAAAAGTTCACCGGATATAAATACGGAACGGGTAAAAACTCCAATTCATTTTCTGAAGGGCCTACGCTCAACTTATTATACGATACCCGTAACAACTCGATCAATCCCTTGCCGGGAGCTTATTTCAATATGGTCTACCGGGTGAACCTGAAGTTTTTGGGCAGCAATACCGACTGGCATTCCCTCTACCTGGATGCACGCAAATACATATCGTTTAGCAAGAAAGGGCAGAATGTGCTGGCGCTCTGGAGTTATTTCTGGACGACCATGGGGAGTAATCCGCCCTATCTTAACCTTCCGGCCATCGGAACGGAGCCCTACCAACGTTCCGGGCGTGGATTTTACCCTACCCGGTATATGGGCAGGACTTTATTCTACGCTGAGACGGAATACCGGCGGGACATTACCGCTGATGGACTATTCGGCTTTGTCTTATTCGCTAATTTCAATACGGTAACGGAGCCGGACACGCATGAGTTTGCTTATCTGCACCTTGCCGCCGGGCCGGGATTGCGGATAAAATTCAATAAGCATTCCGGTTCTAATATCGGGATCGACTATGGGATCAGCAAAGGATACCATGCGCTGTACATCAACCTGGGGGAAACCTTCTAGCGGGTTGCCGGGAAAGGCAGCCGCATCGATCCGGAAGCGGCGGGCTTGCGCAGTTTATTGCCCATTTTGTGGAAAGGGTGACACGTAATCCCTTTACTTCGTAACTTAGGTTTCAGGGACCTCAGCAATATGAAATGGACGCAAGTTATCGATCCGTTTAATAATATTTTTTTGTCGCTATTGGTGGCGACGTTACCGATCTTATTCCTTTTCTGGGCATTGGTCATAAAGAAAATGAAAGGGTACCAGGCGAGCGTGTTAACTGCGGCCCTTGCTTTCCTCCTTGCCATCCTCGTATACCGTATGCCGGTGAAGCTTGCTTTACTTTCAATGGCAAATGGGGCCTTATACGGGTTGTTTCCCATTTGCTGGATCATCATCCCGGCGGTATTTTTATTTAATATAACCGTTAAAAGCGGGCAGTTCGAAGTTATCAGGCATTTTATGGCATCCACCACTTCTGACAGAAGGATGCAGGCTTTGCTGATCGCCTTCTCTTTTGGTTCTTTCCTGGAGGGTACGGCCGGATTTGGAGCTCCTGTGGCTATCACTGCCGCTATGCTGGTCGGGTTGGGCTTTAACCCGCTGTATGCCGCCGGTATATGCCTGATCGCCAATACGGCCCCTGTCGCTTTCGGGTCCATAGGCATTCCTATTACCGTTGCCTCCCAGGTTACCGGAATTCCGGAGATGGCGATCTCCCAAATGTTGGGCAGGACCCTTCCTTTTCTCTCGCTGTTGCTTCCATTGTATCTGATCACCCTTATGTCGGGATTTAAAAAGGCTATAGAAGTATTACCGGCTATTTTAGTGTCGGGGATTTCTTTCGCTTTCCTGCAGTGGTTCTCTTCCAACTATCTGGGTCCTGCGCTGCCGGATGTCTTTGCAGGTCTCGGGTCCATCGTATCGCTGTTGATCTTTTTGAAATGCTGGAAGCCGAAAAAAATATGGCGTTTCCCAAACGAGGCCCCTGCGGCCGTCGATACGCCTATCAGCTATACTACCCGGCAGATCGTCAGGGCATGGTCTCCTTTTATATTGCTTACGATCATCATTATTGCCTGGGGATTGAAACCTGTTAAGGATAGGCTGAATGCAGCCGGACAACTGCTCTTCCCAATGCCGGGGCTTCATAATGTCATCAGGGATACGAAAGGTAATTTAGTGCCTCATATTTTCAGGTTCAATTATCTGTCGGCTACCGGGACCGCGATCTTTATAGCCGCACTCCTTTCAATCCCCCTGGTCGGCATGAGCTTAAAAAGGGGGATACGAACATTCGGCTCCACGATCAAGCAGCTTACCTATCCCATCATCACGATAGCGACGGTAATGGGGTTTGCGTACATCGTAAACGACTCCGGAATCACTATAACCATTGCGGATGCCCTGGCAAATACAGGATACCTGTTTCCTTTTTTTTCCCCGGTACTTGGATGGCTGGGCGTATTTATAACGGGTTCCGATACTTCTTCCAATGCCCTGTTCGGGAAGCTGCAATATGCGACGGCTGCTTCTATCGGTGTGGATCCCGTCGTGACGGTGGCTGCCAATGTATCCGGCGGGGTAATCGGAAAGATGATCTCTCCTCAATCAATAGCCGTAGCTGCGGCAGCCGGAGGATTGATCGGGAAAGAATCGGAATTATTTCGTTTTACGGTAAAACATAGCTTTTTAATGCTGATGCTTATCTGCTTCATCGTATTAGCGCAGGCCTATATTTTTAAATGGGTCATACCTGTGTATCATATGCCGGCGAAATAAAGGGAGGGACAAAGTTATAAACAACTATAAAAAATAAATATGAAGATTGTAGTATTGGATGGTTATACGTTGAACCCCGGCGATCTGTCCTGGGATAGGTTAAAGCAGTTAGGCGATGTGATGATCTATGACCGGACGCCGAAAGATAAAGTACTGGAACGAAGCGGGGATGCGGAGGTCTTATTCACCAATAAGACACCTTTGCCGGGCGAATTTATCCGGCAGCTTCCTTCTTTAAAATTCATAGGGGTATTAGCCACCGGCTTTAATATCGTTGACATAGAAGCGGCTAAGCAAAAGGAAGTCATTGTCGCCAATGTGCCGGGGTATGGTACCGCATCGGTCGCGCAGCTGGTCTTTGCCTTGCTGCTCGAACTTTGTCATCACGTGCAGCGTCATAGCGATTCGGTGATGGAAGGGAAATGGGCTGCTTCTCCGGATTTCTGTTACTGGGATTTTCCTTTGATGGAGCTTGCGGGGAAGACCATGGGGATCATCGGGTTCGGTACGATCGGCCGGAATGTGGGCGATATCGCCACCGCTTTCGGAATGAATGTTATCGCAGCGGGAAGGCAACCTACGGATCAGTCGCACCGGAAAAATTTCAGGTGGGCCTCCATTACGGAATTGCTGGAACAATCGGATGTAGTAAGCATTCATTGTCCTTTACTGCCCGAAACGAAAGGGCTGATCAATAAGGAAACCCTGCGGCATATGAAAAAGTCGGCCTTTCTTTTGAATACTTCGAGGGGGCCGATCGTTGTTGACGAAGACCTGGTCGATGCGCTGAATAGTGGGGTCATAGCGGGAGCGGGGCTGGATGTATTGTCTGTTGAACCTCCGCCGAAAGACAACCCACTCTTCGGTGCAAAGAATTGCTTTATCACCCCCCATATTGCCTGGGCTACCAAGGAGGCGAGGGCCCGGCTGATGGATAGGACTGTCGGTAACCTGGCCGCCTTCCTGGCTGGTAAACCGATTAATGTTGTCAATAAATAGAAGCCGGAAGGCTAACCATAAAGATAGATCGATGAATGAATTGCGTGTGCTTATTGCCCCCAATGCGTTTAAAAACAGCCTGGATGCGGAAGGCGCCGCCTGTGCTATCCGGGATGGGCTGGAGCGGAGTCAGCTTCCCTGCATCTGTGAATGCTTCCCGATCGGGGATGGGGGAGATGGTACGGGGGAGCTGATCATTAAAAAATGCGGAGGCAGCCTGGTGAGCGGGGACGTTCATGACCCGCTGGGAAGGAGCCTATCCACTTCCTTCGGCCTGATCGATGAGGGCAAGACGGCTGTTATAGAAATGGCGAATGCCTCCGGGCTGCGCCTGTTAAAACCCACTGAATTAGGCCCTCTGCGGGCCCATTCTTTTGGGACAGGGGAGCAGATCCGTCTTGCGTTGGGGCAGGGGGCTACCAGGATCATTATAGGAATGGGAGGGTCTGCTACCGTCGATGGGGGAACGGGAATATTAAAGGCCCTGGGGATTCGCTTCCTGGGTAAGAAAGGCGATGAGTTGTCGTCCCTTCCGGAAGACCTGGTGCGGCTGGCAACCATCGATGTCTCCCGGCTCGATCATCGGATATCTAAATGTGAGATCATTGTTCTTTGTGATGTAGATAATTTATTGTTAGGGGAGCAGGGGGCTGCGTCGGTCTTCGGTCCTCAGAAAGGGGCTACCCCTGAAGCTGTTATAAAGCTGGAATCGTCGCTCAGGCAATTGGCGGCAGTGACTTTGCGGCAAACGGGAAAAGATATTGCCGGCATTAAGTATGGAGGTACAGCAGGAGGCGCTGCTGCCGGCTTGTATGCTTTCCTGAATGCTAAATTGGTGAATGGGATCGATTATTATCTGCAGCTTACCGGGTTTGATAAAGCCCTGGAGCAGGCCGATCTCGTTATTACCGGTGAGGGGAGTATCGATGAGCAGACCCTGCAGGGGAAGGGGCCTTTCGGGGTGGCGTATAAGGCGAAAGAAAAAGGTCTTCCTGTACTGGCGATTGCCGGGAAGGTACCGTTGATCAAAGATAGGGACCTGCAGCAATATTTTGATGTGCTGCTGCCTATCGGGCATGAGCCTAATGATCTCTCCATTGCTTTGAAATTGGCTACGGACAATATAGTAAGGACTTCCTGGGAGATCGGTAATTTACTGGCGGTTGGGCGGGGACTGGCTGCGATTGGGCGGGGGATATCCTGAAAAGCGTGCCGTCATTTTATTTAGTGGTGGCCAGGAGCCCTTCTTTCGTCATATTTTTTACTACGACCTTGCTATAGGCTTTTCCCATATCTGCTGCGGAGGAGGGATTGAATGATTCGGATTGTATGGAGTACAGTAGTTTTTTAGTACTGACATCGTACAGGTTGCTTTCCCAGAAGAAGCGGGTGTTCACGGAGACGTAGCCCGGATCATAAATACGTCCGTACATATAACTGTAATAACCCCAGAAAGGAGAATAAGGATAAGCGATTCCCGGCTGATAAGTCCTTTCACGGGCTTTGTCCAGCAGGGAGATGGTAAAGACTTCGGCTATGCCGCTGTTGCGTAACTGACCCAGGACCGCCTCTTCATCTTTGTTACTGAACATTTTGGGACCATATAAGGTATAGGCTGAGATGGCATTGTAGCCTTTGGCTTTGAGACCATCTACGAGGAAGCCTTCCATCTGCATGCGCAGGCGGATGTCTTTTTCCCGGATGATGCCCAGGACGAGTATTTTATTTCCGGGGGCGAGTGCGGAGGAGTTGCCGGCTTTCCAGGAAGAGGTGACTTT
>DASWFF010000123.1:0-3008 GCA_036394375.1 Puia sp.
ATACCCCGAAGCGCATAATCCACCAGCCCGGCAGCGGGATAGACCACCAGGGAAGTCCCTACCACGACAAAGATATCGGCAGCCCTTACCAGGGGAACCGCCTCCCCGATCATCGGCACTGCCTCCTCAAACCAGACGATATGAGGACGTAGCTGGGCGCCATCATCCGCCAGCTGCCCCAGCCCGATATCCTCCCTGATCTCGTAAATCAGGGATTCATCGGCCTCGCTGCGCATTTTAAAGATTTCCCCATGCAGGTGTAATACATTTGTACTCCCGGCCCTTTCATGCAGATCATCGATATTCTGAGTGATGATCTGAACGTCGAAATCTTTTTCCAATTCGGCCAGGCCGAAATGAGCGGCATTGGGATTTGCCTTCGCCACATCCTGGCGGCGCATATTATAAAAATCGAGCACGAGCCCCGGATTCTTTCTCCAGCCTCTGGGAGTAGCCACTTCCGTTACCTCATATCCCTCCCACAGCCCGTCGGTGTCCCGAAAAGTTCTCAGACCGCTTTCGGCGCTGATGCCGGCGCCTGTCAATACAACCAGTTTTTTCTTATGTGGGCTCGTGCTCATACTAAAATAAGTTAGTGAAGAATGCCTTGCGAAATTAATAAAACTCTTCTTACCGCGTCGGCCGGACTTTAAGAGAAGCGCGCCATTTCCGCACCCCCATCCAGGCCAGGCCCACGGCCATCCACAAAGGCCACAGTCCGATCAACCCGATCAGTACCGAACTGATCCAGTTCCAGCCATCGGCCAGGGCCCCTTTTATCTTGTACAGAAAGGACGGATCCGGTTCATTCTTAACGCTGGCATCCAATACCTGGTAGAAATTCAGATTGATCGTACTGTAAGCGGCCGCATGCCCCAGGTACGAGATCCTGCCAGCTGCCCCTTCCATTTGCTCCTGTATATCATTGATCTCATTCTGCACTTTCAGGATCTCATCCATATTCCTGGCTTGTTTCAACAGATCGAGATATCGCTCGCGCACTTCCCTTTTTGTTTCCAGCCGGGATTTGGTATCGATAACCTGCATGGTAACATCCTCCGAGCTAATCCTCTTTTCAACCAGCTTGTCACTGTCGGAGCCGATCCGGGACAGCGTCTCTTCGAATTGAGCGACCGGTACTTTTATACTCACCGTATTTTCAATCTGGTAACCGGACTGGCTTTGCTCCTCCTGGGCAATATAACCGCCGGATTGTTTGATGACGCGGTGCAGCAGCTCATTAAAAGACTTATAATTTTTTACTTCCAGCTTAAGGTTGGCGGTCTTTACAATCTTTTTATCCCAATCGGGATTGGCGGGCGCCGTCTGTTGAGGAGTGTTGGGAGCGGCTGCCCGATGCTGACCGGCGACCGGTTTCGGAGGGGACTGCTGATCATTCTCCGCTTGACCCGCCGTATTCGCCACGCCGGTTGTCGGAGGTTCTGCCAGAGCAGTCGAATCTGTTTTGTAACTCATTCCCGCTTCATGATCTACTCCCGGAGCAGCAGCCTTCTGCTCCTCTTCTTTTATTTGCCTGGATAAGGACGCCACTTTATCTTTTTGGACGTTATTATTACAGGAAAGACATAGCAGTAGCAGCAATGCTGCCGGCATTGTTAATGACAGGGATCGCATGATTATATTTTTTGGATGGTTTACCTGCTTAGATGCAGAAAATTGGTTATTACATAATACACAAAAAAAGGCCCCGGGAACCGCTTATTGATTCCCGTAACCTCCAAAAAGTAACCCAATACAAAAAGTTAATTGATCAGCGGGGCCAATCCCTCTTTGATCAGCAGCGAGGGATCGCTATTCTCCCGCCAGGCCCATAACGATATCCCATTCCTTATCCGTAACAGGCTGTACGGACAAACGCCCGAGCCTCACCAACGCCATATCGGCCAGCCGTTTATCGCCCTTGATCTGCGTAAGACTTACCGGCTTCTTCAAACGTCTCACGGGTTTAATATCCACTGCCACCCACGCATCGTTATCGATCGTAGGATCCTGGTAATATTCTTTTGACACCTTCGCGATCCCCACGATCTCCATCCCTTCATTGCTATGATAATACAAGACCTCATCCCCTTTTTTCATGGCCTTCAGATGAATACGCGCCGCATAATTGCGGACCCCGCTCCAGCAGGTTCCCTTATCTTTTTCGAATTGATCCCAACTATATACGGAAGGTTCCGATTTGACCAGCCAATGAGCCATATGTATAATCTTTCGCCGAAAGTACAAAATGTGTTCCTATGAAAGATCAATTAAAATGATCCCCTGAAGACACCCGGGCGAAAAATATTTTGAGTTTGGCAATCCGAACCAAAACAACTCACCGTATATATTCCTGTTGATTACCTGTAACGACTGTTCGGATATCACCAATCATTATTTTAAAAAAATCATATGATCAAGCTAAGAAATATTGGATTGACAGGCGCCCCCATGTACCCCTCCAAGAATATCGTTGAAAATGCCGTGAACTCCAAAGATCATACTACCCTTGGAACCGCCGTAAAAGCCGCCGGACTGGTAGAAACCCTGGAAAGCGCCGGCCATGAAGATTAAGGCCGGTAATGGGTCCGCCGAGCTGACGATCATGTCCTCTTACCGAAATAAAACATAGTCAATTGATTATCAACCCGTAATTCGCAAGCGAGGGTAATGAAAGAGCAGCTTTTGAAAAAAAGTTGCTTTTTTTTAAACCAAAATAAATCTAAAGTTTACCAGCTTACGTATGTATTATAACAAGGCCTGGTTTTTACCCTATTTAACGCTTGCGACAGGTTGTTTTAAGGGTCAACACCATCCGATCACTTAGGTGTATTGGGTGGTGTTATTTTTTTGCCCGTAGTTGATTATAAACTATTGGCCAGCACATCGGCGATATGCATCGTCCGGATAGAATAGCCTTTATGCCGGATATAGCCATCCAGGTGCATAAGGCAGGAAAGATCGGTAGAAATAATATAATCGGCTCCTGTCTGGAGTGCATTATTAAC
>DASWFF010000124.1:0-5277 GCA_036394375.1 Puia sp.
CGCGTACGAGCCGGTCGAGTCCCGCTGCATCCAGCAGGTCGATCCGGTGATAGCTGATTTCAGCGTCCGGCGCTTCCGACCGCCCGATCCCATGTAATTCCCAATTCGCAGGCGCCTGTGCCAATACGCTGCCTGCCACAAATCCGTTAGATCCCGTTATCAATAGTTTCATTCCATAGCCAGTTTTTGCCGGCGCCTCTCCAAAGGCTCCCGGGTGAAAAAGAAAGCGTACAAAGTGATCATCCCTACGCACACCATCGGGATGATATAGGACGCCTGCACACCATGCGTATCGGCGATCAATCCCTGGATGGGCGGGAACACCGATCCGCCTATAATGGCGAAGTTCAGCAGGGCCGAACCCTTACCTGTAAAATCCCCGATATCGTCAATGGCAAGACTGAACAGCGTAGGGAACAGGATAGAGAGAAAAAGCCCCAGCCCTGCCAGAAAAAATCCGTTATAGTCCGTTTTTAAAAACAGGCAGAGCCCATACAGGAAGATCATGCCCAGCCCGAAGAAGCCCACCAACCGGTGCGCCTTCGCATATTTGAGAATGAATACCCCAATCATTCCCATGACGGCGGTAAATACGTAATACAACGTCAGGAAGCTGGCGGAAGTAGGGTCGCTATAGCCCATTACTGATTTCAGGTACGGGATAAAAAAACCTGCCGTACAAGCTTCCGCTCCCATATAAAAAAACATGGCAAATACCCCATAGAACAAATGCCGATGGGACATACCTTCCTTCAGGATCCCCCGCATGCTGAATTTCTCCTCCCCTGCCTGTGTCATAGCGGGAAGATGGGAAAAGAACATCAGTACGGCGATTGCCAGCAGCGCAATTGCCAGCAGCAGGTACGGGAAATGATACCGGATCTCACCGTGGCCGTTGTAGATCAGGGCCGTGGCCACCAGGGGCGTAGTCGCATAGCCTATCCGGGAAAATACCTGTACGAAGTTGATCCGCCGGTGCGCCCCCTCCGGGTCACCCAGCATAGCGGCAAAAGGATTGGCTGCCACATTGATGATCGTAACTCCCGTCGAAAGGATAAAAATGGCCGTCAATACCAGCCCATAGGAGTCCAGGAGATGGGCGGGAAAGAAGATCCCGCAGCCTAAGGCGCAGGTCAGTACTGCCACAAGGAGGCTGACCTTATATCCGTAGTGGTGGATCATCCAGGCGATAGGCATGGGAAAGAGGATATAGGTCAGGTAAAACGTGAACTGGATCAGGGTCGCCTGTGCATAATTCAGTTTGAAATGAGTGATGAGCGAAGGCAGAAGGATATCGTTCATGCAGAATAACGCGCCTACCATCAGGAATAGGAGGGAAAGCAGCAGCAAGGACTTATATTGATGTTTCATCCATTAATTTGGGTCTTTTAACTGCCATTATTATTTTATCATTAATTAAGAGAGCTTACTAGACAATTGATACTCATTAAACGGAAGAAACTTTGTAAAATCAGGTCCGGAGCCTTTTTCTTTTCATGGGAAATATTTACCCGGTTTCCACAGAGTGTGGAAATTTTATCCCTAATTTAAATTGGCGTAAAATTGTGTAAGAAAATAGTCTGACCAGGCATCCGATATCCATATAGGCTTGAATTTCCTTCACTTATTTAAGTTTATTTTATGCAAAAGTCAAATTCTCTCTTATTATTTATCATGGCCTTCTTCTCCTGTTATACGGTTGAAGCACAGCATTTTGCTTTAGGAGTCCGGGGTGGCATAAGCATCCCCAATTTAACGGCAGGCGGCAATAACCAGAATCCTCTGAATACCGGATATGGCTCAAGACTCGGCCCTGATGCCGGCTTATTTGCGGAATTTAAGTTTTCCGACCTTTTCTCCTTGCAGCCGATGGTCGAATATTCCTCCCAGGGAGGCAAGAAGAACGGATTACAGGCTTTTCCCACGCCCGACGAGATTGCGGCTATGTATCCGCCAGGACAATCCCCGACGTATCTCTATGCCAATTTCCACAGCGAAGCCAAACTGAATTACCTGATGATACCCCTGCTGGCAAAATTTGGATGGAACTTTAAAAACGCCCCCTTACGCATTTATGTGGATGCAGGCCCCTTTGTAGGTTTTTTGCTTTCCGCTAAACAGGTAACCAGTGGCAACAGCCCGTTTTACACCGACCCGGCAGGGCAACAAGCCTTGCCCGGAGGATCCCATTCTTTTGATAACAGCCAAAATATCAAAGATCAACTGCACACAACGAATATGGGCATCGAAGGCAACGTAGGCCTGAACTATCGTTTCGGCGTAAATAATATTTTCATAGAAGGAGGAGGCAACTACGGTTTTCTAAATATCCAGAAAGGGTCTCAGAACGGAAAAAACAATACAGGTGCAGCTACTGCTATCATAGGCTACAGCTATTGGTTCGGCAAATAGGGAATCAATCCCACTAGGTACAGTTTTTGTGCTTTTATCGATAAGGTAACGACTTCCAATGAAAATTTTTATCGATACTGCCAATCTTAACGAGATCAAGGAAGTGAACGAGATGGGTATCCTCGATGGGGTGACGACCAATCCATCCCTTATGGCCAAAGAAGGGATAAAAGGCGAAAAGGCGATCACAGATCATTATAGAAAGATTTGCGAAATGGTGAATGGAGATATCAGCGCGGAGGTTACGGCAACGGATTTTAACGGCATTATTGAAGAAGGAAAAAAACTGGCCGCCATCCATCCTAACATTGTGGTAAAAGTACCCATGATAAAAGACGGTGTTAAAGCCATTAAATGGCTCACCGGTAACGGGATCAGGATCAATTGTACTCTTATATTTTCAGCCGGACAGGCGATATTGGCGGCAAAAGCCGGCGCCGTTTATGTTTCCCCTTTTATTGGCCGTATCGATGACAGCGGCTGGGAAGGAACGGAGCTCATCGGGCAAATAGCTGCTATTTTTTCCATTCAGAAATATAAAACAGAGATTTTGGCTGCTTCCATCCGCAATGCCAATCACATTATAAAATGTGCAGAATTAGGCGCACATGTGTGTACCTGTCCCCTGGAACCTATCCTGGGCTTGCTGAAGCATCCGTTAACGGATATTGGTCTGGCGAAATTTTTAGCCGATGCCAAGAAAAGCTTATAAAGGACTATCCGTTTATTTGCCCTTGTGGTTAATGGTAAGATTCCATTCCGCATATCTGCCGGCCAGGAATTTAAGGCCTGCTGCCCGGTATTCGGGGGTGCTTACTGTGAAGTGATCGCCGGGATAATAGGCAAAAGCAAAATGGGTGTTTAATTTTTTCATTTCATCGTCCAGTAAATGAACGGCGCCATTGAGCAAAAAGTTATCCCCCTCCCCTACGGTCACGCGGATCTTTCCGTCCAGCTCTTTTTGCAGGAAGGGCCAATTGCTGCGCAGGTATAATGAAATATCATACTGTCGCCAGTGCTCAAAACAGGTCGCATTGATTTCCCCGGTGGCTACATCACAGATACGCAATGGGTCACCGTCAGGGCCTTTGTCACTGAATACTTCATCAAAAGAATGCATTTGCTCGCCGCGGTAAACAACATATTCCTGGCGGTAAGCCTGTTTGGTGCTGGCAACCGGGAAAAAGCCGGCAATCGTGGCTACCATTCGCAAGGTGCTGTCTTTGCCGTAGTACATATTTTTATCCTGGTACAGGTTGATCTTCTGAAAGTCCCTGAAGTCAACAGGATCGGGAGAGCTGGACCAGCATCCGGCAAAAACGGCGGGATAGTGGGTCTGAAGCCACAGTACGGTCCAGCCGCCGCTGCTATGCCCTCTTAACAGACGGGCGCCATCACAGCGGTATTTACTCTCCATGAGCGGAATAAATTCCTTCACCAGGGCATCGCCCCAGGGGCCATTGTTCGCACTGTTGGCATATACGGAATGCCCTCCCGCACAATTGCCATCCAGGTACACGGTAATACAGGGAATCGTATCCACCGGCCGGCTTCGGGTGACCGTATCGCCCGAAAAATTATGATAATCACCGCCATAACCAGACACCAGGTATACCACCGGGAATTTCCGCTGGGGTTCCGAAAAGTATTCCACCGGAAGCAGCACGGCGGCGTCCACCGTCATAGGCTTTTTGTGAAAAGCGGAGAGTAAGGAAGAGGGCGCCCTGAGTTCCTTTACAAAACCCGTCTCTTTAAAGACCGGCTGGGGTATGACCTGGTCGCAGCGCAAGGTAAATTTCAGGCTGGTATCTTTCGTAAGGGTCACTTTTACCGGCAAGGAATAGATATTCCCGGGGCTCTGGGAGATGGCCCTTCCGCCAAGATCCCGGTCGAAAACCGCCTGCACGTAATACTCGCCCCGTTCGATATCAGACAATTTTATCGGGAATGCCTTTGCCCGATCGTCGATCACAACGGCTGCGCCGGGTGACAACGCTCTGACTTCCGCCGAAAAGCAGGGGAAGGCTTCCAGGGTTACCGCTCCGTCTTTCGGGCTCTTATTTTCCTTGTTCAGGTATACAATCACTTTTCCGCTGAAGGATTGATTATATGTGGCCGCGGTATAGCTCACCTGGAATTGCTGAGAGAAGGCAGGCAGATTGATCATCAGCGCACCGGTAAGAAGCGGGGTTATTTTTCTCATATATTTCATGGATGGCCAGTTTGTTAGCAATCCCGAATATACCGTTTAAATGGACACAAGAGCGACTGAACCGGGAATGGCCGAAGAGCCGGGTTATGGTCCTGGCCCCGGGCGCCGGGTTATGCCCGCTGCTTTTGCAGCTGCAGGCTCACCTGATTGATCCAGTAAATGGTGGAAGCGAACCAGGTCAGCACCAGCGTATAAGAAGCAACATATTCGCCGCTGATATAAAGTTGGCCGCTGAAGAAACAAATAAGAAGGATGACGGGCAGCATTAAAATGGTAAAGATCTTTTTCATTTTTGTAATTTTTGGAGGTTACTTAGGGTAATTCTTTCTGGTTGTGTGTGATGGATGGGTGAGTTACGCTTTTTCGCTTACTCCCACATGAAGGATATCGTGGGATTTAATCCAGAAAGTCAGGGCCGTGATAGAGGAAAGAACGAGCAGATAAGAGAGGATCATGGCTCCCTGCAGATAGAGCGTTGCGCTGAATCCGTAAGCAAATACAATGGCGATGAGCGTAAGAAGGCTGATTAAAGTTTTCATTTCGGGTTACATTTAGGTAATTAACAGACTATGATGAATAAAAGGATGCGCTATTGGAGTAGCCCATAGTCATTGGAAACGGAGGAAATTACAAAGGATAAAAGGAGGAGGATA
>DASWFF010000125.1:0-48812 GCA_036394375.1 Puia sp.
TCAAAAAAATCCCGCCGTTCACATAATTTTCTTCCGGCGGTCTGAATATTTCTGTACCTTAACGAGAGCTTTACTATCACAAAAATTATTCCCTATGCCTTCTTATAACTTATTGATCAATGGGAAAAATATCCCTGTAGAAGCCGACCCCAAAATGCCCCTGCTCTGGGCTATCCGGGAACTGGCAGGCCTCACCGGAACAAAATACGGCTGTGGCATGGCCCAATGCGGCGCCTGTACCGTACATCTGAACGGCACCCCGGTCCGGTCCTGCTCCATCCCTGTCTCCGCCGTGGCGGGCCAGCCGATCACTACCATCGAAGGACTTTCCACGGATAATTCGCATCCTGTGCAAAAAGCCTGGATCGCAGAGCAGGTACCCCAATGCGGCTACTGCCAGAGCGGGATGATCATGACGGCGACCGCATTCCTGAAACGCAATCCCCACCCCACCGATAAAGATATCGATGCCGCCATGCAGGGGCATGTCTGCCGCTGCGGAACTTATACCCGCATACGCAAGGCGATCAAAACGGCCGCACAATCAGCCGGCACCACTCACTAAATTTTATCTCCATGCAAACCACCACTCAAAATACGTCAAATACGTCCCGCCGGAATTTCATCCGCAGTACCGGGCTCTCCGGTATCGCCCTTACCCTGGGAGCCTGGCTGCCGGCCCTGGGCGCAAGAGGCGGGAAAAATGCCGAAATCATCAACGCCGCAGTAGCCGACAGCCATGAGGGCATCGAGCTGATGACCTGGATATCCATTGACCGGACAGGTAAGGTCACCATCTTCAATCACCGTTCGGAAATGGGGCAGGGCTCATTCCAGGTAGTGCCGCAGATGATCGCCGAGGAACTGGAAGTCGATCTCAACCAGGTGAACATCGTTTTTGCACCCGGTAACCAGAAAAAATACGGAAGCCAGATCACCGGCGGCAGCTCTACGGTCCGGGGTTCTTACAAGAACCTGCTGCGCGTTGGCGCCACCGCCCGCGAAATGCTGATCGAAGTCGCCGCAAAAAGATGGAATGTGCCGAAAGAAGAATGTTATGCGGAGAATGGCCAGGTGATCCATCGCCCCTCCGGCAAAAAGATCGGTTATGGCGAACTGGTAGAAGAAGCTTCCAAACTGGAGCCCCCGAAAATGGTGAGTTTAAAAGAACGTAAAGA
Organism: Puia sp.; assembly: GCA_036394375.1. Taxonomy (GTDB): domain Bacteria; phylum Bacteroidota; class Bacteroidia; order Chitinophagales; family Chitinophagaceae; genus Puia. Next base: position 1,179 of record DASWFF010000125.1, read on the forward strand.
CTATAAGATCATCGGCAAGCCGATGCCCAGGCAGGACACGCCATCGAAGACCAACGGTACGGCCATCTTCGGGCTGGATAAGAAACTGCCGGGTATGCTGTATGCCGTGGTGGAACGCAATCCCCGTTTCCTCGGCAAAGTGAAAAGCTTCGATGACACGGCGACAAAAGCCATCCCCGGCGTAAAACAGGTCTTTACGGTAAAGAGGACCGTATTCAGCAATCTGCAGGAAGGAGTAGCCGTGGTGGCCGACAGCCTTTGGGCAGCCATGCAGGGTAGAAAAGCGCTGAAAGTGGAATGGGACGACAGCGGATTCGAGCACCTGGATACGGAACAACTATTTGCCCGTATGCGCGAAGACCTGAACAAGCCGGCCCTGAACGACCGGACAGGCGGAAATTTTGAAGCCGCTTTCCAAAAAGCCGACAAAAAAATAGAGGCCGTATACGAGTTGCCCTATCAAGCCCATGCCTGCATGGAGCCTCTGAATTGTGTTGCCCATGTACACGATAATATAATAGAAGTTTGGGGGCCGATACAAGGACCCGACTGGGTGCAGTCCGACCTGAGCGAAAGAATGGGGGTTCCGCTGGAGAACGTCATCGTGAATATGACCTTTCTCGGAGGCGGCTTCGGCCGCAAGGCATTCCTGGACTACCCTCATGAAGCCGTCGTGATCTCTAAAGAGGTCAAAGCTCCCGTACAGGTGGTATGGACAAGGGAGGACGATATGACTCAGGGTCCCTTCCGCCCGGGAGCCGTATATGGTTGCAAAGGAGGACTGAGTAAGGACGGCAGTATCCTTGCCTTCCAGACAAAGACGGCCACGCAAAATATGAGTCACGAAAATCCGGGGGCCGATCTCAGTTCTTATAATGGAGACACAATCGACGGATTCCTGAAACCTTATTTCGAATCCATTCCTCACTACAGTTTTGCCGATATCCCCACCGTATCGCCTATACCGGTGATGTGGTGGCGTTCCGTCTATGCCTCCACGAACGGATTTGCCTACGAGAGCTTTATAGACGAACTGGCGTCTGCAGCCGGCAAGGATCCCCTGGAATTCCGCAAACAGCATCTCGGGGACGACCGTTACCAGGCGCTCATCGATCAGCTCATCGAACTCTCCGGATGGAAATCACGGGGAAAAAATGCAGGCTGGGGAGTTGCCATCACTGAATGCTTCAGCAGCATCGTAGGAGAAGTGGTGAAAGTATCCCATAAGCCGGACGGGAAGATAAAGATCGACAAAGTGATCGCCCTGATGGACTGCGGCTGGTATGTAAACCCCGATATCATCCGCGCCCAGGTGGAAGGAAGCATTGTAATGGCCCTGGGCGCCGCCATCACACACGAAACACATTTTAAGGACGGTATGGCCGTAGAGAAGAATTTCAACACGTATAAGATGCCCCGCATCAGCGATATCCCGGAGATCGAGGTCCATATCATGGACAACCAGGAAAAAGCCGGCGGTGTAGGCGAACCCGGACTACCCCCCCTGGCGCCGGCCCTTTGCAATGCCATTTTCGACCTGACCGGCAAGCGTATCCGTAAGTTACCTTTTAACCTGGATGAAATATGAAGCTGAGATCCGTTTTGTTCCTTTTGTTTCCGGCAGCCCTGGGCCTGCTGGCGCTCGCTGCCTTCCACCCCCGCCAAACTTTCGACCTGAAGGCCAGCATCACCCGCGGCACGGACGTTTATCTGTCTTATTGCCTTTCCTGCCATGGCGAACAAGGCGCCGGCATCGAGAATGTTTATCCGCCCCTGGTCAAATCGGACTACCTCATGGCCGACAAGAAAAGATCCATCCTCCAGGTGCTCAACGGGGCCAAAGGAGAGATGAAAGTGAACGGTAAAATTTACAATGCGGAAATGACCGGGTTTGAGCTGACGGACCAACAGGTCAGCGATGTACTAAATTATAGTCGCAACTCCTGGGGAAATAAAGGAGGAGCCATCAAACCCGAAGAAGTATCGGCCGCACGGAAAGCGGTTAAATAAGCAATCGGTCCGGAGCAACTCCGGCCAGCGGCTTCTCCATCCCTCCGGCCCCTTCCCGGTATTGTCCACCCTTATCCGCTAAAGGAAATAAGCGAAAACACCTACTAAAGATAGAAAAAGCACGAATAGTGAAATAGGAAGGGTCCCTTACCGTTAAAACATTGGCCCTCAGGTGAAATCACCATTCGTTAAGCTCTGAAACCATAACCGATGCCTTCCAGATCCGTTAAACCAACAACCCTGGCTTGCCTGCTCCTGTTGCTATTGTACCTCCCGGCGACAGCTCAGCAGCCAACCATCAAGTTCGAACACCTGGATATTAATGCCGGGCTTTCCCAGAATAATGTGCTTTGCGTACTGCAGGACAGCCGTGGTTTTCTATGGTTCGGCACCCGCGACGGACTCAACAAATACGACGGATACCAGATCACCATCTACCGGAACGACCCCAAAACCAGGGGTAGCATCAGCAATAATTTCATTTCCGATATCATCGAAGACAGACAGGGTTCCATCTGGATCGCCACCAGAGGAGGCGGGCTTAACCGCTATGACCGGGAGAAAGATCAATTCACGGCATTTATGACTGAGGGCGCCGGGAGCCCGGGCAGGGATCACCAGGGCCGCAATGATCAGGGTGGCGGAGCCGGGAGAATTCCCAGCGATCTGCTTACCAGCCTGGCCGAGGACCAGGTAGGCAATCTCTGGGTCGGGTCGGAAGATCAGGGCCTTATTTACTTCGAGCCGGGCCCGGGCCGGTTCACGCAATACATCAATAAGCGGAGGAACGGCCAAAGCCTCAGCAGTGATTATGTCCGGGACGTGCTGGTGGACAGCCGGCAAAATGTATGGGTAGGCACTTATGGGAATGGCCTCAATCTGCTGGATAAGGCCTCCGGTAGTTTTACCCGTTTCCTGCATAGGGAAAAAGACAGCTCCTCTCTCTGCAGTGATTATGTATGGATACTGTTCGAAGACAGCCGGCACCGGCTATGGATAGGTACGGATGGCGGAGGACTGGACATGATCGACAATCCCTCTCCCGCCGGGACTCTCCGTCATTTTAAGAATATGACCCTAAATGGCAACGGCCTGCCGGGCAAAACCGTCTATGCCCTGGGAGAGGACGATAAGGGCAACCTGTGGATAGGACTGGAGAATGCAGGCCTGGGCATTTACGATCCCACTACGAATATCCTGCAACATTACCAGCACGATGAGATCGACCGGTCCAGCCTGATCGATAACTCCGTCCATTCCGCCTATAAGGACAATATCGGGAATATGTGGATAGGAACCTTCTCCGGCGGGATGGATATCTACAAAAAAGATGCCACCCGATTTGCCCATTACAGGCACAATTCGGATGAGAGTAGTCTTAGCAACAATCATGTCCTGAGCATCGTGCAGAATGCAAAGAAAAAATTATGGATCGGCACCGATGGAGGAGGGTTGAACCTCTTCGATCCACTGACGAAAAAATTCACACATTTACTGCACCGGGAAGGCGATCAAAACAGTATTTGCGGCAACTACGTGTTATGCACCTGCGAAGATGGAAAGGGTAATACCTGGATCGGCACCTGGGCGACCGGTATCACCGTATTCAACCAGGAAAAAAATACCTACCGGCATTTCAAACACGATCCGGCCAACCCTTCCAGCCTCAGTACCAATAATATCTATACCATCCTGCAGGACCATGACAAGAATATCTGGATCGGTACTTACGGCGGAGGGCTGGATCTTTACAATCCCCGGAATGGCACCTTCAGCCACTATCTCGATGACAACTACAATCCGGCTAATATTAACAATAAGAAGATACATTCCATCTTTGAGGACAGCCAGGGTCAGCTCTGGGTGGGCACAGACGGAGGAGGTCTTATCCTGGTCAACAAAGAGACAGGCCAGTTCACGTCCTTCTTACACGATGATAAAAAAAACAGCTTGAGCGATAACAGGGTCGGAGAGATCTATGAGGATGAAAAAGGAGGCCTATGGATCGGCACCATGGCAGGTCTTAATTATTTCGACAGGCAGCAGCATTTATTCTACACCTATACCACAGAGGACGGATTGCCCAACAACGTTATCTTCGGCATCCTTCCCGGGAAAAAGGACGAGTTATGGATCAGCACGAACAAAGGACTGGCCCTTTTCAATACCGCTACCAAAAAATGCACGAGCTTCAGCATATCGGATGGTTTACAGTCTTTTGAGTTCAAAGAGAACGCTTATTGCCGGGGCAGCAGCGGAGCGCTCTACTTCGGAGGGGTCAATGGCTTTAACGAGTTCTTCCCCGACAGCATCAAACCCCGCCCTTCCGAGCCCCCCCTGCTGATAACCGGCTTCCAGGTCTTTAACAAAGATCTCCCCATTGCCAAAGACGAACAGGATCATTCTCCGCTGAAAAGGTCCATTACAGAAACAAAAGAGATTACATTGCCCTATTATAATTCCGTTATCTCCTTTGAATTCGCCTCTCTGAACTATACTTCCCGCGACAGGAAACAATATGCGTATATCCTGGAGGGATTCGATAAGACCTGGAACTATGTCGGCAGCAATCGCACGGCTACCTATACCAACCTGGATCCGGGGGACTACGTTTTCGAAGTGAAAGGATTCGATTATGAAGGCAAATGGTCGGATCGAATGGCGACCATCAAACTGACCATCACCCCGCCTTTCTGGCTTACCTGGTGGTTCAGGCTGGGGGTCCTCCTGTTGATTGCAGGGGTATGGATAACCCTCTACCGGCTTCGTATCAGCCGCATCCGGGCACATCAAAGGAAATTGGAGCAGCTCGTGCAACAGCGAACGGAGCAGTTAGGCCATGCCATGGAGGACGAACGTAAAGCCCGTCTCAGCGAGGCCAGGGCCCGGCAGGAAGCAGAGCGGGCCAATCGGGCTAAAAGTGAATTCCTGGCTAATATGAGCCATGAGATCCGTACGCCGATGAACGGGATGATCGGCATGGCTTCCTTATTATCGCAAACGCCTCTTAATGACGAACAACAGGGTTATGCCAGGACGATCCAGAACTGCGGAGAGACCCTGCTGACGGTGATCAACGATATCCTTGATTTTTCGAAGATCGAGTCGGGAAAGATGGAACTGGATGAAAAAGAAATGGATCTGCGTCAATGCATGGAAGAAGTGCTGGATATATTTTCTGCCAAAGCTGCACAACTCGGCCTGCGGCTGAGCTGTCAGGTCGACGAAGCCATCCCCTCTCCTGTCATCGCGGACAGAGACCGGCTGCGCCAGGTACTGCTCAATCTCATCGGCAACGCGATCAAGTTCACGCACAAGGGAGAGATCCGGATCCGGGCTTTCATTTCCAGGAATGAGCGTTTGAGGAGTATAGCAACTACCGGTCCCGCCGGTAACAGAATATCCGGAAAAGCAGGTGGCCTGAAAGATGGGCAAATAGAGATTGGGTTCGAAGTAAAAGATACCGGTATCGGTATCTCTCCGGATAAACTGGATCATCTTTTCAAAGCTTTTTCCCAGGTCGATTCTTCTATAACCCGCAGGTACGGAGGCACTGGCCTGGGACTGGTCATCTGCGACAAACTGATCAGCCTCATGGGCGGCCGGATCAAGGTAGAAAGCACAGAAGGGAAAGGGTCCACCTTCAGTTTTTCCATCCTCACCCGGCCAGGCGCCGAAACAAAGATCTCCCCTACGCCTCATTCCCAGCTTCCAACACATCTGGCTCAAAAATATCCTTTACAGATCCTGGTAGCAGAGGACAATCCGATCAATCAACAGTTAGCCCTCATCATACTGACCAAAATGGGTTATACGCCCGAATTCGTGGAGAATGGGAAAGAGGTCCTGAGCAAATTAAAGGAAAAAAAGATCGACCTCATCCTGATGGACATACAAATGCCCGAGATGGACGGACTGGAAGCGACCAGGATCATCCGCAGCACTCCCGGCGAGCAGCCTGTTATCGTAGCCATGACGGCCAACGTCCTGCAGGGAGACAAGGAAGAATGCCTGGCGGAAGGCATGAACGACTATCTCAGCAAACCCGTCGACCTGAATGAATTAGTACGCATCCTGGAGAAGTGGGGAGAGAAATTATTACCGTTGCGGCATGATTCCATTTATCAATAATCTATTTGAGCTGACATTTGTAAGGCTTTCAAGGTTATGGGTAGTTATTTAATCCCCGGTAGGCCGAATGGCGCTGGTCTCTACCATTAGCATAACTGTCTTTTTGAGAGCCCTGGTGCGATGTAGTCTTCCCTTTGGGATCGTCATTCCCTGGTTAGAATTTAATTCAATAGTCTCGCCTTCCAGGTCGATCAGGAGCTGGCCTTCGAGAACAAAGAAAAATTCATCGTCCAGGTCGTGCTTGTGCCAATGGTATTCCCCTTCTACAATACCCAACCTCACCACGCTATCATTCACCAGAGTCAATGTTTGGTTGAACCATTTGTCCTTGCACTCCCTGACCATTTCAGGAATATCCATCTTTTCGAGGTGTCCGAATTTAACATCCAGATTCGTCACATAATCAAACTGCTTTTCCATATTTTAGAATTATTTAGCCTGATAAATTTACTATTTTACTTCGGGTAAATCCATGACTTTGTCAACTATCAAAAACATCTTTCAGCAGCCTCACACCTTCCTTTATTTTTTCCTCCGGGAAAGAGGAATACCCCAGTAAAATGCCAGGCCGGTCATAGTGGGTCAGGGTATAGTCCTTAATACTATGGAGGATCAGCCCTTTTTCCCGGGCTTTCTCCAGGAAAAAAGTTTCTTGTACAGGTTGTTTGTAATAGGCAGCCAGGTGCATGCCGGCAGCAGGATCGCTAAAGGAAAGATGGCCGGATAGATGTTCTTTCAACTGCCCCAGCAGGTATTGTAATCGCTGATTATATAATACCCGCATTTTACGCAGGTGCCGGTGAAAATGCCCTTCTTTAATAAAGTCAGCCAGGATCAGCTGGTCTGTCAGGGTCGTCTGCCGGTCATTCAGAGCCTTTAATAATTTGAAGGATTGGAATAGTTCTTCATCGGGAAGTACGAGATAAGCTACCCGCAAGGCTGGGAACAACACTTTACTGAAGGTGCCCATATAGATTACATTCCCGTAAGGGTCCAATCCCTGGAGGGAAGGAATGGGCTTACCCTGGTAACGCAGTTCGCTGTCATAGTCGTCTTCGATAAGCCAGAGCCGGTGCTCATTGGCCCAGGCCAATAATTTCAATCGCTGCGCCAGCGGCAAAGTCCCTCCCAGGGGATATTGGTGGGAAGGGGTCAGGTAAGCCAGCCTGGCTTTGGGGTAATGGCGAAAAGCATATTCGATATCCAACCCTTCTGTCGTCACAGGCACCGGGCAGGGCTGGCCGCCGTTAACATTGAACAGGACCCTCGCATTCACATATCCCGGATCTTCAATCCAATAACGATCTCCCGGCTGCAACAAAAGTTGCGCTACCAGAGAAAGGGCCTGCTGCGAGCCGTTCACGATCAAAACCCGGTCTGCCGTACAACTCACCGCCCGGTTCACCCGCAGGTGATCGGCGATGGCTTCCCGCAAGGGTAAATGCCCGGCCGCATCATCATAGCCCAGGTGCTGAAAGTCCAGGTAACGGTAGACTCTGGCCGCCAGTTTGCTCCACATCGCAAAAGGGAAGGCATCTGCGGCGGGCACGCTTGTCTGGAAAGGGATCACTTCTTCCCGCATCGTATTCCTTATCAGCACTGACCGCCGGAGTTGATGGACGAAGGGGCCGCCGAGCCGTCCAGTCACCGGCCTGCTACCATTTTCCGGGACAGCACGACCCGGATTGCGAACAGGTGTCCCGGGAATATCGCCGGCAACAAAACTCCCTGACCCGGACCGGGAATGGAGATATCCTTCCAGGATCAGTTGCTCAAAAGCCAGCACCACTACATTCCGGGATATTCCCCATTCTTCAGCAATCAGCCGGGTAGCAGGCAAGCGGTCGTTCGGTTGCAAATACCCTTTTAAGATCGCCTCCCGAATCCCATCATAGAGCTGTTCATAAAGAGGCCGGGCACTTTTTTTATCAATTCGGATAAAAGGAAGGGATATTTGCCGGGATTGCTTGCTCATATTACTTTCTAAATGGTACTATTATATTTATTAGAAAAGGATCTAATGATAGCACCAAGTTAGCAATATCTTTGAATTACAAAAAATAAACGACTATGCACACACCGACACAAACACGGGGAAGAGTCACCCAATACCTGCCACAGGGGAGCGAGTCCAGCCTGTCCTATTTTATTCATAAGCTATGTTATGAGACGGAAGCCTCGGACGTATACGCTGATCTGGAAAATGGTATCCAAGATTTCCTGGTGATAGACGCCCGTTCGCAGGAGAGTTACGCAAAAGATCATATTCCCGGAGCCATCAATATTCCGCATAAGGAAATGAACCTGGAGACCACGGCTTTCCTTCCGAAAGATAAATTGATGGTGCTGTATTGCGATGGTATTGGCTGTAATGCCTCTACCAAGGGCAGTTTGAAACTGGCTAGTCTGGGTTTCATGGTAAAAGAATTAATAGGAGGCCTCGAATGGTGGAAATATGATGGATATGCCACTGAAAAAGGCTCTGTCTCCTCTAATCCCATTGCCTGTGGCTGCTAATAAACGGATAGCCTTTGCGACCTGTCTTTCGAAACCGGATAGTACGACAGATGACGCGCCGCTCATAGCAGTACTAGCCAGAGCAGGTTACCAGGCAGAGGCTATACCCTGGGATGAACCAGCGGCGCCCTGGCATCATTACGCCGCCGTAGTGATCCGCTCCACCTGGAACTATCATACCCAAAAAGAAAAGTTCAAAGTCTGGCTCAAAGAACTGGAAAGAGCTGATATACCTGTATTCAATTCCATCACGACGCTCCAATGGAATATGGACAAACGGTATCTGTCCGGGTTACAGGCAAAGGGGATTCCTGTACCCGATCTGCGTTTCCTGGAGGAGGGTATACCTGCTGATGTAGAAGAGGTCTTCCTTACCACCCATTGGAAAAAGGCTGTGATCAAACCCTGTGTCTCCGCCACTGCCCGCAATACCTGGGTCACTACCCCCGGGCAGACAGGAGATACCGAAAGACTGAACGGGCTCCTGCAGGAAGGAAGTTACATCGTACAGGAATTTATGGAAGAGATCTTGTCCGACGGAGAGTATTCACTAATCTTTTTTGACAATCAGTATAGTCATTCTGTGAAAAAAACATCCCGCCGGGGCGACTTCCGCGTACAGGAAGAACATGGAGGCAGCAGCGTGCCCGTTCAGCCGGCCCCCTCCATTATCCGGCAGGCACAGCATATCCTGGATACAGCGCAGTCTGTTATTTTCGGCGGCGATACGCAAGCGGGGAACTTTCTCTATGCCCGGGTTGACGGGGTCATCCGGGAAGGGATCTTCACCCTGATGGAACTGGAATTGATAGAGCCGGTTCTGTTCTTCAATAATAATAAGGCGGCTATCGAAAAATTCGTAACCGCCTTATTGCGAAAGTTATAGCCAATCCGGACCCATGCACATCACTTCTTTAACAACTCCCTCACCGCCGCCTCGATCTGTTGGTCATGACCGGCGGACAAGGTATCGGGTGCATTGCGAACGAGTATATCCGGCTCCAGTTGGTGGCCTTCTTCGAATCGTCCGTCGGGAGCCCGCCAGCCGCCCATCGGCATACCAAAGTATAAGGACGGATCGATCTGATCTTCCCACCAGACAAAAGTACCCGTGCCCGGCACCGGCATTCCCAATGTCAAACCCACATTCTTCAGCTTATAAGCTGCGGGGAACAAATGGGCGTCCGAATAGTTGGACTCCCCGATAAGTACGATGGAGGGTTTCACCCATTTATCGAAGGGTTCGGAACCTACGTACTGCCCGTGAGGAATGACATCGAAATATTTTTTCCCGTTCAGGAAATCGGAAAGCTGCTCATGAATATTGCCGCCGCCATTGAAACGGGTGTCGACGATGATAGCCTGCTTCCCGATATTCCTTCCCAGGGCTTCTTCAAATACGGTACGCATGCTCTCATCATCCATGGCGCGAACATGGATATACCCGATCTTACCCTGCGAGAGGGAGTCGGTCTCTTTGCGCCGGAGATCCACCCATCGTTTGTAAAGCAATTCGCTCTCCTCCCCCAAAGAAATGGGTTTGGTCGTTTCTTCCCAGCGGGTAGAAGCAACGGGGTCATATAAAGATAATAAGATCAGTTTGCCCTCTTTACGATTCAGGTATTGGTAATGGTCGACAGAATCCGTGATCGGTTCGCCGTCTATCTTTTCCAGGACGATACCCGGCCTGATCTTCGAATCCGATTTGTCCAGGGGACCACCGGCAATGACTTCGGCGATCTTCAGACCCTCTCCCGTATAGCTGTAATCGTAGAAGATCCCCAGGCTGGCGGTCCGGTCCCCGGTCGGCGGAGTATGCCCGAAATAACCGGAGCCAGTATGCGAGGCATTCAGCTCTCCCAGCATTTCACTGAGCATTTCCGCAAAATCATAATTGTTATTGATGGAGGGAAGGAATTTTCTGTAGGCTTTATAATAGAAATCCCAATCCACTCCTCCCAGGTCGACGACATAAAATTTCTCTTTCAACTGACGCCAGGCATGATCGAAAATATAGGCTTTTTCTTCCGCGTACCTCAGCGTCATTTCCCCATTGATGGATACGGGTTCCGCCTTGCCGCTCTCTGCATCGATCTTAGTGATCTTTCCTTCCGCCAGTACGAAGATGGATTTTCCATCGGCCGATAATTCCATACCAGCATAGCGGGCGCCCAGCTTTGCAAACAATTTCGTCTCCTTTGTGCGCAGTTCCGTCATCCACAGATCATATCCTTTCTCAAAACGGGTCAGGTAATATAGTTTCTCCCCATCCTTCGACAAAAGCCAGTCAGCCGCATCGGAGGTATGGGTCGTCAGTTTGAGCTTGCGGTCGGTGAGATGGTCCCAGTCGATCTTGATCTCTTTGATCGCAGAATCTTTCTTAGTCGAGTCCTTCCCTTTTCCGTTTTTAGCGTCTTTCTTCGCGTTGCCCTTCTTTGCCTCCGCATCCTTCGCATCTTTTTCTTTTTTCTCTTCCTGCTCTTTCAACAGGGCCAGTTCCTCTTTAGAAAGCTTTGCCCGGTCGAACGCATCTTTGGTAAAGAACATACCAAATACATCGGCTGTCACGGGATAACCGGCCTGTACGCGTGCGCCATCCCGGTCGGATCCCCAGATCATCATTTTCCCGTCCAGGGTCCATTTGGGGTACACATCGTCATAGCCGCTCAGGGTCAGGTTGATCACTTCCGCCTTACCGTTGGCGGAGACCAGCCCTACTTCCGGGGTTTGCACTCTTTCGGGAGGACCGAATTGTACGAGAAACCATTTCCCATCCGGCGACCATTGGTAATACTGGTCCCCATCCGCATAGGAATAGTTCTTGTCGGCAGGCAGAATGGTGCGGGATAATTGGCTGGCCAGGTTCATCACTTTTAAGGTCGTCCGGTTCTCCAGGTAGGCTACTTCTTTACCATCAGGGGAATAAGCGGGCTGGAATTCCTCTTCCGGCGTAGCCACCACGGTAGCTTCCTTCAATACGGTAGAAGCGTAGAAATAAGGTTCTTCTTTCCGGTTGATGGATAACGTATATATATTCCAGTTACTGCCTTTTTCAGCGGCAAAAAGCAGGGTGCGCCCGTCGGGGCTAAAGCTGACGCTTCTCTCCTGCCAGGGTGTATTGGTGATCCGTTTGGTGATGCCCCCTGTAACACTGGTCACAAAGATCTCGCCCCGGAAAACAAAAGCGATCTCTTTGCCATTGGGAGATAGCTTCATTTCTGTCACCCCTCCGTTCACCGGCAGGATCTTTTCCAGGGCGAACCTGCCGTCTTCCGCAATGCGGATATTCACTTTCTGCGGTTCTCCCGATCCTTTCTTCGTGTAGATTTCCCCGTCAAACCCAAAGCAGAGGGTATTGTCTCCCGCATGGGTGAGGAAGCGCACCGGGTGCTTGGTGAAATGAGTCAGGGCCGTCGAAGAGGAGGGGGCCTGTAAAGAGCTTTTGTAGACATTGAAAGACCCACTCTGCTCGCTGAGATAATAGAAGTCCTGGTCATTGGAATCGAAGACAGGGTTGCGGTCTTCTCCGTTAAAAGTAGTGAGGCGGCTATATTTTCTGGCTTTCAGATCATAGAGCCAGATATCCCTTGCCACGGAGGAGGTATGATGTTTGCGCCAGTCACTCTCATATCCTTTCAGGTCTTCATAGATCAACTGCTCGCCCGTGGAATTCACCGTTGCCTCCAATGCGGGAATGGGCAGCATTTGACTGACATGGCCTCCGCCTACCGGAACACTGTATAATTCACTCATCAGGCCGATAGGGAACTGGGCATTGGTCACCAGGTCCTGCCGGGTGGCGGAGAATAGGATTTGTTTATCATTCCCGGTAAAGCTGCTGGGGATCTCATTCGCCGAGTGAAAGGTGAGGCGGCGGGCTTCTCCGCCGGTAGCCGGCATAATGAATACATCGAAATTGCCGTAGCGGTCGGAGGCAAAAGCAATAGATTTGCCATCGTGCGACCATACCGGCGCAAATTCATAAGACTCACTGATCGTAAGGGGAATGGCCGTTCCTCCGGCGGCAGGCACTTTATAGATATCTCCCTTGTAACTGAACAGGATGGTCTGGCCATCGGGGGAAATGGCAGGGTACCGCATCCAGAGGGCATTTTCCTGTCCCCAGGTCAGCAGGCTCACTAATAAGGTGCTTGCTGCAATCAGTAATCTCTTCATAAATAGTAATGGTAGTTGAACTGTTAAAATTCGTCCCCCGTTATTTCGTTCGGTGTTGACGGTTCGTTCACAAGATAACTCAGGGCGCCGGAAGGACATTTTTTTATCTGTTCGATAATTCGTTCCGTAGTGGCTGCCAATGGTTTGATCCAGGGTTTTTCCTGGGGATTAAAGACCTCCGGCAGACCGGCAGCTCCTTTCCAGCAAATAGTAGAATGTTGACATACAGCAGGCTTCCAGATGATAGTGATCTCTCCGTTGCTATATTTCTTAATAATGTCATTCATTTATTCAAATTATGAAAAAAAACATACTTGGTCAAAAAAGGGTTGGTCATCATGTTAAAAAGGAGCATAACATTCTTATTTACAATATCTTAACTCGTGTCTATTTATGGTTGAGGTGATAAAAAACAGGAAAACACGGCTTGTACGCCCCTGTAATCGGGTTTATATTTGTATAACGATTCAGATGATTGCTTCCCGCCCGATAATACAAATCGTCTAACCTCCTTGCTTCCGCCATCCTTGCTCGCCATTTTGCTTCACGTATTGCCTGCCGCCAAACTTCGTAAAATATAAAAAAATAATATGAACACTAATTTTGTAAGCACCCGTGTAGTAAAAGCAGTCACTGTAGCTGTGGCAGCCATTGTTCTTTTCGTTAGCAATCCTTTAACCAGCCAGGCAAATGGTGGTAAAAAGTCTTCTACTCTCAACGACGAACAGGTAAATGTTCAGTACGTTGGAACGAATGATAACAGCGTAGTTTTCCGTGTAGCACTGGAAAATCCTACTGCCGCAAAATTCTGGCTGATCATTAAGAATGATAACGGAGAAGTAGTTTACCGCAAACAGTTCAATGACGCTCATTTTGTAAAGTCTGTCTATTTCCAGAAAGAAGAAACAGATATTCACCCTACTTTCGTTATCCGTAACGGAGAAAATGAGATCGTTCGTCAGTTCGCAGTCAACACGATGGTTACTGAGAATACCATTGTAACGAAGTTATAAGTTCTATATAAGTTTCATTTGTACAAAAGGCCGCGAGTTGTTCCGCGGCCTTTTTTTTATTTGCACGTACTCCCACGAATCAATGTTTGTCCGTCACCCTTATCCATTTAGTCCCGCTGATCGAGCTATTCCTTCCCTCACAGGGATCATTGACCAGCGTAAAACTAAGAGCGTCCGCAGTTACCGCTACTTTATAAACGCCTTCCCCGTCCGGGCAAAAATACTTTCCTTCATAATCCCTGAGGCTCAGGGTATCCTTTTTTACTTTACAAACTGAACGGACCACCACGTCTCCCCCGCTATCGGTAACAAAACTGGAGTCTTTCCCGATATGGAGCGTAATGGTATCATGTAAAGCGTCGATATAAACTTTCCAGGAAGTGTTCTGTAGGGATTGGGCTTTCAAGCCGGTGGCAGTTGCCATTAGGATGACAATAATGATAAGGGCTAACTTTCGCATAAAAATTTTTTATTATGAATTTAAGAAAAAGAGCCGGGATCCGGACCTAAATTTGGACAAAACTACCGTGAAATCGTTGCTCCATCCTCATCAAGGCCCTACCTTAGCGTATATGAACCATTCGTCTACCATCCCCGTGCTGCAGGTGGAAAACCTGAACGTCTCTTATGGCAATTTTCAAGCCGTACGCAACGTCAGCTTCGAGGTACAGCCGGGAGAGATCTTCGGATTACTGGGTCCGAACGGCGCCGGTAAAACAAGCACCCTGAGCGCCGTGGAAGGCTTACTGAAGCCAAAGTCCGGCGCCATCAAAGTGGCCGGTTATTCCATCCGGGAGCAACCCATGCATGCCCGTGCCAGCATGGGCGTACAACTACAGGCTACCAGTTTCCAGCCGGAACTCACGGTAGCGGAGATCATTCAATTATATGCCGGTATCTATGGGATCAAACTATCGAAAGATCAACTGGAATCCATTCTTTCCGGCATCAAATTACAGGACGCTGCGAACAAACGTTATGGACAGCTCTCCGGAGGTCAGCAACAGAGGGTATCCCTGGTCATTGCCACGATCCACGATCCCCGGCTGGTCTTACTGGATGAACCTACCACGGGTCTCGATCCGCAATCCCGCCGGCAGCTTTGGGAGAGAATTGAGGCCATGCGCGACAAAGGGCACGGCATCCTGCTAACCACCCATTCCATGGAAGAAGCGGAATCAGTATGCGATCGTATCGCTATCATCGACCACGGACAGGTGATCACCATCGATACGCCCCAGTCGCTGATCGACAGCAACCGTGACCGTCCCGAGGTTATCCGCGCCTCCCGCAAAGGGAAGATCACCCTGGAAGACGTATTCATAGGGCTCACCGGCAACAGTGTGCGTTCCTGAGGCGGCGCCTGCCGCGGCATCCGATTTCATTTCTAAAAGACTGCAATATGCAAACGAACATACCATCCATCTCTACCGTATTCACGTCCCTGCTCCGCGCCGACCTTATGACCCAGTGGCGCAACCGCCGGTCATCCATTCTGGTGATCCTCGTGCCTGTGCTTATCCTCATTTCCTGGAAACCACTGGTTGAAAAGTTCGGCGGAGCTTTTGTCGTTTCCAATTGCATCACCGTCGGCCTCACAGCCATCGGGTTGATGGGCTATTCCAATTCCATGGCCCGCGACCGGGACAAAGGCATCTTCCAGCGGCTCCGTGTGGCGCCCGCCCCCTCCTGGTCGATTATAATGAGCCGTCTCATCGTGCAACTGATCATGATCATCCTTATGGCCATGGTACTCTTTATCGTAGGGTATAAATATGACAATATCACGATCAGCTCCGGCGGTTATGCCTTCGGGATGGCAATGGCCATTGTAGGTGGAGCCGTATACCTGAGCCTGGGACAGGTGATCGTGGGCCTGATCAAAAACCCGGAGACGGTCAGCGCCACCACCCGGCTCGTCTATTTCGCTTTTATCATGATCGGCATGTTCGCCCAATTGGGCGTATTGGGTAAAGAGATCGGGGACATCGTCAAATGGTCGCCCTACGGCGCAGTGAAAAGCATCGTTGCCGCCGGACTGGAGCCCGCTACCTGGAACAACCAGACTTCGATAGCCCTGCTGGTCACCCTGGGTTACTCGGTCCTGTTTACCACGCTGGGCATAAAATGGTTTCGCTGGGATGCGCGATAATGGGGTTAAAACTGAAAATAAATAAAGGAGCTGCTGCTCTCCTGGCTGAGGATCAGCAGGATCACCATCGAAGACCAGATCAGGCCCGTCAGCCACCAGGGGAGGCGATGAGCCAGGTCCAATACCCGGGTATTCCGCAACAACCAGTGCAGGACCAGCATGATCGTGATGATCACCGTTACCTTGATCATCGCCAGGGTGGTCAGTAAGGGAGCTGCACCATGCACCATCCCGAATAGGGATCGCAGTATATTACCGGCCCCGCTGAAAGTGGAAGCCCGGAAGAATACCCAGGTGATATTCACCAGGAAGAAGGTGAACAGCGCATAGGGCCAACCCGCCCAGCGGGTATTGAACATCGCCGCAGGGGGTTCTTCCGGCATCCGGGCAATTTTCGGCAGGACAGGGGGGAGATGGGCGAGCGAAGATCCCGCTCCTGCAGATGCCTCGACGACATATCCTTTATCTGCCGATAAGGAACGGGCCTCCCCCTTCCGGTCCGTAAAAAATTTCTCCACCCATAAATACAGTCCATGCAATCCGCCCCAGGCGACAAAGGTCCAGTTCGCTCCATGCCAGAGTCCTCCCAGCAACATCGTAAGCATCAGGTTGATATAGGTCCTGAAAGGACCCTTACGATTACCCCCCAAGGGTATATATAAATAATCCCGCAACCAGGATGATAAAGTAATATGCCATCTCCGCCAGAAATCGGAAAACCCGGTAGCCGCATAGGGGAAGCGGAAATTCTGCGGCAGCGCAAAGCCCAGGCATAAGGCCACCCCGATCGCGCAGGTGGAATAACCGGCGAAGTCGAAGAATATCTGCCCGCTAAAGGCCAGCATGCCCATCCAGGCATCCAGCGCAGGCAAAGACCCAGGTGCATTGAAGACCGAATCGGCGGAAGCCGAAAGCATGCTGTCCGCCAGCACTACTTTCATGAACAGGCCCAGCGACAACAGGAACAGTCCTTCCATCAACTGCCGCTTGTCGGCCTTCCGGGGCGTTTCGAACTGGGGCACCAACTGGGGAGGGCGCACGATGGGACCTGCCACCAGGTGAGGAAAGAAGGTCACGAACAAAGAAAAATTCAGCAGCGACCGCACGGGTTTACTCTCCTTCCGATACATGTCGATCGTATAACACAAAGTCGTGAAAGTATAAAAGGAGATCCCTGCCGGCAAAATGATATTCGGCCTGGCCGGATGATAATGGATGCCCAGCGCACCCACCAGGTTGACAAAGTTATCCAGCAAAAAGGTGCCGTATTTGAAGAAGCAGAGCATTCCCAGGTTGCCGATCAGGCTGATCACCAGCAGCACCCGCTTCTTATGTACGTTCGTCTGCGTGTACAGGGCCTTCCCCACGAAATAATCAATTACCGTCGACAGCCATAATAAGAAGATAAAAGGAGGGTTCCAGGCGGCATAAAAGACATAGCTCGCCAGCAATAAATTGATCTTCTTCACTTTCCAGGAAAAAGGAAGATTGTGCAGGATCAGGACAATGACAAAAAATGCGATAAAAGTATAAGAGTTGAATACCATGATACAGTCAGTTTGGAGTAACCATGAAAATTTTATTGTACAAAAGACCGGGGGAGTTGCCCGATCAGCGCCCGTGTGTATAATACAGCATCCTGTGGGCTCAGGTGAGACCATTCCGGACATATGAAATGATCGGTAGACGGGTAGTCGGCAAAATGGATACCTGTACAATGGGTAGCCGCGAGCAGGGGATCCCAGAGTTTTGTTCGGGGAAAAGCATGCTGTTCACCCCCCCAGAAGGGTCCGCTGGAAGGAGTCCGTACAAATACGACCTCCCCGCCCCTGGCCCGTATCTTATCGACCGCTGCTTGTACCGACCGCATGATCGGAGGCACAGGATCTTCTTTCGGCGGCGGCGCATTTTTACCCATCTTCATAACGAATACCCATATATTCTGCACCTGGTGCTGCAAGCTGGTATCGGCCAGGAATTTTGCCGTCATTTTATTCTGGCGGTCAAAACCGGTATGTCTGAAATCCATCGGGAAGGTCGGAAATACGAATACCCCGGGTCGATTGGGCACCGGCAATTTATTCAACTGCGCATTCAGGGAAAGAGACGCTTCATCCAGGAAGACGAATTGAGATTCCAGCACATGATTCAACAGGAAGCTGGCCTTTTGCGCAGGCGTACGGCTCTTGTACCAGGCCACATTCGTTTCGGGCTTTTCGAGGTTATACTTATCCGTCGAAAAGAATAATCCTTCCGTAACGTCCACCACCAGTTTGCCTTTAAACCCGGGATCGTTGCCCAGGTCCGTCAGGACAGGCCTCGGGGAGGAGCCTTCGATCGCCAGTTGCACGGCATGCCTTCCCGTAACCTGCTGCCAGGTGTCGATATCCAGGTCGAACTTGATCCGGGAAGATCCTATAAAGACGGTGGTTTTACCGGAAGGTTCGTAGACCATCGCCCTTTTGTCGGCCCATAGCTCTTTTCCATTATCATAGGAAATGGTAATTCCGCTATGCCTCAGATAGATCTCCCAGCCGCCGATGACAATAACGACAAGCAGGGCTGTGAGAATAGCAGCCTTGAAAAGATTGTTTGCAGGCATTCTTTTGATTTAAGGATAATAAAAATTCGTTACCTAACAGATAGCTCTGTGGTCCGGGTAATACACCAATGAAAGCAAAAGTTGCAGGTTGACAGGTAGGCAGGATTGAACAAATAGGAAATCAAATAAAGCTAGTTAATCTTTTCGATACGCACAATGCCCGGAAAGTGGTATTTTCCGGGCATTGCCGCAGGCTCTTTGCTGTCACCCTTCCGTTCGCAGACTCTTTACCGGATTGGCCACAGAAGCGCCCAGGACTTTGCGCACGCCAAAGTCTCTCCGGCCAAAAAATGTTGCATGCCGGTGAAAGGTTTTTTAACATAATCGGAAAACCCTTCTGCCTCTTATTTCGTTAATGATAGTAATAAAACAAGCATATGAAATACGCTCTCCTCTTTATACTTTCAGCAGCCCTGACCCTGAATACCTTCTGTTCGGCGGCTCAATCCAGGTCCGCAAAATACCCGGACCCGCCCGTCGCTACTTCCAAAACCACCTACCCCATAGTCCATACCGATGCCCAGTGGAAAGAGCAACTCACTCCGGATCAATATTATATACTCCGGCAGCAGGGAACAGAAAGAGCTGGTACAGGGAAGTATGACCATTTTTATAAGAAAGGCATCTATTACTCTGCAGCCACCCTGCAACCGGTATTCAGTTCCGATACCAAATTCGATTCCCATACCGGATGGCCCAGCTTCTTTGCTCCCATTAGCCCGGATGCAGTCAGACTGGTCAAAGACAACAGCGATGGCATGGAAAGATGGGAAGTAGTGGACAGTAAGAGCGGATCGCATCTGGGGCATGTCTTTAATGACGGACCTTCCCCTACCGGCAAAAGATATTGCATGAACAGCGCCGCCCTTATTTTCGTGCCGGAGGGGGGTAAACCTCCCATCAGCGCTCATTGAACCGCATTAAAATTATCTCTATAATGAAATATTTCGCTTTCACTTTTCTGGCGCTTTTCACCCTGGTCGCCTGCGGCCGGACGCAAACACAGGAAGTAGCCATCCCCGCCGCGGAAAACAGCAGGCCTTCCCCGAATGAGGCGGTAGCAGATTTTGCAGAAGGTTGTTTCTGGCATGCCGAGATTGTCTTCCAGAGCCTGGTTGGGGTCAGGGACGCCGTGTCAGGTTATGCAGGAGGAAGGGACAAGCATCCCGATTATGAAAAAGTCGGCTCCGGAACCACCGGGCATGCAGAGACGGTGCAGGTCTATTATGATCCGGCCAAAATATCGTATGCCACCCTGGTAGCGGCATTTTTTGCCAGCCAGGACCCTACCGAGCTCAACCGGCAGGGCCCCGACGAAGGCACGCAGTACCGGTCCATTGCATTCTACCGTAACGAAGCCGAAAAGAAGATCATCGACGAAGAAATAAGCCGTCTGACGGCAGCACGAAAATATTCAGGCAGGATCGTCACAGAGGTGGTACCCTTCTCGGCCTTTTACCCGGCAGAGGATTATCATCAGGAGTATATCAAAAATCACCCGGACAACCCATATGTACAGCAAGTATCCATCCGGGATTTTGTTCATTTCAAAAATACTTTCAAAGGTAATTTTAAATAGCCCGTCCGTTCACCGCCCAAAGACAGCTACAGCTGATCGGAATTACCAGCCGATGCCGTAGTCTTCTCCGTTATTACTGCTGCCACCCCATAGCGTACCATGTTTGGCATCGATATAGATCGCATTGATAGGTCCGCTGGTGCGGTCGCCATAGGTGGCTATATAGCCCATCTTCCGCAGATCCCGCCGCACATAGGGCGGCGTCTCATTTCCCAGCAGGATATGTCCGGGACGGGGCCGGCGGTCATCCGTCCGTTCGCCGCCCAGGGACAACCATAGTTGATCGGAATTGATATTCGGCGCCTCGGTCGCCTCCTGCACGGTCATGCCGAACTCAACGATATTCAGGAAGAACTGCAGTAAGTTCTGGTCCTGCGTGTCGCCGCCCTGCACGCTGAAGCAAAGGAAAGGCTTGCCGTCCTTCAATGCCATACTGGGTGTCAGGGTCACCCGGGGTCTTTTATGCGGAGCTACCACATTGAAAGGGTCGATGATAGAGTCCAGCACAAAACTTTGCATACGCTGGCTCATACCCACCCCCGTATGTCCCGCCACACAGGCAGGAGTCCAGCCGCCACTGGGTGTGACGGAGATCACCCACCCGTCCTTATCGGCCGCTTCGATGCTGGTCGTGCCGCGCCACAGCCGGTCATGATACAGCTCTTCATTCACCGGTCCGCCGGAATTGGTATGATCGAAAGCGAGATCACGGGCAGTCGCCCCGGGCATGCCATCCGGAAATCCGCTAGAGGCGTTCATAGCTCCGCCTGTGCTGGGCGCATCCTTGCCGCTACGGGGTGGAGACTGGCTCATCCGGGCCCTTTCCTTCAGCAGTTCGGTAAATGGATTGGTCTTCCCTTCATACGGATAGGGATCACCGGGAGCCGCCAGGGCGTCGTTATGATCGTAATCGATGAGTTTGGCCCGGTCCTTTGCATACTCTTTGCTCAACAGCCCCTTCATCGGCTGGTTCGTCGCAAAATAAGGATCCCCATAATAGAAGTCCCTGTCGGCGAAAGCCAGGTTCATCGCCTGGTATACGGTGTGGATATAACGGGTACTGTTATATCCCATATCTTTCAGGTTGAAGTTCTCCAGTATGTTCAGGCTCTGCAGCATAGCCGGTCCCTGCGTCCATTGCTGCAGTTTATAGACTTCGATGCCTTTGTAATTGACGTGCGTAGGTTCTTCCTCGATAGGCTTCCAGGCAGCGAGATCCTCCATCGTGATCAATCCGCCCTGCTCCTGGCAACCACGAACATACTCCTTCGCGATATCGCCTTTGTAGAATCGGTCGTAGGCCGCATAGATAGCTTCCTTCCGCGTCTTTTTATGCTTCAGGGCATCCTGTTCCGCTTCCACCATTTTGGTCAGCGTCTCCAGCAAGTCCTTCTGCACGAAGACTTCCCCCGCTTCCGGAGCTTCTCTTTTCTCTCCGGGATGCGTGAGAAATAAGGCTTTGCTGTATGGCCATTCCTTCAGCCGTCTTTTCTGGCCTTCAAAGCTGTTGGCTGTTTGGGCTTCAATGGCATATCCTTTGGCCATTTCCATGGCAGGGGCCAATACTTCTTTCAGGCTCATCGTGCCGTATTCCGCCAGCATGTAACAAAGTCCGCCGGGAGTACCCGGTGTAACAGCCGCCAGCGGACCATATTCCGGAGGAAAATTATACCCCTTGCTCTTGAAGAAGGCCGGTGTGGCGCCCGTGGGAGCAAAACCCAGCGCATCGATAGAGATCACCTTGCCGGTCTTCGGATTATAGATAACAGCCTGCGTTTCCCCGCCCCAGCTCAATACATCCCACATGGTACAGACAGCTCCCAGCATGGCACAGGCCGCGTCGATCGCATTCCCGCCTTTCTGGAAGATCTGCGCTCCGGCTTCGGCCGCCAGAGGTTTGCCTGTAACGGCCATCCAGTGACTACCATGCAGCGGCGGTTTTTGTGTTGATTGGGCAGCGCCCCATAAAACAGGGCTGGTAAAGGCCGGTAATAGCAGGAGTGTCTTACCCCATTGCCGGACGGTCCTTTGCAGGCGTTGATAGATAGTTGATCCTACTCTCATGGACAGCATAGTTTTGATTCCTGAAGTTAACTAGTAATCCCTGCCCATTTTGAAAAAAAACGGGGGTCGTCGCTAATTTTTTGCGTAGTCCGGAAGCAGTAGATTTAAAAGTGAACGATGGCGAATCCATTTCTCCGGTAATAATTATCATAAGGGATCACCACTTCTTCTTCGGAGATCTGCCGGGATTGCTGGAAATGCAAATTGGTCTTTTTGAACTTCCAGAACAGCACACCCGCTTCGGGAAGCAGCTCGCCGCGATGGTCCAGGATCGTGGTAGTGGCATAAGGGTCTTCCCCCCTGAAAAAACTATTGTATAAGAAAAAGAGTTTGTTTCTCACCGGCACCATCAGGTAGGACAGGTTGGGCGAGTTCAGTTCCGTCACCTGCTCCTTGCTGATCATCCCGCTCCAGGCACTGTCACCCCTGCTGGACGGGAAATAGAAAAGCCCCAGATCCCCCCGCTCATGACTGCCCCCCAAAGGGCCCAGAGTGCGGTATTTCGCATAACCATCCCGGAGGACCGGCCGACGAACCCCATTATCGGGGATATTATTCTCCGCGAACAGAAAGGCCGGGTCCCATTGCTCATCGGTATAGAGAGTTCCCTCTTCATACCAATCCGTGAACGGCCTTCCATATTCTTTCAGCAGGAGAAACCCATTGCCCGGCACCGCCATAAAACTTTCCTTTACCACATTGTCCTCCTTGATCTTACCGGATATCAACGTGCTCAACCGATAAGAAGAATCGAAATCGAAGGATTTACCATGCATGGAATAATGCACCACCCGCACATTTTTAAGCACATCATAATGTAAGGTGGACAGCACCGCAGCAGACGCTTCTTCCCGTTCATTACTGATGGACAGGTCCACATCTTCCATGGTGGAAGAAGGGGGCAGGTTCATCTCCTTATAAGAAACGCCGGTGTCCTCCGCATTGAAATGGAACAGCAAATAATTGAGGTTGGTCCTGGAAGGGGATTCCATTAACCACTGACCGTTATTGGCCAGCTTCACCGGTCCTTTGTCATAATTTTCCAGCGGATAATTGGTGAAATCGTCCTGTATCATCGGCTGGGTAATATAGGGGTGATGATAGACCCTGTCATACAGGGTTCGCCAGTCCTGATCGAATAAGATAGCATGCAGCCGGGGCGCGGAGGACGTCAGCGATTCAAATCCCAGCAGCAGGATCCGGGTCCGGTCGGCGGATCGCACCAGGAGGAAACTATTGCCGGATTCGATAAAAGGGAAGGAAGCGACCCTCCTGGCTTCTCCCCAGGCACTGCCCCCGGGGTCATAGCGCTTCACCAGGACCTTGGTTGTCTTAGGCCCGGGACCGGCTACGAGCGCCAGCTGCTCAAAATAGCTCTCGCTAAAGACCAGGTATTCTTTGAGGGCCGTATCTGAAAAGGAAAGAAAGGGAACAGTATTCACGGGCTTCATCCGTTCATCATAAATTTCAAATTGCAATTCTTCGCGGGAACCTACTTTTTTGGCCGTTTGGACCCAATAATAAGACCCGGCCCTCCCTGCCAGTTCCACCCGGAGCGTGAACCGGTCCTCAGCGGGAGCGCAGTACAATACTCTCTGGGCCGAAAGGGAGGAGACATTAAAAATCAGCAGGACGCTGATTGCTATGACTATCCTGTACCTCATATATAAGTATAAGGGTCCTTCTACCACCTGCCAGTTTCATAAGATAGCGGTCTTCCTCAGATATGGGATCAATCTATCTAATATACATATAATATTTTATATCCCCATGAAAAAACGCTGCAGCATTTATCACATTTTCTCTGCATTTAATCAAAAATCAATAAAAACTCCCCAAAGACCCTAGTCGATTTTAGTATAAATTCGTCATCAACCAGTCAACACTACTTATTATTATGAGAAAACTACTCTACTTACTTGGGATTATTCTATTCCATTTTACGACCTTATTCGGGCAATCCAAACAAATTTATGGCAAGATCATCGATGCGAAAGACCATTCCCCCCTGTCGGGAGTCACGATCAGCGCCAGGGGCTCCAAGGCCAACGGTCTGTCGGGGCCCGATGGCAGTTTTAGCATCAAGGTGAGCCCCAAGGCCACCAGTCTCCGTTTTTCCTACATCGGCTATGAAGATCAGGACGTTCCGATCGGTTCGTCTTCCGATCCGCTGGTCATTTCCCTGGCCACCTCCACAAAAGCCCTGAACGAGGTGGTGGTCGTGGGTTATGGGAAGGCCCTGAAAAAGGACATTACCGGCTCCATTTCCCAGGTAAATTCCAAAGACATAGAGAATTTCCCGGCACCCAGTTTTGAATCCGCCATACAGGGGAAGGCCCCCGGCGTAGTCGTAACATCCGGCAGCGGTAAGTTGGGACAGGCCATCCAGGTCAGTATCCGGGGGATCTCCTCTATTTCGGCCAGCAGCCAGCCTCTTTATGTGGTGGATGGTCTTCCGGTAACTACGTCCAGTTTGTCCGATGGCAACAATGACGATACCAATCCGCTGGCGGATATCAACCCCAACGATATCGAATCCATCGATGTGTTGAAAGACGCGTCTGCCGCCGCGATCTATGGGGCACGGGGCGCCAATGGCGTCGTCCTGATCACCACCAAGAAAGGAAAGACGGGACAGAAAACGGTTATAGAACTGAATACCAGCCACAGCATCAGCAACCCGGCCAGGAAATGGCATTTTCTGGATGCAAAACAATATGTCGGCCTTATAGAGCAAGCCGCCATCAGTGACGGCACCTATGATTTCGCCAATAACATAAATGGTTTCCCTTCGCTGGACAGCTCCATTAACTACTATAAAACGGGGCTGTATGAGCCGACCCTGGACCAGTATTCCCTCGGCACTGACTGGCGTCATGCGGCTGTCAACAGCAACTGGCAAAAACAATTATACCATAAGGACGCCCCCTCGAACCAGGTCAACCTTTCGGCGACCGGCGGCAGTGACAAAACACGTTTTTTTGTGTCAGGATTTTATAATACACAGGACGCCATCGTTATCAACAATAAATTCAGCAGGTATGGCGCCCGGTTCAATATCGATCATACCGTATCGGACCAGCTCACCTTCGGGCTCAACTTGGCTGTCGACCGTTCTCAACTCGACCGGGTCACTAATGACAATGCCTTTTCGACACCAGGCCAATTGGTTGCGCAAATACCTATTTCTCCCCTGATCGACCCGGCCACCGGTCTGCCGAACAGAAAGACCCTGTACCCCAGCGGCATATTCGACGCCCTCTATGATTTCGACAAGCAGGTCACCTTCCGGACCATCGGCAGCGCTTACGGCAACCTTAAAATATTGCCTTCCTTGTCTTTCCAGTCGGAGTTCGGGACGGATATCCTCAACCTCAACGAAAACGAATTTTCAGGCAAGCAATCCCAGGATGGGGCCGGCATCGGTAAAGCCGCCCTGGTAACCTCTCAGAGCGTCAGCTTAAATACCAATAACTATTTCTCTTTCAATCCAGTCATCGGGGAAAATCACAAACTCACAGCGGTAGCAGGGATGAGCTACCTGCAGAACGACTACCAGCATAGCTATGCCACGGGAGAAAAGTTTGCTTCGGATGCGATTAAAAATCTAAATGGCGCAACCAGTATCACCAGCGCTGCCGTAACTAATTACAGGTATACGTTCCTATCGTATTTTTTAAGGGCCAACTACAGTTTTAAGGACAAATACCTTTTGTCTGTCAGCGACCGAATCGATGGCTCCTCGAGATTCGCCCCTTCCCACCGGTATGGCAATTTTCCCTCCGTGTCTGCAGGCTGGGTCCTCTCGGAAGAAAATTTCTTAAAAGAGTCCAGGATGCTCAGCTTCCTGAAACTCAGGGCCAGCTATGGTTTGACAGGCAACTCGGAAATTGGCGAAAATCAATTCCAGTCCCTGTATTCCGTCACCAACTATCCAAACCTACCGGGCTTCAGCCCCAGCCAGTTGGGCAGCGGAGATCTCCACTGGGAAAAAAGCGCCCAGGTAGACGTCGGTGTTAATTTCGGGATACTAAAGAATAGGATCACCGGCGAATTGGATTATTATCATAAACATACCACGGACTTGCTGCTTAACACCAATATCCCATTAACGACCGGATATTACAGCTCCGTTTCCGGAGTCGCCTCCCTTTACCACAATATCGGCATTTTGAATAACCAGGGTGTTGAATTCGCCATTACTTCACAGAACCTGACCGGCGCTTTCAAGTGGACGACGTCTTTCAATATTGCCTACAATAAGAACAGGGTAGGTAACATTCAGGGCCAGATCATCCAGAGTGGTGAGCAGAGGGCCATAGAAGGACAGCCAATCGGCACCTTCTATTTGCAAAAACTGGTTGGGGTCGACCCTGCCACCGGGGATGCATTGTATGATGACGGCACCGGCAAGACCACCAATATTTATAAAAAAGCAGCCCGAATGGTAGTAGGCAAATACACTCCCGATTATACGGGCGGAATAACCAACACCTTTTCGTTCAAAGGTCTTGATCTCAGTGTCTTTTTCTACTTCGTCACTGGCAATAAGATTTATAACGGGGGCGGTAATTACATGACCGCCGGATTTTACAACGGCTTCGACAATCAGACAATCGATCTTCTGAACGCCTGGAAGAAACCAGGGGATGTCACCAATGTGCCCCGCATAGGCTATAATTTCGGTTCCGGCGCCGATGGCGCTTCCACCCGCTGGTTATACAAAGGAGATTATTTACGCATGAAGAACGTTACGTTCGGGTATACCCTGCCAGGATCGGCCATTAAATCCATCGGGATCAAATCCGCGAGGATCTATATTAGCGGCGTCAACCTCCTGACCTTCACCAAGTACCCTGGAGATCCGGAAGTCAATACCAATGTTGTGAGCAATATCGCCGGCGGACAGGATTTTTATACCATCCCCCAGGCAAAGACATTTACGGTCGGATTAAATGTTAAATTCTAAGCAATCTCCCGTTCATTTAAAAGACATCGAAATGAAACAAGCATTATATATAAGTACCATCGCCGCCTTCTTTTTAATCGCGCCTTCCTGTAATAAAAAGCTGGAGGTCTTGCCGCAGAACAGTGCAACACCCGACCAGATCAAAACCTCGGCAGACGTCGAAGCGCTGCTCTTCGGGGGCTATAACCAACTGCAGAGCTATGGCGCTTTTGGCGAGCAGTTCATGCTGATACCCGATCTGTTGGCTTCCCAGGACCAGGTGGACTGGGTGGGCACTTATAAAGACTATAAACAAGTCAAAGCAAAAAATATCGTCGCCACCAATTCAATTGCATCCTCTCTTTGGGGCAATGGCTATAAAGTGATCGGTATATGCAACACGGTGCTCAATAAGCTAAGTATTGTAGACAGCTCGGACAGGAAGACCATAGAAGGAGAATCTTTATTCATAAGAGGTACGGTCTATTTCGAATTGGTCGGTCTGTTCGCCAAACCTTATTCGGATGGCCAGGCAGCCACCAACCCGGGTTTGCCCCTGGTCCTGGATCCAGTCTATATATACGATTCCGCGAAGAATAAGCCTTCAAGGGCCACCGTTGCGGCAGTCTATGCGCAGATCATCAAAGATCTGCAGGCTGCCATCGCCAGGCTGCCTTCCTCGAACGCTAATTACAGGGCCGATCTAAACAGCGCCAAAGCAATCCTCTCCAGGGTATACCTGAATATGCAGGACTATGCAAACGCGGCGTCCCAGGCCAATGATGTTATAGCCTCCGGGAATTACGTCTTAACAGCCACTTACGATAAAGAGTTCAATAATAATGTCAATTCTTCGGAAGACATTTTCGCCATTCAGCAGAACTCGCAAAGCAATGTGGGCACCAGCAACCAGGGCCTGGTCACTTTTTATGCCCCGAACACCATCCAGCCGGCAGGCAGGGGAGATGCCCAGATAAACTCTGCCTATGTTACCTATTTCGAAGCATCGGATTTCAGGGGTACGTTTGTGACAAATGGTACCAGCATCGCAGGCTTCAACGGAACCTACCCCAATAAATGGCAGCAGTTCTATAAAGCGATCCCCGTTGTACGACTGGCGGAAATGTATCTCACCAGGGGAGAAGCGAACTTGCTGTCCAACGGATCCGTAGGAGGCGTGAACCCTCTCGGCGACATCAACACCGTCAGGGCGCGTGCCGGGGCCAGTATGCTGACAACGGTGGCAGGCTCCGATTTTGTGAACGAACGTTTCCGTGAACTGGGTTTCGAAGGGGACCGCTTTTGGACGCTCAAAAGATTAAAGCTGAATGTGGATGGCCTGGGATATGATGATGATAAGCTAATCTTGCCAGTTCCGCAAATCGAGATCGACGTCAATAAGAATCTTAAACAGAATACCGGTTACTAACATGAAACAAATTCTTGCATTGATATGCGTAAGCCTGGCCTGGTGCCAGGCTTACGCACAAATAGCCATGACCACGCCAACCTCGACCGGGAACGGCGGGAAGATGGCGAGTGATGGCAAGCGTCCCTTGCACCCTTCCGATATCTACCGCATGAAGACGATCAGCGACTGCCAGGTATCGCCAGAAGGAAACTGGATCGCCTATACGCTTTCCGGCGTCGACTCGGCAAAAGACAAAACGATCTCCCATATCTGGATGAGCAGCTGGGACGGACAGTCCCAGTTACAGATCACCAACGGCAAGGAAGGGGACGAATCCCCCCGCTGGAGCCCGGACGGGAAATATCTCTCCTTTCTCTCAGACCGGAGTGGTGACGAGGACAAAGACGACGATACCAAAAGCCACGAGACCGGCAAATTCTGGCTGCTGGACCGCCGCGGCGGAGAAGCCCTGAAATTACTGGAAGTAAAAGGTAAACTACAGGAATATGCCTGGAGCCCCGATGCGAAAAAAATAGTCTTCGTCATCAAGGACCCGAACTATGCCGACACGGCCAAATCAAAGACCCGCAAACCTTTTGTCATGGATAAATACCATTTCAAACAGGATGTCGAAGGCTACCTGGAGGGAAGGAACACCCACCTCTACCTCTATGACCTGGCCTCCAAAAAATGGGATACCCTTACCCGTGGAAAATATGAGGAGACCTCCCCGGCCTGGAGTCCCGACGGCAAACAAATAGCTTTTGTCAGCAATCGCACTCCCGATCCCGACAAAAATGAGAACCAGGATATCTGGCTGATTAATTCCACCGGCGGCCAGCCTGTTCAACTCACCAGCTGGAAAGGGTCCGATACCCATCCTGTCTGGAGCCCCGACGGTCGGCACATCGCCTATCTGCAGTCCAATACCGAAGACCCTTTCGCCATCTATAACCAGTCGATGCTGGCAGTGATCTCCCCGTCAGGCGGTATGCCCAGGATCTTTACCCGGGAGCTGGACAGGCCGGTGAGTGATCCTAAATGGTCCAGAGATGGCAGCGCTCTCGTGGTCCTCGTGACAGATGATCGCCAGTCTTATCCTGCTGCTTTCACCCTAAAGGATGGTTCCATGGAACGATGGGGGGCAGGAGATGGCAGTTACAGCCAGTTGGAATGCAGGAAGGGCGATGAATGGGCCGCTCTCCTAAGCACTCCTACGACCCCTTTCGAGCTGTATGGTTTGCAGCAGGCCAACGCCCGCCGCATCACTCATTGGCAGGACAGCTACCTCGCGCCCCTGCAACTGGCCACGGTAAAAGGGTTTCAATCCACCAGCAGCGACGGGACCAAGGTATCGGGGATCCTCTATACCCCTCCCGGTTATGCGCTGCCGCCCTCCGGAAGCGTTGCTTCTCCGGGATCGCCCCATCCCCTTCCGCTGATCCTTTTCATCCACGGAGGGCCCTCCTACCAGGACGATTATGAATTTGACCTGGAACGGCAGACGCTGGCAGCAGCAGGCTTTGCCGTAGCGGCCATCAACTACCGGGGCAGCAACGGAAGAGGCGCTGGCTATTGCAGCACAATTCGGGCCGACTGGGGAAATAAAGAAGTGAAAGATATCCTGGGCGCCGCGAATTACCTGATCGCAGCAGGCATCGCCGATTCATCGCGGATGGGTATCGCCGGCTGGAGTTATGGCGGGATCCTGACGGATTATGTCATAGCGACGGACCCCAGGTTCCGCGCAGCCTCCAGCGGCGCCGGCAGCGCCCTGCAGCTCAGCATGTACGGAGTCGATGAATATGTCAATCAATACAATAATGAATTGGGAGCGCCCTGGACCAACCTGGACAAATGGCTGGCCCTCTCCTATCCGTTCTTAAAGGCCGACCGGATCCGGACCCCCACCCTCTTCATGGCCAGCCAAAGTGATTTCAATGTGCCTGCCGCAGGAGCCGAACAGATGTACCAGGCCCTGCGCACCCTGGGTATTCCAACACAATTGGTGATCTATCCCGGGCAATTTCATGAGATCACCGTTCCCAGCTACCAGGTGGATCGCCTGCAGCGATGGCTCGACTGGTTTACAAAATATTTGAAGTGAGCATGATTTGACATTTCAACTCAAAAGAGGAGGGGCTGGATGACTGATCAACGCTCCCTCAACAGCGGTCGTGTGAGACAGGTAGGTCCGCCGCCGCCTTTGACGCTGATCTCAGCGCCGACATAGGTGTGCACGATGCAACCCGCCGCTTCCAACGCCGCGTGAGTCTGTGGATTACCCGCCACCATCAGGCATTCCCGGGGCGCCAGCGCCAGCACGTTACATCCCATAGAATCCCACTCGGCTGCAGGGACTTCTATCAGGGCATACCCCCTGTCCAGCAGCCAATTGCGGAAGACGATCGGCATCAGGGGAGAGTATACGACGGCGAGATCTTTGTCCACCGGGCTTAGAATGGACATCAGGTGAAAGACATCCCCCGGTCCCTTATAATGCGGCAGGGGCACCGGGATAACCGTCACCCCCCAGGGCGCTACCAGGGCCGTTAGTTGCCGGATACCCTCCTGATTCGTACGATAGGTATGGCCGACTGCCAGGGTATGTTCATCCAGCCAGGCCACATCTCCCCCTTCTACAGTGCCCGGCGCCTTTATCGATCCCAGGATGGTCAACCCCGCTGCTTTGAAAATTTTTCCCTGGGCCGCGGGCTCATCAGCCCGGGCAGGTTTACCCATATTGCAAAGAATGATCCCATGGTCCGTAGCGATGGCCGCATCCCGGCAGTAAATAGAATCCATGCTCACCCGCGGGTCCTGCGGAAAAGTATGTATTTCCGTACCTCCTGCCGCCAGCAGGGATTCAAAGACCTCATACTCGGCCATGGCATTGCCCAGCACAGGTTTGTCCAGGAAATTTAAGGCCTCCCACTGCTGCCGCATGGTCTCTTCATCGAGGAAGGCATCTGCAGCCCGCTTGATATAAACGGTTTTAATTTTTCCCGTCTCCGATTGACAAGTATAGCTCATAAAGATTTTTTTAAATGGGGGGCTTCGCGGGGCCTGCGTTTCCAGATATTCCAGACATAAAAAGGAGTTCCCCCTAACAATAATATCAATCCCCAGAAAACGATCTCCTGCCCCGCCCCGATAATAGCCAGGAGGGAAAAGATAAAAGCCAGGCAAGCAGGAACCAATACCCGGATCCAGGCCCGCCGGGTCAGCGGCTCCTCCCGCTCCATCACGATGATCACATAAGCCGCACTAACCAGTAAATAAGGTATTAAGGAGGTAAGCGTGGATAGTAAGATCATAAATTTAAATTGTTCCACCAGTCCCTTGGTAAAGTTCATCACCATAATGACAGATACCAGCACACTCCCAAAAACGATCGCCAGGGATGGCACTCCTTTCCTGTTCTCTTTGGCAAAGAAGGCAGGGAATAATTTATCCTTCGCGATAGCAAAGGGGATCTGCCCCTGTATCAGGATCCATCCGTTCAGCGCTCCGAAAGCCGCAACAGCCACCCCTGCGGATATCCAGTAACGGGCGGGCTCTCCCCAAATCTTCGCAGCGGCATCGGCAAAAGGCGTGACGGAGTGCTGCAGGTCCTTCGCGGGAATAACCCCCATCACACTCATCGTGCCCAATATATAGATCAGCACGGTAATACCCGTGCCCAGCATAGTCGCCCGCGGAATGGTGACCTCCGGTTCGGCAATGCTGCCTGTCGGTATCGTCGCGCATTCAATTCCCAGAAAGGCAAAAAGGGTGAGCGAGGCGCTGCCCCCGATCGCCTGGATAATGGAGCCGCTGGCCAGATTGAACGGAACGAAATAATCCCAACGGATAAAAAAAATACCCACCACCGAGATCGCCGCCAGCGGGATCAATTTTAAGATGGTCGTGATCAGCTGTACCTCACCGGTAGCTTTTATCCCGATGGTGTTCACCCAGGTCAGCAACCAGATAGCGCTGAGCCCCGTAAAGATGGCCAGCACAGAGTTGGTAGCCAGCTGGGGGATAAAAGTACTGAGGGCGCTGACCAGGGAGACGGCAATGGCAGCATTGGCGCACCAGACCGAGATCCAATAACCCCAGGCTACCAGGAAACCGGCAAAATCCCCGAACCCCCTGCGCGTATAGGCATAAGGCCCTCCATCCAACTGGGGCAATAATTTGCTGATCTCACTGAATACTTTGGCAATGAACAGAGCCCCGATCGCAGACAGTACCCAACCCAATAAGCTAATACTCCCGTAGGAGGCCAGGGCCGCCGGCAAGAGAAAAACCCCGGCTCCTACCATATTGCCAATCACCAGGGACGTAGCTGTCCATAAGCCGAGTTTGGTTTTCAATAGTCCTTATTTTTATTAAATGTATACATTTTCGTTCCTGCATTAAATGTATACATTCTCATTCCTGCATTGGGAAAATTCTGTCCAACCCTGGGATTAAAATAAGATTAAGTCTAAAAAGGCAGGGAATGACCCGCGGAGGCAACTACCACAAAAAGATGATAATCAACAAGATATAAAGTTATTTTCCCGATAATTTCAGAACTGGTTTCCCGGCACGCAGATTGTGATATCCTATTTGGTTTTTCATAGGATATTGGATTTAAAAACGGGGCTGGATTTCTATCCTGGCCCTTTTTATTTTATATACGATCCAACCACCTCATCATACGCCGATGGGGAAATTTTATTTAATCAATCGGATCAGCCTGCTCATTTTCGGGTGAATGTTCTTACCGCGTTGTGGAGGGGTTTCACTGTCTGCAGGTAAGCATAAATAGCCGCCAGGTCTTTTTCCCGCATTTTGGAATAGGCAAGCCAGGGCATCGGGGTATTAAAGTCATTGGCCCCTACCTGTCTGGGTTGGTAGCTGCTGTCTGCATATTGCCGGAATTTCCGGATGAACAGAGACCGGTCCCAGTTACCGATGCCCGTCTCTTTATCGGGAGTGATATTAGCGGAAGTGACCACCGTGCCGTTGGGAAAATTGAAGGCCCGCCCTCCGCCGAGTTCAGAGCCTTCCACCCTCGAGCCCTTATTCACTTTACTGTGGCACTCCACGCAGTCAGCCATGGTAGTGAGATAACGGCCATAAGCCATGATATTGTTCGAATCCGGTATCTTCTCCGGGTTGGCCCTGGAGGGAAAGGTATTAACGAGCAGGTTCAGGGGGAAATCCAGCTGCCGGGCGGGGATATCGCTTTTCATAGCGGGTAGGGTCCGGATATAGGCGATGATGCTCATGATGTCTTCCGGGTCCATCCGGCCATAACTGTGATAATCCATTAAAGGGAACAAGGCTTTGCCGTCCTTGTTCACGCCGGTCGTGATCGCCCGGAATAATTCTCCGTCCGTCCAGCTGCCGATAGCGGCAGGGGTGATATTGGAAGAATACAAGGCGCCGGGAAACCCGATCTCTTTTCCGAATTTTTCGCCGCCCGCCCCGAAGGTGCCCGGTTTCAGCGGCCCCCCATAGATGCTCCAATCCCTTTGGCTATGGCAGTCCATACAGGCGGCAACATGATTTGCCAGGTATTCACCATGGGCGATACGTCCGGGAGAGCGTTGGATGGCAAGGTCCTGGGGGGAACCCACATTCGGGAGGGCTGCTTTTACATAGAGGATCAATCCTCCGGCCAGGACAATGATCACGAGTAAGATTACCAGGATCACACGGATCGCTCTTTTCATAGATCGATAAAATTTATACTTCGGCCATTGCTGCGCCGATAAAATAAGTTTGCCTCAAATATAAACCAATTTTCCATTCCCGGCGACAGCAGGCCCAGCCAGGATTTCCTTTATAAAAAATAAGCAAATCTCAGGGAATAGGTCCTGGGGACGGTGGCATAGCCTACATAACTGGTGAGCCGACCCACGAAATTCCCGGTAGCGCCGACCTCGAAATTATGGCCGATGCGGACCCCTGCCTACACAGACAGAAACACGGGTCAGCAGGTACATTGGCTTTAACTATATTGATACATTTCAATAAATTAATGTATATTTGTGTTCTATCCACGAATTTCTTGCCAGCCTCGGGTCCAATCATTTTTCAACAATCGAAATCATTCTCATGAAGAAGTCCATCTATATTATGGCGCTGGGCGCCTTTGGCATCATCACTACCGAATTTGGCGTGATCGGCATCCTGCCGGCGATCGCCAGGCAGTTTAATATTTCCATTGACACGGCGGGCTGGCTGTTAAGCGGGTTCGCCCTTACCATCGCTCTCACGGGGCCTTTTACCGTATTGCTAACGGCAAAATTCAACCGTAAACTGATGATGTGCCTGGTCTTATTCACCTTTATCCTCTCCAATCTTCTTTCCGCCGTCGCTCCCAGCTTCACAGTGCTGATGATCGCCCGTATATTACCGGCCTTCCTCCATCCCGTATTCTGGGCGGTAGCGACGGTAGCCGCGGCCAGGCAGGTGGACCCGGAAGATGCCCCGAAAGCAGTATCGGTGGTACTGGGCGGGCTGAGCGTAGCCACGGTACTGGGTGTACCCATCACGACCTATATGTCGGAATTGTTTAACTGGCAGGCGTCCTTTCTGCTGTCGGGCCTCATCAACCTGGTAGCCTTTCTGGGGCTGGTATTCTTTGTGCCTTCGATGCCGGCGGAAGAAACAAGCTCTTACAAAACACAGCTGAAAATATTCAGGAACGGTCAGTTATGGGTCAACCTCCTGGCCACCCTGGTCATGATCGCGGGAATGTTCGCCAGCTACGGATACCTGGCGGCTTATCTGGACAAGATCACCCATATGAACGGAGCGCAGGTGAGCATCATGTTACTTTTATTCGGCGGCGCAGGCATTGCAGGCAACTGGCTTGCCGGCATCGCACTAAGCAAGAATCCGGTGCTTACCCTGAGAGTATTCCTGTTTTCCCTGGTCATCATCCATATCCTGGCCTATACCTTCGGCGGCTCCTTCTTCATCATGGCAGGCATCATCAGTCTCTGGGGATTTGTGCATACGGCTGGTTTCCTGATCGGACAGACCCGCTCCACTTCTGAAGCGCCGGAGGCGCCGGAATTAGCAGCCAGCCTGATGGTATCATTCGGGAATGCCGGCGTGACGGCGGGCACCCTGCTGGGAGGATTCGTCATCACCCATTACGGGATACAACATATTCCCTGGATGAGCATCACCTTATTTATTGCGGCTCTGGGCATCAGTTCCATTGTCGTAAAAAAACAGGCCGGCCAGACAGCGGACGCAACTATTTCCGCGGCGGAATCCGAAGAAGAGTCCTTCGTCGGCCGCAGCCTGGACGAAGACCGTCTCCATGAAGCTATTTAAATCATAAAAAAAGGATCTTCCTTAAAGGCTTTCCAATCCTCTTCCAGTTGTTGCCTTATTGACAGGAACAGTCGTAAATCGAAATCCCCGAATTGCAGGGTCCGCTCCGGTAATGGCCGGGTTTCTTCCTGCTTCAGGATCCTTTCCAGGATAAGGGTATATTCCAGCATTTTAGCGCAGGTGGTGAACTGCCCGCAGGCTACCACTTTGTCCATTCGATTACTGTCGGCATCCTCATGATCATACCATAAGGTGGTGCCCATCGTGCGGGCCGCCTCGGCTACGGAGTTCAACTGTGTACAGCCCTTTAGCAGGAGGTCTTCACAGTTCTTGCTCCAGTTGTCATTCGGCAGGGGTACGGGTAAGTTATAATCATCCGATTCGAATTTATTGCGGATCGTACTCTCGCGGCTGGAAATATTGAAGAGGCTCAGTTCATAGATGACGTTGAATACCCGCCGGTTGCCCCAGACATCCTTCCCATAGAAATTCCCGAAGAAGATATCGAAGATCAGTCTGCGGGTTTGCTTCAGATTGATATCCAATAACAGGCTCAGCATGGAGCCGACCCGGGCATTCAGCATTTGTTCCAATACGCCGAACCGGGCCCCTTTCAGGTATTTCACCATCGAGCCCAGGGCCTTGTCGGAGAAATTGGCCACAGCCGGCACTCCCTCTTTTAAAGAAGAGACGAGCTGCTTGTCCGACCCGTCGATCAGACCGGACAGTTTCCCGATCAGGGGGCTGCCCATTTTCTTTACCACGATCAGGCCCACGAAGAGCAGGATCAATAATATGCCGGGCGATAAGAGAAAGAAGCCAAGATTCATCCATCCGCCCGGTTCCGCGAAAAGAAGCAATAGAATAGCCCCGATCAGCAGGGTCAGGGAGACGATACCGGTTATTGTCAGAATACTATTCCCTTTTGAAATGACTTTACCGCCGCTCTTTAACAGATCTGCCAGGCTCTTTTTACGCAGGCCTCCTTTCTCGACCGGAGCCGGGGGAATATAGGGATCCATGAAATAACTGGCGACATCCGAAACGATCATCAGGTCAAATCCCTTTTCAGCATTGGCCGTTCTTCGTCTTTTATCGGCCAGCATGGCGCTGTACACGCCCTGGTTGTCATCGACTCCTCCGTCCATCAACCCGATGGAAGTATCCAATGCCCGGGGACGGTTATTATAGTCCGTTATGATCATCGCCTGCTGAAGGGTATTGCTGTTGAGCCCTTTGTTATTTTTTTGATCGCGGCGCCCGGGATAGCTGAAGTCACGGGGATAGATAAGGGGTTCGAAGCCGGCAGGGAAACAGGAAGAAGACGCCACAATATCCCCCAGCTTGATTTGCTTTAGGATATCGAGTCCCATCTTACTGTTCTTATCGAAGTAGATATACTGGTTGCCGGTCTTTCCTTCTACAAAAGAATTGCCGGATGACGCGGAGAGCGTCCCCCCGGTCTGCCAGCGAAAAGACAGCCCCCGGTAAAATTCCGTCGCATTAAAACATACTTCAATATCCCGGGGTTGACCGTCCGCCCCTTTCTGAGCAGCGCCATCCGGCTGCGCGGCATCAGCACCATCCGGCCGCACGCCGGTCCCTTCCCCCCAAAAAACGCCGAAGGTCTCGCCCCTGAATAATTGCTGGTCATAGATCCTGGCGAAAGCATTGATAAAATTCCTGCTTTTATCTTCGTTCTCCCACAGACTATCCTCATTCATCAGCGCCAATACGGCTTCCAGCAGCCCCTCCCCTTTCATGAAGGTCAGCATGTCCTTATATACTGTATCAAAAGGGATTCCCTTTTTTGTATAGGAGGCATACAACATGCCGGGAAAAGTGCCCCCGGAAGCCGAGGAAATAAATTCCACATTGTCCAGGAGACTACGCATTTCTCCCTTGCTATTGGTATACTTGAGGTGATGGAGATAACTCATGGTCCCGATACTGAAAGAAGCGGCCCGGAATCCGCCTCCCGACAAGGCCAGGGCTATTTTGGCAAAGGGAGTCTTCAACGGGGTGAGGTGCAACTGTCGTTTATCTGTTTGCTCCGCGGTATGGTCACTTCCGGGAATCCGGGTCCCCGCCTGAGGCTGAGTTAGCTGATCATTCATAAAAGAAGGTTTAAGCGTTAATTGGGTAGTCAATATATTGATTTTTTATCATGCAAAAAAGGCCGTTGCCCAAAACCCGTCCAAAACGTTAAGAATTAGTGATATTATGCACTACAAAATGAATAATTCGGCCTTTATTTCCTACCTTTTCCTCCTATGCTTAAATACCCCGCAGACCTGAAAACGATCCTTTATCTTTTGCTTACCACCGCTATCTTTTTTGTTCAGTGGAATATCGGTTTTTATTGGCCGGTATATATCGTATCCCTGTATCTTGCCATCACGGTCGCCGTGATCGCCCATAATCATAATCATGTCCCGATGTGGAAATCTTCTTTCCTGAATAATTTCTCGGACAACTGGATCACCTTGCTCTATGGCTTTCCCGCTTTCGCCTGGACCCCTACGCATAATAAGAATCACCACAAGTTCAATAATAAAGAGGGGGATTATACGATCACCTACCGGATCAGTGAGCGGAACAACCTGTTCACCTTGCTTACCTACCCCTCCATCAGCAGTTATTTTCAGCAAAGCCCTGTTATGGGCCATCTCCGGCACCTGTACGCCAACAAAAGAAATAAATTCTACCTGGCTATTTTACAATACGTCACCCTGGGTCTTTTTATCGGGATCACCTTATGGCTGGACTGGCGGAAATCTCTGCTCTATGTCGTCATTCCCCAGCAGGTCGCCTTATTCACCGTCATGATCTTTAACTATATTCAGCACGTGCATGCGGATGAGGAATCGAAATACGACCACTCCCGCAACTTTGTCAGCTGGTTCACCAATTTCATGATGTTCAACAATGGCTACCATACGGCCCACCATAATAAAGCCAGCCTTCACTGGAGCCAGCTTCCCGAGGCCCATGCCCGTATCGCCCATCTCATCGCGCCACACCTGAATCAAAAAGTCATTTTAGTCTATCTTTTCAAGACATACCTCATCGCGCCCTTTGGGTCCGCCTACAAAAAGACCAGCTCCATGCGGCTGTTACGCAAGTCCAGGGAAAAGGAGACGGTGCTCGCGCCACCCACCCACTAATAAAACACAAAGGGACTGCAATCTTCCCAATTCCCCTTACATTTAAGCATTCAAAACCAATCGTCCATCGATATGAATGTCTTTTCCGCCAGCCGCCGTATGTTCATCCTGTTATCTGGAATTCTGCTGCTATCAGTGACTACCTGCTCCGCACAAAAGATCCTGCGGGTAGCCGTGGCAGGCCTTACCCACGACCATGTGCACAATATCATGCACCAGTTCAAAAGAGGCGAAGTGATCATAGCTGGCATTGCCGAACCGGATGAGCAACTGGTGGCACGTTATAAGAAGACCTATCAGCTGCCGGACTCTCTTTTTTTCAAGAGCCTCCCGGCCCTGCTGGAACATATAAAACCCGATGCCGTCCTGGCTTATAATGCTATCTCCGAACACCTGGGAGTCGTGGAGATCTGCGCTCCCAAAGGAATCTCCGTCATGGTGGAAAAGCCCCTGGCAACCACTGTAAAAGACGCCGAACGCATCGCCGCGCTGGCCGGACAATATCATATCCGGGTACTCACTAATTACGAGACCACCTGGTATAATACCAACCAGCAGATCAATGAGATGGTCAACACGCAAAATGCGATCGGCGCCGTGCGGAAGATGATCGTGCACGATGGCCACCAGGGTCCGAAAGAGATCGGTTGCAGCCAGGATTTTCTCAACTGGTTGACAGACCCGGTGAAAAATGGCGGAGGGGCCCTGCGGGATTTTGGTTGTTACGGCGCCAACCTGATGACCTGGCTGATGAAGGGAAAAGCGCCCATTTCCGTCACCGCGATCACCCATCATATCAAACCTTCCATCTACCCCAAGGTAGAAGATGACGCCACCATCCTGCTGGAATATGCCGATGCGACAGGCATTATCGAAGCTTCCTGGAACTGGCCCTTCAGCATCAAAGACTGGGA
The DNA here is from genome assembly GCA_036394375.1 of Puia sp. Taxonomy (GTDB): domain Bacteria; phylum Bacteroidota; class Bacteroidia; order Chitinophagales; family Chitinophagaceae; genus Puia. Next base: position 41,192 of record DASWFF010000125.1, read on the forward strand.
AGTATTCGGCGTATCCGGGTATCTTCACGCGCTCAATGACAAACAGCTGGAACAAAGAAATAAAAAGTCTTATGACAGCGTCACCGTGAAGCCGGCCACTTACCAGGACAATATTCCTTACCTGGCAGACGTCCTGAGTGGAAAGACCGATCCTGCGGGCGACCTTTCTTCCCTGGAGAACAACCTGGTCGTGGTACGGATCCTGGCTGCAGCCAGCAAGTCCGCTATCGAGGGAAAGAAGATCGTATTGTAATAGCCATGGCAGCCTCCTTAAAATCAATATTTACTCTTACTGATCATACACTCGCTTAATACCCAGCTTTTTCATCTTGGAGCTGAGTGTAGTGGGAGGAACATTGAGCAATTCGGCGGCGCCCCCGGTCCCCCAGATCCTGCCATTGCATTTTTTCAGGACCGTGATAATATGATCCCGTTCATTCTCATGAATGGTCTTGATCCGGCCTTCTTCCAATTCGATGGAAGCCTCTTTCCGTTGAGCCAGGGGTAAAGGAATATCCTCGATCAGGGCGCCTTTCGCCAGCAATACCGTTCTTTCTATTAAATGTTCCAGCTCCCGGATATTACCGGGCCAGTTATAGGCCATCAGGCTTTTCAACACTTTCTCCGATACGCCGGCGATCTTCTTTCCCGCCTTCCGGTTATAGTAGTGAATAAAATGGTCGAGCAAAAGGGGAATATCTTCTTTACGCTCCCGCAACGGGGGCATCACAATAGGAAAAACGTTCAACCGATAATACAGGTCCAGCCGAAACCTGCCCGCCGCCACCTCTTTTTCCAGATTGCGATTAGTGGCGGCAATAATCCGCACGTTCACCCGGGTGGGTTTCACAGACCCGATCCTTTCTATCTCCTTTTCCTGTAATACCCGCAACAGCTTCACCTGTAGCTCAAAGGGCATTTCACCGATCTCATCTAAGAAGATCGTACCCTCCGCAGCCTGTTCGAACTTGCCGATCCTCCGGTCGGTCGCTCCCGTGAAAGCGCCTTTTTCATGGCCGAACAATTCAGACTCGATCAGGGTCGCAGGCAGGGTCGCACAGTTGACCGTCACGAAGGCTCGTCCTTTGCGGGCCGAAAGCCGGTGGATACAGTCGGCAATCCGTTCTTTTCCCGTACCACTCTCTCCCAAGATCAATACCGAAGTATCCGACCAGGCTACCTGGGTGATCTGATCGAATACATTCAATAGCAGATGACTGCTGCCGATGATCCCTTCAAAGACAGGCGCCGCGGACGAAACGGATGCTGCAAGAGTACCGGGGGTGCTGGTTTCCGGGGAAACAGCAGGGCCCCTGCTATCGCCGGGAAGGCCGGAGGGATCGCGGATAACCCGGGATATGATCTCCGGGAAGGAAGGCCGCAAGCGGCTGAACAGGGCGGCATGATCCGCATTATACGCATCGGGACGGCGGCTATAAAAGAAAAAATAACAGGTTTCTCCATTCGGCAAAGACAGGGGCTCTACGAAATGCGATCTCATTTCGAAGGTATCGGCAATGAGCTTTTTGACCGAAGGACGGCGGCAGATCTTTTTAAAAGCCGGTTCATCATACCAGGCCGCCTCGCCGTCCACAGGAGTGCCGGCATACAATGCGGAAAGCTCATGCATCTTCAGGTTGGTGATGATCATCAGCTCACTGGCGCCGATCACCTGGTATTCATCAAAACCGATCCGCAAAAAACCCAGCGCATTAACGGGGGCCGGACCCTCCTTTGCCGGCCCCTCCTTTGCTGCCGGGAATCTCAGTTCCATATATTCAAAAGGGATATAGGGCTGCAGCGCCTTCCCCATCTTCAACCATTTTTGTTCCCGGCTAATGGGCTCCTCCATGATCCGGACGATCTGCTTTTGCAAAAGGACTTCCCGCCGAAATCCGGCTTCCAGGCTATGTTCATGCCGGTACCGGGCAATCTCCAGGGTCACCAGTACATCCTTTTCCCGAAAAGGTTTTACTAGGAAACCATAGGGTTCCGTCGCCTTGGCAGCAGCCAGTATATCCTCATTGGAATTGGCGGAGAGATAGACGAAAGCGATATTCTCCTCTCTCAATTGCTTAGCCAGATCGATGCCGGTAAGCCTGCCTTTCAGGAAAATATCCAATAATACCAACCCCGGCTTTTCTTCCTTCAGGATCTCCAGCGCTTTGGGCACAGACCGGGCAATACCGCAAACAGTATAGCCCGCCTTCTCCAACATCAGCCGAAGGTCATTGGCTTCTACGAACTGGTCTTCAACTATAAGGATCTTTTCTTTACTTCGGGCTTCCCCATTCAGTGAGTGGCTTCGCAAGTTCATAATGGTAAAGTTTCGGTTGTTCGATCGGGCTGGGTGACGGATAATTTTTGTTTCAGAGGCTGATCATATATAAACGTGATCTTTATTTTCGTCCCTCCGGCGACTTCGACGGTTCTATCTTTTATTCCGTCCTTTTTCCCATCGCTCCCCGCATTTCCTTCAACGGCAAAACTCCCGTCCAGATCTTCGGCCAGCCCCTTCATCAGGCTCATGCCCAGGGAGCCGGGCCGCTGACTATTAAAATGAGCGGGTAACCCGATCCCATTATCCGCGATCATCAACAGATACCCGTCTCCCGATTGTCGCTGCAGGGAGATCGTAATAAGCCCTTCCCGTTTACCAGGAAAAGCATACTTGATAGCATTGGTAATGGCCTCATTCAGGATCAGGCCCAGGGGCACGGCCTGGGATACGTCCAGTTCGACCGGGTCTATATCCAGGTCAAGCCGGATGCGTTGCCCCGCGCCAAAAGAATCCCGCAAATACTCCACCAATTCGCGGATATACGCCGGCATCCCGATGACAGATACATTTTCTGACTGGTATAATTTCTGGTGAATAAGGGACATGGCATGCACCCGGTGCTGGCTGTCCCGGATCGCGACCCGGGCTTCCTCGTTCTCCAGGTAGGCGGATTGGGAATTCAACAGGCTCATTACCGTGTGGAGATTGTTCTTCACCCGGTGATGGATCTCCTTCAGCAACCACTCTTTTTCATCCAGCAAGCCATCTTTTTCGCTGACCAGTTCCTGTAGTTTCCTATTGCTGCGCAGCTTAAGGCGATACCGGCTATATAACAACCCGACGATGATCAGCAGCAAGGCGGTGCCGCCCAGGGTCAGGTTGAATCGGTTGCGCTCGAGACGGCTTTCATCCTGCAATAGATTCAGCTCTTGCTGCTTCTTAGCCGTCTCATATTGGATCTGCAATTCTTCGATCTGCCGGTTCCGGGTAATATTGAAAATAGAATCGCTGAGCGCCTTGTGCAACCGGAAATGCTCCATAGCCGGCAGATACCTTCCCGCAGCGGAATCCACCCGGAACAATAGCAGGTGAATATCCTTTATCCTGGAAAGAATATTCGTGCCGGATGGAACAGCCAACGCCTTACTAAGATAAAAACCTGCTTTTTCGTATTGATGCTGCGTTATGTAAAATTTGCCGATATCATACTCTGCTATACAAACAATTTCATCGTAGGGCCCTCTATCGCCATATAGCCGGATCATGTCCAGGTAATATTTTTCCGCCAGCTTCGGCTCCTGCAGGGCCTCATAACAATATCCCAGGATCTGGGACAAACTCGCTTTTTCAATAGAGGCATGGGGAGAGTGCTTTTGGGCTATCTGCAGGATCAGGGTTAGGGCCTCTTTTCCTTTTTTCTCCGCGATAAGTTGCTGGACAAGGAAGCCGGCGGTTCTATAATAGACGATGGGGGCCTGGCCATTTCTTTCCACTATTCCCAGCGTTTTCCGATACCACTCAATACTTTTTCCCGTCTGCTCCAATTCCTGGTAGATCAGGGCCAACTCTCCATAAAAAGCAGCAGCCTTAGCCGTATCCCCCGTTTCTTCCATAGTTTTTGCTGCCTTCATAGCATACAAGAGTCCTTTATTAAAATTTCCTTTGTACCGGTTGATCCGGGCCAGGAGTAAATAGGTATGGTGCAGATTGCGAAAGCCGATGGATTGATAATTCTCCAATACCTGGAGTGCTTCTTTTTCACCCAGGTCCAGTCTACCTTCCGCTGCATGCATCCCAGCCATATCACGGAGCACCCCGATCTCTTTTTCCCTTTCATTGAGTTGCCGGTAAAGGGCAATCGCCTGTTCATAGCAGTATTGTATAACAGGAAAACTATCGTACACCCAACCTATGCTACCCCCCCGCTTCAACCAGGCCGCCGCTTCCAGCTCTTTCTCCCTTGCAGACGAATCCTCACTGACAGACGAGTTCTGCCCGGAAGCAACGCCCCCCAGGACAAACAAAACCACCACCAGTAAGATATTCCTCATCCCGTTAATGTTAGAAATTAAAATTAAACTTAATCCCCCACTTTATGCCGTTGTTTCGGAAGTGTTACCACGATATATCGTAGTGATTTTCGCGCTTTATTTCTGCAAACAATTGGCAGTTACATAGTTGCTTTCGTGGCACTTCATTTGGCTAATTAAAGCGGGTAAAATCTCCCGGAATAAAAACTGGCCTCATTATGAAAAGTAGTTCCTCGAAAACGATTGTATTCATCACCGGGGCTTTTGTCAGCAGTAGCTGTTGGGACGAATGGAAAAAGTTCTTTGAGAGCAACCATTATAAGACCCTGGCGCCCTGCTGGCCGCATAAAGATGCCCCTGCCGAAGTACTGCGCAACAGGCATCCGGATGCCGAGGTGGCCTCCCTGCGATTAGCAGCGCTGGTGGATTATTATGCGGATAGGGTAGCACGGTTGCCGGAGAAACCCATTTTGGTCGGTCATTCTTTAGGCGGATTGATCGTTCAACTCTTATTACAAAGGGGGCTTGCCGTAGCAGGGATTGCTATTCATTCTGTACCACCCCGGGGAGTCATCACCCTCAAATTCTCCTTTCTGAAAGCCGGATGGGGAGCGCTGGGCTTTTTCACCTCTCTCCGGCAGACCTATCTGATGTCGTTTTCAGCATGGCAATATGCCTTTACCAACGGCATGGGCCTGGAAGACCAAAAAGCAGGATATTATAAATTCGTGATCCCCGAATCCAAAAGGATCGTGCGGGACACCCTGACGAAGGCGGCCAAAGTCGATTTTTCAAAGCCACATCCGCCCTTACTCCTGGTTTCCGGCAGCGAAGACCATCTTATCCCCGCCTCGCTCAACTATTCCAACTATAAAAAATATCGTACCCCCGGCTCTGTTACGGATTACAAAGAATTCAAGGGACGCACCCATTTTGTACTGGGGCAAGTCACCTGGAGAGAAGAGGCGAACTATATACTGGATTGGATCGGACGACAACACTAACTGATTATACACTTAATAAAACAAAATCTCATGCGACAACTAAGAACGATCTCTTTTTCCTTTTTCCTGTCCCTTTGCTGCCTGGCGCTGCTGGGACAGCCGGCCAATCCCCCTCCCAATTTCAAACATCAGATCGCCGAAGTTAATGGAATAAAGATCCATTATGTCATCGGCGGGGAAGGAGAACCCCTGGTACTGGTACATGGCTTCGGACAGAACTGGTATATGTGGAACCGGCTGTTACCACAGCTTTCCAAACACTTTACCGTCATCGCTCCCGACCTGAGAGGCGTTGGCGAATCCGATAAGCCCGAAGGCGGTTATGATAAAAAGACCATGGCCTCCGACATCCATGAGCTGGTAAAGAAACTGGGTTATAAAAGCATCAAGCTGGCCGGTCATGACATCGGTCTGATGGTGGCCTATGCCTATGCCGCACAATACGGGAGCGAAGTAAAGAAGATTGCTTTAATGGACGCGCTGTTACCCGGCGTCGAACCGGTCTGGGGCCAGGTAAGGGCTGCCGCCTGGTGGTTTGGTTTCTTCGGCTGGCCGGCTTCCGGGGAGTTGGTGGCAGGAAGGGAGAGATTGTTCCTCACCAATTTCTGGCCGGTAGTAGGGCATGTCAAAGATGCGTTCACAAAGGAAGAGGTCGATGAATTTGTAAGGGCCTATGCCCAGCCTGGCGCTACGACCGGAGCCTTTCATTGGTTTGGCGCTTTTGAACAGGATGCGAAAGACAATAAGGAACTGATGAAAAATAAACTAACAATGCCGTTACTCGCTATGGGCGGGGAATTCCAGTCCGCGGCCTTCCTCGCGGACCATTCGAGGCTGGTAGCGACTACGGTAAAAGAATCCAGGATCAAGGGCGCAGGGCACTGGCTGGTGCAGGAGAACACGGCTGATGTACAACAAAGCCTGCTGGATTTTTTCTTAGATAAATAATACGAAGGAGAATGCGTTCCTTATCCGATCTTTGGGCATGCAATTGACCAAAAAAGTCATTGGAGAAGAGCTACAACTTTTCGAACAACATTTTAAAGACAGCATCAAAAGTCACGTTCCCCTGCTGGACAGGATCATGACGTATATCGTATCACGTAAGGGCAAGCAAATGCGGCCGATGTTCGTATTGCTGAGCTCTCGCCTGGGCGGAGCGATCAACGACAGAAGTTACCGGGCAGCCTTGTTTGTGGAAATATTACACACTTCCTCCCTGGTACACGACGACCTGGTTGACGATAGCATTGAAAGAAGAGGCGCCTTTTCCATCAATGCCTTATGGAAGAACCGGACAGCCGTTTTTGTAGGAGACAATCTCTTTACCAAAAGCATCCTCCTCCTATTGAAACATGAGGACCACCGGATCCTGAAGATCTATTCGGATGCCATTGGAAAAGTCATTGAAGGGGAATTGCTGCAGATGGAGAAATCCAATAAACTGAATTTAAAAGAAGAAGTCTACTACGAAATTATAAAAGGCAAAACCGCCACCTTGTTAGCAGCCTGCTGTGCAGCCGGAGCCGCATCCACTTTTGAAGAGGAAGATTCCATTCAAAAAATGTATCGTTTCGGTGAGACAGTGGGCATTGCTTTTCAAATCAAGGACGATCTGCTGGATTATGGCGATGCCGCCATCGGCAAGCCGACAGGCAATGATATTAAAGAGAAGAAGATCACCCTTCCCCTCCTTTACACCCTGAATAACTGCGATACCGCTCTCAGAAAAAAGATGCTCAACATCATAAAACACCATAATACCGACAAGGAAATGGTGGATATGATCGTGGCGGAAGTCATTAAAGCCGGCGGGATCAAATATGCGGAAGAGAAGATGCTGTTATACAGGGATGAAGCGCTGAAATTATTGTATGAATTCCCGCCATCCGATGTTCGTTCCGCTTTGGAAGAACTGGTGCTTTATACTACTGATAGAAGCTATTAGCTTAGACAGATTTTTTTAGGGAGCGGGCCTTCGGCCCGCTGGGCCTCAGTTCCGGGTCTAATGATGGCAGAGTTGCGCTCGTAACCTTCGTCCGAGCGTTCGCTCGTTCCTCGGTTATGGGCAAAACGCCTGTGGCGTTTTAGAGGGCAGCCATATATTCCTTCAGGGTGATCTTTCCGCTCATCAACTGAACATATAATATTTCAGCGTTCACTTTCTTCTCTTTGATCTGGTTTACCAGTTCCTTATCAAATGCGAGGTTTTTGAGGATTGTTTTCATGCTGTAAAATTACTACGGGATTTTCGTCCCTGCCAGACAACTTAAGGGCGTTCCTATTATCCCAAACCCGTTAAAAAA
>DASWFF010000126.1:0-216776 GCA_036394375.1 Puia sp.
GTGTTTTCCGCAAACTCGCCTTCTCAAATATATGCTTCCTCCCTACCTTCTCAGACTTCATCTTCCCAGTCAGGAGACATCACCTCAAAGTCAATGGCGACGAGCATTCAACAGCAAAGCCGCCTCCTTCAGCGACAACCACTCCTTCGCCTGAATCACCTTAATCTTACCCTCCGTTATAAACGCCTCCGGCTTCCGTTTAACCTTCGTTTCCAGCTTCGCCCGGCTAATGGCCTCATTTTTCTTTTTAACCTTGTATAATCGCTTGGCACAAGCGTCAGAACAGCATTGGGTGATAGTGGTCTTGAAGACAAACTCATTCTTACAGAATTCGCAGATTTTGATGATTCGCATATTACTACTCATAATCAGGGGTTTAATCGATATTCTCTCCTGGAAATCAGTATCATACTGTATCATAACGTATCAATTTCCAGTGCTCAGGACCGGAAGATCACCCGAAAACCCATTGTTGTAGTCCCAGATTCGTAACAAGAATTTGGCTACTAAAGGCAAAAGAAAGCCGAAGAAAGCAAAAGAAAACCCCTGATAATCAGGGGTCCAAGAATAAACCCCGCGCCAAACGTGCATCCCCCGTACAGGGGCTACTTCCCAATACAGAATTTACTTTCTCGTATTGGACGCGGGTTTCAGAGAAGTTAGTGATAGATTAGTGACAAAAAACCAAGGAAAAGAGGGAAATTGAGATATAAATAAAAAAGGCCGGATAGAAATCCAGCCCGGTTTTTAATCCAATATCCTATGAAAGCCAGTATCGCTATATCAATTGTCATACCACGAGAGTCAATGTCAACCGGTACATGAGCTGGCATTGATTCCCAGCTAAACAAGGATAACACTAAACTTGTATATCAAAAGACTTCCCTAAAGCAGGGGAATAATTCCCACAACAGCCGCCCCAAAATGAAAGGACAATCCTGGCAAAATGAATTTCGATATATTTGATCCCCAATGGAACAACCCCGGGATTTATGAGACAATTGCTTATCAGCTTTTTACTCCTGGTCTTCAGCCTTATAACCCTTCCTGCCCTTGCAGGCGGCCTGAAGGAAGCGGCTTCCAATAGCGACAGCCTGGTGACGGAGCTGACTAAGGCCATCCCTCTCTCAGCCGGATATGATACGGCCCGGACCCGGGAAATTACCCGGCTCCAACAGTCCCTGAATACTCCTGGCCAGTCCCTGCCGGCTATCTTCGACCGACAGGAGAAGATTTACGAGCAGTATAAAACCTTTAAATACGATTCAGCCTATAGCTACGCTATCCGGCTTATAGGCATCGCCCGTGAAATGCAGGATGCCCCTCACCTGATCGCCGCCCAGCTGAAGCTTAGCTTCATCTTATTATCCGCCGGCCTGTACAAAGAGACCTATGACTCCCTTTACTCCCTGACTAACCGGCTGATCCCGGACTCTTTAAAAGGAGAATACTACACGTTATGGGGCCGGTATTATTATGATATGGCCGGATATGCCAATGACCATTATCATTCCGTGGATTATGATAAAAAGGGGAACCAGTACCTGGACTCCGCCCTGGCCTTTTTCCCGCCCCCCTCTTTCGCATACATATATTATAGTGGGTTAAAGAGCTTCAAGCAGAATACCACCGGAGAAGGCGCCTCCTTTTTTGAAAAACTCCTGGCTACCCCTTCCCTGACGGATCATCAACTGGCATTGACCGCCTCCACCTTAAGCGCCATCTATCTTCAGAAAGGGGACCAGGATAAAGCCATCGACCTGCTGATCCGGGCTACGATGGCAGATATCAGGTCCTCTACCAAGGAGACGGTGGCCATCTTCCACCTGGCCGAGCTCCTGTACAAGAAGGGCGACCTGAAGCATGCCGTTATGTGTATCGAAAGTGCGATCGCCAATGCAGAGTTCTATGGCGCCCGCCAGCGGAAAATACAGGCCAGCTCCATCTTACCCCTGATAGAAGGCGAGCGGATCAATGGGATCGAAGCGCAGAAAAGTCTGTTGATTAAATACGCTATCCTCGTCACCCTCCTGGTGTTGGCGCTCATCGTGCTGGCCTGGATCATCTTACGACAGGTACAACAGCTCAAAAGGACCCAACAAGCCTTGTCCGTGGCCAATGAAAAACAACAGGTGATCAATCATCAACTGGAAGAATCCAATAAGATAAAGGAAGAATATATTGGGTATTTCTTTAATATGGATTCGGAGTTTTATAACAAACTGGATAAGATCAAGACCACCATCGAGCAGAAACTCCAGGAAAGACGTTATGACGACATCAAATTCTTCCTTAATAAGATCGACGCCCGGAAAGAAAAGGAAGAACTGTTGCTGAGCTTCGACAAGATCTTTCTGAAACTATTTCCCAATTTCGTGACGGAGGTAAATGCCCTTCTCCGCGACGAAGAGAAGATACGCCTGAAGGAAGGGGAACTGCTCACCACCGACCTGCGGATCTTTGCCCTGATGCGAATGGGCGTAGCCGACCCGGAAAAAATCGCCCTGATCCTGGAGTACTCCGTCAAGACCATCTACAGCTATAAATCCCGGATCAAAAACAAAGCGATCCTGCCGGGCGATGCCTTCGAGGAGAAGATTATGCAGATAAAAACCCTCTGACCGGCCCAGGCCTCCCCTTTTCCCGGTCATTTCCCGTCCCCATTCATTCTATATAAAAAAATAGTAATGTTTTGTAAATAATTGTAGATCAATTATTTGATTTTTACTTCCCGACTATTTTCGCATTATTTTTTCCATTCTCCTTTGAAAACTTGCCCCAGCCTCCCCGGCATCGTTCCTTTATCACCCTGTTTTATTTCACTAATCCCAAAACAGGGTGCTCAGCCAGTATGAAGAAGATTCTTTTATCTCTTGCCCTTGCTATTTTTTCAATGGTAGCTTTTGCCCAGGATCATGTCATCCCCGTCGGCGAAATAAAAAAAGTATCTGTCAGGGATGGCCGGTTAGACATCATCACCACCCATGCCTATGTAAGCATCCAGGTTTACAGCCCCACCATTATCAGAGTCCGTATAGCCAACCAACCCCTGGGAGATGATTTCTCTTATGCCGTCATTGCGACCCCGGGAGCCGCCGATCCCGGATCGGTCTACCCGGCAGAAGCCGTCGGCTTACCGGCCCCCGGCCTCCAAACAGTCCAGACCCCCGACGAGATCCGCTTCCATACCGACAGCCTTAATGTAAAGATCACCCGGCAGCCTTTTTCCATCAGTTTCTACACCCCCGATGACCGCCCCATCAATGAAGACGAACCCGGTCTCGGCACCTCCTGGATCGGAACGGAGGTGACGGCCTACCGGCACCTTCAAAAGGGCGAGCGTTTCATCGGGCTGGGAGAGAAGACCGGCGACCTTGACCGGAAAGGAAAAGCCTATACTAACTGGAACTCGGACGTCTTTGGCTACAGCATCAGCCAGGACCCCCTTTATTCCACCATCCCGTTTTACATGGGCATCCACCACGGCCTGCAATATGGGATCTTCTTCGACAACAGCTATCAATCCGATTTTAACTTCGGCGCCAGCAACGACCGCTTCTCCTCCTTCAGCGCCCGGGGTGGGGAAATGAACTATTATTTCATCAGCCACAGCACGGTAGCCGATATCATCAAATCCTACACCTGGCTGACAGGCCGTATGAAGATGCCCCCTCTCTGGAGCCTGGGCTACCAGCAGAACCGATATTCCTACTATCCCGACACGGAAGTCTTTCGCATCGCTCACACCCTTCGGGAGCAGCACATCCCCGCAGACGGCATTACCCTTGACATCCATTACATGGATAACTATAAATTATTCACCTGGAATCACCAGCGTTTCCCGGATCCCAAAGCAATGATCGACAGCCTGGGTAAAATGGGCTTTAAGGTCACCCTTATCGTCGACCCCGGCATCAAGGTAGAGAAAGCATATGCCGCTTATGAGAGCGGGTTGAAACAGAATATTTTCCTGAAATATGCCGACGGCCTGCCTTATACTGCAGAAGTATGGCCCGGATGGTGTCACTTCCCGGACTTCACCAGTGAAAAAGGACGCGCCTGGTGGCGGCAGCAGGTCAAAGCTTATACCAGCCTGGGGGTGGCGGGGATCTGGAACGATATGAACGAGATCGCTACCTGGGGACAGAAAATGCCGGGCAACATACTCTTCGATTACGACGGACATGCTACCACCCATTTAAAAGGACACAACGTATTCGGCTTCCAAATGGCCCGCTCCAGTTATGAGGGCGCACGAGAGGCCCTGCAACAACGACCCTTTATCCTCTCCCGGGCAGGTTATGCCGGATTACAACGCTACAGCGCTTTATGGACCGGGGACAACCGTGCCGAAGACGATCATATGCTGGCGGGAGTACGACTGCTGTCCAGCCTTGGTCTGAGCGGCGTAGCCTTCTCTGCGATGGATATCGGCGGCTTCACCGGCAATCCTACCACGGGCTTGTATACCCGATGGATGCAGCTGGGCGCTTTTATTCCCTATTTCAGGAATCATACGCAGTTCAATACCAAATCGGCAGAACCCTGGTCTTTCGGAGAAGAGACGCTGGATATCGCCCGTAATTATATCAACCTGCGTTACCGCATCCTGCCATACCTGTATTCCACTTTCCGCGAAGCTACGCAGAACGGCTTGCCGGTGGTGCGCTCGCTGGCCATCGACTATACGCATGACGCTCATATCTATAAACCTGCTTTCCAGGAGCAATTCCTTTTCGGCCCTGCTTTCCTGGTCATGCCGCAGGAGAGTAACCGATCCTTCACCAAACTCTATTTCCCCGCAGGTCAATGGTATGGGCTCTATACGGATAGCATCGTGGCCGGCGGATCGGAGCAGCTGGCTGAGCTTTCGCTGGCCACCCTCCCGGTCTATGTAAAAGCAGGCAGCATTATTCCCATGCAATCCCTGGTGCAGCATACCGGGCAACAGCCGACGGATACCCTGATCCTGCATATTTACAAGGGCCCCTCCACTTCTTTCGATTATTACGAGGATGACGGGACGACTTACCGGTATGAAAAGGGAAGCTATTATCAACGGAACATCTGGCTCGATGCAACTGCCGGCAGGATCACCCTGGAATCGCCTACCGGCGCCGATCCCTCTAAATTCCATCACATCCGCCTGGCCCTGCATGGCTTTGACAATACGGCTTTTACACTAAATGGAAAACAAGTAACGGCTGACCATTACCGGACCTCTTTTTTAGAAGAGGAGCCCGTGACGGGATCAGCATACAGCTATGAAGTAAAAACACTGGTGCTGGATAACAGCCCGGACAAAATAGTGATTAATTACTGAGGATCTTATTAACTAACTGTTCATTTTAACTTGTCATATATGAATGCATCCTTCGTTCCAAAACTGCGCTGCGCAAAACTATGCTTTGCAAGACTACGCTTCGCCCAAAAAGCGTTTTTACTTTTCTTTATTTCTTTCGGCCTGCTGATCGCGCAAGCCCAGCAAACCATTCCGGTCTCCGGCACCGTAAAAAACGAAAAAGGGGAACCCGTGGAGGCCGCCTCCGTTCGGATCCGCAACAGCACGAAAGGCGTTTCTACGGATAAAGCCGGCGCCTTCTCTTTAACGGTTTCACCCGGCGACCTGCTCATCATCAGCTACGTGGGGTACGATACCCTCCAGGTTCGGGCCACTTCGCAGATGCAGCTGGCCTTACATCCCTCCACCGGCTCCCTGAATGATGTTGTCGTCATCGGTTATGGCACCCAGCGTAAAAAAGAGCTGACGGGAGCCATCTCCGTCGTCGGGCAAAAAGACTTTCAGCAGGGCGCCATCACTACCCCCGAGCAGTTGATCGCCGGCAAAGTGGCGGGTGTCTCCGTCACCTCCAATGGCGGCGCCCCCGGTTCGGGCAGTGTCATCCGGATCCGGGGAGTCGTGTCTCTCAATGCCAGCAATGATCCGCTGATCGTGGTCGATGGACTGCCCTTCAGCGGCAATAGCATTGCCGGAGCCTCCAACCCGCTCAGCCTGGTCAACCCAAATGATATAGAATCTTTTACGGTCCTGAAGGACGCCGCCTCCACCGCCATCTACGGTTCCCGGGCTTCCAACGGCGTCATCTTGATCACCACTAAGAAAGGCACCCGCGGCAAACCCGTGATCAGCTTCAGCACCCAGGTATCGGTTGCCAAGCTGATCAAGGAAGCCGATGTCTTATCCGCCGCGAAGTTCCGCAGCTATGTCGATTCCCTGGGTACCGGCTCCTGGGATAATGGCCTCCATACCTTTAAGTCCCTGCTGGGCAGCGCCAACACTGACTGGCAGAAAGAGATCTACCAGACGGCCGTCAGTACGGACAATAACCTCAGTGTTACCGGCTCTATTGGGAATAATATACCCTATCGTGTTTCCGTCGGTTATCTTAATCAGGACGGGATCGTAAAGACGGATAACCTGCAGCGCTATACCGCCGGGATTGCCCTGACGCCGCATTTGCTGCATGATAAGCTCAAGCTGGAATTCAACCTCAAAGGCGCCCTCAACAAGACCCGGTTCGCCAACGCAGGTTCCGCCATCAGCTCTGCCATGTACTTCGATCCCACCCAGCCGGTACATACCAAATCCGATTACGGCAACTATTTCGAATGGACGAGCACGGACGCAGGCGGGACTGTCACCCTGCAAAAGCTGGCGCCCCGCAACCCGCTGGCCCTGCTCGATCTCTATCACAACCTCTCTACCGTCCAGCGGAGCTTTGGTAATTTCCGGGCTGATTATGAACTGCCTTTTCTGTCCGGCCTGCACGCCAACCTTAACCTGGGATATGATATCTCAAAAGGAGATGGCACGGTCGACGTGCCTGCTTATGCTGCCCAGAACTTCCTGGACGGTGGCCAGCACAACAAATACAAGAGCACGCAGGGAAACACCGTCGGGGAATTCTATCTGAATTACCTGAAAGAGGTACCCTCCCTCAAAAGTAACTTCAACGTCCTGGCAGGTTACGGCTATTATGATAACCTGACGACGAATTACAATTTTCCGAATCTCCGGGCCAATGGCGACACCATTCCGAACAGCACCTCCGCCTATGCCTATGACAAACCCCGGACTACGATGCTGTCTTACTATGGACGACTGATCTATACTTATAATACCAAATACATCCTGGAAGCTTCGATCCGTTCCGACGGTTCCTCCCGCTTCTCCCCGCAAACCCGCTGGGGTACCTTTCCCTCCGCGGCCTTCACCTGGCGCGCCAACCAGGAGAATTTCCTGAAGTCATCCAGAACCCTTTCGAGCCTTAACCTGCGACTCAGCTATGGAGTCACCGGTAACCAGGACGGCATTTACGCCTACCCCTATCTGCCCGTTTATTCTCATAGCGACAGCTCCTCGCTGGTATTATTCGGCAACCGGTATTACACGATGGCCACACCGGCGGCTTATGATGCGCATATCAAATGGGAACAGACCGCCTCTTATAATGCCGGTATCGATTATGGCTTTTTTAACAACCGGCTCCTGGGGAGCGTGGATGTGTATTATAAGAAGACCAAGGACCTGCTCAACCAGATCCCTATTCCCGCCGGCACGAATTTCAGCAGCACCCTGCTGACCAATGTCGGCAATATGGAGAACAAGGGTATAGAATTCATCATCAATGCTACCCCGGTTAAAAACAAAGACTGGAGCTGGGACCTGAACTTCAATATCGCTTACAATAACAATAAGATCACCAACCTCACCGCCACGCAGGATTCTTCCTTCGCGGGCAACCTGAAAGGAGATAATAATATCCAGATCAATTCCGTCGGTTACAACGCCAATGCGTTCTATGTCTATCACCAGGAATACGACAAGACCGGCAAGCCCATCGAAGGAGTTTATGCGGATGTGAACGGAGACGGTATCATCAATGATAAAGATCTCTATCGCTACAAATCCCCATTCCCGAAATATATCCTTGGCTTCAGCACCTCGGTGACCTATCACCGCTGGACGGCCAGCACGGTGCTGCGGGCTAACATCGGAAATTACATGTACAATGAGATCTCGTCAAATGCGATCCGCGCCAATGTATTCAATCCTCTGGGCTACCTGGCCAATACCTTTTCCGAACTGCTAAGCACTCATTTCTATTATAGCCAGCCTCATTCGGACTATTATATTCAGAATGCTTCTTTCCTGAAAATGGACAACCTGGGGCTTTCCTTTAATGCCGGGCATGTCTTTCACAACGAGGCCAGCCTGCGGATCAATGCGAATTGCCAGAACGTATTCACGGTGACGAAATATACGGGTCAGGACCCCGAACTGTATGGCGGCATCGATAATACTTTTTATCCAAGACCAAGGACCTATGTGCTTGGTGTAAATCTTCAATTCTAACGTGTAAATGTCAAATATGAAAAAGCAATTCTTATATATTACCGGTTTTCTCTCGCTCTCCTGGTCTTTTATTTCCTGCAATAAGGACCTTAACCGGGTCCCCACCAATTCTAATACCTCGGCAACACAGTATAACACCGTGGAAGGTTATAAAGAAGCGCTGGCCAAGGCTTATGGCAGCTATTCATTGGTCAGCAGCTCGGGGGTAGGCAATTCGGATATCAATGTCGCCGGTATCTCGGATGCGGGAACCACCGATTTCCTCCGGGCCTATTTTAATGTACAGGAGCTGACGACCGATGAAGACATCTGTGCCTGGAACGATGCCAACCTGCAGGCCTTCCATAACCTCAACTGGGCTTCCGGCAACGTCTATATCAATGCGCTCTATACCCGCTGCCTTTTCCAGATCACCGTCTGTAATGAATTCATCCGTCAATCGGAGAATGATGTGGTGGCCGGCCACGGCATCACCGGGACGGGCGCGGACAGTATCCGTCATTACCGGGCCGAAGCCCGTTTCCTGCGCGCCTTCCAATATTGGGTGCTGATGGACCTTTTCGGCAACCCGCCCTTTGTGACGGAGAAAGACCCTATCGGCAAATATATTCCCCAGCAGATCCAGCGCAAAGATCTCTTCACCTATATCGAATCCGAGCTGAAAGCCATCGATGCCGACCTGATCGCGCCCCGGCTGAATGAATATGGTCGTGCCGACCAGGCCGCGGCCTGGGCCCTGCTAGCCCGTATGTACCTGAATGCGGAAGTATACCTGGGATCCGGCAACGGAAAATATACGGATGCCATCACCTATTCATCCAAAGTTCTCCATGCCGGGTATTCGCTGATGACGCATTTTTCAAACCTCTTTACCAGCGATAATAACCTCAATAACCCGGAAGTGATCCTGCCCATCGCCTATGATGCCAGCAGCTCCCAGAATTATGGAGGCACCACCTTTTTGATCTGTTCTTCACATGGCACGGATCCTACCGATGACAAGGCGCATGGCATCCCCGGAGGAGGATGGCTGGGCAATCGCAGCACGAAGAACCTTCCGCTGCAATTCGGGGACTATAGCGGCA
Organism: Puia sp.; assembly: GCA_036394375.1. GTDB lineage: Bacteria > Bacteroidota > Bacteroidia > Chitinophagales > Chitinophagaceae > Puia. Next base: position 9,463 of record DASWFF010000126.1, read on the forward strand.
ACGCTGACAAACGTGCCCTGTTCGGCCCGGGAACCCTCGAGATCTCCGATCCCCTCGATTTTGGCAAGGGCATCGGCGTATACAAATTCACGAACCTCACTTCCACCGGCGCGACTCCCTATTCTCCCAATGGTGTTCTGTGCAGCACGGACTTCCCGTTGTTCCGGCTGGCGGAGATGTATCTCGTATATATCGAAGCGGTATCCCGCGGAGGCAGCGGAGGCGACCAGGCGACAGCGCTGACATATTTCAACGGGCTTCGTGCAAGAGGATATGAGAATAATTCCGCCAATGTAACCGGCTTCACCACGGCTGATGTGCTCAATGAAAGACAACGGGAATTATATTGGGAGTGCTTCCGCCGTACCGACCTGATCCGCTTCGGGTCCTATACCAGCAGTACCTACCTGTGGCCATGGAAAGGAGGAGTCGCTGCCGGCACAGGAGTGGACGGGCATTATGCCTTGCTGCCCATACCTTCCCCGGAGATTATTGCGAACCCTAATCTTAAACAAAATCCAGGCTACTAATAATAACTTTATGAAAAAATATATTTATCTCCTGATCACAGCAACCATCTCCCTGCTTTTCGGGGCCTCCTGCAAAAAAGAAGGAGAACAATTGACCATCAAGGACGGTACGATCGCGAAGACTCTCACCGCTTCGTCCGCCAACATCGTGCTGACCCAGGATAAGGACCCTGATACAGTAGTGAGCTTTACCTGGCCGGCAGCGGACTTCGGAAAGCAGCCGCCCATCAGTTATATCCTTCAAATGGATATTCCTTCGGATACGTCTACCTGGGCCAATGCCAAAACTTTTTCCGCCGGCAATAATCAACTTTTCTACGGATTCACCGGCCTGGTGCTGAATAGCCTGGTGAATGGAATGGGGCTACCGGCCGGTACGGCGGGTACGGTCGCTATAAGGATCCGTTCAGATGTCAATCAGTATAATGGGGCCGCCTCCTCGGTAGCGCCCGTGTTTTCCAATACGGTGCTGGTGCAGATCACTCCTTACAGTCTGAGCCTTTACATACCCGGCGCTTATCAGGGCTGGGATCCGTCCACGGCTCCCTTACTCAACCCGGCGAAGGGAAGCCCGGGCAAATATGAAGCTTATGAGAATATTACCGGCAGTGGCGTGCAATATTTCAAATATACCAGCGCCCGGGATTGGAACCACACCAATTATGGTGACGGGGGCAACGGCACTTTCAGCACCAATGGCAACGCCGGCGGTCTCTCTGTTCCCGATGGAGGATATTATGAGCTGACGGCCAACCTGAATAATAATACCTGGACGGCCACGAAGACCACCTGGGGCATCCTGGGAGATGCTACACCCGGAGGATGGAATACGGACACGCAGCTGACCTATGACGCGACTAACCAGGTATGGACGGTAACGGCCGTGATGAAACAGGCCGGTTCTTTCAAATTCCGTGCGAACAATGCCTGGAGTATCGATTTTGGCATCGATGCCGGCGGCAACCTGCAATATGCGGACAATCCCTTCTTCATCTATAACCCGAACCTGAACAATCTCACGGTACCTGCCGACGGTACGTATACGATCACCCTGGACCTGCATGTTTCGGGGAAATATACCTATAGCCTGGTGAAGCATTAAATACGCGGGTCGCGTGGAATAACCGAAAAGACATGAGCAAAACAATGAATAGTATATTGGCGCTTTATCTCCTGCTGCTGTCCTGTTCGAAGGGCGGCAGCAGCCCGACGCCCCCGGTTACCCCTCCGCCGGTAACGGTCGACAGCACGACGATCCAATACGGTACTCCCTATACGCAGGTGCCGGCCCCGAAAGATGTGGCTATGTACCAGGTCAACCTGCGGGCCTTCAGCGCCCAGGGAAATTTTGCGGGCGTGCAGTCCAGGCTCGATTCCATCCGGGCGCTGGGGATCAATGTGCTGTACCTGATGCCGGTTTATCCGGTAGGCGTATTGAAATCCGTGAACTCTCCCTATTGTGTAAAAGATTATATGGGCGTCAACAGCGAGTTCGGCTCTCTTGCCGATCTGCGCACCCTGGTGGCGGAAGCGCATAAAAGGAATATGGCCGTGCTGTTCGACTGGGTAGCCGACCATACCTCCTGGGACAATAGCTGGATCAGCAGTAAGACCTGGTATAAGCAGGATGGGGCCGGCAATATCATCAGTCCCCCTAATACCGGGTGGAATGATGTGGCGGCGCTCAACTTCAGCAATGCAGACATGCGCAAAGCCATGATCAGGGCCATGAAGTATTGGATATACCAGGCCAATATAGATGGCTACCGATGTGACGCCGCGGATTTTGTGCCCTTCGATTTCTGGCAGCAGGCGATCGACAGCCTTCGTGCGATCACCACCCATCAGCTGCTGCTCTTCGCCGAAGGTACGCGGACCGACCATTTCACAGCGGGCTTCCAACTGGAATATGGGATGGGCTTCTATTACAATATGGTGAATAATGTCTACGCGAAGCAAGGGTCTGTCTTATCGATCGATTCGGTGAATACGGTGGAATCTGTCAATGCAACGGCCGACGATCGGGTCGTGCGGTATATTTCCAATCATGATGTGGATAATAGCGACGGCACTCCCCTGGACCTGTTAGGGGGAAAGAACGGATCGCTGGCGGCCTTTGTCGTGGCTGCCACCATGAAAGGTGCGCCCATGATCTATGATGGGCAGGAAGTGGCCTGTCCCGTCAAGCTGAATTTCTTCAACAAGAGTACCGTCATCGACTGGACCCTCAACCCGGATGTCACCGCCGTATACAAAAAGATCCTGGGTTTCCGTAACGGCAGCGACGCGATTAAACAGGGCGATCTTATATCCTACAGCAGCGCGGATGTGTGCGTTTTCACCAAATCGTATAACGGCGCAAAAGTCCTGGTGATCGTCAACCTGCGCAATGCAGTGATGAACTACAGCCCGCCTTCGGCTTTGGCAGGTAGTTCCTGGAAAGATGTGTTTGACGGCAGTGCCTTTACGGTGACCGTGTTCATCGCGCTGCAACCTTATGAGTACAGGATATTGGCGACCCCCTAAAATATTATTCCTATGAGAAGCCACTAACCCCAAACCAAAAACCAGCAACCATGTAACCCAATTCCATAACGATTAAACTTTGCTAGTATGAAAAGAAATCTCCTCCGGTTCTTTACCGCCTTAGTTTGCTATGTCCTATTGGCGACAGGAGCCAATACCCTGTTCGCCCAGGACCCGGCGCAATACGGGACTCCCTTCACCGGGGTGCCGGACCCCCGCGATGTCACCATCTACCAGGTGAATATGCGCGCCTTCAGCTCCACGCATAACCTGCAGGGAGTGATCAACCGGCTGGACCAGATCAAGGCGCTGGGCACCAACGTCGTCTACCTGATGCCCGTTTACCCGGTAGGGGTCCTTAAGTCGGTGAATTCTCCTTACTGTATCCGCAATTTCGATTCGGTAGGTACGGAGTTCGGAACCCTCACCGACCTGCGGACCCTGGTAGATGGGGCTCATAGCCGGGGAATGGCGGTGATGATGGACTGGGTCGTCAACCAGACCTCTTATGACCATCCCTGGATCACCCAGCATCCTGACTGGTATCTCAAAGATGGCAACGGCAATATCACCGGGCTCAACGGCTACACCGATGTGGCCGCTTTAGACTTTAGCAAGACAGCCATGCGAACGGCTATGATCAGCCAGATGCGTTACTGGGTCTTCGCGGCCAATGTCGATGGGTTCCGCTATGATTTCGCGGACAATCCTCCTATCGACTTCTGGCAACAGACCATCACCTCTCTGAGGGGCATCACGACGCATAAGTTATTACTGTTGGCGGAAGGCACCCGCGCTGCCAATTATACGGCAGGCTTCGATTACAATTTCGGAATGCAGTTCTATTACAATAGTCTGAAGCCCATCTTCGGCGGCGGCGCTGCAACGGCCATCGACAATTCCAATACCGCTGAGTATGCCAGCGCCACCGGCAATCAGCAGATCGTAAGATATCTTACCAACCATGATGTCGACGGTTCGGATGGAGCCCCCGTAACGTTATTCGGCGGCAAGGCCGGGAGCATGGCCGCCTTCGTTGCCATAGCCTATATGAAAGGCGTTCCTTTTATCTACAACGGGACGGAAGTCGCCTTCCCAACGCCTATCACCTTCCCCTTCACCTCCACGACGATCGACTGGACGATCAATCCCGATGTGACGGCCGAATACACGAAAGTGATTGCCTTCCGGAACAGCAGCAATGCCATCCGTCGCGGTACCCTGGTATCGTATACGAACAATGATGTTTGCGCTTTTACCAAGACATCTGGCACCGAACAGGTAGTCGTGTTCTCCAACCTCCGGAATGCGACAACCAACTTTACGCTTCCCGCGGCGCTGGCCAACACGAACTGGAAGGACGCTTATAGCGGTGCTGTGGTGTCCCTGGGCACTTCGCTTTCTTTAACGGCTTATCAATACAGGGTGCTGACCAATGCCAACGTACCCGTCGTACCCGTTACCGGCGTGACGGTGACTCCCGTCAGCGCCAGCATCGGCGCCGGGCTTACCACCCAGCTCACGGCCACCGTGGCTCCGGCCAATGCGACGAACCAGGCCGTCACCTGGACTTCCAGTAATACAGCCGTGGCTACCGTCAGCGCCTCCGGCCTGGTTACCGCTATTGCAGCAGGTACTGCCACGATCACCGTCACAACGGCCGACCAGGCGAAGACGGCGACTTCGACGATCACCGTCAATCCCTCCACGAACTTTACCGTATACTTCTATCCTCCTACCGGATGGGGCACGGGAATAAAAATTTACTGGTGGTCGGCCTTGCCGGCTGGTGTGCTGGCTGACGGCACCTGGCCCGGGGTCAATATGACGGCTGCGGGTAGTGGCTGGTACAGTTACACCTTTACCAATATTACTTCCACCAATCTTATCTTCAATGATGGATCGAACCAAACGGCTAATCTCAGCAGGAGCACCACCGGTTGGTACCTCAACGGTACCTGGTACAATAGCAATCCCGGCAACCCGGTGGCCGTAACCGGCGTCACCCTCAGCCCCACGACCGCTACGGTCAATGCCGGCGCTACCCAGCAACTGACGGCGACGGTGGCCCCTTCCAATGCCACGAACACGACGGTCAGCTGGAGTTCTTCCAATACGGCCGTCGCTACCGTCAACGCTTCCGGGCTGGTCACAGCAGTAGCGGGTGGCACGACTACCATTACCGTTACCACCCAGGACGGCGGTAAAACGGCTACCGCTACCATTACCGTGCCTTCGGCCGGCACCACCTGGTACCAGATCATCAACCGCTGGCAACCGAATACCTATCTGTATGATGCCGGCAACGGTCAGGTAAAATATGGGACGAATCCGGCCAGTACGGATAAAACCTATCAATGGGCCCAGGTGAATACCGGCACCGGGTATATCCAGTTGCAGAACCGGTCCACCGGGAATTTCATGCATGTAGAAAATCAGAACGGTTCCGTACAGTGCGGGGCCATTCAATCCAGTTGGTATAGCGCGATGTGGACGATAGCCGCCACGGGAGATGGCTGGAATTATATCGAGAACAGGTGGCAGCCTAACCAGTGGATCCATATCGAAAATCTGCTGGGGTATGCCCAATACAGCGGAGCGCAAACAGGCTGGTACAGCGCCATGTGGAATTTTGTCAACCCGGTCACCGGCACGGCCGCTGCTCCGGCCTTACAGACCGGAACGGCCCTGAGCCTGGCTGACGGGCAACAGACAGGGGCGATCAAATTATATCCCAACCCCGCGCCCGGAGGGCAATTCTATATTGCCGTACCTGGCTTAACGTCCAACGAACCGGCTTCTGTCACCATCCGGGATAGTAATGGCAAGCTCCTGTTGACAAAGACAATTACCGGATCCGCACAATTGGAACAGCGACTTGCGGCAGGTCTGTATTTCATTACCGTTCAATCCAAACGATTGAATGAAACGAAGAAGCTGCTTGTGCAGTAATTTTCGCAATCCCCTGCCCTTTTTTGGGGCAGGGGATTATTTTTAGCGGCCCTGATGCAGGCGCCTTTATTGATCCTCCTCATTGTCATCTGTGGTAGGATTGTCTTCTGCTATTTCAATATCGGGTTGCACTCTTTCAATAGCTGCTCCTGCCATCCTGCTGAGATTGGATTCCTTACCTGAATCGGTATGCACCCATCTCCGTTGGCCATGGACGAGGATACATTTAATAGATACATCCGGCAGGAGATCTATACCACCGGTATGGCCGAACTTATTGATTTTGCTTACCTTATAATATGGGGAAGAATGGCGTAATTCTACTATGCCCTGCAGGCGGAGGACTTTTGCAGAGGGATCCAGGTGGAAATCAAAATCTATTTTAAAAGAATTTTCCATGCAAGATACCTAAGGTTATTGTTTTCCCTTATATATCTTGTCTTTAAAAAAACAATGCCAGAAATCAAATAACGTTTTTACCTGCCCAATCTGTGGAATTTCCTCACCACTTCCCTAATTAGTGCTCCCGCCGATACATTTAAAATCCGCATTGATCTTATCCAGCTTATTCCAGATAGGCTGTGTGGTGGGAAAAGCGGAGATCTCGAAAAACAGAATTGTTTTATTGCGGTCCGAACAGGATTTCAGGTGCACTTTGATATACAGGTCGCCGGGTTTTTTCGTCACCTGTGCATCGAAAAGATGTACCGATACAGTATAGGTGGCCAGGTCGCCGGGCGTCGTCGCTATTTTCTTCACGGGGGATACCCTGGAAGGGAACCAGGCGCTCCTATCATCCTTATCGGCGATAGCCCTTCTGTGGGTGAGGCCGGTATAATAGGATTCGATATTTTGTTGTAGGGTCTTTTCATCGATGGAATAGGCTTCATCGAGCCACCAGGCAAAAGTATAGGCCCATTTTTCATCGCTGGCGGCATTCCAGCAGTTAGGGGAGAATCGTAAATCCTCATAACCTTTATAGGTAATTCCGGGAGCGAAGTCAAAGGGGAAGATCATGATCTCCGGCTGCCAGCCCTCTACGGCATAGGTATATCTTTTAGACGGATCGCCGGGATAAAAAGCCAGTTTTTCTTTGATCCAGTATACGAGGTCGATCTCATCGATGATATTCCAGCTATGCGGGTGCATTTGCCCATTGGTCCTTCTGCCATGGATGGGTGAAGCCACGAATTCGGCCTGGGGATTGCCCAACAGCTGGAGCCGGTTGACCAACTCGGAGGCATTTAGCATATTTCTTTCATAGATGCTTTGATGCCGGTATTTCAGGGCCCAAGCGACATCCACATCATGATAGGTGCGGTAGGGCACGGTGACGAGGAATTGTTCATTCCCCGGTAAACTATCACACTGCAGGAAAGGGGAGACCTGCCGGTATTTTGCCAGTTCCGGAGTGGGCGGTCCCAGCTGTGTATCGAGACTGTCTATGATCATTCTCGCCTCGCCCAGCCACCAATCCTTTGTATTCCTGGACAGCAGCCTTTTGGAAGACTGATATAAACCCAGCAGATCCACCGGGGAGTCGCCCGTGAACAGGGCTCTGGGCTGGATCTCAAATTCTTTCGGGTGTTCGTAGCATAATTCTGTGTAGCGGAGGGCCACCGTTCCTCCGGAGGAGAAGCCTCCCATGGCCCAACGATTTTTCGGGATGCTATAGGTCTTCGATACCTCATTTAATATTTTCCGGATGATCGCAGCGTGAGCATCGTCCAGGAACAAGCGCATTCCGGTGGGAATACAGACGGTCAGCAGTTCATTATCCGATGCGACATTGTGGATCTTTGTGTCTGCCAGCAGTCCGCTGGCATTGCCTGAATACCCGTCGAAGAGGACCACAGCGCCTTGTATCCGGGGGCCGGTAGGTTTGATGACGGTATAAAAGCCGTACACGCTGTCCGTTTTATCGAACCAGACTTTCTCATAATTCTGTGCATGAAGGAGATTGCAGAAGAAGCTGAAAAGCAGGATGGGCATTAATTTACAGGATAGGTGTCTCATAAAAGTATTTTGGAGGTTTGACGACCTAATATCCGCTATATTTTCCAGCTTCTCCGGGCAGACGGACCGGTTTTCATAAATTTATCAGTATTTTAAGAATTCTCACCGAGCGGAATTGAATGATATCCGTATGTTCCCCTATCTTTTTCTTGTATAGGCCATAAGCTTTTTTGGGAGGGTGCTTCCGGCTACTAAAGCAGGCAGGCATCACCGATCTACAGTTGGCTCCGCATATTGATACCGTTACGAAGGCCGTTAAAAAACTGCAGGCCAAACGACTCTTATTGTCGGAGGACCTGCGGCGTTACATAGAGGAGGCTGAAGCCAGGAAGGTGTTAACATGATGGACGATTTTTTGGGCACCTTACATATTTCTCCAAAATAGCAGCGAATTTGATTTAATTTTGTTTCAAATTCGAAACTCGAAAATGTTAATTGTCTTATTAAAATAATAGATTTAAGATATTTATAATCAAGTTATTGTGAATATTTTTGTTAATTGTTGTTTTTGTGGCTGTCAAATAAATTTGATACGAACGCTTAAAACAGGTGCAAATGTCAGAGTCTAGACTTACAGATAATTCGCTTCAATTAGTAGAACCCTCGTTCGGCTCCAAACTAACCGACCTGATCATCGAACTGGACTATCTACGGAAAAAGCCGTTGACGGGGTCGACCCACTTGACAACAATTATTTATTACGGGGAGTAATTCAGTCCCTGGGCGAAAAAAACTTCTTGCCTACAAAGGAGTAGCTAATTGGCAAAATAGTAGAATATTTAAACTTACCTTTCAATATAAAGAAATAGGATGAAAAATATTTTTTCGCTGCTCTCTACCCTGTTGTTCCTGCAATCCTCTTTGTTTTCCCAACGGACGGTCGAAGTCAGCTATGCCCAGGACGGGAAGGGGAACTATGTTTTTTCCTGCATAAACAAGGCTTTTTGCAATTATGTGCTGAGCATCGAATTCACCACCCTGGAGAATGCCCAATCAGATCATTCCTTACCCTACGAGGCCGAAGTCAGGCCGGGCCTCAACAAGCTATTCACGTTGTCACAGGTGAAAGGGACGGATGGCATACAGCTCAAGTATAAAAGCAGCTACCGGAAGGGATGCCTCCATCCTTCCTTCAGCCCGGATTTTACCTATCTGTTGCCCATCGCGCCCGGGAAAGAAGCGCAGGCTTATGAGATCTGGAATACGGCGAATAATAGCGCCGGCAATGGCCAGGTGGATAGCAGCTATACGATCCGGCTGAAAATGAAACCAGGCGATACGATCTATGCGGCCCGGCGTGGAGTGGTTAGTGCGATCGATGTAAGCAATACGGAGAATGATGCCGGAACTACCACGACGGGAAGCTGGAATTTTGTAGAAATTGTTCACGGGGATTGCTCTTTCGGTCAGTATGGGGTATTGAAAAAGGACGGTGCTTTTGTAAGGCCCGGACAGGTCGTGGAGACAGGAACGCCCATTGGCCTGGTCGGCGGCGATAGGTATGGCAGGGGCTCGGACGTGCGTTTTAGCGTCAGCTACAACGGGGGACCATTCAGCGCTCCCACTCCTCTGCAATTCTGGACAAAGAAGAATGGGAAGGGACGGCTTAAACATGGCGGAATCTATATAAGCGAACATCCGCAGGCGATTATCGCGCTGGAGATGAGTAAGAAGGCCCCGGTAAAGAAGGGGAAGGGCAAAGGGAAGGGATAAACGCTTCTTTACTTTATTCTTTTGAATCCTTCATCATCACCATAATCCCGCTCCACAGCGTCGATTTCTTCCTTTTGCAGCATTTCTTTCAATCGCTTCTTTGTTAAAAGCATCTCTTCATTGGCGACAAAATAATCATCCCGATTGAGCATAGATACAAAGCCACTGTATTCTAAATGATTATGAATGACATAAACACTATCTCCATTTATTCTGACCACCCTGAAGAAAAAATAGGTACTGGAATGGCTTGAGTCCTCCCGGATCCGGTATACATCACCAACTTTGGGCTGTGCGACAAATTGGACTTTCTCCTTCTGGTCATGTGTATTCGAAAGAGCTATTCCCACGATACCAAAGAAAGCAAGGATCAGTCCGCTGTATAAGTAGAAGGGATTTTTTGTCTTTGACGCATATTCCTTTTTTAAGGCGTCGGACAGAAACGGCGCCCCGCAACTATTACATCTGATCCCAACTGTTTTATCTCCTGTCGGAAAGATCGGGATAAAAAGTATATGGAAATAGGACTTATATACTTTTGCTGTCAGATCAAAATTATTGCAACTGGTACATTGGTGGGTATGATCGAGATAGGTCTTTATTCTCGCCGTACGCTTACCGTAAATTAAAAGCATTGCCTTTGTTTAGAGTTAGATGGGGTGAAGCTACTGTCAGGCAAATTATAGTAAAAAATTGAATTTTTCCTGTACATTTAAGAGCGTAGGAATATCTTAAAATCTTATATATGACAAAGAGCTTTTTCCCCTTATTCTTTTTGATAATGGCAGCCAGCCTGTATTCTCATGGGCAAGACACTTCACTACTGAAAAGATCACCCTATAAGCTAAAAATCGCTGTTGATAAAAAGACGAGCTATGAAGAAGATTTGAAAGAAGCGCCTTATGTCCTTTCTGTTGAATCAGAAAAAATGGGTTAGGACAGATGTATATCCTGTGGCAGCCAGACTGTCAGCCTTTGAGACCTGGATAGATATAATATCGTCAATTGGCTTGGGAAAATGGACGTTTGAAAAATAGAAGTCTATCCTTATTCCGGATCTAAATATCCCCTGCGTAATAAACTACTGAATTCAGTGATCTCGGCACGGGAGCGGGCTGGATTTTCATTGATCGAAGTTTGAATATGGTTCAAAGAGTCGATGAGAAAATCAATATTCACAGGTGATTCTTGTGAATGAAGTTTTTTCTCTTCCAAACGTAATTCCAACTGCCTCCTTAACAAAGCGGTTTTATGAGTTTTGAGCGCATAATAATGAAAAGCATAGATTATCGTCCAGGATAGAATGGGGAAAATATAATTGATGGAGTGTAAATAAATGGAACCGGCCGATAAATGCAAAGGTTGTTGCTTAATTCTACTTGCGGCGAGAATATTTGCTGACTCATTCATTAGCCCTGCCAGCGTACTGGCCAACAATGTTCCGGCAAATAAGCGGAGTAACCCTTTTTTAAGGGATAGCTTCAACCAGTCATAGTGGAGGATAATATTTCTTAACAGATGGGTAGCTAGCAGGCCCGGCAATATGTATATAAGCGATTTTTCAAAGGTAATGCCGCTCGGTAAGTTTAATAGCAGCAAAAACAGGCCCCATCCTCCTAGCTGAGAGCGCCAATAATATCCGGGAATCAATCTTTCCATACCCCCGAATATACTTTAATCAATGTTTGCTAAATCGCAGAATTCCACGAGCGGTAGCTCATTCATAAAATTCCTTACAGGCAGGAATCAGATGATAGATAGAAATTGCTATTCCGTTTTCAAACTCCTTATCGGGTTCATCAAAGCAGCCTTAACCGACTGAAAACTGATAGAAAGGACAGTGATCAGGAGGGTCGCCATACCCGCTATCAGAAATACGCCGATCCCCAGGTCGATACGATAGGCGAAGCTATGGAGCCAGCGGCTCATTATCCACCAGGATAAGGGGAAGGCTATAAGTAGAGCGACCGATACCAGTTTCAGGAAATCTTTCGATAAGAGCAGGACTATATTGTTCACCGTCGCCCCCACTACTTTCCGGATACCGATCTCTCGCTGCCTTTTTTGAGCAGTAAAAGCCGCCAGGCCGAAAAGCCCCAGGCTGGAAATGATAATAGCGATTCCTGCAAAATATTTTGACAGAGCGGAGACCCTCCTTTCAGAGGAATAGAGCGCCTGGTAGTCTTCATCCAGGAATCGGTATTCGAAGGGCTCTCCCTGATTGTAATCCTTATACAATTTTTCCAGCCGTGCAATAGTCTCGTTTTCCTTTCCGGATTGGACCCTGACAATAATTTTTGACGCCCACTGATTGATCGTGAAGTCAAAAAAGCAAGGTTTCAGATTCTCATGCAGGGACTGGAAGTTAAAATTCTTTACGACCCCGATGATTTCTCTGTCTTCGCCCCATAAATGCACTACTTTTCCAATGGGATCTTTGAGGCCCATGCTTTCGATCGCCGCCTCGTTGAAGATGATGGTGGATTTTTCATGCCCAAAGGATCTGGAGAACGATCTTCCTTCTTTCAGTTGGATCCCGGCTGTCTCGATAAAGTCATAGCCTACCGCCAGATCGGTAAAATCGATCCGCATGTCGGGAGCTTTGCCGGACCAGGAGATATCGTAAGTCCCCCCGTTCCGGTTGGTAATATTGTGCCTGAAATTAGCCGCATCGACGACGCTGGGTATATTTTTTACCCTTTGCAGAAAACTTTCAAGGTCTGCCTCATATTTACCCCCTGGAACATAGTCCTGCTTATTGTCCGATACCATTCCCCCCTTCTCAAAGTAGAGGACATGCTCCCGGTTATAACCCAGTTTTTTGGTTTGGATCAATTGCATTTGCCGGTGGACGACCAGGACCGATACGATGAATACGGCAGAGAGGGTAAACTGAAAGATGACCAGCCCTTTTCTGACCAGCAGCTCAGGGATAGAAGTGCTGATCTTACCCCTCAGGATAACGGCAGGCTTGAACCCGGACAGATACAAGGCCGGATAACTGCCGGATACAACTCCCGTCAGGAGCGTTATGAGCAGGATGGCCAGGATAAAATCCGGCGTCAACGCCAGGCTGAGTTGTTTGCCTGTCAGCTGGTTGAAGGAAGGCAGCAATAGCATGACCAGGCCGATGGCCACGGCTGCTGCCAGAAAAGAAAGCAGGAGGGATTCTCCCAGGTATTGGGCAATCAGCATTTCCCTTTGTGCCCCCATCACTTTTTTGATGCCCGTCTCTTTTATTCTACCCACGGCCTTTGCAGTAGAGAGGTTCATGAAATTAATACAGGCGATGACCAGCAGGAATAGGGCGATAAGGGAAAACAAGTGCACATATTCTATCCTTCCTTCGGCAGGTACTCCATTTTCGTAGTGGTTATGAAGATATCGGTCGGAATATTTCTGAATAAATAAAGTGGAGAGGGCCATGCTGTTCTTGTTGGTAAGTAAGTGGGCGATCCTGTTGTTGAACTGGTCGGCATTCGCGCCTTTTTTGAGAACGACATAGGTGCTGGGATCGTTATTGGTCCAGCTTTGCAGCTTGGGATTCTTTTCGAGAAAGAGATCGTAGCTGAACACCAGGTCGAATTGAGCGGTTGCATTGGCAGGAGGCTTTTCGAAGATCCCTGAAATAAGATACACCCCGCTATAATCTTTTTGATTCCATTCAACACTTCGGCCTACAACATGGTCGGTGGTATTAAAGATTTTCAGGGCCAATTCATTAGAAATTGCAATAGAATGCCGGTCCGATAGGACATGCTCCTTATCGCCTTCTATAAGCCGGTAAGAGAAGATCTTGAAATAATCAGGGCCTGCAAATTGCTCGTTGACGGTAATCGGATGGCCCTGGTAGGAGAGGATTCCTTTTTTGTCGAACCAGGATACGGGAATGACAGCCGTAGCGTATTCTACCTCGGGTATCTCCGTGGCCAGGGTAGAGGCCAGCAGCCCGGGAGTTCGCTCATCGGTCCCGATGCCATCGGATTTTTTTGAATTCTTCATCACCTGGAAGAGCCGGCTATCGGTATCGTTGAAGGTATCGATCTGCCGTTCGTCGCTTACCCATAAGTAGATCAGGATCGTGCAGGCCAGTCCTGTAGCCAGGCCTAATAGATTGAGGATAGTAAAGGAGCGGTCCTTCAGGAGATTGCGCCAGGCAATTTTAAAATAGTGTTTGAGCATGTCGTTGGAAATAAAGAGGTTATTGGAATGGATATAAATTCCCCTGACCAATGACGGTTCTCAAACAGATATGTTGCATGTCACTCCCCCAAAATCCCCTCCACCAGCTTCCCGTCCGGCGTGGGAAAATGAATCCCCAGCAGCTGGGCGATGAGCGGCGATATATCGGTCACACAGAGCTCCTGGATCTTGCCTCCCTTCCGGATACCGGACCCGGCCGTGATAAACCCTGTATACATATCCGGTATATTCGGGTCATACCCATGATGCCCCCCCTTGACAGGGGCGAAGAGCCCGAACTGGTTATTTTGCTGGATAAGGGTCCCGGGACCCGCATTCACGGCAGGGGCGGGGGCCACCGCCCCGCTGAAGACAAGCCCCGGTACGGCAGCCAGTGCGAAGAGGGCGCCTGAATCGGCTCCCAGTTGATCCAGTTCCCCCCGTTCGACAAAACGGAAGTCTTTGCGTTCAGCCGTCGGCAAGGAGTCCAGCCGTTGCCGGACACTGCGCAGGAGGGCCTGCTTTTCGGATTCGACAAGCGCTTTCCCGCCCGTGCCGTACAGAAAGGCCGATCCCCCGGCGGCGATGAATTTCACCGGCAGCCCCTTCATCAGGATATTGGGCCGGAAGACGGTATGCATCGTGCTGAACCCATGATCGCCGACCACGATCACCGTGGTAGAGTCCCGCAGGCTTGTCCTTCGGATGGCTTCCAGCACATCCCCGATGGCCCGGTCGACGGAGGCGACGGCCAGCCGGACGCTGTCTCCCTCCCGGCCATATTCATGCTGCATCCCGTCCACGCAGGCAAAATGCACGGCCAGCAGGGTAGGATGATACTTAGAAAAAATATAACCGGCAGCCCTCCCCGCATTCTCGTCCAGGCTGAAATAGCCCTCATTCATGGTATTGCTGTCCAGCTTGCCGGTGGCATTTTGCTCGATCTCCTCGACAAGCCCGGGGGTAGCATAGCGGCGGGCGGCCGTTATCCGGTCCCCGGGGGATTTCACATCCCAGATCTCCGGCAGGTCATAAGTGATCTCGTCGGTAACGCTGGGAGGCCATTCCACAGAGGCCGTGGACAGGCCCGCCTTTTTCAGCGCCTGCCAGATCGTAGGCACTTTGATGGCTTTATTGTACCAGTTCCATTCCCCCTTGCTGCCGAGGGGTTGGTTATAGCAGATCCCGGACCGGGCCGGCAACGCCCCGGTGACCATGGCGACATGGGAAGGATAGGTATAGGCAGGGAAGACGCTTTTTAGATGGTCGGCATAGACACCCTCCTTCATCAAGGCCTGCAGGTTCGGAGTCGGCCAGCTCTTGTCCAGGTACATGTCGGGCCTGAAGCCATCGATACTGATCAGAACGACATGTCTTCCGGGCTGGGCAAAGCCGGATACGCAAAATAACAGCAATCCGTAAAGGCTTACGATTAGATGCTTTCTCATTTTATGAAAATATAAGGTGGATAATAAACAATGATTAATAGCTTGGGCGAGAGGAGCAAGGGATAGTCCGGTCTCATAGTTGGTTTAAGAGGGGGCAAATTACATTATTTAACGAGATTTACAATTTTTTGACGATCGTCTCCGGCGCCGGAAAGTACAGGTTTTTAGGATACAGGAAAATGCTTACCATCTTCAGATTACTTTTAGAAAATAAAATAATAGCCTTACCTTTTTTATAGGACCGGTTCGCCTTTTGATACCCACAAAGAGATCATATACCCTTTAACCTTTCTTATTATGAATCAAAAGGACATCGGTCTGCTCTACCAGATCAGAGAATTTATTAACGACAACCTCCACCGGCCAATACCGGTGACGCTCATCTGTAAACACTTCGCTATCAATAAGACCAAGCTCCAGGAGCAGTTCCGAGAATGCTTCGGCGCCTCCCTCCATGCATTCATACTGCAGCGGCGTTTGGATAAAGCCGTCATATTATTGCAGGAGACCGACGAGCCGGTTAAGTACATCGCAGGATTATGCGGTTATAAAAAAGTGCGCAGCTTCAACAAAGCATTCAAGGGTCGCTGGCGCATCTCACCCGACCAATTCCGGAAAAAAAAGTGGGCGGCGAAAAGTAACACAAATGCTGCCGAAAGTCACACTCCCTGATTTGGAATCATTTCATCCCGTTTCGTACCTTGAAAAAGGGTAATCTGGCACATTACCGCATAATTTCGGCGTTCCCGGTTCAAGCAATGTCTAACGAGTTTCCATTGAGTATTCAGGGAGAACAAACCTTATCGTTATGTCAGCAAAAACCATTACGGAACAGCCTTCTTTTTTGAATTTTATCAGGCAGGAAAAACGCAACCGCAGGTACCTGACCATCGCGCTCACTGCGATAATCCTGCAGCTGGTGATCTTCAAGCTCTTCTATCCCTTCGCCAGCTTCTTCTTTACGGATTCATTCGGTTACCTGTATGCGGCAGGTTACAACCTGGACGCCCATATCTGGCCTGTCGGTTACTCGAAATTCTTACGGGTATTCAATACCTTCTTTCATTCGGATACGGCGTTGGTTGGTTTTCAATATGTTTTCCTGCAGGTCTGCAGCCTGTATTTCCTCTTCACCCTCTTCTATCTTTTCCGGCCCTCGAAGCCTGTTTCCATTATTCTATTCGTCTCTTTGTTATTCAATCCTTTATTCCTCTATCTGGGCAACTCCGTATCCAGCGATGCCCTCTTCATCGGGCTCAGTCTGCTTTGGATGGCGCAACTGATGCGGATGATCGCCCGCCCGTCCCGCCGGCGTATTGTTGTTCACGCTGTCCTGCTGGCCCTGCTCTTCACCATCCGCTACACGGCGGTCTATTATCCCCTGATCTCGGTGTTAGCCATCCTTTTCTCCGTCCACACCTGGAAAGAGAAAGGATTCGCCATTGCCCTGCCCCTGTTTCTGATTGCCGGCTTTATTTATTATACGGCCAATGTCAATAAAGAAATGACCGGCATCCGGAAATTCTCTCCCTTCAGCGGATGGCAGATAGCCAATAATGCTCTCTATATGTACGGGCATGACAGACCCGCTCCCGGGCCGGCGAAACCCTTTGACCAGCCCAAAGCCTCCGTAGACTTGGAGCCTGTCCCCGCCCGTTTCGCAGAGCTGAATGACAAGGTCCGGCAATACTTTGATACGGCCCGGAAAGAGCGTACCCTCCTGGACGCCCTCTATCCCGGCGACTTCTACCTCTGGAGCCGGCAGTCGCCCCTGGCAGATTATCGGGGACTACTGGAATATAAAGACAGCCCGGCTTCTTATTATAAGAACTGGGTAACCCTCAGCGCCCTCTATGGGGACTATGGCAGCTGGCTGATAGAACGACAGCCCCTGGCCTATGCAGAATATTATTGCTGGCCGAACCTGCAGCGCTATGCCTTTCCTCCCCTGGAATTTATGGGCGGGTATAATTCGGGGATGGATACCGTGGACCGGCTGTCGGTAGCCTGGTTCCATTATAAGGACCAGCGGGTGAAGGCCTTCTTCCCGGCGATCCAGGCTTCCATCCTGATCCCTTACCCGGCCTTGAGCCTGTTGATCAATCTTTGTTGGCTGGGCCTGCTCTTTCTTTTTTTGACGACCGGAAAGACCCGCAGGGCCGACCCGGTATTTTTCCGGCAGATGATGATGATCGGTAGTACCTGGCTCCTTCATTTGGGATTCAGCATCCTGGCTGCTCCCGTCGTCCTGCGCTACCAGGTTTTTCCCATGATCCTGGGCGGCGCGGCTTCCCTCCTGCTGGCGGAACAATTGTTAAAGGAAGAAGCTGAAGAAAATAAGATCGGAGAAATAAAAACAACGCTCCATGAAACCAAAAAAAATAATCACCGAGGTCTGTGCCTTTTGCCTGGTATTTTTATTCGTCTACACCGCTACCGCCAAACTCCTTCGGATTCAGCTCTTCCGTTACCGGCTGGACACCTATCCCTGGATCCGGCACATAGGGGGACTGATCGTATGGGGTCTTCCACTCCTGGAGCTGACGATCGCAGCTCTGCTGATCTCGGGACGTAAAAGATTGATGGGTTTTTATGCAGCCTTTGGGCTGATGGTCATTCTTACCGTCTACCTGGCGCTGATGCTGGGTACGCAGCAGCACCTGCCCTGCTCCTGCGGGGGAGCCATAGAAGGGCTCACCTGGCGGCAACACGTATTGTTCAACCTCTTTTTTCTGGCCCTGGCGGGCCTGGGGATTAAATTAGTTCATTCGCTTAAGTTTTCTTCACCACTTAAATTGTAATTGTATGAAAAAAAAGATCTTCTACGTAATGGTGGTTGCCCTGGCGATCACCCTGTCCTCTTTCTCCTTGTCAAAGAAATCGGCATACGGCAACTATTACTGGTTCCCCCTGGAACTGGGGTCCGGGCATCCGCTTACAGTGAATCACCTGGTTTACCAGTCTTTTGACCCTTACCAGTGTCTTAACTGGGGGATGGGCGGCTATTGCTCGGGAGCCTTCCTTTCTTACTCAGGGACTTGCGCACCCTATTCCGCTGCGGGTATGGAAGTGCTGGTCGACTTTCATATTTATTAAAGAGGTGGGGCGCCTCATCGTATGTTCTGGGGCATTTCGGGATGCTGACTGATGACATTATCGGGAATGGCATAGACATAACGGGCATCGTTGGGGGGAAGGGTATACACTTCCCCATTGACGGTTCGGTGCAGCGTGATGGCCAGTTGGGGCTCTTTATTCAGCCTTCGCAGATCGGTCCAGCGTAATCCCCGGTACAGCAACTCTTTTCTCCTTTCTGTCAGCACCTTCAGCAGGGCGTCGCCGGCGTCGGTAGCGACGACAGGAGTGAAAGTCCCGGTCCTTAACCGGGTCTGCAACAGGGTATTCAGGTCATTCATGGCGGCGGCCGTTTGTCCCGCCCGCGCAGAACATTCTGCCCGGGTAAGCCATAGTTCGTCGGTAGCAAGGCCGCCGAAAGCATAGGCGCTTGAATCATATCTGCCGAAAAAAAGAGGTCCGCTGCGGAAGAACAATTTTTTTCGCAGGTCATTGGCCTGGTAAGAATTGAAAAGCACACTGTCTGCATAGGACCGGGCAATCGCCGAAGGCCCGGTACGGAAACGGGCAATGCTGAAGATAACTTCGGGATTGATCCGCGAAAAGGGAAAGACCACCGTGCTGTCGATCGTATTGTAATCCATGAGCGCGTGCCGGATCTGCAGGCAGGAGTCTGCATACAGCCCGGCCTGGGTATAATTGCGCATGCTCAGGCAGACCCTGGATAAAATCCCGTAGGCTGCCGCACGGGCCGGCCGGTTGGGATCCCAGCCCGGGTTCTCCAGCAGAAGGGGCACCGACGTTCCCAGGTCATCGAGGATCCGGGTATAAGTATCTTTTACCGTGGCCCGGTAAATTTTCTCATTGACATCGGCCGACATTCGCAAAGGTAGTCCCCAGTCGGTTCCGGCCCTGCTGCTGTCATAGGGAGGCGCAAAGAGTTGGGCCAGCTCGTAAAGGGCGTATCCGCGGTAAAAGAGAGCGATGCCCTTCGCCTGGTTCCAGTCGGCAGAGGGAGAGGAAGGCGGCGTAATTCCGGATAACACATCAAGGACCTCATTGGAATAAAAGATCACCCGATAAGGGAGATCCCAGTCGCTCACTGTCTGGCCATTATAGATCCCGGAAGCCCAGACAACCGCATGCTGATCGGCAGCAGTATAGCCGGTATATTGGGCTGCCGATACAGTATAATCGTCACAGCCCGTCTCTCCCAGGCTGGGATAACCGGAGTTGCCATAGCCATTCATAACAACGTCATTATCGAGCAGCTCCTGGCAGTCGGCGACAGTAGTAGGCACGATCTGCGATTGGTCGGGGTTCGCATCCAGGAAAGCCGACTTCTTGCAGGAGAAGGCAGCAATACAGAACAGGAAACCATAGAGGATTATTCGGGGTTTCCGGAGCTTTGCTGTTTTCATCGTGTTGAATTTAAAGGTGAGAAATGGACGGTGAGACCGATCGAATAACGGGGCCGCTCTTTCGGCACATTGAAATAGTAAGGATCGATGCCATCTTTGTTGGCGGTCCATAACAGCCCTACTCCCGTTATGGCTCCATAGACACGGATATGCTCAAAGGGGAGCCACTTTTTTTGTTCTTTATCCAGGTCATATCCAATCGTTATGTCTTCCCAGCGGATCTCATCGGCTTTCTTTACCAGCGTATTGGAGTAAAGGTATACCAGGTCTCTGAGTCCGTCGGTAGGATAATGGAAGGAAGGCGTATTGGTTTTTTTCTCATCGCCCGGGTTCTGCCACCGCTTTGCCATGTCGTTGTATCCCTTGTTGTAGAGGGCAAGATCGCCTTGGCTGGTCGCAGGCTGACGATAATAATGGCCGGCCTGGAAACTGAGCATGAATGAACAGGATAGGGGCCCCCAGGAGAAACTGTTTCGCAGCGATCCGAAGTAGACAGGTTGTGTAGGACCGTCGAATTTCATACTGTCCAGCGGCGTATTGTTATAAATGGAATTGTAGTCGGCACTGGCCTGTCCGTTATAGGTTCCCCTTGGGGCTCCCGTTTGAGGGTCCAGGCCAGAAGCCTTATAGCTGTAGATGGAAAAGACAGGTCTTCCTTTTACGGCGTTGATGACATTTTGGTTAAGGTAAAAATTACCCAGGGCCAAAGGATTCAGATATTGCGCCACCTTCGATTCGGAATAGGATAAAATCAGATTCGTCGTCCATTTGAATTTAGAGAGGGCGTAATGGGTTTCCAGTTTCAGATCGATCCCCTTCCCACTTATAGAAGCGTTATTGGAATAATAGCTGCCGGGCAGGCCAGGACTTTGCACCAGACCGAGTGTGGGATCGGCTGTCGTCGGGGTCAGCAAGTCTATCGAATGTTTTCGATAATATTCGATCGTTCCGGAAAGGGTATTTTTCTTTGTCGAAAAATCGATCCCGAAGTTTAATTGCCGGACCTGTTCCCATCGAAGATCTTTATTGGGAGGACTTTGAATGACAAGCATAGGATAGGGACTTCCGCTGACACCGCTGGGGAAAGCGGCGGCGATCGTAGACGCGCTGGTCTGTCGGGCGATATTCCCGCCGTGCCCATAGGTGGCCCTGAGTTTCAGGTCAGGCAGCCATTTGGCCCGATACCACTTTTCCCTGTCTGCCTGCCAGCTCAGGCCTGCCGACCATAGGGGCACTCCCTTCTCATTGCTCCTGACACCGAATAAATTCGCCTCGTCTTTACGGATACTACCATACGCATTGTAACGGCTCCGATAAGAGTACGAACCATTGGCATAGAAGCTGATAAAATGGTCCTCCAGTTTGGAAACCGTTTGAGGATTGGGGATGCTTCGGGGAGTATAGGTGAGGTATTGGGTATAGCTATGGGTATAATCGATCGCCGGATTGACGAAGCTGCCGTTGGGATCATATCCGTAATAGCGGTTACTATTTTCCGTGGTTTCCAGGCTCCGGATCTCATAGCCTGTGATAGCTTTCAGGGTATGTAAGGTATCCCACTGTTTGGTGAAATTAAGTTGTGCCCTTCCCTGGTGGGAGATGGTCTCCTGGTTACCCATATCGAGGATATTTCCCTTGGGTAGGGGATAACTGAGGGCCTGGGCGCCAGGGGTGACCTGGATGTAGCTATTGACCAGGTCCCTGGTATAATAGGAGGAATCGCTATGCAGGTCCCTTCCGTTCTTCAATTGGTCCTCGAACTGATACCGGATCTCCAGTTTCAGGGAAGGCAAAATAGTATACAGGATTCCGGTGGTTAACAGGTAATCGCGGGTTTTTACCGTGTTGCTTTCGGCATTCAGCTCGCTCAGCGGTTTAAAATCCCAGTTGGAAAAGCCCAATTTATGGGTCTGTTGCAGGTAACTGGTATTATAGTCCAGGTCGACGGGGAGCGCATGGCCCTGTGCGTCCGCCAATTGCGCGTACGGGTAAATACTTTTATTCAGGAGAGGGGATTGATAGGCATACTGGATATTACCACCGTTGCGGTCGTTGCTTTCCGTGAAATTCACCCCCGCTTCCAGCTGCAGGTTCCGGGCCACCTGGAAGCTGTTCTGCGATCGTATTGTTGCCCGATAATATTGGGTGGCGGCCAGGCTGGATAAATTCCGGTCCAGTCCTGCGGAAAAATAATAACGACTGGCGCCCGAACCTCCGCTTAACTGTAATGAATATTGCTGGTTGAGGCTGCTGCGGTAAAAGTATTTGCCGATATCGTTGCGGACATCCAGCATTCCCAGGGCTGCCAGTTGCGCCGCTGCTGCAGCCGGGGAGAGAAGCCCCTGTTGTTCGGCATGAAGTATCGCCACGCCGGGTGTGACGGGGTTGTAGTTCTGTGAGTCGCTGAAATTGGCGTCATAATATCCTTTGCTAAACAGATATTTTTCATAATCGAGAAAGTCCGGGCTGGAGATAGAATGAATATTGAACAGGTCTGGCCTTTGTTGCAGGCCGATACTCATATTAAGAACGAGTCTTGTGACGGCGCTACGGGCCTTTCTCATGGTGATCACAATGACGCCATTGCCGGCCCGGGCGCCCCAGATAGAGGTTGCCGCCGCGTCTTTTAAAACAGTGTAACTTAGGATATCGTTAGGGTTGATATTGCTGAGATCGCCGTCGTATGGGAAATTATCAACGACGATAAGAGGGGCTGCGTTCGCAAAGAGGGTGCTACGGCCCCGCACCAGGCTGGAATTCAGTGCAGAAGCGCCGTTGGGCACCGCACTTCCGTGAAGGAACAGGAGACCCGGAGCGCCATTTTCGAGCCCGTCCAGCGCATTCTGGCGGGGATACCGTCCGATGAAATCCTGGCCAATAACATCGATGGAGGCGGTGGCGTTTCCAGTAGGTACAGACTGGTATCCGTTAGTGGGCCCCACTACGACACCGTCCATGACCTTGGTTTTAAGCAGGACCCTGATCGGTTTGAGACCGTCTCCTGCTTTTACGAGCGTGTCCACCTTCCCATAGCTGACTAAAAGGCTCGCCCCTTTAGAGATATTCTTCAACTGAAATCTCCCCTGTTCATTGCTTTGGGTTCGCTGGGAGTTGTCTTTTAATTCGATATTGGCACCTTCGATAAATTCTCCATTCTCATTTTCGATGGTGCCGGTTATAGTCAGGAAGAGGGTAGGGGTTATTACAGAGGATGGCGCAGGGGCTTTCTTTTTTTCGATAGTAATGATCTTGCCTTCCGTCGTGTTGTCTATCCTGAAAGTTAAAGGCAGGGGGATGTTTTTCAGGAAACCGGACAGGGATGTTCTTTTCCGCGGCAAAGGGATCACGCTGTCCCTGAATTCGCCCCCTGACCGGAAATTAAAGTCCATTGCCGGTTTCATTTGCTTGGTGGCTATAACCAGGGCTTTTTCCAAGGTGGACCTTTTTTGGTGGAACTCGACATATTGCTCCTGGGAATAGCATTGGTCGTTTAGCAGGACTAGCAAAAAAAGGAATACTATCGCACGCAATATCATTATAAGCATAAGCAATTATTCTAACACAATTAGTTTTTTCCCTTCCAGTTTGAAATTGATTTGCAATTGATCCAACAGCCATGTCAGGGAGTGACTACGTTTGACTTTGAGGTCAAAAATGCGATTGGAGGGAGACGCTGGCGGCTTCACGTCCACGTCATACCAACGGGTCAGTTGCCGCAGCACCGTCAAAAGATCCGCATGCGAAAAATAAAAATCATTTTCCTTCCAGGCCATCACCGTATCGATATTGACATGATGCTGGATCTGTATTTCTCCGCTCGTTCCTCCAGGAGTAAAAATACCCTGGTCACCGGGCTTCAGACTATAATGCTCTTGCTCTTTATCTAAGGTGACCTTTCCTTCCAGCAGGGTAGTGGTGATTTCTTTTTCGTCTCTATAGGCCTTAATATTGAAACGAGTGCCCAACACCTTTACCGAAACCCTGCCTATCTCAACCACGAAGGGCATATTTGAATTTTTCGCCGCTTCGAAATAAGCTTCCCCGGTAAGGGATACCTTTCGTTCTGCCCCCGTAAACGAGACAGGATATTCGAGCCTGGAGTCATTATTCAGCCAGACCTTGGTTCCATCCGGTAAGATCACTTTGAAAATTCCCGCACGGGGGGCTTCCAGTATATGCTTTCTCTCCCCGGCTTCCAGGGTATGAACTCCCTCGCCTGATTGCTCTATATAGGATCCTTTTTTTGGAGAGCCGGCATACAATAAGGTTCCGCTATCCTGTTTCGACATACTGGCTTCGCTTACGTTCTGTATAGGCCCGGTAGGAATACTGTCCAGCCGGATCCTTTTTCCATCATTCAGCGTTAGAATCGCTTTGTTGCCTCCCGGACCGATATCGGCCGGTAGGGTACGAGCCTCGGTTTTGGCAGGGGTTGCGTTCTTTTTTTGTGACGGCCACAGCAGATAAAATCCTGCTGCGATGACAAGGAATATTCCCAGGGCCACGCTTATTCGTCGAGTCTGCTTCCGGAAAGTTTCCTGGCGATTGATCTTGTCAAGGGTGAACTGCAGGTTTTTTTCTGTATTGATATTTGCCAATCTTCGCAGGGCCTTACCCCTGGCCGCCCGATCCGCCAACTGATTTAATTGGTCGGCAAGCATAGGATGCAGGTCGATAAACTGATCCAGTTCCTGGCTTTCGGCTTCTGTCAGGTCCTGTGACACATACTTGTCTATCAATAATTTCATTCTTTCCTGCATCGCTGGGGATTTAGAGTAGGTGTAAAATGCTGCTGACAGATCATTGTAAGAAAGGGTCGGCCTCCGGATCCTGCAGGAAAATTCGCAGGAACCGGTTCATTTTGGTCATAACTTCCTGCCTGGTCAGGCCCAGTTCCGCGGCGATCTCAGACTCGGATCTTGCTTCCTCATAAAATAGCTCGAAGATTCTCCTTGTGATGAGGGGCATGGGCCCCATTTGCCGGATACCGTTTTTTATCAAAAGGATAAAGGGGTTTTCTGCGTAGGATTCATTTTGAAAGAACTCGGGAAAATCTTTTTTTTCCCGGGCGGCTATTTTCTTCGGTCTTCGAAAATAACGGCGGGGAGTGCAGGCTTTTATTATTATCTTACGCAGGTAGGCGAGGAGATCGTCCTTGCTCTCAAAGGTTCTTCGCCTGTTAAAGGCTTTGGTAAAACTGCGATAGACGATTTTTTCGGAACGAGGTTCATCGGGTTGGAGCGCGTCTGCCAATAAAATGAGACTCAGCTCAAACGAATGGACCATTTGGGCAAAAGCCTCTTTATCGCCCTCTTTAAATTTTTTGAACCAATCCTCGGGAGAAAGAGAATTAATGCTCATGAGTTGAAATTTACCGCCTGTAAGCGTTGGCTTTCAGACGTAGTTGGTGAATAGAAGGATAATTTACTTGAACACTAATAGGTTAAAGGCAGGAATTTAATAGGAGTAGGCTGTTGGAAATTGCCTTGAATGGGCGGGAACATTGGGTAATAGTAGTATAAGGAAAATTAGCCCGGGAAAAAGGAATTAACATGCCGGGTCTTCAGCAAGTGCAGCGAGCAACATGCAGTAATGAGTGCGCTCGTCCGCAAAAATCTTATTTGGAAAATCAGGTTGCAATTGCAGGTTTTATTTTAACGGTAACGTAAATCTAGGAATTATTTTATTACGATACTAGCAACTGATAATTTTTTTTAGGGACGATTTGATACTTTTTTTACCACATTTAACAAAAGCCGAACGCAAGTTTTTTTTATTTTTTTTTGAGTACAATTTAAAAAGGTCTGTCAGGCTATAAGATCAGCTTCAGCGCCAAAGGCATGGTCTATTACAATTTTCCAGGCGCCGTCGGCTTGACTGTGGCTACATCGCCTGTATTGAAGGCGGCTGCAAGGGTGGCATGAGCATCATAGAATGGATGAGAAGTTTTTATCGTTGCCGATGGTCTTTGAAAGTTTCCCGATGGTATCATAGACTTTGTTAAAAAAGAAGGGCCCCATACTGATCCTTTTTACACCCAGCGCTGCCAACTGCTCAAAGTCCGGCAGATCCGGCATGCACATTACGTTAATGGGAAGGCCAGTGGCTTTCACCACCTCTCCGATGTCCTTCCTGTTGGTAATACAAGGAACAAAGATCCCATCGGCGCCTGCGTTTTGGTAACTTTCAATTCGGGTAAGCGTCTCGGCCAATGCCGTTGGCATACCCAGCAGGTATCCATCGGTCCGGATATTTAAAAACATTTTTAAATTATTCCGGCTGATATGCGTGGCTATGGCTGAAAGGGTTTTTGAAAATTCAGGTACGGATTGTAATTGCCGGCTGGCGCCGGCGATAGTGTCTTCCAGGTTTATTCCCACTACTCCGGCATCATGCAGTTTTTTGATATGCCCGATAATGCCATCTGCCGTCCGGCTATACCCTCCTTCCAGATCGACCGAAAAAGGTATACGTACGGCTTCCACCACTCTTTTTGCTAACTGGAGCAGGGTTTCAAACGGTATGTTTTCCCCATCTTCATAACCCAATGATTTTGCCACTGCCTGGCTGGAGGTGCCGATTGCCTGATAACCATTGGCTTCGAATATCCTGGCGCTATGTACATCCCAACTATTTCCTAATAGAAAAGGCGTTGATTTTTTGTGCAGCTGTGAGAAGGTCGTAAAATAGCTCATACAATAGAAGTTTATAGATTGCCTGATAATTGATTCTTAGCAAAGCTATAAAAGCAATAAACTTCAAAATTGTATAAATCGGAACCATGTACTTTATTGCAGGAATGCCTGGTTGACAGGGAATTTATTTTCCAGGTAAGCAGAAGGCGTAATACCGGTAAAGGATTTAAAATCCCTTATAAAATGGGATTGATCGAAATAGCCGCAGTCGTAAGCAATGGAAGTGAGAGGATGTTCATTTTTAGCAATGAGCCGGAGGCTGAGCTGAAACCGGCTTATTTTATTGAGTGATTTTGGAGAAAGCCCGGTATGTCGATAAATTAATTTGTGCAGATAGCGGGGGGTAATGCCATGTCTTGACGCAATAGTACTAAGGTTGTTATCTGCTGAATCCCTTTGTATACTTGTTAAGATGTTGGCGACTTTGTCAATCCGGAAAGATTTTTTTTCGCTGCCTGCCAGTCTTTTCAATAAAAAACTTTCTATAAGCGCTATTCTTCCGTTCAGGGCTGTCGTTTCCAAAAGCTGCGAATATAAGGTCTTTACCGGGCTGCCTATTATAGTACAGAGGTCGGCAACCTGGTCGTTATACGCTCCGATTTCATCACTAATAAAACAGGCCGCCGAATGTGTATGGAACCTGATGCCCAACATGGTCTGCCGGCCCTTTGATTTTATTGCCAATGGTTTTGTGATCTGACCCCATAATTCTATTGGAGGAGTTTGAAGGAATTTATTGTCAACGGATGATTCCCAGGTTCCTTCTCCAAGATTGAAGATCGCTTCCATCCCGCCACTTGGAAATACGGTATCCTCGAATTCAATGTCTGAATCGGACTCGAAGATGTAATAGCACTTTATGTAGGGCTTTAAGATGTCAGATGGAGAAAAATGCCTGAATTCCATAGGATGAAATTACGAAATTCCGCCCAACTCACTGTACCCTCTCCTGCTCCTCCGACCGGCTCGTCGTCCTGACATACAGCTTGCCTCCGAAATGATAGACAAGGCTGAGATTGATCCGTCCACATTGAATGTCAGCTTCCCATCCTTTGCCTCCAGGAGTTTGGAAGGAGCCTGCACGGTCACGGCAGCGAGCCGGGACGGATGGCCGTCAATATAAAAGGCTGCAGGGTAAGGGACTTGCGGCTTACCCCGATCGTCCCGGAATAGAAGACCTGGTAGCTGACGCTCCGGATCTCCAGGTAATAATTTCCGGCGCGCACCCGGGGGAAAGAGAAATGGCCATCCCCATTGGATAGGGTAGTGGCGACAAGGGCCGAGTCGGGTAGTTGATGAAGGCTGACGGTCACTCCTGCGGGAGCTTTATGGTCGGGATCCAGGATAGACCCTGTTAAGGCAGGTGCCATGACTTGCGCATGGACCCCCGTGGTTAGTAGGATAAGGATACTAACGAGTATTCGGGTAGGTTTAGGTATGTTCACGATTCTCAGCAAGAATACAAAAATTAAGCAATATTCCGAAATGCGGCCTCTATTTCGGGGAATTTCGCTGTAACTATTTCACTATCAGTGATCTTGGCCTTCTAAAATTCCCGCGATTTTAAGATTCACTCCAGATTTTCTTCAAAATCACTCCTCATCTTACCTGGTCATAGAGTATATATGAATTTAAGCAGGCTGGAAAAAGAGATAGCAGGCATCGTAATAAAAATAAACGAATCTCCCGATCTGATCCATTACCCCTATCACAACCTTGATCATACGCAGAGCGTAGTATCGCATGCTAAAGAGATAGCGGCCTTTTACTTACTGAATGAAAAAGATGTCTTTATTGTAACGGTAGCGGCCTGGTTCCATGATATTGGTCATTTATATGGGGTTATGCAGGGGCATGAAGAAAGGGGTGTTTTAATTATGGAACAATATTTAAAAGGAGTTCCAAAAGAATTGATAACCTCCGTCAGCGAATGTATTATGGCTACCAAATTCCCTTCCAATCCCCGGACTTTACGGGAGGAGATCATTTGCGATGCCGATACCTATCATTTCGGCACTTCCGTATTCAGGCAAACGGATGTCCTGGTTCATAAGGAAGTGGAAATACGCACCGGTAAGAAAATACCCGATTGGGCAGAACAGGCTTTACAACTCCTGAAAACCCACACTTTTTATACCGGGTATTGTCAAAGACTGCTGAATGAAGGCAAAAGGCAAAATATCAGCTGGCTCGAATCGCTTATTCATTCCGCCTGACCCTTGTTAGTCCTGACCCTGTTATTTTACCGCCAATATCTGGAAGGTTCCGGGGATCATTTTAGGCCTTTGCCCCTTTGGCGTATTGGCCTCGAATTCTGCCGTCGGCAGATAGAGTGTATGGGTGCTTTCGTCTATTGCGATCGTCCTTGCTCCCTTCCGGGTAGGAATAGTAGAGGAGATACTGAAATTATTGTTACCGGTTTCTTTGACGGCGGTGATCGTTCCTTCGCCGTTAGAGGTGTAGATCAATTTAGTGGCATTATCGAATACAACCCCGTCTGTTCCATCGCCTATGGGCAGTTTGGCGACGATCTTGCCATTCGTGGCATCCATGACGACCAGCAATTTGTCGCAGGTTGAGAATAATCTTTTAGTGGCAAGATCGATCGCAAGGCCCGAAGGTCCTTCACCGGGCGCAAGGGACCAACGGTTGATTACGGTATTCGTTTTAAGGTCTATTACAGCGATCTCGTTCTTATCCTCGATGTTTACGAACAATTTCCCTTCATTATCGGAAACGGCCGTCTCAGGTTTGCCGCCGACAGGTATGGTCGCGATCACCTGTTGTTTGGCCACATCGATCACGCTAAGGTCATTGCTCCGGCCATTGCAGGTGATGATGGTTTTGGTAAAGGGATCGTACATGATAGCGTCGGGATTGGTGCCGGTGGCTATCTGACCCAGAACTGCATTGGTAGCAAGGTCGAAAACGGTTACATTGTTCAGACGGCCGTTACTGGTATAGCCCTTCCCGGTCGTATTGTCGAAAGCGATGCCGTGTACGCCTGTCGTATTGAGGATGACACCGGAGGAATCCCCCGTCGCTTTGTTGAGGATATTCACCTGTGTGCCGTGTGAGACGTAGATTTTATCCTGGTTCACGGCGATATAATCCCATCCGCCGGCGCTGGGGATATGAAAAGTGTTGACCACTTTTTGCGCGTTGACAAAAAGGATCGACAAAGAAAGTATGGAGAGGAGAAATTGCTTTTTCATTTTTTTAGTTTAATAGTAGAAACAAACCTATTTATCAATTCTGAAGAAAAACGGTATTTTGCCCTAAACTTGCATTTCCTTGATAAATATGGTGTTATGTTTTTTATTTTTTTCAGGCTGAATAAATATTTGTTTTACTTTTGTAAACTTATAGGTTGCCATTTATGGAAATTGTTCATATTTTTAGTCCGAAGAATGATCCTTATGAAGGGCTTTGGGCGGTAAAATATGAAGAGGCCGAAGTAAATGAGTTTGAAAATATCTTTGAAGTCTGGCAGGATCCGGAGATCATGTACCAATTTTGCATTGATAATTTGGAAGATATCAGGACAAAATTTGGTTATCGGATCAGTCCAGAGACAGCGGCGAACGAATTGATGGAAGAAGCAGAAGATTTGCAGCAACTAATATACAAACTTGGGAAAAAACAAATGCCGGGAACTAATCTTCAACTCGTATTTAAACCTTTACATAATTATGAAACAAACCTGACCGTTTTACAACTTTCGAAAGGCATTGTCAAAAACAGGAGTATAAAAAACCCAAAACTAAGAATATATGCTGTCCGTGTTGCTGAAAACACTTACATAGTTACCGGTGGAGCCATCAAGCTGACGGATTTGATGGATGACCGCCCGCATACGAAAGAACAAAGGCTAAGATTGATGACAGTTAAAGATTGGTTGAAGAGAGAAGGAATCAGTTATCCGGAAGATTTAAATAATTTGTTATGAACCTGAATGAAAAATTGCAAAAAATCGCCTCCCCAGGAAAATCTGATTGGCTGGAAGAAGCCGGCAAAAGAATAGCGACGAGGGGTGCCCGGAGAAATGCCCGTAAAGTGGCATTGAGAGTATTGGATATCCTGCATAAGCAAGGGATCAGTCAAACTGATTTAGCAAAGAGAATGGGGGTTTCCCGTCAGCAGGTGACTAAAATTGTCAAGGGTAAAGAGAATTTTACTTTTGAAACGATTGATAAACTGGAAAAAGCGTTAGGCATTAGGCTGATGACGATCGATTCACCGGCAGACGTACTCTCCTTCGATCAGTCGAAATTAACGGGAATAGTTTCCATTCCTATAGACATCCATTCTGGTTGGGTTAGTGGCCCGTCTCATACCCATGCTATCGTCAGGTTGTCATCGCCAAAGCCTATTTCTATTGTACCTGCTACGGTCTCGGATATTTCCGCTTTGAAGACCACATACCGGATGACTAGCTCGGGTGCATCTGATTACTCCATGTCCTAATAGAGAATTATGGCTGAATTGAAAGTAATACGGTTTCGGTTGTACAAGATCATAACGGATGAATTTGCCATATTGGAAGAAAAATTCGATTCGTCGCTTGGGGCCGATATGAAAATCAACCTGGGATTTAATTTTATAGAAGATAAAAAACTGGTTGCCGTCCAGGTAAAGTGCCTGTTTTACCAACAGGCTAAATTATTTCTGGCAATAGCAGTTTCTTGTCTGTTTATAATCGATCCCGAAGATTGGGACATAATGTATGAGACGAAAAACAAAACGCTAACACTTCCACTATCGCCTGCTCTTCGCCTGTCAAGCCTCACCGTGGGTACTACAAGAGGGGTATTACATGCCAAAACAGAACACCTTCCTGTGAATATAGTGATAATCCCTCCTGTTAACTTAAATGGGATAATAAAGGAAAAGGTAATAATAGTAGACAATGAGCAATTTAACGAGTTGCCAACTAAGTAGTCCTCACTTTTCATTAATCAATTGATTAATCATCCGCACATCCTTCGGCGCATCACCTTCCGCGGTATTATTAAAATAGGCATATACATCCTTGCCCTGGCCCAGCCATGCGGTAATGCCGGCAGCCTCCTTCTTCAGAAAAGCAGGTGAGTAGCTCCCCTTATAGTCCCCCCTGGGTCCATGATATCGTTTGAATATGAAATCTGCCTCCATGGGCAGTTTGCCTTTCCCGCTCATCGGCATATCATGCAGCACGAGGCTCGGCAGGGGTAGTTTATAGAAAGTACGGTTGATCTCGACGCTGTTGAATAAGGAGGCATAATATTCAAGATGGCTCTTCGTCCGGAAGGCCTCCGGAAAGGCTGCTTTATTACGTTCCGGAACTTCCACATTGCTGGTCCCCGATCTGAATATTCCTTTTTTAGGCCGCATCATAAAAGACAAATACGCCATTCGCGGACCAGGCGGGCTTTCCGGTTACCAGGAGGCCGGCAGGGGAATTTAATCTACAATACAGGGCCGCCGATTTCATACAATTCTTTTTTTGCCATCCTTGGCAAGTAAAAACTGGATTTTATTTCCGTTTCTCCTGGGCTGCAAAATGCCTTTTGCGACCAAATGATTTAGGTCGTTCCTGGCTGTTTGATTACTTACTCCGAATCTTATTTGTATTTCCGGTACCGTAAATGTATTTTTCTTATCATGAAGTAGTTCCTGTAACAATACAAGCTGCCGATCATTATAATCGGTATCTCGTAAGAGACTCAGGATATTTTTCTTTTCCAGGTTTTTCCTTTCAATATATTTTTTAAGCTCGTCAAGCGCTCTGTTTATAGCTTTTAGATTATATAAAATAAAATACGTAAGATCATTCTCATCAAACTCTGTATATTGATAAACTCTTGCATACTGAGCTTTTGAGTCTAAAATTATTCTGGAAACTGACATATATTCAATCAACCAATATCCCTTTTTAAGGAGATACCAATAGAACAATGCTCTGGCTGTCCGGCCATTGCCATCTGCAAATGGGTGAATATATCCTATCAGGAAGTGAATGATGATAGCCTTTGATATAGGATGGAGGAAGAAATCCTCCTTATGACCGTCATTGGCAAATACACAAAACTCTTTCATCAGATTTTCCAGATATTCATGAGAAGGAGGTGTATGCAGCACGGCTCCTGTCTGAACATCTATAACACGAACATCATCTGTCTTTCGGAACGCACCCTCTTCTTCTTTTTCAATCAAAGTATTGTTAGTTATGATGTGATGGATTCCAAGTATGAGGTCAGGAGTGAGAATAGCATTTTTATTCTTAACAATCCATTGCATCACTTCATAATTATTGACTATCATCTGTTCCGACAGATTTCGGGGTTTCCGGTTGCTTTCCAGCATTTCCTTAGCCAATTTTCGGGTAGTTGCTGCTCCCTCTAATTGACTGGAAGCTATAGCCTCTTCCATTAACGAGCTTACCAGATAACGCTGTTTTTCTTCCGTAGGAATAAGATCACTTGTATTAAGACTGCCTCCGAGATTAAGATCGAGCTCATGTAGCTGTTGTTGCATGATGGAAGGCGTATTGATATGCATGCGAAAACCATCCAGTCCAAAGAACTTTATTTCTTTTTTGGGCCTCCTATATGTTTTGACAACACTCCAAAGCTTTTTGGGATCATATCCCCATTCTTTGGCCAGATATTTCCACTTTTCCCAATAGGGATAGGATGATTCATTGATCTGAATGAATTCGGTAAATTTACCTGAAGGGAGTTCGTTGAGTAATTGCCCGTATTCCCATTTTCCGTCGACAAAAGGAGGCTTTTCTCCCTTTCTCATAATTTCTCCTAATTTGTCACAATTTAGGACTTTTTGAGTATTTTACTCCTAATTTATGTGAAATTAGGAGTAATTAGGAGTGTTAGGAGATCTCCTGTCTGTCCAGTCCACAATCTCCATTCTCAGATTATTAGTAGAAATCCTCGTTAGAGGATTCGTATTTATACGTAAAAAATCGAGGACTTTCGCTTGATGGAGATATGGATCTTTAGTCTACTTTCGATGTATCCAATTCCAATGAAAGTCCAATAAAAAATCCACTAAATCCAGTAAAAAAACCGTCCAATTCTGTTGAAAGACCAATGATCGAACCCATTAAATCCTAAACAAAGACCATCCAATTCCAATGAATGCCAACGGTCAGACCAGTTGACCACAGTATCCTGAAAAATCTAAAACCTGACTCCGTCTGAAGAAA
This sequence comes from Puia sp., assembly GCA_036394375.1. Taxonomy (GTDB): domain Bacteria; phylum Bacteroidota; class Bacteroidia; order Chitinophagales; family Chitinophagaceae; genus Puia. Next base: position 43,225 of record DASWFF010000126.1, read on the forward strand.
ACATTACAAATTCAATTTCTCTTGAAGAGCCCCTGACTAATCTTGGGGGTTTTTTCGTTTTAACTTGCAAAATAAGTAGCCCCCCAAAGAATCCAATTTCCGTCGCTGAGTAGTAAATTGCAGCCAAGAGACGGAATATGAAAGAACTGAGATGCATCGTTCAGGCATACCGGTCCATCGATTTTTCGAAGACCCGGGCGGCCCTGGCTACCGTGGTCCGGGTAGAAGGCTCGTCCTACCGGCGGGCAGGAGCCCGCATGCTGGTACTGGATGACGGGACCTACCTGGGAGGCATTAGCGGAGGCTGCCTGGAAGGAGATGCCCTGCGCAGGGCTCAAAAAGGGATCGCCTTGCATCGCCCCTCCGTCATCACCTACGACACGACCCAGGACGATGACTACCAGATAGGAGTGGGCCTGGGTTGCAATGGCATCATCGATGTGCTCTTCACCCCCCTCTCCCCGGAGGATCCCAATAATCACCTGAACATCCTGTCCCATCTGACAGCCATCAGGGAGCCGGCTGTCGTGGTGGCCATCACCGGCTGCCCTGAAAAATCACCGGCCCTGGGCCAGGCCCTCCTCTATACCACGGACGAGACCTTTCTTCCCTCTTTCATCCTAAAGGAGATCGCTCCGGCCGTTCTGCAGGACATAAAGATTAGCCTGACCGGCCGCAGTTCCCGGACGATGACCTATGACACCGTCGACGGCCCCGTAAAAATCTTTATCGAGTGTATCCTTCCTGCCACCCATATCGTCGCCTTTGGCGGAAATTATGATATCCTCACGTTGTTGCGACAAGCAAAAGAACAGGGCTGGGATACCACCGTGGTGATGAATACCGCAAAGGCCGGTAAGGACCTCCTGGCGACAGCCACCCGCCTGCTCGACTCTTCTGAATCCCCGCTGTCTGACTCCCGCAACTCTTCCTCCCCGCTGATCGACCCCTATACCGCCATCCTTTTGATGTCGCATGACTACAAAACGGATTTTCGCAATTTGCAGGATGCCCTGCTCACCAATGCCTCTTATATCGGGCTGCTGGGGCCGCGCAAACGGGCGGAAAAAATGCTGGACGCCCTTGCCGCGGAAGGCCATCCCGTCTCTGCTGCCAACCAACAACGCCTATATGCACCCGCAGGTTTGGATATTGGCGCCGCCACACCCGAAGAGATCGCCCTCTCCATTCTGGCAGAGATCCGCAGCCATTTCGCCGGCCGCGAGGGAATGTCGCTGCGCTTAAGAGAAGGCACCATTTATGGCAACTCTGCATTGCCGGGAACGATGGCGTAAAATTAGGGAGCAAACAAGTTAAATTTTAGGGTAGCAGCCGCACCCCATCATTAAAAGGCATAATATTGAAGGATCAACGTAAATTAATGATTATGACACCTGTTAAGACCGCTTTGTGTTCATTTGGAATGTCCGGCCGCGTATTTCATGCCCCTTTTCTGCATCTGCATCCTGGTTTTGAATTGTATGCGGTTTGGGAGAGAGATAAGAACCTGGCCGTAGCCCTTTATCCCTATGTAAAAACGGTTCGTTCCCTGGAAGAAATATTGGAGGACGCGGCGATTGAACTGGTCGTAGTGAACACGCCGAACTATACGCATTTCGAGTATACGAAAAAGGCGCTGCTGGCCGGTAAGCACGTGGTGGTGGAAAAACCTTTTGCTGTTACGGTGCAGGAAGGCGAAGAATTGGCGGCCCTTGCAAAGAAGACCGGGAAAAAATTGTCCGTATACCAGAGCCGGCGATATGATAGCGATGCGAAGACCCTGAGACAGGTGGTGGAAGGCAACTGGCTGGGACATATTGTAGAGGCGGAGATCCATTATGACCGGTATACGGTGGCCCTGAGCCCCAAAGTACATAAAGAGACTCCCGGTCCGGGCAGGGGCCTGCTCTATGATCTGGGCTCTCATCTAATAGACCAGGTCTTACAATTGTTCGGAATGCCGGAAGCCGTATTCGCAGATATCGGTATCATACGCCCTATCTCCAAAGTGGATGACTATATGGAGCTCCTGTTGTACTATCCTGCTGCACGCAACCTGCGGGTAAGGCTTAAGTCGAGTTACCTGGTGAGGGAACCCCTGCCTGCCTTTGCCTTCTACGGCTCCCTGGGGACTTTTCTCAAACCCAAGGGCGACCCCCAGGAACAACATTTACTCCTGGGCGAGCTGCCGGAAGGGGAGGATTGGGGAGTAGAGCCGGAGAGCGCCAAAGGACTTCTGCACACGGAAAAAGACGGAAAAGTGGTCCGGGAATATATCCCTTCCCTAAAGGGTAATTACGGGGAGTTTTACGAAGGGATGTATGAGGCCATTCGCAACGACAAGCCCGTGCCGGTAACGCCGGAAGATGGGACCAATATCCTGCGTATCATTGAGGCCGCTTATCAGAGCAGCGAGGAGAAGAAGGTGATCGCGCTCTGAGATCCTTACGGTAACGATTGCGTAAATAAATAGAGCCGGCGCCCCCGGCTTTTATAAAATCTTATGTACAATTGGAAAAAAATGGGACCCGTTAAAATAATCCTTTCCTGTACTTTGCTTTGCAGCATCCACACGCAGGCGCAGACAGGTTCCGAAGCCACCGCGATCGCCGCCACCGTCATGACCACCTGGAAAGATTCGGCCAGTGACCGGCCCGCCCGATGGACCTATGACCAAAGCCTGGTCTGGAAAGGACTGGAAGGCCGCTGGTATAATACCGGCAATGCCCGCTATTTCGAATATATTCAGCATTGGGCGGACCGCCTGGTAGACAAGGATGGGAATATCGATACCTACAAACAGGATGATTACGACCTGGACAATATCCCCGGCGGCAGGACCCTGCTCTTATTATACAAGGTCACCAACCAGGAAAAATACTATAAGGCTGCTACTATCCTGAGGCGGCAGTTAAAAGATCAGCCCCGCACCGGCGAAGGCAGCTTCTGGCGTAAGAAAAAATATACCCGGCAGGTATGGCTGGACGGGCTGTATATGGCCCAGCCTTTTTATGCCGAATATGCGGCTCTCTTTCATGAAGACACCGCCTTTAACGATATAACCCGGCAATTCACGACCATCGAACGCCATGTCCGCGACCCGAAAACAGGCCTGCTTTATCATGGTTGGGATGAGTCCCGTAAGGAGAAATGGGCGGACAAAGTTTCCGGTCTTTCCTCTCAATTTTGGGGACGGGCCATGGGCTGGTATGGCATGGCCCTGGTGGATGCGCTGGATTATTTCCCGGCAAGGCATCCCGGCAGAGCTGCCCTCGTGGCCATCCTGCAGCGTTATGCCGCAGCGATCCAAAAAGTGCAGAGCGACAGTACCGACCTGTGGTGGGATATCCTGGACAAACCGGGCGCTGAAGGCAATTATCCGGAAGCCTCTGCCAGTTGTATGTTCGTGTACACCCTGGCCAAGGGGGTGCGTATGGGCTACCTGCCTGCTACTTATCTTGCTGCTGCCAAAAAAGGATATGAAGGCCTCGTTCAAAAATTCTTTATTACGGATGCCGGCGGTCAGTCGGCCCTTCAGGGAACGGTGGGCATGAGTGGCCTGGGAGGGGATCCTTACCGGGATGGAAGCTATAAGTATTATGTTGGTGAGAAAGTGGTGACCGATGATCCGAAAGGGCTGGGGGCTTTCCTGCTGGCGGCAGATGAGATAGAGCGGTTGCCCGGGCTGGCGGTAGGAAGGGGCCGGACGGTCCTGCTGGACACTTATTTCAATAACGAACATCATAAAGACATTACCGGGGCAATGGTGCGTTATCACTACACCTGGAACGACCAGGCCAATAGCGGTTTCTCTCTGTTCGGAGACATTTTCCGGCGATACGGCATGCATACGGATACCCTGCCGGTGGCGCCCACGACAGAACGGCTGAAAAAAGCTTCCCTGTATATCATTGTAGATCCTGACAATGAAAAAGAAAGTCCCTTCCCGAATTATCCCGGCTCCAAAGAGATCGCAAGTATCCATGAATGGGTCAATGAAGGCGGCGTGCTGGTGCTGATGAGCAATGACTCTGCCAATGCGGAATTCCCTCATTTCAACAAGCTGGCGGAGCGGATGGGCATCCATTTTAACGAAGACGATTACCACCAGGTTACGGGCAATCAGTATGAAATGGGAGCTTTCAACATGACAGCACAGGATGCGATATTCAAAACGACTCATAAAATTTACATTAAGGAACTGAGTACCCTGCGGCTGAGCCGAACGGCAAAACCTTATTTCACGGATGGTGGGAAGGTGATCATGGCGATCGGCCGGATAGGCAAAGGCACGGTGTTCGCAGTGGGCGACCCCTGGTTCTATAATGAGTACCTGGATGGAAGGAAACTTCCCGCGGAATATGAGAATTTCAATGCGGCAAAGGACCTGGCGAAATGGCTCATACAGCAGGCCCGGCGATAAAAGCGATGGGTCCTGGCCCGGACTGTCGGGTCCCGGGGCCCCGGCTTTGGAATTATTTTTATAAATTGAAGAGGTTGTTATGAAAAATTTTTTGGACGAGAATTTCCTGCTGCATAGCGACGCAGCCCGGCAGTTGTACCATGATTATGCCAAAGAGATGCCGATCATAGACTATCATTGTCATTTGCCTCCGCAACAGATAGCTTCGGATCATCGGTTTGACAACCTTACCCAGGCCTGGCTTTACGGAGATCACTATAAATGGCGGGCTATGCGGACGAATGGAGTGGAGGAAAGTTATTGTACGGGTACGATGCCCGACTGGGAAAAATTTCAGAAATGGGCGGAGACGGTGCCCTATACCCTCCGTAATCCTCTCTATCACTGGACACATCTGGAATTGCAACGTTATTTCGACGTACAGGAGATCGTCAATGCCCGTACAGCCCGTACCATTTATGATAGCTGTTCGGAAAAATTGCAGACAAAAGAATATTCCGTGCGCAATCTTTTGCGGAAGATGAAGGTAGGAGCCGTCTGCACGACGGATGATCCGGTGGATTCCCTGGAACATCACCTGAAATTGAAGCAGGATGGCTTTGAAATTCCTATCCTGCCTTCCTTCCGCCCGGACCATGCGATGAATGTAGACAACCCGGAACATTTCAACGCCTATATAAAGAGGCTGGAAGCCGCCACTAATATTGCCATCTCCCATTTCAACGACTACCTGTTTGCGTTGGAGAACCGGCATGATTATTTTGCCTCTGTGGGATGCAGGGTCTCCGACCATGGTCTGGAAGAGATTTATGCGGAAGAATTCACCGGGATGGAAGTGGAGACTATCTTCGATAAGATCCGATCGGGAAAAGGGCTCGGCGAGACGGAACGGCGTAAATTCAAATCCGCTATGCTGGTTCATTTTGCGGAATGGGACTGGAAAAAGGGATGGGTACAGCAGTTTCACCTGGGCGCTCTCCGGAATAACAATAGCCGGATGATGCAAAACCTGGGCGTCGATACGGGATGGGATTCGATCGGGGATTTTTCGCAGGGGAGGGCGCTGGCGAAATTCCTGGACCGGCTGGATAGGGAAGACAAACTCGCCAAAACCATTCTCTACAACCTCAACCCGGCCGATAATGAACTGATGGCGGCCATGATCGGTAATTTTAACGATGGATCCATCGCGGGGAAAATACAATTCGGTTCGGCCTGGTGGTTCATGGACCAGAAAGACGGGATGACCCGGCAGATCAATGCCCTGTCCAATATGGGGCTGGTAAGCCGTTTCGTAGGTATGCTGACCGACTCCCGCAGTTTTCTTTCCTTTCCCCGGCATGAATATTTCCGCCGCATTATTTGCAACCTGTTCGGGGAAGAGATCACCAATGGCGAATTGCCTAATGACCTGGAATGGATAGGTAAGGTAGTCAGGGATATTTGTTACTACAATGCCCGGCAATACTTTAATTTCCAGCCGGCCAGCGTAGGAGCGTATTTGGAATAGAGATTATTCCGTTTCAGGATCGGACATTCCCCGGGTTACTTCGGGATAACCCGGGGAATAACTTAATCCTTTCATATCCCTCAGGAATGAATGGCGTATTTTACCGCTAGGCCAGTGCTGTTTTCTGCCGACCGCTTGGCAAGCGAAAATGTCGAATAGTCGACCGTTTTATTTTTTTCTCGGCGTGCCAAAGCTCATAGTTCTTCTGTAAAGTAATCCAGAATTCAGCCGTATTGCCAAAAGCTGCGGATAATTTGACAGCTAGCTCAGGGCTAATCCCGGCTCGTTCATTGATCACGGCCGAAAGATTGGCTCGCGTCATGTGAAGTCCTTTGGCTAGTTCTGTCACAGATAAATTGAGCTCTTTAACAAAAAGCTCTCGTAAGATGGCTCCCGGATGGGAGGGGGGTAAACCGCGTTTCAACATAGTGAATTCATCTTTTAGTGATAATTAGTGATAATCTATATAATCAACATCGTAAACATCACCACCTTTGAACCGGAAAATGATCCGGTAATTAGCAGTAACCTTGATCGACAGACCCTACTGTATCATGTATCAATACACTTGTCAATGTACGGCTAAAAAATTATATTCAGAATAAATTTGTATAAGACTCGAAGGAAGATATCTGCGAATTCTACGCCAGACTGAAGTGTTTCAGATTTTTTATTCAATTAACATTATGATTATCAATATGTGGCTTTACTGATATTTGATGGGAAACACCATAAAATATCAGTAAATCAAGTAGGAACCTTCGAAACTAACATTCCGGATACTATCACCGGGCAGGATATTTTTGTGATCAAAAAGGACCGTATACAAAAACTTTTCATCTTTATCGATGGGCGCTAGAAACCTTTGGATGAAGCCAGGATCTTCAGTATCTGAAGGTGATAATAGAACGACTTCTTCAGATCATTTGGATCCCACTCGATATTTTCCAGTACGACCATTTGATCAGGTCGCTGGCTGTGGAGACCATTCCTCAGCGGCTGATCCAGGTAGGTAATGCCGTGAGTATGCGTCAGCAACTGGTGGACGGTTATGGAGTCGGCCCAACTGGCTTTCAGGTCAGGTAAATATCTCCTGAGAGTGTCCTGTAGGCGCAACTTACCCTGGTCATAGGCCCGCAGGACCAGCACGGCGGTGATCTGTTTGCTGATAGAACCGGTCATAAAGGCTGAGCCGTCGGGGCGCTGATCAGTGAATCGATTTTTTGGGTTGCTCCGGATGCATTGGTCCCTGATTGGGAAAAAAGAAGATGGGTCGCAAAAAACAGGGAACTAAACAGCGTAAGGAGGAAAAGGCGATAATGGGGGATCATATTATTCTTGAATGCTTCAAAAATAATATTTTAAAAACAAAACCCGGTATGAACATACCGGGTAAGGAGTCGACTCGATTTAGACCTTATCCTAAGACTAAATTAAATAAATTATAAATATGATGTATATTACTCATGGAAAATTGATTGATTTCTAATCATTAGGCCGATTTATTGCATAAAGAAAGGATATTTCATATTATTTATTTCGATTATAACATCGTTTAGCCCCTTTGTGGGCATTCTTATTGCTTATTCAATCTTAATGGGACGGCCTCATGTATTCAACTCCTCCATTGGGATGCAATACCTGCCCGGTAATATAACTGGCGTCATCCGAAGCAAGAAAGACGAAGCAAGGCGCAACCTCTGCAGGCTGACCGGCTCGTTTCATCGGCGTGTCCTTGCCGAAAGTAGCGATCTTCTCATCGGGGAAAGTAGACGTGATCAGCGGCGTCCAGATAGGACCGGGCGCTACCGCATTGACCCGGATTCCTTTATCCACCAGGGACAAAGAAAGAGACCGGGTAAAAGCGACGATCGCCCCTTTCGTAGAGGAATAATCCAATAGGGTAGGATTGCCATGATAAGCCGTGACGGACGCCGTATTGATAATGGCACCTCCTCTTTTCATATAAGGCAACGCTGCCTTTACCAGGAAGAACTGGGAAAAAATATTCGTCCGGAAAGTATCTTCCAGCTGTTCTTCCGAAATATTTTCAATGCCCTTTTGCGGATGCTGAACACCGGCATTATTCACCAGGATATCCAGCCGGTCGAACTCCTCCATGATCATCTGTATGGCGAACAGGCAGTCGCTCTCGCTGCTCACGTCGGCCGCGATGATGATGGCTTTTTTCCCTTTTTCTTCGACCAGTAGCTGCGTGGTACGGGCATCTTCCTCTTCTTTATGGTAGATGATCGCTATATCCGCGCCTTCACGGGCTAAATGTACGGCAACGGCCCGGCCGATCCCGCTGTCTCCGCCGGAGACGACGGCTACTTTACCATATAGCTTTTTTTCTTCCCGGTCATATTCCCGTTCATAAACGGGTTTGTTTTTCATCTCACCTTCGGTATTGGTATGTTGGACCTGTCCGGCCACAGGTGTGGTTTTTTCTGTTAGGTTTTCCATAGTTTTTTTAATAGGATCCCTTAAAAAATCATTCCAGCTTTGCGGGATCCGGGGCTCCCGCTCCCTTGCCGGCCTCTGGCGCTCCATCCCTGGCCCCCTGTGGAGGGGCAAGCCCCTCCACAATGGCCCGCGTCACGGGGAAACTATCCGGATAATGGACCTGGACAAACTTGACTAACCCCTCCCGGACATCACATCGAAGGTCAAAAGCATTCCCCGAACTGCTGGCGCTCATCAGCGCCCTCACTTCAATCGTCCTTTCACTGGTATTCGTCACTTGCAGCACATTGATTCTTTTGTCCCATAAAGGATTGATTTCCAGCAGTCGGGTCAGCTCTTTCCGCAATGCATCCAGGGGCACGGTATAATCGAGGTATAAAAAGACGGTTCCCATGATGTCCGCCGTATTCCGGGTCCAGTTTTGAAAAGGCTTCTCAATAAAATAATTGATGGGCAGGATCAGCCTGCGCTGGTCCCATATATTCAGGACCACATAGGTGAGCGTGATCTCTTCCACCCGGCCCCATTCTCCTTCCACGACCAGTACATCGTCGATCCGCAAAGGTTGGGTAAAGGCTATCTGAAAACCTGCCAGTAAATTGCTTAATGACTTCTGGGCGGCAAAACCAATGATGATACCTCCTACTCCCACGCCGGTGAGCAGGCCCGCCCCCAGTTTACGAAGGTTGTTGAAACTCAGTAAGATCAGGCAGGCGGTGAGGATAATGATCAGGCTGATGGCCATCCTCCGGATGAACTGCAGTTGCGTTCTGATCTTCCGTTCTTTCAGGTTATCGGCTTTCTGGATATCGAAAGAATGGTAGACATAATCTTCAAAGATCTTGACGAGCCCGATCAATACATTCGCGAAGGAAATAGCCAATAAGATCTCCACCGTCTTATTGAGGGCTGGGTAGATGCTGGCTTTTACCTTCATCAGCGGCAGCAGAAAATTGAGGGTCAGCAGCGGCAAAAAATAACTGAAGGGTTTGCCAAGACGCGACAGGAGGGAACGCGTGAAGGAAAAGGCGGGCTTCCCGTCCTTCGGTTTCTTCCGCAACAGCAGCGAGAGCATGAACTTTATGATCAGCCCGATGATGATTGCCACACCTGCCAACAGGCTGTCCCATACAAAATCAGGAAATCGGTCGAATTGACTTAGAAATTGATCCGGCATATTCGTAATACTTAAACTTTAAAAGGAAGGGCTGCCTGATAGCCGATAGCCTCAAGCTACAAGCTTTAAGCCAGACTTGCGCTCCCTGGCACGGATTTTTAGCGTTAACTTATAAATCTCCTGTATATGAGTTCCTCCGCTTCAACCCGCACCACCTCCCCCGGCTTCCTCCCGGACGACAGCATCGACGAAAAGATCCTGAAAATCCAACGGCAGGAGCTCAAATTCACGCACTTAAATAAAATATACTGGCCGAAAGAACGACTGACCAAAAGAGACCTGTTAAATTATTATGACAAGGTGGCGCCTTATATTCTCCCTTATATGGAGAACAGACCCCAATCTCTGAACCGGCATCCCAATGGGATTAACGGCCTCCATTTCTATCAGAAAAATACGGAGGGAAAGGTGGCGGACTGGATCACGACCTACCGTTTCAACAGCGAATCGGTAGGGGACATTGATTTCATGGTCTGCACGGGTAAAGCCAGTCTTCTATATATGGCCAACCTGGGTTGTATCGAAATGAACCCCTGGCATAGCCGTATTCAATTTCCTGACCGGCCCGACTGGTGTGTCATCGACCTGGACCCCGATAAGAACCCGTTCAGCCAGGTGATAGAATGCGCCTTGGTAATAAAAAAGATATTGGACGTCCTGAAGATACCCGCCTGCTGTAAGACCTCCGGAGCGACAGGCATGCATATCTTTATTCCGCTGGGCGCGAAATATACCTATGACCAGTCCCGCTTACTGGCAAGACTGATCGTAGGGGAGGCCCACCGGCAGCTGACGGCTTTCACCAGCCTGGAAAGGACGCCGGCGAAAAGAAAAGGAAAGATATACCTGGACTTCCTCCAGAACAGGGCCATCCAGACACTGGCTGCCCCTTATTCCGTTCGCCCCCGGCCGGGCGCTACCGTTTCCACCCCCTTGTATTGGGAAGAATTGACAAAAAAACTGAAACCGGAAATTTTTAACATTTACAATATTCACGACCGCCTCAAAAAAGAAGGCGACCTCTTCAAACCGGTATTGGGCAAGGGTATTGACCTGGAAGCTGCCGCCAAAAGGATGAGTGCCCAGTCAGCGCAACAGTCCTGATACTCATTCGGGGAGAATACTACACAACCCGGCCCCTCTTCCCGTTTGGTTTTCCCTGGCATATCTTTTTCTTCAATAAATAAGAACTGACACCTCATTACTCCAACACAAATTATTATTCATTCAAAAAAATGATCGCATGCAAAAGACAGCCACCTCCCCGCAGGAATTATTTGTAGATATGCTAAAGGATATCTATTGGGCGGAAAAACATCTCACCAAAGCCTTACCAAAAATGAAAAAAGCGGCGACGACCGAAGAATTGCAGGACGCATTCGACGATCATCTGGCCCAGACCGAAGAACATGTTGCCCGGCTGGAAAAAGCCTTTGAATTAATGGGCAAAAAGGCACAGACTAAAAAATGCGAGGCCATGGAAGGGCTGACGAAAGAGGCAGATGAAATGGCCGAAGAGACGGAAGCCGGCAGCCTGACCCGTGACGTAGCGCTGATCGCCGCCGCTCAGAAAGTAGAACATTATGAAATAGCCACCTATGGCACCCTCGTACAACTCGCAGGCAATATGCACCTGAACGAGGTCGCTTCGCTGCTGGAAGAGACGCTGAAGGAAGAAAAAGCCGCAGATTCCCTTTTGACGGATATCGCCGAGAATAATGTTAACTGGCAGGCGTTGGAGGCAGAGAACGGAGATGCCGATACCGGCCAACGGAAAACAAAGAAATGAAAGATTGTGTAGTTAGGTGTAGATGTGGCCATCCTGGATTTTCGGGATGGCTTTTTTTATGGCATCAAGAAGAAATATTAATGATCGCCCCGTCTACCGGTCATCCGCAGCTTCCCTGCGCTCTCCCTGCAGTTAGCCGGATGACATATTAGTTCCGTTTATGATGCGAAATATTTCCACGGATTTTTTGTTAAATATTAATGTTTTTTACTTATTTCATGTTTTTCTAACTGCTAACTAACTAACTACAACAATGAGAAAGCACCTGCTTGTTTTGCTATGCCTATGCATAGCAATCAGCCAATTAATGGCACAAAATCGAACCGTAACCGGTAAGATCATCGATGACAAAGGCAATCCGGTCCCCAATGCCACTGTCCTGCTAAAAGGGGCCAAACGTAACTCCGGCACCGCTACTTCTTCAGATGGTACTTTTTCGTTATCAGTTCCTCCGGACGGCAAGTCATTGCTGGTTTCGGCCCTGAATTTTTTACCCCAGGAAATATCCATCGGCGACAAAAGCATTTTCAATTTTTCCCTCCGGCCTTCTACTACCAGCCTGGATGAGGTAGTGGTCGTTGGTTATGGCACCCAGAAAAAAGCAAGCTCTACAGCTTCTATTGTAAGAGTAAGTGGCGACAAATTGGAGAACAAGCCCTTCACTTCAGTAGACGAGATGTTACAGGGGGCCTCGGCAGGGCTGCAATCCACCGCCACCACCGGCCAGCCCGGCGCTAACCAGCCGATAAGGATCCGTGGGATCGGTTCCTTCTCCTACGGAGCTTCCCAACCCCTATATGTGATCGACGGTATACAGATCAATTCGGGGGACCTGGCCAACGGCAACGGCACCGGCCTCTCCGGTACCGGGACGTTCAATATCAATCCCAGCACCAACGTCCTGGCTACGATCAATGCCAACGATATCGAAAGTATTTCCGTGTTGAAGGATGCGGCTGCCACCTCCATTTATGGCTCCCGGGGCGCTAATGGCGTCATCATCATCACCACCAAGAGCGGCAAACAGGGAAAAGCGCAGTTCAGGTTGGATGCGGAAGTGGGAAACAATAAGACGGTGCTTCCCCCCAAAGCGGGCAGGCCCTTACGCGCTGCGGACTGGTTCATGCTTCTGAAGGAGGGTATGGTCAATGCCACTTCTTATTCCGCTGCTACTATTACCTCCACGCTGCACAAGTACGGTGATACTACCGGCCTTGATACAGACTGGCTGGGCCTGATCACGAGAACGGGCACCCAGCAGCAATATAACCTCAGCGCCACGGGCGGGGAAGGAAAAATAAAATACTTTTTATCGGGAGGCTATTTTAAGCAGCAAGGCACCACCATCGGAACGGATCTGACCCGGTACACGGGGAATGTAAAAATAACGTATACGGCCACGGATAGGCTGACCCTTACGACTAAGATCACCATCGGAGATGTGTTGCAGAATTCGGCCCTGGCTTCCAGCGGTTCTTCGGGCGGCGGCGGCTTTTTCGGTAACCCAGGTTATGTATCCCTGGTATTAAGACCCACGCAGACACCCTATAACCCGGATGGCACTTTGAATATCAGCACCGTTAATACGGGGTTCCCTACCCATTACAATCCCCTCTATATCGCCGCGCATGATAAAAGATGGTTGAAAGGATTCCAGGGCCTTGGTAATCAAACCCTGGAATATAAGATCCTCAACGGACTTAAATTTACCAGCAATATGGGGCTGCAGTATGCCACTGATGAAGAATACCAGTACAACAACCCCTTTCATGGAGACGCGTCCGGCTCCGCCGGCGAAGGGATCTCTTACTATTCGCGGAATTTCCTCTTCGACTGGATCAACCAGCTCGACTATCACCGGGAACTCATTAGCGACCGGAAATTCTATGTGGATATCAAAGCCGGTCATGAGGCCATCCATAATGATTATTTTCAACAGATTGGAGACGTAACCGGCTTCCCTCCGAATGCCGATCTGTACCTGTCTACCAATGGAGCTACTTCCACTAACGGAAAGGTGTCAGGGTCTAACTATACCTTCGAGGGTTATTATGGTAATGCCACCTTTAGTTATGGCGACCGGTATAACTTGTACGGCAGCGTCAGAAGGGATGCCTCTTCCCGGTTCAGCGAAAATTCACGCTGGGGTACTTTCGCGTCGGTAGGCGCCGCCTGGACTCTCAGCAACGAAGCTTTTTTCGCCAATGCCTCGCGTATCGTCTCCAACTTAAAGCTCCGGGCCAGCTACGGCAGCAATGGGAATGCCGAGATCGGCAACTATAACTGGCGCCAGACTTATGGCTATGGATATAACTATAACGGTATTGCCGGAGGCCGTTTCGATAATGTCGGCAATGATCATCTTTCCTGGGAAAAAAACCAACAGGTAGATGTGGGAATGGATATCAGCTTTTTCAAGAACCGGCTGAACATCACCGCCGACTATTACAAACGTACCACCAAGGATGCCTTGCTGGGTCAGCAGATCTCCAGAACGACCGGCTTCACCAACTTCATCAATAATATCGGGGACCTGGAAAATAAAGGATATGAACTGACGATCAATGCCATTCCGCTGCAAACACCGGACTTTACCTGGGAACTGAACTTTAATATTTCACATAATACCAACACCATTACCCGCCTGCCGGCGGGCGATCAGGCCAACCCGCAGAACAGCAACTTTCTGCTTAGGAAAGGGCAGTCTATCTATTCTTTTTATACAAGAGGCTGGGCCGGCGTGAATCCGAATGACGGTACGCCCAACTGGTACACGGACAGCACCAGAAAATCCACCACTACCTCCAGAGCTACCGCCGCTTTGTTCCTGGTGGGGAAAAATGCGGACCCTAAATATTTCGGATCCCTGGGCAATACATTCACCTACAAAGGCATCTCCCTGGGATTTGATTTTTATTATAACTATGGAAATTATTTCCAGGAAGGGTATGCCACCTATTTCCTGGATGGCACTTATCCCACGAGGGGTAAATACGCCCAGGACCTGAAAAGATGGCAGAAACCGGGAGATATAACGGACGTGCCAAAATATGTGTATTCCAACTCCACCGGATCCGGCAGCGGTTCCGACAGGATCTTGTACAAAGGAGACTATATCCGCCTTCGCAACGTACAACTGGGATATAAGCTTACGAACAAGGCCCTGCTGCAGACTATGCATATCAGCGCGTTCAATTTATATGTACGGGGTACCAATTTGTGGACCAAGACCTATGCTCCTAATCTCCTGAGCGATCCCGAACAGGGCATCCTGGGGATTAACCAGCAGCAGGTCCTGCTGTCGAAATCCTATACGGTAGGCCTCAACGTAACCTTCTAAATTCTAACCCGATTAAATCGTCTGAACATGAAAAAACGAAACTTATCAATCGAATATAAAACAGGCCTGCTGGCACTGGCTGTTATAATGCTGGCCGGCCCCTCCTGTTCAAAATCTTTTTTGAACCAGTCGCCTGGCAACGCAGTAAATGTCAATGTTGCCATAAAAAGTGAGGCCGATTTGAATACAGCCGTTTTGGGATTGTATTCCTCTCTACGGGCCACGGACTTTTATGGCAGAACCTATGCTATCAAGGGGGACCTGATGTCGGATAACAGTTTCTTATCCTCCGCCAACTCGGGAAGATACCTGGGCTTTAACCAATACGATATGGATAAAACCAATAGCTATCCCAGCAATATCTGGCAGAATGCGTATGCGGCGATAAAAAATGCCAATATCATCATCAATTCCGGGGTAGCCGACACTTCCGATAATATTAGCCATATGTATGCCGAGACTTATGCGGTCCGGGCCCTGGTGTATTTCGACCTGGCCAGGAATTTTTCGCTACCCTATGCAGCCGGAGGAAACAATC
Source organism: Puia sp. (assembly GCA_036394375.1). GTDB lineage: Bacteria > Bacteroidota > Bacteroidia > Chitinophagales > Chitinophagaceae > Puia. The sequence continues at coordinate 58,468 of DASWFF010000126.1, forward strand.
CCTGCGTTCCGATCGTCCTGCAATTCGACAAATTGGCCAAACCCGCCCGCGACAACGTGTCGAAAGTATATGCCCAGGTCCTTTCCGACCTGAGCAAGGCCTTGTCCCTGATAAAATATGACCAGGGCACCACGATGAAATTTGTTTTAACGGGTGGCAGCCGGGTCCTGAATTCTTCCTATGTTACCAAATATGTGATCGAAGGACTGCAGGCCAGGGTCTATCAGCATATGGGCGATTGGGCCAATGCAAAGAATGCGGCCCTGGATGTGGTGACCAACGGAGGCTATGCCCTGGTCCCTTCTAAGGGATTGGTAACCTATTGGGCCGGCACTTCCCCCCGGACGGATAAGGCGGAAACCATGTTCGAAGTAACCAACGACGCCAACAACAGTGTTTCAGACGGCACCCTGGCTAATATCTACGTACCCAAGACCGCCGGAGGCAGTTACGGCGATATCCTGGCGACACAGGCGTTGTATAATTCTTACACGGTCACCGATACGCGCAAAGGACTATACAATCCTTCCACCCGTTCAGGCCAGTTGGGCACCGCTTATTATGTGACCAAATACCCCATCGATAATATCAATTTCGATGACGTGAAAATCGTTCGGTATGCGGAAGTATTGCTGATCCTGGCGGAGGCTTATTACAACCTGGGCGATCAGACCAATGCCTTACTATACCTCAATATGGTGGCGCAGAAAAGAGATCCTGCCTATGCCGGATATGCTTCCACCGGCGCCCAGGTATTGGAGGATATCCTGACGGAAAGGCAGAAAGAGCTGGCATTCGAAGGGTATAGGTTCTGGGACCTGTACCGGTTGCAACGGACCTTTGTCAAACCCCAGGCCCAGGACGCTTCCAATGCAATCATTAAAAGCCTCACCGTCAATCCGGCAACCACCCTCAATTTCATCTTCCCCATTCCGAATGATGAAGTGCTGGCAAACCCCGGTATCCAACAAAACACAGGTTACTAGCGTACGCTGCGATGCCTCGCATTTTTTCGATGCCTCGCAACCGATAAAACATAAACCCCCTTTCAGCCTATAGGCCGAAAGGGGGTTTATAAAATAAGCCGGTCACCCCTGACCGGCTTTAAGGGTCAATAGACCCTATCCCTTAACACCCTGGAACCGATCGTAATTCGATCACGCTCGTCTGATAATACCCAATATCAGAGAGATAATTGCTAATACGATTAATACATGGATCAACCCGCCCACACTGTATACGAATGCTCCCAAGATCCAGCCGATGATCAATATAATTGCGATGAGATAAAGTAGACCGCTCATAAATATGATTTTTGCGTTAGGAAATGATTGCCGATAAGTACAATGAAAAATGCTTGCCAATTATTTTAAGAGGCATGGTGAGTCCTTGTAAAACCATTTATACCCTAAATTGGGGAAGAAACTCTACATGCGGGAAGTCCCCATGGCTTCTGAATATTCAGCAATCCAGGCATACCGTCACGGGAGCCATCATCGCCGGGATCGTCCTGATAATAGGCGCCACCGGCGTCTATGACGCCTTCCGCTTCCCGCCCTGCAGGCTCGCCTTCAGCTGCGACAGCAGATCCTTATTCGGAGAATGCACTACCCGCAATACGGGTTTGGCCGGTTTCCCGCCTTTTGCCTTCGCCTTGATCACTTTCATCAACTCATTCGTATAAGTATCCTTATAGCTGGAGATATCGAACTTGCCGCTGAGACTCTTTATCAGCTCGATCGCCATCTTCATCTCCGCCGGCTTAGCGCTCCCCGCAGGCACTTTGATCTCTTCAGTCGACCGGATCTCCTGCGCCCACCGGATCTTGTTCAATACCAATACATCCTCCAAAGCCCTTATCAGGCAAAGGCTCTCTTTATTCCTCAATACAAAGCTGCCAAACCCCGCCTTGCCGGTCTTAAGCAGCGCATCCCGTAATAATATATAAGCCTTCGTCCCTGATTTTTCCGGTTCCAGGTAATAAGGAGTTTCGTAATACATCCCGTCGACCTCCGCCTCCTCAACGAATTCCGTTATTTCGATCAATTTGGTCTTCTCCGGACTCGCCTTCTCAAAATCCTCCTCGGTCAAGACAATGTACCGGTCATCCAGCTTATACCCCTTTATGATATTCTCCCAGGCTACTTCCTTGCCTGTATTTTCATTCACCCTTTTAAACCGGATATGGGAATGATCTTTTTTATCCAGCATATCGAGATCCAGCTCGCTCTCTTGCGTCGCAGAGTAGATTTTAATGGGGATGTTTACCAGGCCAAACCCGATTGCCCCTGTCCATATCGCTCTCATATAGTAGTGTTTACCCAGATAACAGCGAGTTTTATGCCAGACTGGGCATAACAATTGAATAGATTGAATAGGGAAATAACAAACAATTAATCTGTAATGAAAAAACAAGTAGCCATGAAAAAGACAGTAATGATCTTGCTGATAGCGTCCTCTTTTTATGCACAAGCCCAGGAGCAACAGGCAATTACAGGAGGGGATAAGCTGACACCCAAATTTGGTATCAAGGGCGGGGTGAACTTCACCAGTCTCTATGTAGACAACGTATCCAAAGAACACATGAAGGTCGGATTCAATGCGGGCATATTTGCGAAACTTCCCATTACTACCGGCTTCTCTATCCAGCCCGAATTATTGTATAGTGTCAAGGGAGCAAAGGACACCTATAGCAATTTGGTTCAGGGTAATGGAGAATACCGATTCAACCTAGGGTATATGGAATTGCCCGTCCTGGCGGTAGTCAACCTTACGAAGAATTTTAACATCCATGCAGGCCCCTATCTTGGCTACCTGGTTTCAGCCAACGTTAAAGACGTTAACAGCAATGGGGATATCCAGGGCGCCACCGACCTGAAAGCGGATAATTTCAATCGTTGGGATGTCGGGCTGGCTGGTGGTGTGGGCTTTGACGTGTCGGCATTCACCCTGGGCGCCCGTTACAACTACGGACTGAGCAACATCGGGAAATCAGGCAGCCTTTCCGGCGATCTGACAAAGAATTCAAAAAATGCGGGAGTATCGATCTACGTCGGCTTCGCATTTTAAAACAGGAACCCCTACTCCCATAACCCACGGATCTGCGCTATGGGAATATCCATTAGCTCCCTGTATTTGGCGACAGTCCTCCGCGCGATCGAATACCCCCGGGTGGCCAGAATAGATACCAGCTGCCGGTCCGTATAAGGCGCTTTTTTATCCTCCGTCTGGATCAGCTCTTCGATTATGCTTTGAATGACTTTATTACTGATGTTATTCCCTTCTTTATTCACGATCCCTTCCGTAAACAGATCCTTTAGCAGGATCGTGCCAAAGGCGGTTTCCGCATATTTATTACAGGTGAGACGGGATACGGTGGATATATCCACTTTCACCTTATCGGCGATATCTTTTAATTTCATGGGGTGTAACAAAAGGATGTCGCCATATTTGAAGTACTCATATTGTAATTCAACAATAGTCTTCATGATCTTCAGCATATTGGATTCCCGCTGCTGAATAGCGTTGATAAACCATTGCGCAGATGATAATTTACTTCGTAGATATTGTTTCGCGGATTTCTCCACCGTAGAATTCTGCGAGGTATTTTGCACCATTTCCGCCCAGGACTGGCTGATATGAAGGTTGGACGACCGCTGGCGATATAGGGCTACCTCCAGGTCATCCCCATTGTCCAGCACGATGAAATCGGGTAAAATGGAGGGATTCACCTGGTTATCCGTGGCTACATGGCTGAAGGGCCGGGTCTTGAGATGAGATAAAAGGCTTAATACGATCTTGATCTCGTCGTCTTCCAGGCCCAGGTGCCGCTTCAGCTTTTCCAGGTTACAACCCCGCAGATCCTGGAAATGGTGCTCCAGCAACTGGATCGCTATCCGCACATCCGGCTGTTTAGTATTCATCTTTTTTAACTGGAGCAGCATATATTCCTGCACAGACCGGCAACCGGCGCCCGCAGGTTCCAGCTCCCGGATATAAGCCAGGCTCTCTTCCAGTTCGGCCGGCTCGATCCAGGTCTTTTTGGAGAACGAAATTTCAGAAGCCAGCTCGTCCATATCCTGCTCTAAAAACCCATTCTCATTTAAGGAATCGATGAGGAAGTCCAGCTGGAAATACTTGTCTTCAGGTACTGTCAGGTAGCGACATTGCTTTTTTAACTCCTCCCGGAAATCCGGGGTCTCAGCCAGGGGTTTTTCCGGTATTTTATCGGTCGGCAGGTAATTCTTATATTCGGTCTTATAATCAGGAATATCGTCGTATCCATATTCTTCCCAATTCTGAAAATCCTGTACCGTATCTTTTGAAAATTTATCTGTCAGGAGCTCATCCTGGGAAGAATTTTCCTCCAATAGGGGATTCTCCGTCAATTCATCCTGAATCCGCTGTTCCAGTTGCAAAGTATTCAGATGGAAAAGGTTCAGCAACTCAATCTGTTGCGGCAGGATCGTATGGTGTTGCTTCTGTGTTTGAACTTGCTTGAGCATAAATACCGGATTTTTTAATACACTCCAACAAATACGACAAATCGGAAGCCAGAAAACCATCGCCCAGTAAAGGGGGCTAAAAGCCCGGAAGGGTAGGGAACCCTGTAGAAAAATCGGTACGACTTTGGGGAAAAAAGCGCACAAAGACCCTGAATTACAGGGATTTCCCCATACCAGGCTATAAAATTAAAAGATTTGGTTAAGCCCTATTGTTGGTCTGTATTTTGTCAGGTTAGGGTAAAGCTTTAATATTAGTTTGAAATTTAATTTATGGAAAGCAGCCAGCCGGAAAATAAGCCACGCAGATCCGCGATTCATAGGTTGGCGAGGGTGTTTTTAAAGATATTGCTGACGATTTTTATCATTTTGATCCTCGTGATCTTTCTGATACAAACTCCCTATGTACAAAATATCATCCGGGGCAAGGCCGAAAGCTATCTTTCCCGCAAGCTTAAAACCCGCATCACGATTGGCAAACTCTTCATAAAGTTCCCTGAGAGTGTCGAGATAAAGAATATCTACATCGAAGACAGGCAAAAAGATACCTTGCTTTCCGCCGGTACGATTCAGGTCGACCTCCATATGTGGGGATTATTGCACAGCAATGTGGACATCGGGAAATTACAACTCAGCGATCTTACTGTTAAAGTGAAAAGGCAACTCCCCGATACCGCCTTTAATTTCCAGTTTATCGCCGATGCATTTGCCGGGGCTCCGGATACTACTACAAAGAAGTCTTCCAGCCCTATGAAGATGGCCCTCCGGAAAATAATGCTGGATAAGATCCGGTTGGTCTACAAGGATGTGGTCACCGGTAATGACGTAGAAGTCTGGATAGATAACAGTGAGACAAAAATGGAGACCTTCGATCCGACGGCCCTTCATTTTAACGTTTCCGATTTTTACATGAAAGGGCTGCGGGCCCGGATCTTCCAAAGCCAGCCCTTGGCCGCCGCGCCTCCGCCGAATCGCCCGGGAGCCACCGCCACCGCCTTTCAACTGCAGTTAGGACAGATCCGGATGGAGAATAGCCAGCTTGACTATCGGAATGCCGTCAATGCCTTCTACACCAACCTGCAACTGGGCCGTCTCATCGCCGACATGAAAACCTTCGATCTCAACACCCGGACCGTCCATATCAATAAATTACACCTGGATAGCACCACCACGGTCATCCGTATGGGCAAAGCCGCAACCACTGCCAAAAACACCGCGACCGCTAAAGGCAAATTGACCCCACCCCCCGCAACCCCGGCGGATTCTTCTTCCGACTGGCATTTCGCTGCTGCCTCCATCGAACTCAATGGCGACAACCTCGCCTTCGACGACGACAACCAGCCACGGCAGAAAACAGGAATGGATTACGGGCATCTGAAGATAAACCAGCTCACCCTTCACGCCGGTAAGATCAACTATAATAAAGATTCCATCAGCGGTACAATCACCAAGGGGCAGTTTTCAGAACGGTCAGGTTTCGAGCTGGATCAGTTACAGGGCCGCTTTCTCTACACCGACCGGCAGGCCTGGCTGAAAGATCTGACGCTGAGAACACCCGGCACCTTCTTACAGCGGAATGCCAGCATCCATTATTCTTCCCTGGCCGCGTTGATGAAAGACCCCTCACATACCCTGCTGGACATCGACCTTCCCAACAGTAAGATCCAGGTAAAAGATATCCTCACCTTCGTTCCGTCCCTGGCGGTCCAGCCTGTCTTTGCCCATCCCGCCGATACCTGGAACATCAATGCCCGCGCGAAAGGCAGCCTGGCCTCTCTGCGGGTAGAAACCCTGCAGTTCAGTGGCATACAGGATCTGAAAATAGATCTCTCCGGAGTGATTGCCTATCCTGCCGATATGAACAGGATCAGCGCCAACCTGGACATAAAAAATATTTCAGGTTCCCAAAAAGGCCTGTTGGCCCTGCTGCCCCCCAATACCCTTCCGGCCAATATCGCCCTCCCTGCCCACTTTAGCCTGAAAGGCAAACTCAATGGCGGCGTACAGGATCTCATCACCGACCTGGTGCTGAATACCAGCTCCGGAACGGTGACGGCCAAAGGGTATATCCGGCAATTCAGGGATCCCGCGAAGGCCAACTATGACCTGACCTTGCAGACCAGCGCCCTCGACCTGGGCTATATCTTAAAAGACACCCTGGATTGGGGCACGGTGACGGCCAACTTCACCGCCAAGGGCCAGGGCCTCGACCTGCCTCATGCCAATGCAACACTCAACGGCCATATCGCTTCCGCCGTTATCCGAAAATATGATTATCGCGACTTTCAATTCGATGGTTCCATCGCCGACAGGCAGTTTCAAATACAGTCCTCCATTGATAATGAGGCGATCCACTTCGACCTGCAGGTCTCCGGCGACCTTCAGCATAAATTTCCCGCGCTGAAGCTGGATTGGCAGATCGATACGCTGGACTTAAAGGCCTTGCACCTGGCATCGGATACCCTGCAATTCAGAGGCAGGATCAGCGGCGATTTTGCCAGCACCAACCCCGATTCCCTGGAAGGTCAGCTCAAACTAGCCAACCTGGTAATGGTGCAGGGAGGGAAGAAATTAGCGACGGATAGTATCCTGTTGCTGGCCCGGAGGATCGACGACAAAGAGGATATCCAGCTTCATTCGGAAATGGCCGACCTCGACTGGAACGGTGAATACAAACTGACTGAACTTCCGCAGGCCCTGGAACAGACTCTTAATAAATATTACCGCATCAACGGATTCAAAGACACGACTTTTACCGCACAGGACTGGCAGATGCAGATCCGTTTCAGGGCCTCTCCGCTGGTACTGGCTTATATGCCTTCCCTCAAAGGCACGGATAGCATGGCTGCACAGATTGTTTTCAACAGTGACCGGAACGATCTCCGCATGGCCCTGAATGCCCCCAAGGTCCAGTTTGGTAGCCAGGTCTTTCAGAAGGTCAGCTTCCAGACGTCGACCGGCGCCTTCGCTCCGATAATAATCGGCTCCGCCGCCGCGCCCACCGATTCCTCCGCAGGCCGCCAGCTGAAATACCGGCTGGACATCGCCGGCGGCTCCGGCAGCGGCTTCGTCCTCCACCAGACCTCCCTGCGGGGTTATCTGGCGGACAACAAATTACTCGCCGCACTCTTACTGAAAGACTCCAAAGGAAAAGATCGCTATCGCCTGGCCGGGCAACTGGATAAGCTGAGGGATGGCCTCAAATTCATCCTGAACCCCGATAGTCTCCTGTTGAATTATGACCCATGGCAGGTAAGCCGTGATAATTTCCTCCTCTACGACTCAGCAGGCATCGTCGTCAATGACTTTTCGATCAGCAATAAGGAGGAATCGCTGCAGATCAACAGCAACCCACCCGCTCCAACTTCTCCTATCGATGTGGTCTTCACCAATTTTCAACTGAACACCCTCAGCCGTTTTGCCGACCAGGACTCCCTGTACGTCGACGGCACCCTGAATGGCAAGGCCGAAGTTCAGCATGTCATGACCAATCCCGTCTTCACCTCCGACCTGCAGCTTAAAGGGCTTAGCTATCGAAAAGACCCGATCGGAGACCTGACCGTCAAGGTCAACAACGAAAAAGCCAATGCCTTTGCCGCGGATATTTCCCTGCAAGGCAATAAGAACGATGTCAATGTGAAAGGAGAGTATTATACCGGCGAAGGCCGTATGGATATGAAGCTGGACCTTCGGCAGCTTAACCTTGCTTCTATAAAACCATTTGTCATCAGCCAGGTCCGGGATATCAAAGGCTTCCTCAAAGGCGCCCTCGCGATCACCGGCACCATGGCCAAACCCGGCATTAATGGCAACCTCCACTTCGACAGTGCGATGATCATCCCGGTGATGACGGGCGAACCCCTGAAGATCTCCAATGATAACATCGAATTTGACAAGGATGGATTCAACTTCAGTCAATTCTCCTTCCAGGACTCCGCCAGTAACAAGGCCACCATCGACGGCAACGTCTACACGGACGATTACAGGGATTACGACCTGGATCTTACTTTCAATGCCAATAATTTCCGGCTGGTGAATGCGCCCCAGGCCGGCAACCAGCTTTTCTATGGCAAAATGAATATGGACGCTGCCGTCAACCTGACCGGCGACCCCGTGGATGACCTGAAGGCGGTTGGCGAATTACGCATCAATAAAAAGACGGATTTCGTCTTTGTGCTGCCGGAGAGCAACCCGGAAGTAGTAGACAGGGAGGGCGTCGTGCGGTTCATCGATAAAGATCATCCCGGCGATACGCTTGTGGATCATGCCGCCAGGCTCCTGGCCTCCCGGCAGGCGGCTATCAAAGGAATGGATATCGCCTTGAACATCGAGACGGACAGTAACGCTGTTTTTACCATGGTCATCGATGAAAGGAATGGAGATGCCCTCACCGTAAGAGGCCGCTCCAATCTCGTATTCGGAGTGGATAAGAGCGGAAAGACCGATCTTACCGGCGGCTTCGAAGTAGAGAGTGGCTCCTATAACCTCTCGCTGAGCGTGCTGAAGAGAAGATTCGCCATCCAGCATGGCAGCACCATTACCTGGACCGGCGACCCCACGACCGCTACCCTGGATATGACCGCTAACTATACGGCTAATACCCCTTCCATCGACCTGATCGCAAACGAAATTTCCGGCCGCACCCAGACGGAGATCAATAAATTCAAGCAGAAACTTCCCTTCCTGGTCACCCTCAAAATGGAAGGAGAGCTGCTGAGACCTAAGATCACCTTCGATATCACCCTTCCCCAGGAGCTCCTGAGTCTTTGGCCGGATGTGGATGCCAAATTACAGCAGATCCGCACCCAGGAATCCGAGCTGGACAAACAGGTCTTTGCCTTGCTGCTGCTCAACCGTTTCGTCGGGGAAGATCCTCTCCAGAGTCAAGCCGGAGGAGGCAGCACCGTAGGCAACCTTGCCTTTCAGAGCGCCAGCCAGATCCTGACTAACCAGTTAAATCAGCTGGCCGCTAGCCTGATCAAAGGGGTGGACATCAATTTTGATCTCAATAACCAGCAGGACTTCAGCACCGGCACCGAACAGAACTATACCGAGCTGAACGTATCGGTGTCCAAACGGCTTTTCAACGATCGGATAACGGTCAACGTGGGCAGCAACTTCGACGTGCAGGGAACCGGTAATCCCAATCAGAATGCTTCCAATCTCGCAGGGGACGTGGCCGTAGACTACAGGCTTACCAAAGACGGACGCTACATGATCCGGGCTTATCGTAAAAATCAATACGAGGCCGTGGTGGAAGGGCAGGTGGTAGAGACCGGCGTCAGCTTTATATTAACCCTCGATTATAATAAATTAAAGGAGATATTCGGACGTACCAAAGAGGAGAAGCTGGAAGAAAGGAAGAGAATGAAACCGGCTACTCCTAAAACGAATTGAGCAAAAATGAACAGGATCGAAAAAAAAATAGGGAAGTTACAACCAAAATGGATGGGGATCGCTCTTGTTTTCGGGATGTTATTTTTTGCATCCTGTAATGAATCCAAACACCTGGCCGATGGACAGACCTTATACGTCGCTAATAAGGTAAAGATCGAATCCGCAGCTATCAAAAAGGGCAAGGCCAAAGCACTTCGCTCCGAGCTGAACGATCTGCTGCGGCCCCGTCTCAACAGTAAGATCCTGGGGTTAAGGGTTAAATTATGGATCTATAATATTGCCGGCACGCCCAAAAAGGAGAAAGGTTTCAAACACTGGCTGAAAACAAAGGTAGGAGAGCCTCCCGTGCTGGCCTCCGCTTCTATCCTGCAAAAGAATGCAGATGTCCTTCAGAACCACCTGGAGAATAAGGGGTATTTTAAGGACACGGTCATCCAGACCAGCGAAGTAAAGAACAAGAAGCTGACGGTCCTATATACCGCTCAGTTTGGCCCCCAATACACTATTCGCAATGTTACTTTTCCGCATAGCGACGATCCATCGGATTCCATCTATAAAGTAATAGATAGCTTTCAGCGGCGCACCCTTCTGAAGAAAGGCGATCCCTATGACCTGGATGTGATAAAGGACGAACGCACCCGGATCGACACCCGGTTGAAGAACCGGGGCTATTATTTCTTTAGCCCCAATTACCTGGTAGTGGACATCGACTCTACCGTGGGCAACCATCAGGTGGACATGAAAATGAATATTAAGGACGAGACGCCGGGTAAGGCCCAGGACGTTTATACGATCAATAAGGTTACGGTATTTGCCGAATACGATCTCCACTCCGATACCACCCGCAACAGGGGCGTTATCACCCCGGAAGGATACCATATCATCGATACGGCCAAATTATTCAAGACCTCCCTATTTAGCAATACCCTGATTTTCCGGCCCGGCTCTATTTATCGAAGGGACGATCACAATCTTTCTCTCAGCCGCCTGGTGAGCCTGGGTGTTTTTAAATTCGTCAAAGTCCGCTTTGAACCGGTGGATTCCACTCTGGGTAATAAATTGAATGCCTTTTATTACCTGAACCCCTCGCAAAAGAAATCCATTCGTTTCGAAGTCTCCGGCCTCTCCCGCTCGGATAATACGACCGGCGGGGAAGTAGCGGTCACCTGGCGCAACCGGAATATGTTCAGAGGTGCTGAACTGCTTACGGCCAGCCTCTTCGCGGGATTGGAAGAACAAACTATTGGCGGAGGACAGACGATCATCACCAAGAGGGGTGGGGTGGACCTCAATTTATATATTCCCCGCATCGTCTCTCCCTTCCATTGGTCCACCAGCAGCGCCTTCGTGCCCAAGACCAGGATCAATGCCGGCTACGAGATCTTCGACCGGAGTCAGAGATATACGCTCACTTCGGCCAAGACCAGCTTCGGTTATATCTTCAAGCAGAGTCTGCAAACCGAGCACCAGGTCACCCTTATTAACATCAACCTGGTGAATCCTACGAATATCGATCCGGCCTACCAGGCTGTATTGGATACCACTATTACCCTGCGCAGGGCCATCGAGCGGCAATTCATCATCGGCAGCATCTATAATTTCAATTACAACTCCCAGGCAAAACCCAATCGCAATCAGAATAATTTCTATTTCAATGGAAACCTGGACCTGTCGGGCAATTGGCTGGGCCTGGTCACCGGCGCCAATATCGATAAAGGAAAACAAAAGGATATCTTTAATACGCCCTTTTCGCAGTATGCCAAGGTAGAGTTGGATTTCCGGCATTATCTGAGTTTCAGCCAGTACAGTATGCTGGCCTCCAGGATCACCGGGGGATTGGGATATGCGTATGGCAATAGTTCGACGATGCCCTTTGTAAAGGAGTTTTTTGCCGGCGGCACCAACGATATCCGGGCCTTCCGCTCCAGGGCCCTGGGACCCGGTAGTTATTTCCCGGGCAATCCGAATAAGAATATCTTCATCCCGGACCAGCCCGGGGATATAAAACTGGAAATGAACGTGGAATACAGGGCCAAACTCTTTTCTATCGTCCGTTGGGCTTTATTCGTCGACGCGGGAAATATATGGACGCGACAAGAGGATTCCAGCAGGATCGGATCAAAATTCACTGGCCATTTCCTGAATGATGTGGCGGTAGGCATCGGGACCGGCCTTCGGTTCGACATAAGCATCATCGTATTGCGGGTGGATGTGGCCACCCCGGTCAGGTATCCCTGGCTGGCGAATGGCAACAAATGGGTGTTCAATAAGATCACGGATATTTCCAATATGGTGCTCAACCTGGCAATCGGTTATCCGTTCTGATTATCTTATTAAAAAAAATACTACATTGATTGGCTGTTAATAGCTTAAAAAATGACCGGAAAATGAAAAAGATCCTGTGTATCGGCGAAGCCCTGATCGATATGATCTGTACGGATAAGGGCAAGACCTTATCAGAGGGGCAGCATTTTCTCAAGAAGCCGGGCGGCGCTCCAACCAATGTTGCCGCTGCCATTGCCTCGTTGGGTGGGGAAGTGGAACTGATCGCCAGGGTGGGGGATGATCCCTTCGGCAGGCAATTGGTGGCCGTCATGGAAGAATTTGGCGTTCGAACCCGTTGGATAACCCTGGACAAGGCTCATTTCACCAGTTTTGCTTTCGTATCGCTGATGGAAGACGGAGAGAGGGATTTTGTATTCAACCGGGGCGCGGACGGGGAATTGAGCCTGCAGGAAGTGGAGGCCGTGGACCTGGACGAAGTCGCTATCGTTCATTTCGGCTCCGCCACAGGATTTCTGCCCGGCCCTCTGCAGGCGGCTTATTATGGACTACTCCAACGGGCGCTGCGCAAAGAGATCTTTATCAGCTTCGACCCGAATTACCGGCATTTATTATTCCAGCAAAATATCCGCTCCTTCGTTGACCATTCCTGGAATTTCCTGGATAGCTGTCATTTTTTCAAGATGAGTGACGAAGAAGCTTTACTGATCACGGGCTGCACTACGCTGAAGGATGCCATAGCGACCTTACAGGAAAAAACACGCGCCGTATTTGCCATCACCCTGGGCAAGGATGGGACGATCCTGCGTTGCGGATCTCTGACAGAGACCGTCCCCAGCATATCGGTGAACCCGGTCGACACGACGGGGGCAGGAGATGCTTTTGTCGGTGCCGTACTATACCAGTTGTGTGCGGAAGCCCCCGGGCCAGACCGGACCTTATTGCAGGAAAAAGACTTTATTGGAAAAGAGGCCGTTCCGGAAAGATACCGCGAACAATGGCGGGGGGTCATTGCCAATGCCAATAAGGCCGGAGCCCGGACCTGTGAGTACCTGGGCGCCATGGAAGCTTTTAAACATTTGAATAACCAGATATTCCGGTAGGAATGAGAAATCTGTTCAGGGAAAAAGGGGAAATATCCATCGTCGTTTTTCCAGTTGTCGCCAGCTCGCTCAATAATTTACCCGTCAGACTGCTGAATTTAAAGCCATGTCCCGAGCAGGGACTCGCTATAAGGATATTATTATACTCAGGATGATGATCGATGATGAAATCCCCGTCCGGAGTATTCGTATACATGCACACAGCCGAGGAATTCAAAAGGGCCTCCATCTTTAAATACTTATCCACGATAGCCTGCATGTCTTCCTTTTCGAACGAACTGATTTCCTGTGTGAGCTCATCCGGCAGGATAAGATCGCCGCCATGGTGACGCGCTATTTTTATACCTTTCCCGAGATCGGGGAAGCCATAGAACATTTTACCGGGAAGATATTCCCATAGGTACACGGGGAAATGAGAAGGCTGTAAATGGACCTGCTGCCGGCTGTTTTTATTGGTAAACCAGTAAAGGACCTGCCGGGCGATCGTCAGCGGCAGTCGTAGGTTCCCGCCGTTCGCAGCCGGCTCCGGCCTGTCTATTCCCGCCACCAGTTCCCCTACCCAGGCCCCGGCGCTGATGATGAGCTTTCCCGTTATATAGGTTCCTTTGGAAGTGCTGATTTCCACCTTGTCTCCGGCAGGGATAATATTCAGCGCCTTCTCTTCATATTGTACGGCAGCCCCATTCTTTTGCGCCTGTGTCAGAAAAGAAGTTATACATTTTTCCGGGAAAAGGATTCCCGCCTCTTTTTCCAATACTCCGACCGTGTCGGCCGTTGGTTTAAAGGCCGGAAACCGCTTTTGCAGATCGGCCTTGTCCAGGTATTCATACGCGATGCTATGTGTTTCGGCGCTTAATATCGATCCCCGGATCAATCCGGTGTCTTCCCTGCCCAGCATGAGGCCCCCTGTTTTCAGGAATAGCTTCTCTCCGGAAACATGCTCTATCTCCTCCCAGCAATGATAAGCTTCTTTAATAAAAGGAACATAGACCGGGTTTTCATAGTAGGCCTGCCGGATGATCCGGCTTTCCCCATGGGACGAACCGAACGCATGAGGCGGAGTGAACCGGTCGATGCCGGCCACTTTTTGGTGGGTTTTTGAAAGATGATACAGCGCGGAGCTGCCATTTGCCCCCAAACCGAGAACGATGACATCGAATAGCGTGGCCATTTTATTCGTTCTTAAATATTTTCTATACTTTAGTAGGATTATTTTCAAATCGCTTTGATGAGAGACACCTTCACTATTTCACATGATTTCAGCTTCGGCGAATATTTCAACTTATCCTTATATCAGATGTTCAAAACAAAAATGATCAGGAGGCTGGCCCTTTTTGCGATAGGTATAGGTTTGCTGGCCGGGCTCCTGGGTCTATGGGTCCCCGGGAATAATGAAACGATAAAACCCTTTAACCTGGTAGGCCAGTTCTTTTTACCCCTGGCCGCAATGGTCGTGTTGTTCACGCTCTTTGCCTTTTTGACCTGCCTCTTCATCGTCCGGTTCAAGCCCCACATCATCAGGGGTATTACCTATCGCTTCACGCACTGGGGCATGGAAAGGATCGGCACAAAAACAGAAGCTACGATCCCCTGGCGGGACTTTCAAAACCTGAAGGAAACCAGGTCCTTTTTCCTGCTGTTCGTGAAAGAAACGGTGAAAGAGAATAGGATCAGCAACATTCACGTCATTCAGAAAAGGATGTTCACCAGTCCGGAAGATACCCGGGAATTCCAGGTTTTTTTGGATCAGAACGTTCCTTTGTAAATACTTGCTCCCTGCCAGGACTCCCGGTCCAGGTTCGGTTAATCCCAGGTCTTTTCCCCTTTCTTCATTTTATCGAGGGTGGGCTCCAGACTTTTCCGCGTTGCCTCGTCGGATAATTGAATCGCTTTTTCTTCCCAGGCGATGGCATCGTTTTTCTTCCCCATCTTGTAGAGGATATTGGCGTAAGTATCCATATACATTGGGTTCTGGTTGTCTGAAAAGGAGCGCTTGCTCCATTCCAGGGCTTCCGTCACGCATTTCATATCCGGGCATTTCTGGAAAACCGTCCAGGCATAATCGTTCAATTGGTCGGAACTGGCATTGGCGCCGTATTTCTTCATATAGGCCACCACGGCTGTTTGAAAATTAGCCCAGTCGCCTTTTTGCTGGTAGTAGCCCACCTTGGATTGTTCGATCACTTCCGACGCCTGGGCAGGATATTTAGCAGCCAGGGAAACCCTCAGCGCCTGCCAGTCCGGAGCCGCATTGTCACTAAATACTTTTGAATACACATACTCACGCGCCAGGAGCTCATTCACCTTTTTTTCGGCCTTTCCCGGGCCCGCAATCTTATCCACTTCTTTCGCATGATGTAGAAAGGTGGCAAACCCTTCATCCTGGGTGCTGCCGGTAAGCTGATCCAGCAGATCGAGGCAGACGGTATTATAGATACTCGTCTGTGTGGCGAAATAGGCCTTCGCTACCTGCCTGGCATTGGGCATATCATAAGCCTGTACGGACACCTGCGCAAGCCTTCGCAAGAAGGAGGAATCCTTTTTGCCAGCCTGGTATTGCTGCAATAAAGTATAATATTGTTTATCCGGATCCAGGGATTCCTGTGTACGGGTTACAAAGCTTTTTGCATCGGCGCTGCCGCCTACCATGCGGTGCACTATATGACCGTCCGGGGCAAAAACAAGGAAAGTGGGGTAGGCTTTGATCTGGTATCGCTCCATGAGATTATGTCCGTCCTGGTACCAGCTCTTCACGGCATCGTTATCCTTTTCGGTGGTATCGAGCTGCACTTTGACACAGACGAATTTATCATTGAAGAAGTTCCCGCATTCTTCTTGTGGGAAAATAGTAGCGCTCATGTACCGGCAGGGGCCGCACCAGGTGGTGAAGCAATCCATGAAGATATACTTATTCTCAGCCCTGGCCTTAGCCTGGATAGCCGTCCAGCTGAGCTCGTGCTCGAAATGAACGCCTTTGTCCTGTGCCAGGCCCGGCAGGGACAACAGTAAGAGCAGCGATCCGACCCCACTAATAGAAAAGAATAGTTGACGCATAAGATTAGTTTATCAGACAATTTACCCTCTTCCGGCTTTAACCGGAAGATCCGGGTTAAATTTACTAAAGATTTAACGTCAATGGCAAACTTCTGGATATACATTTCATTATTCACCCTCCTGGTATTGACCGGACAAATAGCCAACGCCCAAAAGAAATATATCTTTGAACGACCCGAAATGGGCTCTCCTTTCACCATTACCATCGAAGCCGCTGATTCGGTGGCGGCCTCTGTAGCGGCGGCCGCCGCTTTCCAAAAAGCGGATACTCTCAATGGGTTATTGAGCGATTATATCGATAGCAGTGAGATCAATCGTCTCAGCGCAACCAGTGGCCAGGGCCGGTTTGTAGTAGTGTCCGATCCCCTGTTCGACATCCTCCGGCGTTCCCTTGAAGCTGCCCGGTTGAGCGGGGGAAGTTATGACGTGACGATCGGACCCGTTGTGAAACTATGGCGCAAGGCCCGTAAGACCAGGGTTTTCCCTGACGCAGATTCTTTGAAGACAGCGCTGCGGAAAACAGGCTATCGGTATGTACACCTGGATACCCTCCATCATTCCGTATGGCTGGAGAAGCCCGGTATGCGGCTGGACGTCGGCGGCCTGGGAAAAGGATTTGTAGCGCAGGCGGCCCTGGATCTCCTGGCGGAATATGGATATCGGGCGGCGATGGTGAATGCCGGTGGCAAAATAGTCGTAGGACAGCCCCCTTCCGGCAGACAAGGGTGGGTGATCGGTATTAATGCCCCGAATGAAAAGGAAGAAATCCTTCCCGGCCTGCTGTTGCTGAAAAATATTTCCGTCGCCACTTCCGGCGATATTTACCAGTATGTCGAATTGAAAGGGCGGCGTTATTCGCATATCGTTAACCCTAAAACAGGCATCGGCCTTACCCGCAGACGCAATGTCACCGCGATTGCCGCAGACGGTACGCAGGCCGACTGGCTGGCGACAGCCTGCAGTATCCTCTCTCTGCGGAGGTCTTTAAAATTGATCAGGCATTTTCCCGGGGCCGCCTTATTGATCACCGAAAACAGGAATGGGAGGATTTTCAGGAGAAGCTCGGCTAATTTTAGAAAATATCAAATAAACTAAGGTTATTCCCTTCCTTTAAAATAACGGTATCCGGCATTTTTAATTATATTGCTTATCATTCATTCACTCACTGATGCATCGACCAACGATTACTTTCCTTGCTCTGCCATTAATAGGCCTTATTGGCTTGCTTTTAAAGTCCCCTGCTATCAATGCCCAGCAAAACCAACCCGCTTTCCAGGCATTTGAACAGAAAATACCCAATTCCACCGTCTCTTTTAAAATGGCGCCGATCCCGGGCAACTCCACCCTCGACTCTTTTTGGATGGAAGAACATGAAGTGACCTACGAAGAATATATACTCTTCCAGGACGAGTCACTGGACCCCGGGCCCATACCGGATGGCATCACCCGCCCCAGCCCTCCTTATATAGATTTTACATTGGGCATGGGAAAAACAGGAGGATTCCCGGCCAATAGCATGAGCCAGTACGCCGCTCTTATGTATTGTAAATGGCTGTATAAAAAAACGGGTATTTTTTACCGTTTGCCTACGGAAGCCGAGTGGGAATATGCCTGCAGGGCTGGCTCCGCTACTGCTTATCCATTTGGGGACGATGCGGCTTCCCTGAATAAATATGCCTGGTACCATGCGAACAGCGATAATAAATATCATCCTGTCAAACAATTACAACCCAATGCCTGGGGCTTATACGATATCCTGGGTAATGTGGCCGAATGGACCCTCGATCCCTATACAGCCGGCGCTAAATATCCCATCGTTTTAAAAGGAGGCAGCTTTCGCGATGACGCAACTGCCTTGCGCAGCGCGGCCCGGCTTGCTTCCGACAAGAAATGGAATGCAAGGGATCCCCAGATCCCCAGAAGCAAATGGTGGAATACCGATGCGCCTTTTATCGGCTTTCGCGTGGTCAGACCGGTGAAGCAACCGGATGCCGCCGGGGTAGACCGGTTCTTTGATCAATCAATGCATTAAAGACAATAACAATTTCAATAATCATCATTCATTTAAAATTGCAGTTTTTATGAATCAACAACGACCTCCCCGCGATCAAAGCAGAAGAGACTTTGTAAAAAATTCTTCCTTATTGGCAGGAGGAATGCTTGCCGCCCCCTTTCTTTCCCGGGCCAATTTTTTTTCCGGCGCCGATAATGTCATTAAGATAGCATTGATCGGTTGCGGAGGACGCGGTACCGGCGCTGCCGTTCAGGCTTTAAGTACCAAACAGAACGTACAGCTGGTAGCCATGGCCGATGCTTTCAGAGATCGGTTAGATACCAGCTATACCAACATCCTGGAGGCTCTTGAAGACAAGAAGGGCAGGGTACAGGTAAAGGAAGAGAATAAGTTCACCGGCTTCGATGCGTATAAGAAAGCCATGGCTCTGGCGGATGTGGTGATCCTCGCGACCCCTCCGGGCTTCCGCCCTATTCATTTTGAGGAAGCTGTCAACCAGGGTAAGCAGATCTTTATGGAAAAGCCGGTAGCTACCGATCCTGCCGGGATCGCGCGGGTACTGGCGGCCGCAGAAATAGCGAAAACAAAGAAACTGAATGTGGTGGTCGGATTGCAACGCCGCTACCAGACCTCGTACCGCGAACTGATGAAACGGGTGCATGACGGCGCCATCGGAGAGATCGTAAGCGCCAATGCCTGGTGGAATAATGACGGCGTTTGGGTGCATCCCCGCCAGCAGGGTTGGACGGAAATGGAATACCAGATGCGTAACTGGTATTACTTTGTCTGGTTATGCGGCGATCATATCACCGAGCAGCATATCCATAACCTGGATGTGATCAACTGGGCGCTGGAAGCCTATCCGGTAAAAGCCCAGGGCATAGGCGGCCGTGAAGTCCGGAAAGCAAAAGAGTACGGCCAGATCTTCGACCACCATTGCGTGGAATTCCATTATGCCAATGGCGCTGTTTTGAACAGCCAGTGCAGACACCAGAAAGGCACCGCGAGTAAGGTAGATGAGCTGCTGATTGGCACGAAAGGGAAAGTATTCTGCGATCAGGCCCGGATCACCGACACTAAAGGGAATACGATTTACCAGTTTGATAAGTCAAAAGAAAATCAACCTTATCAGAATGAGCACGATGAGTTGTTCGAGGCCATCGCCAAAGGAGAGTATAAATTCTGGGATGCTGAAAGAGGCGCCAAAAGTTCGATGACTTCTATTCTGGGGAGGTTAGCCACTTATTCCGGGCAGGCAGTGGATTGGGACACCGCCCTTCATTCCGGCCTGAATATCATGCCTTCCGCGTATGATTTTAATGCGGCTCCTCCTGTGCTGCCCGACGCCGATGGATTTTATCCCGTCGCCGTCCCGGGCGTTACTAAATTTTTCTAACCTTCGCTTTCGAATAATAAAACAGGCTGTCAGATGTTATCTGAACAGCCTATTTTTTTTAACCGGCGAAACGTTTCTATTGTAAAAAACGTCTTAGCTGTCAGACATAATGCAAGGATTACCAAAAGGCATTAAGTTTTAGCATTAAGTTTTGAGAAGAACAGGTTAAGGCTATGTATGTAGCAGGGTGCCTCAAAGCCAAATTGAGGCACCCATTTTTACAGAAAGCTATCGCTGTCCCGGTATGCTTTTATCAGGCCGTCCTCGCCTTCTTTACCGGGCCGGGAAATACCGTGTTCCATTCCCAGAACGCCTTTATATCCTTTGTTATAGATATGCTTGAAAATATTCTTGTAGTCCATCTCACCCGTCGTGGGCTCATTCCGGCCCGGATTATTGCCGATCTGGAAATAAGCGATCTCGCTGTACGTGAGATCGATGTTATGGATCAGATCGCCTTCATTGCGCTGCATATGGTACATATCGAATAAGATCTTGCAGGAAGGGCTGTTCACCGCTTTGCAGATAGCATAGGTCTGATCGGAATGGCGCAGGAAAAGATCAGGCGTATCGCTTAAAGGCTCCAGGACCATGACAATCCCGTGAGGCTCGAGGATCTCCGCTCCCTTGCGCAGGGCTTCAATAACATTACCCGTCTGGATACCGATGGGCAAATGCCTTTCAAAATCGCCCGGAACCACGGTGGTCAGTTTCCCGTTACATCGCTTGGAAACTTCAACGGCCTGGCGGCAACCCTTCAGAAAGATCTCCAGGAATTCAGGTTTGCCCGTTGCAATGGAATTCGCTCCGTTGCCTCCTTTGTCAAGGACAAAGACACCCATGGACATACCCAGTTTAGCCAGGGCGTCTCCGATCTTTTGTTGCTCTTCGACGGGCCTTCTCGCCATCCCATTGTCTTCTATAGCACGGAAGCCCTGGTCATACCCGAATTTTATCTGATCGATAAAATCATTGCCGGCGCTGTTGCGGAACATGCCATCGTGAATGCCATAGTTAAGATTAAAGGGTTGCCCGGCCGCGACCGGCCCCGGCGATCCCTTTTTCTCAGAAGGGGCGGCGGAAGCTGCCCCGGCCGTTAGCAGGCCGGCGCCAGCCAACAGTGAATTTTGTATAAATTTTTTCCGTTGCATAGATTAGTTTGAGAAACTAATCTACACGAAATATTTATTATACGGATCATTTCGGGTTCTCATTCTTTCGGGATCTCATTTCTTTGTTGTAATATGGTACCGCTACTGATTTATCCATAAACCTCATAACCGTATGCGACCAATTATCTCATCCCTGCTCCTGGCCTTTATCTGCAGCCTGTCATTCCCATGGTAAAATCTTATAAAAGGCAGCCCATCGTCTTTAGCCTGCAATCCGCTAAATAATGGTTGTCACTCAACAGGTGGCTCAAGCCAGCGGCTGCCGGCACTTGTATTTGTTCCGGAGAGCGTATAGTCGATTTGAACAGGCTTATACCTATAATAATATAGTTTGTTTTTTCGTATACTTCAGCAGATAGGTTTCTACCTGTTGACGATTGTTCCCCGAAGCTTTCATGGCTTCCACCACTTTCTGACGGGATACTAAAAACTTGTTCTGGAGATAAGTTATTTCAAAGCTGTCTTCCTCAGCGGCATTATTACTTTTAATACTTTCGCGGCTGTCTTGTTTAGGTTTATTGGCTGGCATATGCATCGTTTTTTGGCTTGTGTATAAAATATATTATGCCAGGGCAAACAGCACCCTCGCACAATTTCAATTTTCAGGTGTTAATATCGAAAACGTCTTGGGTATATTGATTGTTCAAAGGTATTAAGTTCAAAACACACGATAAAAGAATTTTATGCAGGAACTAACTAAAACCCTGGAAGAGAAACCAGGACCGAACCCTGACCAGGGCAGGGCTGCTACAACCCAACTTCTTGATTTTGAAAACGATAACTCACCTCAGTTTCAGCGGCAAAAGGATGTCTTATCGCAACTGTGTAGTATACAAGAGGATATGAAAGGGGCCACCGGTTCTCTGGGAGGTTTATTCGGAATGTAAATCTTCCATAAGATTGGGTAAAACTGTAGAATTTTGACCGGGGACCCGGTCACTTCCTCTCCAGGTCCTGCATGAACTGGGTCGGGGTCTTGCCAAACTCTTTTTTGAAAGCTTTTGTAAAATAGGACTGGGTCTGGATCCCTATCCTGTACATCACTTCCGTAAGAGAGACGTCTTCCCCTGTCATGATTTCCTTTGCCTTATTCAGCCGGATCGCCCTGATAAAATCTCCGATCGACTGCCCGCTGATGCTCTTGATCTTCTGATAGAGCTTGGTCCGGCTCATCCCTATCTCACTGCACAGATATTCAATGTCAAAGTCGGGATTGACCAGCTGTGATTCGATGATAAAAAGTAACCGCTGCATAAATTCCTTTTCTTTCTCGGAATGTACCAGGTCCATGGCTTCTACCTGGTATTCCCTGCCATACCGTTCTTTTAATTTAATCCCCTGGTTAAAGACATTGCGGATGGTCAGCAAGAGCAGGTCCATATTCAAAGGTTTGGCAAAATAATAGTCGGCCCCCGAATCCAGCCCCTCTATCTGGGAATTCAGCGTGCTTTTGGCCGTGAGCATAATAAAAGGAATATGCCGGATCTCATCATCCTGCTTGATCGCCCTGCAAAGATCGATGCCATTCATGCCCGGCATGATCACATCGCTGACAATGAGATTGGGAAATGTTTTTTTCGCCTGCTCAAGACCCGATTTCCCATCCCCGGCTTCTATTATTTTATAGTATTGACTAAGACTGTCTTTCAGGAACTGCCTTAATTCGACATTGTCCTCTACCAGTAAGATCAGTTCGGAGGAGGACAGGTGATTGACAGGCTCGTTGTTGATGCTCTCCAGCCTCACCCCGCCTTCTGCAGGGCTGGACGGCCTCTTTTCCTCTTCTTTATAATCCTTTTCATTAACGGGGATCCCGATAATGATCTCGGTGCCTTTATGCCGGTCGCTATATACATAGACATCCCCTTTATGCAGCATAGCCAGGCTTTTTACAAAGGCCAGTCCCACACCCGAACCCAGATGCGATTCCGTGATCCGGTAATATCGTTGAAAGAGATGTTGTATGGATTCTTTTGAAATGCCGATCCCGTCATCCGCTACCCGGATATAGGCATATCGGCTGCCCCGGAAATCATTTTTCAGGATCAGCTCATTGTCAAAGGATGGCTTAAAATCCGTTAAAGAGGGGAGGAGTTCCAGGGTGATAGACCCGCCATTCTTCGTGTACTTAAATGAATTGTTGAGCAGGTTCAGTACGATCTTTTCCATGATCTGCCTGTCAAACCAGGTGTCTCCCGGAAGAGGTGAGGAGGGGTACGTAAAAATGATCTCTTTCTGAATGGCCCAGTCCCTGAACTCTTCCGCTATCTCATCCAGGAATGAATGCAGGTTGCCCTTCATGACCCCGAGCTGCAAGGCCCCGCTTTCCAGTTTTCTGAAATCCATTAATTCGGTGATCAACCCGGTCAACCGGTGGATATTACGATGCATGACGGCATAATAATGCCGGAAGGCGGAATGGGTGTCTTCTTTCATTACCCTCTCCAACGGGCCCAGGATCAGGGACAGCGGCGTTCTGAATTCATGGGAGATATTGGTGAAGAACTGTAATTGCATCTGGTGGATTTCTTCTCTTTTTCTTTTCTCCAATTCTTTTAGCTTCATCCTTGTCTTGAATTTGTACAAGGCATACAGGCAGCAGATCACAAAAGCCCCCAGCAGGGAGATGAACCAGCCGGTTCTCCAGAAAGGAGGCGTGATCAGGATCCTGATACTGGCGCCCTCTTCATTCCAGATGCCGTCATTATTGGAGGCTTTGACGCGAAAAGTATATTCCCCGGGGCTAATATTGGTATAATTGGCTTTCCTTTCTTTTCCCACATAGTTCCAATCCTTGTCCAATCCTTCCAGCTTATAGGCATACTGGTTGTTCTCCGGCACGGTGTAGTTCAGTGCGGCGAAAGTGAAAGAAAAAGTGGACTGCTTGTAGGTCAGCTTTATTTCCTTTGTCAGGGAAATAGTATTCTGTAAAGGGGAGTTGGCCTTGCCGACGGCTATTTTTTTATTGAATACCTGGAAATCGGTGATATAAACGGGTGGGATGAACTTATTGATCTTTATATTCCCCGGGTAAAAGGAATTAAAACCGTTGATCCCTCCAAAGTACATTTCTCCATCCTTGGTCTTTAAATAGGCGTTGGCCTCGAATTCAAGCCCCTGCAATCCATCCCCCGTATTGTACTTTTTAAAGGCATCCGTATCCGGGTTGAATTGGGTGATCCCATTGGAAGTGGCTATCCAGAGATACCCCTCTTCGTCCTCCGTGATCCCTTTTATAAATTCATTCGAGAGCCCCGCCCGGTCCGGATACAGCGAAAACATATTACGGGCCGGGTCCAGCAGATAAAGCCCCTTTTGCCCGACCCATAGCCGCCCTTTGCTGTCAGTAAAAAGCACCCGCAGGTCGGGCATCTTCTCTTCATTATCAAAATAGTGGGAGAAATGTCTCGTGGTTTGATGGTAACAATTCAGCCCTCCGTCATCCGTTCCGATCCAGATATTGCTTTCCCTGTCTTCATGAATGGAAACGATATTATTACCGGATAAACTGGTCTTGCGGGAAGAATCGTAAATAAGCCGGGTGAATTGTTGCGTTTTGGGATCGAATAAATTGAGCCCGCCATAGTAGGTGGCTATCCATAAGATCCCGCGATAATCTTCGAATATTTTCTGCACGAAATTGGAACTGATAGAATGGCCGTCTCCCGGGTGGTTCTGGTACCGGGTAAAACGTCCTGTTTTCCTGTTCAACAGGTTCAGCCCGCCTCCCCAGGTAGCTACCCAAATATTCCCCTCCCTGTCTTCCATCACATCCAATACGGCATCCGAGCCGATACTTTTATCGTCAAAAGGACTGTACCGGTAATGCTGAAAAATACGTTTGTCCCGCTGGAAAAAATCCAGCCCTCCGCCATCCGTTCCAATCCATATAATCCCCCGGGTATCCTCGCAGAAGGCTTTCACATCGCTGTAACTAAGACTATTGGCAGCCGATTCCTGCCGGTAAAGATTGAACTTCCCCATACCCGGACTGTATACATTGATCCCACCCCGGTGGGTGCCGATCCATAAATTTCCCTGCCTGTCTTCAAACAGGGCCGATAGGGTCCTTTGTGACAGACTCGACGTGTTCCCGGGTTCGTCCAGGTAGTTAAAAAAAGAATTTTTAGCGGGATTGAACAGATTCAGGCCGCCATTGATACTACCCACCCACAAATTGCCCTTTTTGTCCGTCAGCAGACTTTTGATCAGATCGTTTCCCAGGCTGGTGGGATCTTTATCGGAATGCCTGAAAGGGGTCACTGTTTTTTGAAGAGGATCGAACAGCTCCAGGCCCCGATCCTCCGTACCCAGCCATAAATTACCTTGCCTGTCTTCCTGGATCACCTTGATGGCATTCCCTTGTAAATGGGTGAAATGTCTGTCTTTTTTATCGAAGAGCTGCAATCCTGACTCCGTACCGATCCATAAATTCCCGCTTTTGTCTTCATAAATAGCATTCACCCGGTCGTCCTCAAGGCTATTAGTATTGTCAGCGCTATGCCTGAAAACAGTAAATCGCCCGTTCTTTTTGTCCAATAGGTTAATGCCTCCATAGGTACCGATCCATAAATTTCCATCCCTGTCTTCCTTTACGCAAGTCACCAGGTTGGAGCTAAGACTATTCGGGTTGTCCGATTGGTGTTTAAAACGGGAAAAAGTATTTTTCGCCCTGTTCAGCCTGTTCAGTCCGTTAATGGTCCCGATCCATAATTGATGCTCCCCGTCCTCATAAATGGCCCTTATATAATTGTCACTTAAACTGGCCGTATCCCCCTTATCATTCTTATATATCTCTATCTCCTGTCCGTCATACCTGTTTAACCCATCCCGGGTGCCGAACCAGAGAAATCCCTGGCTGTCCTGGAAGATGACCTCTATGGTACTGTTGGATAGCCCCTGTTCATTGGAAATATGCCTGAAAAGCAGTTTGGGCTGGGAGAAAAGGGGACCGGAATATAAAATCACTCCGATAAATAGCACAAGGATCGGATAAACACCGGTATACCTGGTTTTGGTCCGCAGCAGATCGTTCGACATATCCAACAGATAAATATTTCAAAAATGATAATGCATTCAAATTTACCAAGTAAACCGAAACTTTTTGACCCTGGTAAGCCTGGTAAGGGAGGAATAATCATTAGAACCAGAGAAATGAACGATTGAACAAAGCGAATAAGCCCGTCCATTCTACCTTGTGATGAGTTTATATAGTAAAACCAAAACGAAAATGAAAAAACGATTGCTTGCAAGGATGAAAATCCTTTTGCTGCCTTTATTAGTCAGTTGCTCCTTATTTGCACAGAATAAGACCATTTCGGGAAAAGTCACGGACTCAAAGGATGGCAGCCCTCTGCCCGGTGTTTCGGTCGTACCCGCGGGTTCCACCCGGGGCACTACGACCAATGCAAAAGGGGAATTCCAGCTTTCCGTCCCTCTCACCGCGAAGAGTCTTATTTTTTCTTCAGTAGGGTTCACCATCCGGGAAGTTCCCCTCGGTGAGGCCGGGATGACGGTATCCCTGGTAGCCAGCAATTCCAGTCTGAATGAGATCGTAGTGATCGGGTATGGCAGCGTTAAGAAAAAGGACCTCACCGGTTCCATCGCCACCGTCACCGAAAAAGACTTTCAAAAAGGTAGTATTACCACCCCTGAACAATTGATTGCCGGGAAGGTCCCCGGAGTTTCTATTATCTCAAATAGCGGGCAGCCCGGCTCCGGCAGCACCATCCGGATCCGGGGCGGCTCTTCGTTGAATGCCAGCAACGACCCCCTGATCGTCATCGACGGAGTGCCCCTGGATAACGACATCCCTGCCGGGCAGAAGAGCGCTATTGCAGGAGCCGGCAGCCCGCTGAGCTTTATCAACCCCAATGATATCGAATCCTTCACCGTGCTGAAGGATGCCTCCGCGGCCGCCATTTATGGCACCCGGGCCTCCAATGGAGTACTGATCATTACGACTAAAAAAGGGAGAAGCGGCCCTTTAAAAGTCAACTTTAGCTCTACCAGCTCCCTGTCCGAACTGACCAAAAAAGTGAATGTGCTGAGCCCGGCCCAGTTTCGTTCCGTGGTGAATGCCAATGGCACGGCCGCCCAGATAGCCATGCTGGGATCGGCTAACACCGACTGGCAGGACCAGGTCTACCGGGATGGCATCGGCACCAATAATTATATTAGTATCAGCGGAGGGCTCGGTTATCTCCCCTATCGCCTTTCGGTGGGATACCAGGATCAGAACGGTGTCTTAAAAACGGATTACCTGAAAAGAACCTCTCTGGCTTTTGTCCTTAGCCCCAGCTTCTTCAATAATCACCTGAAAGTGAACCTGAACCTGAAAGGCGCCAAGGAAGATACCCGGTTTGGCAACCAGGCCGCGATCGGCGGAGCGGCGACCTTCGATCCCACCCAGCCTGTCCAGGTAAAAAGCAACCGGTTTGGCGGTTATTTCGAATGGCTCGACCCCAGCTCCGCTACGGGCCTGACCAACCTGGCCGGGAAGAACCCCCTGGGCCTGCTGAATGAACACTTTGACAAGGCCAGCCCCGAAAGGAGCATCGGTAGTTTACAACTGGACTATGCCTTCCATTTCCTGCCCGACCTGCATGCAAATGTGAATCTGGGCTATGACGTAGCTAAGGGAACGGGTAGCCTCTTCATACCGGACAGCGCTGCGGAAGCCTATGTTGCCGGGGGAAAAGGCGGTTCGAATAATCCTTACAAAGTCACCAAGACCAATACCGTATTCGAGTATTACCTGAGTTATGCGAAGGAGCTGCGATCCATTAAAAGCCATGTGGATGTCCTGGCGGGCTATTCTTATAACGACTACCTGACCAAGGTCTATTACTATCCCACGTATTATGCCAATGGCGCTAAAGTGCCGAACTCCGATCCAGCCTTCTCTTATGACAAACCCGAACATACCCTGCTCTCCTTCTTCGGCCGGGCCAATTATTCCTATAATGACCGCTACCTCTTGACGGCGACGATACGCCGGGATGGATCTTCCCGCTTTGGCCCCAGTAATAAATACGGCGTTTTCCCCTCCGCCGCCCTGGCCTGGAAAATAAAGAATGAAAATTTCCTGCGCACCAGTAGCACAGTCTCCGACCTTAAACTCCGGATCGGATACGGGATTACTGGCCAGCAGGACGGGATCGCCAATTTTGCCTACCTGAGTTCCTATTCCTTAAGTAATGCTAATGCCTCCTATCAGTTTGGCCCAAGCTATTACCAGGGATACCGGCCCAGCGGCTACAATCCCAATGTCAAATGGGAACAAACAGCTACTACCAATATCGGCCTGGACTACGGGTTCCTGGACAACCGGATCACGGGTAGCATCGACGTGTACCTGAAGAAGACAAAAGACCTGCTGAACCTCATACCGCAGGCGGCGGGTAGTAATTTCGCGGCCTATGTGCTGGCCAACGTAGGAAATATGGAGAATAAAGGGATAGAGTTCAGTATCAATGCCGAACCTATACGGGGTAAGGACTTTAGCTGGGATATCAACTTCAATGTCTCCTATAATAAGAACACGATCACCAAACTGACCCAATTTCCTAACGATACGAGCTACGTTGGTTTTCCCAGTGGCACCATTGCGGGCGGGATAGGAGGTCAATCTGCCCTCATCAATGCGGTCGGCGGTCCTAAAAATACTTTCTACTTATACCATCAGGTGTATAATACTTCCGGCAGCCCCATCGAAGGCGTCTTTGTAGACAAGAATGGAGATGGGATCATTAACCAGAGCGACCTTTTTAAGAGCAAGTCTGCCGACCCGAAAGTATTCTTCGGATTCAGCACCAATGTAACCTACCGGAGATGGAATGCTGGTTTTGTTCTGCGCTCCAGCCTGGGTAACTACGCGTATAATAATATCCATAGCCAGGGAGGCACCCTCAACCAGATCCTCGGCAACACCGTGTTGTACAATGCCTCTGCCAATTACCTGGTCACCAAATTCAAAGGGGGCAACGCGCAGGAATTGCTCAGCGACTATTATATAGAAAATGCTTCCTTTTTGAGGATGGATAATATCAATATCGGGTACAAGGTGGGGACCATTTCCCATACCCACGCCAGCCTCCGGCTGAATGCCAGCGTGCAGAATGTCTTCATCATTACCAAGTACTCCGGCCTGGATCCTGAAATTGCTGCAGGTACCAGTAACAACCCGGGTATCGATAATAATATTTACCCTAAGCCCCGGACTTTTTCTCTGGGCGTCAACCTGGACTTCTAAACTATTCTGACAGCCCTAAAAAATTAGTATATGAACAACAATCATTTTAAAATAATCATACTGGTCGGCGTGGTCCTCTCCACCCTGGCTTCCTGTACAAAAAAACTGGAATTGTCCCCCACGAACGATATCACCGCTTCGAAAGCCTATTCCACCCCGGCCGGGTATAAGCAGGGCCTGGCCAAAGTATATGCCGCCTTTGCTCTTACCGGCAACACGGGTGGTACGGGTAACCCTGACATCTCCACGCAGATCATTTCCGATGAAGGGAATTCCGACTTTCTGCGGCTCTACTTCAACCTCCAGGAGCTGACTACGGATGAGGCGGCATGGACCTGGCAGAATGATGCCGGTGTCCAGGGACTGCATGAAATGAGCTGGTCGGCTATCAATCCGATCATCGACGGGCTCTATTACCGTGCTTTTTTCCAGATCACCTTGTGCAACGAATACATCCGGCAGTCTTCCGATGCCAATATAGCCGGCAGAGGAATTACCGGCGTTTCGGCGGACAGCGTCCGGCATTACCGGGCGGAAGCGCGTTTCCTGCGGGCTTATCAATACTGGGTGTTGATGGATCTGTTTGCGAACCCCCCTTTTGCCACCGAAAATGACCAGGTCGCCTCGTTCATTCCCAAACAGATAAGCCGAAAGGACCTGTTCAACTATCTCGAATCAGAGTTAAAAGGGGTCGATAGTAGCTTGATAGCACCGAAGGCCAATGAATATGGACGGGCAGATCAGGCTGCCGCCTGGGCCTTGCTGACCCGTATGTATCTAAATGCGGAAGTATATACGGGTACGGCCCGGTATACCGATGCGATCACGTATTGCAATAAAGTCATCACCGCCGGCTATTCCCTGCATCCCAAATATTCCGAACTGGTGCTGGCCGATGACAACCTGAATACCGATGAATTTATCTTTACGATCAATTATGACGGCACTTACACGCAGAACTACGGCGGTACTACCTACCTGGTGCACGGACCGGCCGGTATCCCCGGAAAGATTTCCGGTTCTAACGGGAGTTGGAGCGGCTTGCGTTGTACGCAGGATTTTGTAAACCTCTTCTCCGACTACAGCGGCAATACCGATCAGCGGGCCCAATTCTGGCAATCCACGCAGACCCTGCAAATGAAGGACCTGTATACGGCGGCGGACGGTTTCTCCACGTTTAAGTTCAGGAATGTGACCCGCTCCGGCGGCCCCGCCCCCCATGCCGATCCTGCCGGCAATTTTTCGGATATCGATTTTCCTTTGTTCCGGCTGGGAGAAATTTTCCTGACCTATGCCGAGTCCGTGTTGAGAGGGGGTAGTGGCGGCGATGCCGCGACTGCACTGAATTATATCAACCTGTTGCGTACCCGGGCCTATGGCGGCAATAGCTCCGGGAATATTTCAGCGGGCCAGTTGACGACTGATTTTATTTTGGATGAAAGAGGGAGAGAGCTGTATTATGAGGCTTTTCGGCGTACAGACCTGGTCCGGTATGAGAAATTCACTACCGCCGCTTATTTGTGGGCCTGGAAAGGAGGCGTGTTGGGTGGCACTGCCGTGGACGCCAAATACAATGTCTTCCCCCTGCCTTCCACCGATCTGTCCGCTAACCCCAATCTGAAACAAAACACAGGTTACTAATTTTTTTTTATGAAACAACTAGCTATCATCATAATCGCATTCCTGTCACTCACTGCCTGTAGAAAAGATGAACAGCAGGCAGTTTTAAAACAAGGCACTTTTTTAACCACGGCTTCTGCCGGCCTCGCCGCCTCTTCCACCACCCTGGTGCTGGATAGTACGAATGCCGCCAAGACACAGGCGCTGACATTCACCTGGCCGGCCGTCAACTTCAATGCGTCCGTGGTCGTGACCTATACCCTGCAAATAGATTCCGTCAATGGTAATTTTGCCAAACCGCAAACGGTCACCCTTGTCAATGGACTTTCAAAATCTTATACGGTGGCCGATTTTAATGCCCTGCTGACGACACTGGGACTTACTCCCGGCGTGGCAGGACAGATCGAGGTCAGGGTAAAAGCAGCCGTTCTCCAAAGTACCGGAGTGGCTTCGACGGCTGCCGACGTTTACTCTAATATTGTTAATCTTACCGTCACTCCCTATAAGATCGTTATCATTTATCCAAAATTATATGTGGCGGGCGATTTTCTAAACCCGACCTGGACGCAAATTAACCAGCCCGGATGGATCCTCGCTTCCGTAAAGAGCGATGGCACTTACGAGGGGTATCTCAACTTCCCCAATGCAGGTAATAATTTTAAACTTTGCAGCGCCCCGAACTGGAATGGCATTAATTATGGCTGGGGCACCAGTGCGACGACGATGAGCCCTACGGGAGGCAACCTATATTTTGCGGGGCCCGCCTATTGTAAGGTAGTGGCGGATGTCAATGCGCTGACCATTTCGTATACGACGACAAAATGGATACTGTCCGGCGATTTTAACAGTTGGAGCACCAGCGCCACCCCCATGACCTTTGATGCGACGACCCATCTGTGGACCGCTACAGGCATTTCTTTAACGGCGGGCGGCGGCTTTAAATTCGTCGGCGACGCAGCATGGGCTACCAATTTTGGACTGGATGCAAAAGGCAACCTGGCGTATAACGGCAGCAATATTCCCGTGACTAAGACAGGTGTGTATACGATCACCCTGGATCTGAGCAATGGAGCGGGCGGATATACTTATTCAATTAAATAAATATGTACTTAAAAAAAGTAAAATTAGCAGCAGGCATCTTACCGATTTTCATGGCAGCCCTCTTGCTCACCGTTTTATTTTTCGGATGTAAAAAGAGCGGCGCCGGCTCGCCGGCTACACAGCCGGCATCCAACCCTTTGTTCGCAAAGGGGGCCGATATAAGCTGGCTTACGCAAATGGAAGCCTCCGGTTATAAATTCTATAACAGCGCAGGCGCGGCCATGGATTGTATTCAGCTTATGAAAAGCCTGGGGATTAATTCTATCCGGCTTCGCGTATGGGTGAACCCGGCAGGGGGATGGAATAATAATGCCGATGTAGTAGCCAAGGCGGTACGGGCAAAAAACCTGGGCATGCGAATTTTACTGGATTTTCATTATAGTGATACTTGGGCGGATCCCGGGCACCAGGCCAAGCCTTCGGCCTGGACAGGATACGATTTTGCGACCTTGAACAATACGGTCTATAATTATACGGTGTCTGTATTGGATACCTTAAAGTCCAACGGTGTCGTGCCCAGCTGGGTGCAGGTCGGCAATGAGACTAACGACGGTATGTTATGGGAGGACGGCAGGGCCTCCACCAACATGGCCAATTTTGCGGCGCTTGTTAATTCAGGCTATAAAGCCGTCAAATCCATCAACGATTCCATAAAAGTAATTGTTCACCTGTCCAACGGATACGATAACAGCTTATACCGATGGATGTTCGATGGCCTGAAATCGAACGGGGCCAGTTGGGATATCATTGGGATGTCGCTTTATCCCACGGCAGCTAACTGGCAGTCCTATAATAGCCTGTGCCTGGCCAATATGAACGATATGATAGCCAGGTACAATAAGCAGGTAATGATCTGTGAGGTGGGAATGCCTGCGAATGATCCTTCTACCTGCCAGTCGTTTTTAGTGGATCTGATCAATAAGACTAAGTCGGTTGCCAATAACAACGGCCTGGGCGTTTTTTATTGGGAACCGGAATCTTATAACTGGCAGGGATACGGCCTGGGCGCTTTTGACAATACCGGTAAGCCTACGATAGCAATGGACGCATTTAAAAATTAACGGATGAACAGAATTATCAGTTTTGGGTTGGTTGCTTTTTTATCCTTATCTATCTTTTCCGCTACCCTGATCGCGCAGCCACTTCCGCAGCACGCGCAGCGCGGGCGACCCTCCCTGCTTCCACGCCAGCGCCTGGACTTTGACAAGGACTGGAAATTTCATCTGGGGAATTCGGCAGACCCGGCCAGGGACTTTAACTTCTCCGTGGCGAATATTTTCTCCAAATCGGGGAAAGCCGATGGGACTGCCATTGACCCCCGGTTCAACGACAGCGCCTGGCGAACCCTCCAATTACCGCATGACTGGGCCGTCGAACTGCCCTTTGAAGATTCTCCAAACCCCGATGTAATGGCGCATGGGTACAAACCGCTGGGCGGCTTATTCCCTCAAAACAGTATCGGATGGTATCGCAAACATTTTTCGATAGCGCGATCGGATTCGGGACAACGTTTTGTGATCCAGTTTGACGGAATATTCAGGGATAGTAAGATTTGGGTAAATGGATTGTATGTTGGGAATAATGCCAGCGGATACAGCGGGGTCTCCTACGATATAACGGATTATGTGAATTTCAGTAAGGAAAATATTATCGTTGTACGGGTGGATGCCTCTCAATATGAAGGGTGGTTCTATGAAGGATCCGGTATCTACCGGCATGTATGGTTAAACCAATATAATAACCTGCATATCGTTCCCGATGGCTTGTTCGTTTACACAGAAACAGACAACAACCGGGCAACTGTCAACGTGGAAACAACCGTCACTAACCAGGCTCTCAACACAGCCAAAGGGAAGGTCTCCTGCTACATCACGGACAGGGATGGTCAAATAATCGCCAGAGCCAGGGAGTTACCCATCGCGTTGAATAGTAATGAGACGAAGACGGTTAAACAACAACTTACCCTGGACCATCCTGTCCTGTGGTCGCCGGACAACCCTTATTTATACCGGGTCGTCCAGGTAATTGGCTCGGCTGGTGGAATAGTAGATAGTTGCAAGTCCCGGTTTGGCATTCGCAGTATTAAAATTGATTCGGGAGGGCTCTACATAAATGGGAAGTACACGAAACTGAAAGGCGTGAATTGTCATCAGGATCATGCGGGTCTGGGTAGCGCGTTGCCCGACTATCTGCAGTATTACCGGATCCGTTTGTTAAAGGAATTAGGGGCCAATGCCTACCGCACGAGCCATGGGGCGCCCACTCCGGAATTGCTGGACGCCTGCGATAGCCTGGGAATGCTGGTGCTGGATGAGAACCGTCTGCTCAATAGCAGCCCTGAATACAGGAGCCAGTTGGAGCGATTGATCATCCGGGACCGTAGCCGGGCCTCCGTGTTCTTATGGTCTATTGGTAATGAGGAAGGCAACATACAGACCAGTTCCATCGGCAAACGGATAGCGCAGACATTATTGCAAAGACAAAAAGAATTGGATCCGACGCGGGTCAGCACCTATGGCGCAGACCTCGCCAATGTTTACCACGGAGTGAATGAAGTGATCCCGGTAAGGGGATTCAACTACAGGATCGGGGGCGTGGACTCCTATCATAGCGATCATCCCGGTCAACCTGTTATGGGAACGGAGATGGGAAGTACCGTCACCACCCGGGGTATCTACGTAAAAGACAGCATCCTTGGCTATCTTCCGGACAGGGATCTCACCGCTCCGTGGTGGGCCAATACGGCGGAGCAATGGTGGCCGCTGGCTGCCGGCAGACCCTGGTGGATCGGCGGTTTTGTCTGGACAGGATTCGATTACCGGGGAGAGCCTACTCCCTATCAATGGCCTAATATCAACTCTCATTTTGGCGTGATGGATGTCTGCGGATTCCCCAAGAATATTTATTATTATTACCAATCCTGGTGGACGGATAAGGATGTGCTGCATATCTCCCCTCATTGGAACTGGAAGGGGAAGGAAGGCCAGCCGGTGAACGTTTGGGTCAACACCAACGCAGACAATGTGGAATTATTTCTGAATGGGAGAAGCCAGGGGAAAAAAGAGATGCCGAGGAACAAGCACCTGGAATGGGATATCCCTTTCGAAGCGGGCGTTTTAGAAGCCGTTGCCTTCAAGGGCGGACGAAAGATCACCGGTAAGATCGAGACGACCGGGCCTCCCTATGAAATTGTGGTAACACCCTATAAAACAACTATGATCGCCGATGGGAAGGAAGCCTCCGTCATTAACATCAGTGTAGTGGACAGGCAGGGTAGGGAAGTGCCCGATGCCGGCAACCTCATACGGTTTATGGCCAGCGGTGATCTAAAGATCATTGGGGTGGGTAATGGGGACCCCGCCAGTCATGAGCCTGATCAATGTGCCAATGGCGCCTGGCAACGACATCTGTTTAATGGCAAATGCCAGGTAATTGTCCGGTCCGGCAACAAAAATGAGGTCATTAAATTTGAGGCAACCGCAGAGGGCTTGCAAACAGGATCTACCGATATTCATACCGTTCTGCCGGATAGTGGCCGCCCCGTTGCCGTTACCTCCCTCCGGTTCAACGGGGAATCTCCCTCATCACCCCACGCCGGCCCGACAGCATCTCACCCCGGCTCCGCACACATTAAGCCCCTCGGCAAGATCCTGGGCGCGGACATTTCCTTTTTACCGGAATTGGAAGATAGAGGGATGAGGTTTTCAGATAAGGGCCGGCAAAAAGACGCCCTTCAGATCTTAAAGGACCATGGATTTAATTATATCCGGCTGCGGATCTTCAATGATCCGGCACAGGACAGCGGCTATTCTCCCAAAAAAGGCTTTTGCGACCTGGAGCACACTAAGCAAATGGCAAAAAGGATCAAAGCGGCCGGGATGAAATTCCTGCTTGATTTTCATTATAGCGATTATTGGGCCGACCCGGGCAAGCAATACAAGCCCGCAGCCTGGAAGGACGCGGATTTTCCCCGTCTCCGGCAACTGGTATTTGAATATACGAAACAAGTGATCCTCGCACTGAAACAACAGGGCACGGAGCCCGATATGGTTCAGGTAGGCAATGAGATCAACCATGGTATGATCTGGCCCGATGGCGCGATCAGCAATTTGGATAACCTGGCGCAACTGATCTATGCCGGTATATCCGGCGTAAAGGCCATTAGCCCGACTATACCGGTCATGCTGCACATAGCTTTGGGAGGGCAGAACGACGAATCCCGTTTTTTTGTGGACAATATGCTGGCCAGGAAGGTGCCTTTCGATGTGATAGGCCTGTCCTATTATCCTAAATGGCATGGAACGCTGGCCGATCTGCAATACAATGTCAGGGACCTGGCCACCCGTTACCGGAAGGACATTGTAATAGTGGAATACTCGGAATTGAAAAGAGAAGTAAATGAGATCGCCTTTACGATCCCAGGAGGTAGAGGTAAAGGCACTTTTATATGGGAACCCCTCAATACCTGGGAGAAGGTTTTTGATCAGGAGGGGAACTCCAATGATCATCTCCTGATCTACGATGAAATAAACAAGAAGTTTATTTTAGGTAAATTAGCGGGGAAATGACATGCTTACAAAAAATCCTTGCATATAAAATAGTCGCTATTCTCCGGGGAGCAGACCCCGACTATGTGGTCGAAATAGCCAGGGCCCTCAGTGAAGGCGGCGTGAAATTGCTGGAGATCACCCTCAATTCCCCGGATGCCTTAGGCTCCATCGAACGGGTAGCGAACCAACTGGGCGAACAGTTATTGGTAGGGGCCGGCACCGTGCTGGATGGCGAAGCAGCGGCCGCAGCCATTTCCGCCGGCGCTAAATTTATTATCTCCCCGGCTCTCGACAGGGCGACGATCGAAACAACGAAGAAACTGGGAGCTATCAGCATTCCCGGCGCCTTTACTGCTACAGAGATCCTGCAGGCGCATAAATGGGGTGGAGATATCATCAAAGTCTTCCCGGCATCCGTCGGACCCGATTATTTCAGGGACCTTCGCGGTCCCCTTCCCCATATTCCCCTAATGCCGACAGGCGGCGTCAACCTGGAAAATATCCGGGATTTTCAAAAGGCAGGTGCGGTGGCATTTGGCATCGGTTCGGCCCTCGTAAATGCAACACCGGCAGTAACAGGCGAATACTTACAGCAACTAAAGGGCAAAGCGGAAAAATACATACAAGCGATCACACATGCCTGATAACAATCATTTTGTCCCTTATGATCCGGTTAGCCATTTCATCAGTTGTGACTGGGGCACCTCGTCTTTCAGGCTCCGGCTGGTGGAAATCGGCAACGGGCCCAACGCCGGACCGGTCGGGTCAGGCGGCCTGCGGGAGGCCCATACCCTTCGCATAGTAGGAGAGCTAAAGGATGACCAGGGCGTCGCCGCCACCTTTCAATTATGGAAGAACACGGGAAAGAGCGAAGGGGAAAGGGTATCCTTTTACCGCTCCATCCTCGAAGCCCGGGTGGAACAACTGCAGGCTTCCCTCGTTTCTCCGGAGCCGGCTTCCCTGCAAGGGATCCCCCTGATCATTTCCGGCATGGCCTCTTCCAGCATCGGCATGAAAGAAATCCCGTATAAAGAGCTTCCATTTAATACGGACGGAAAAGACCTGCGGGCGCTAATCCTCGAAGCCACGGAGGAGTATCCGCGCCGGACCCTTCTCCTCTCCGGCGTAAGGTCGGCCAACGATGTGATGCGGGGTGAAGAGACCCAGTTAGTCGGTTGTTTCCCTCCCTCCATCGCCGGCGAACACCTCTTCATTTTTCCTGGCACCCATTCGAAACATATCCGGGTAAGGGATGGGAAAGTCGTCGGTTTTAAAACCTATATGACCGGCGAATACTTCAGCCTGCTGACCCGGCACAGTATTCTGGCCGGTTCCGTGGCCGAAAGCGCCAACTCTCCGGAAAGCGCCGCCCTCCCCGAAAGCGCCGGGTCCCCCCTGAAAGCCTTCGAACAGGGCGTCCTGGACAGCATCGACGCCAACCTCCTGCACCATTCTTTCCTGGTAAGGACCCACCAGCTCTTTGGGATCCTGTCAAAGGAAGACAACTATTATTACCTGAGTGGATTATTGATCGGTTCGGAATGCAAGGATCTGATAGGAACCTGCCTGCCCCTGACCCTGGTAAGCGGAGGAGCGCTGAAGGATTATTATAGCAGGGCCTTGCAGGCACTGGGGATCACGGACTTTGAAATACAGGAACTCGACCAGGCAGTCATCACGGCACACTCCCGCCTGAGTAATTCTTTCCTCGGTAAATAATTACCCGGCTGCTGGGGTAATTACCCAGTTTCCTTGCCCGGTCAGCTGCTGCCCACGATAGTCGCCTCTGCCTGGCATTGTTTTTTTACAGGTAGTTCCGGTAACTACATTGTAGAACTTTTTAAAAAAAGCTATATGACCAATCAAGGAAACAAACATCCGTCGTCAGGAAATGACAAACAGCATAATAAGAATCAGAATCAGCCCACTAAGGGCAACCAGGGTAAAAAAGACAAGGGCGCTCAAAAGGTAACGGATGCCGATTTCGACCCAAACAGTCCCGAAAAAAGGATACAGATCGACGACAACCCGGAAGAAACAAAAAGGAAGATTCCGCACTAGCTAAGTGAGGAGAATAAGCGTTTAGCAAAGAGGCCTGTTTACGACAAAAGCCTGGTAACAGCTACCAGGCTTTTGCGTATATAAGATTCTGAGGCATGATTATTTAGGTGAATAGTTAAGTTTTAAATAAAAACTTTTGCATGAAAAAGAACGAAAGGACCATCGAGGTGTTAAATGATCTTATCAGGATCAATATAGACCGGGTCAGTGGATATGAAAGAGCGTCCCATACAGAAAAAGATGCCGATCCGGACGCCCGTAATATCTTCTACAAAATGGCCATGGAAAGCAGATCCTATATCAATGAACTGCATGCAGAAGTATTACACATGGGCGGAGCGCCGGTGGCAAGGAATACCATCTCGGGAAAGATCTACCTTTTTTGGCTGGATCTGAAAGCCGGGTTTGAGGGGAATGACACCCAATCTCTTTTAGTAGCCAGTGAATACGGGGAGCAGGCCGTTCAAAAAGCCTATGAGCGGGCGCTCGATTCGGGAGTAGATTTGTCCTATAAAATTGTCTGCCTGATCAGGGATCAGAAAATGGCCTTGAAAAAAGCATTCGACCTCGTAAAAAGATACCGGGATTCTGCCATTATTAAAGCTCACCATAATTAATTAACAGAGATGATAAAAGAATATAGGACCCTGTGGAAACAGGGCCCTATGAATATTCTTTCTTTCAGGTTTATTGACACCTGTATATATTAAAAAATTATGCCAGACTTTATACGGCTCCTCCGGGACTCCCACCAGGATTCCTGTGCAATATTTTCCTCAGAATTCCCAGTTATTTCCTAAACAAGAGAAGGAGCCAGGCTCCTTCCGGATTCCGGATGACTTTTCATTTAGCATTGATACTTAGACCTTCATCCCGGTTTCCCCCTCTACCCATTTCCCTTTCTGAAGGACTGGTATTGAATTTGAAATTCTTTGTTAAACTGACAGTTATGTTGAATTCATCCAATCTGAACTTTCTCCGCGAAAAAATACAGGAATTAAGAAATGCTTTATTCTTTAGCCAGAATAATTCTCTTTTAAGGATGTCCACCACTGTTATCTCCATTATGAAAGTAGATGACCTGGGGCAAATATGGTTTTTCGTACCCCGTCCCAGGCAGGCGCTGCATGAGTTTGACCGGGAATTCCCCGTTAAGCTGGAGTTTTTCCGCAAGGGGAAGAAATTCTTCTTACACCTCACCGGAAAGGCCTTTATTGTCACCGATCCGGAAGAGATCAATAGCCTGGTATATGATGAGATAAGGGAAAGAGTAGCCGATCACATGGTCCTTATAAAAGTGAAAATGACCAAAGCAGATTATTTCGAAAGCAGCGCTCTTGCGGATCGTAGCGGATGGTGGCGCGATCTTCGCACCCTATGGACAGGTGGTATAATAATTGAATCTATCCATCCGAACTCATTTTATTAAATGAAAAACATTCATTATGAAAAGTTTGTCTAACTATTGTGCCGTAGCCGTCCTTGCCTTTTCCTGTTTCAGTTGTGGTAGCAATCCACCGGATACCACGAAAGATGCTAAAGATTCTAATATGGTAAAAATGGATAGTACGGGTACTACCGCCCAGACCACTCCGTCCATACCGCCTTCCGTATCCAAAGGTGACGCCACCTTCGTCGTGAATACGGCGAATGCCGGAATGACTGAAATTCAGGAGGGGCAGCTGGCTCAGCAAAAAGGGATGGCTAAAGACGTAAAAGCTTATGGCTCTATGATGGAAAAAGATCACACCGCTGCGGCAGATAAATTAAAGGCGGTCGCAGCTTCCAAGAATATTACTCTTCCTCCTGCCATTTCCCCCGAAATGCAAAAAAATATAGACGACCTGCAGAAAAAGGAAGGAAAGGATTTTGACAAAGCTTATCTCAGCATGATGGTAGACGATCACAAGAAGGTGATCAGTATGTTCGAAGATGAAGCTAAGAATGGATCGGATGCGGATATTAAGGCCTTTGCCAACAGCACCCTACCTACTCTTCGCCATCACCTGGACGAAGCGCAGAAATGTGAGAAGATGGCGAAGAAGATGTAATCTATTTTTTCCAGCCATCCATTCTTTTCTCCGGTAACGAGTATTGTTTATATTTTTCCAGGTATTTCTTTCGGTAAGCCTTATTCTTTTTAATGCCGACGGTGGTCAGCGCTCCGCTGCTGATGGCTTTCACCCAATAGTTGAAAACGAATTTTTCCCGGTCCCGTTCTACGAAAATGGCGGAAGCCCTTTTCCGCTGATCCGGTAAAATAAGGTTTGCCGCCAAGGACTCCAGAACGGGGAGAAAACTCCTCTTTTTGATATCCTCTTTGTCCAGCACCCGGATCTTCAGATCGGAATAGAAGAAATGCATGGTCCCCGTCGCCGCATACTTATTGCCTTCCCAATAAGTATAAAGCGTATCGGCATGCCCACTGATAACGCTTACATTTCCCATGGGGATGGAGACTTGCGAGAATCGGGTAAGGTCGATAGGAGACAGATGACTTCTGACCGAAAAACCCGACAGAGAGTCTCCATACGATTCCTCATAGGAGAAAGGCCGGATAGTGCTATTGAATAACCGGGCAGTGGCAATGATCTTTAACGTATCTCCCTGATTCTCCCGGTTGCTCACATTTACAATAGCTCCATTAAGGTCCCCGAAGGGGATACGGCTCCATTTATGGGTATTGGCCGATAGCTCGTTATAAACGACCGTACTGTGGGACAGTAACACGGAATCTACCCTTAAAGGGAAGGGAATGGCATTGATTAATTTAGTCGGCATAGGCTTTTCAACGCCATGCCGGAAAGGCATATTCTTGTCCCGGGAAGCGGAGATTGCTACCCCATCCAACAGGAGCCGGTTTACCCGGATCAAAGAATCCTTTTGCAGACGGTCGGGCCGGATCCCAGTCAGTGTCAGGGCTTCTCCCCGGACGTATATGTAATCTGTCTGCCAGGGCGCCCGTTTAAAAGTTTCTTCCAGGCTTTCATTGGGAAGAACGCTGAACTGTTGAAACCGCAGGCTATTCCCGGACGGATTCCAGGAAAAACCCGCTGCGTCAGCGGTGATCTTTTTCCCCTTATAACGCAGGCTCCCTTTACTGATAGTCGTTTTCGCCGCCAATTGCCGCCAGCTTATTTTAACTGGTTTTGCCCACGTGAATTCCTTGTCTTCAAAAGATCCTGCGAGATGGCTGACCGATAGGGCCGTACTATCTTTGGAATACCGGATGTTTGCTTGCTTTAAATCTATTTTCACTTCGCCGGCCTGAATCGTTTTTCCGGTATGCAGGTCTTTGACTTGCAGGGCAACGGCCGCATCTGCCAGCAGCGTGTCCCTGGCCGACATTTTCGTATAATGCAGCGCTGCGTCATCCACCAGCAAGGCCGGAACGGATAACTGGCTGAGGTCACTGGAATGCAGCTCCACCTTCATCCGGATCAGCGGGACGGATAGCCTGAACCCGGAACTCCCCGATTCGATGCCGCGGGTCCCTGAGTCGGTCCCTGCACTCCCCGGGTTCCCCGACCCGGGGAGTGCGTTTCCGGATTCGATCTCCAGTCCCTTAAGCACCGTTTCGGCTTTATTGTCAAAAGCGGCTTCACTAAGCCAGACCCTGCTGTTCTTCCCATTCCATACGATATCGGCAACCTGCATGCTGGCATGGTTCCAGATGAGAGATCGCTTTACCGACCCGATGCCCTCCGCATTCAGCTTTTGGGCGTTGAAATGCAAATCCCCCTTTCCGGATTTACTGTCAAAGAGTATATTGTTCACGGTAAGCTGGCCGATACGGATGACAGGCAGCTCTTTGACTGAATCGGAGGGGCGGGCTCCGGTAGTGGAAGGGGTGGCATGGACGGTCAGTTCATCTATATGTAAGGAGTCGATTTGTATGTCTTTTGTCTTTTGATAAATATCCCAATCGAACACCTTCCAATAAATCCCTTTGCCCCTGATCTCGGTCCCATTGGCCGTAGCAACCTGCAATTGTTCGCCCCAGCTATGCCGGTTGACTCCGTCAAACCGATAGCCCAGCACCTTGATATTTGCCCCTTTCGATGCCAGGTTCAGCTCGCCTATCCGCAGATCCGGAATAGCACGTTTGATATCCACCAGGGAATCACTTACAAAAAACCGGTTGAGCAATATATGAGCGTTAAACCCTTTGATAGTCAGTTGCACCGGCTTTACACCGCTTGCCTGGTAATTGGCCGCTCCCTCCGTTATATTGAAGGTTGGCGCATCGATCAATTCGCTCATGCCATGCAGCGACCGGTAAAACATAGCCCGTTTTCGGGCAAAGTCGCGCCCGGACTCTTTCGCTGCTGAAGCTGGGCCCGACGCTGGGGATCCCGGAGCTGGGCCCGCACCGGATACCGCTCCGGGCTGTTTGTCATAGAGAACGATTAAAGGCCGGTATAATTCCGCCCCGGATGCCTTCAGGCGCTTCTGCAACAGGTCGGGTATACTGATATCCTTCAGCAGGAGAGAGGGGGCTGTGAATAGGACTTCCTTTTCGGAGCGATTGAAGGAAGTGGGCCCGAAACTTACATTCCTGAAAAGCACATCATTTTGCCGGATGGAGAATTCGTCGATGCCGAGCCGGAACATACTATCCTTCGAGATGAATTCGAGTTTTTTCAGATTGATCCGGATGCTATCGGTGTGGAGGGAAGGAGTGGCTTCCGGATTCACGGAAAGATTGTAAATGCTCACATTCGCTTTGCGGGTAGCGGTATTTTCCGTACGGCCGTCCTTTTGCAGGGACAGCTGCCCATCGATGACGGAAACGAATTGAACCTGGATCCGCTTAAACAGGTTGCCGGTCACCTGGACCTTTTCAAGGGAATCTTTTATTTTTTCCTCCTTCCCCTTGTTGACGGTGGTAAGTATAGGATTGACGCAGATCAGGGTGTCCAGCAATAGTTCCTCCTTCTGATAAATAGCCGGCAGATGCCGGGAATTAAAGAAGAATTTGTCTCCCTGTATCTTTATCTCCCCTTTATCCATAAGGGCCTTCTGGTAAAAGCTGAAGGAGTCGAGCTCGAACCGCTGGCCCTTACTGTCGAATTGCAACCGGCTGAAATTAATTTCATGCTGACCATCGGGCAAGACCCAGTGTTGCCTCCCTAACCAGATCCCCACCTTGTCCGACCCCAGCAGGTGACTATCCTCATTGTTCACCCGGATAAAATTGGTGAGGGAAAGATTGATATGGTCTCCATGCAGCGGTGTCCCTCCTTTAGCCCCTTCATAGGTAAAGGAAGCGTCTTTTAACGTAAAGGAATGTACATTAAAATGCAGTAAGGTTTTTTCCAGGTAGGTTACCAGATCGGAAGCATGAAAGTCCGCATGCTCCTTCCGGCTGTTCATTTTATGAACGTGTATATCGATGTCCGGCTCCTCTATGGACAGGCTGTCCGCGACGATCTTTTTATGGAAAAGAAGCTCTCTCCAGGAAGCCAGGGAAAAATAGATCTCATGGATCTTTATACGATAAGCCACATCGGCGTTTATACTATCCTGGTTATATAAGACGGATTCTTTCAGCACGATCGTTCTATCCCAAACCGA
Organism: Puia sp.; assembly: GCA_036394375.1. Classification (GTDB taxonomy): domain Bacteria; phylum Bacteroidota; class Bacteroidia; order Chitinophagales; family Chitinophagaceae; genus Puia. The sequence continues at coordinate 102,552 of DASWFF010000126.1, forward strand.
TAATTGTGCATCTCCTGCATCGAATGCATACCTGCCTTTGGATTCCCTGTTCACAATGAATTTCAGGCTGTCCTTAAAACGATGGGCTATGAAGAAGTAGAGCAATCCTCCGCCCATCAGCAGGAAAAGTACAGGAAGCATCAGCAGTAACAGGATGTGCTTTTTCAGTTTCATGGAAAGATGCCTAAATAGCTATAAATTTATGGTAACTTTAAGAGCAACCGCTAATCTATGAATAAATATCTTCAGGCGGGCCCGGGTTCCCGCAGCATGATTGAGACTATCTTGGTTTTATTTTTACTGGTGAGCCTGATGTGGGCGCTGTATGACGTATTGAGGGTTTTTGTTGGCGTGCTCACCTTCGCACTTATCTTCTCCGTATCCTTTGCCGCGCCTTTTGAGAAGCTGGTGCGGTTTTTAAAGGGGCGGCGCAGATTGGCGGCTGTTATCTATTCAGTCTTGCTCCTGGCCATCATAGCTACGCCTTTCGTTTTCATCATTTCAGCCTTTAGAAATCACCTTAGAGAGGCCATAAACGTATTAAATGAAATAAAAACAAACGGCCTCCCACCCCTCCCCGCCTGGTTACCTCGCCTGCCACTTGTGGGGGAGGATATCGCGGCTTTTTGGGCGCAACTGCAGAACAGCCCGAAAGAAACCGTTGCCCTTCATGGACAACAGATCAGAATAGCCCTGGGCCATGTCCTGACCAGCGGGGCTGGGATGCTGGGTACGATCCTCCAGTTTATTACGGGTATTATTATTTCAGCCTTTTTTCTGGCAGCAGGGGATAAGATGCTGGCCCCCATCAAATCGGTCATGCAGCATCTCCTGGGTCGAAGGGACGGGCTTTCTCTGCTGGGGGCAACTACCCAGGCCATAAAGAGCGTTTCGATCGGCGTCATGGGGACCGCCCTGATAGCCGCCATCATTTCCTGGGTCGGTCTGGCCATCGCCGGCATCTCCTTTGCCCTGGGGTTGGCAGCCCTGATCTTTTTCCTGGTGCTGATACAATTGGGGCCTTTGCTGGTCTGGATACCCCTGGTGATCAGTACGGCCGCTCAAGGACATACCGGGGTAACGATCTTTCTGATCATTTATGGAATAGGCCTGCTGCTGATCGATGCCTTCTTAAAACCTCTGCTCCTCGCCAAAAGCGGAGGGAGACTGCCTTTCCTGGTATTGTTCTTAGGGGTGATCGGGGGCCTGGCCGCCTGGGGTTTCACTGGTATGTTCAAAGGCGCCATCATTCTCGCTGTCTTTTATACTCTTTTTAATTCCTGGCTGGAAAAAAAGAATGCTACGGCTTGACAGCTTTGTAGTGTCAGGCTATTTTTTTACTTTGCTATCCTTTACCCCTTCGTTCATGAAAATAGACAGATACCTTTTCACAGCGAGCCTGCTTCTCATCACATTATTATCCTGCCCGGCCCTGTTCGGTCAAAAACCCGCTGTAGGCGGTGAGCCTTCCTGGATCGCCCGGACCGGCACGGATTACAATAGCGCCAAAGTTCCCGGCGACGCGGCAGACGGGTACATTTATCTGGCGCTGGAGCGGCAGGTAAATGTTGCTACCCGGACCGTTTATCATAAGTCGGTCACGAAGATCATTACAGAAGCGGGCATACAGAATGGATCCGAAGTGTCCGTCAGCTACGACCCGTCGTATCAGCGCATGGTTTTTCACAGCATACAGATTGTCCGGGATGGATCGGTCATCAATAAACTGGATCTTAAGAAAATAAAGATGGTCCGGCAGGAGACGGACCTGGGCCGCAGTATTTATAACGGAACGGTGACGGCGGTCCTCTTCCTGGAAGATGTCCGGAAAGGGGATAGGATAGAATACGCTTATTCCGTAGAGGGATTCAACCCGGTTTTCAGGGATAAATACAGCACTTTCCTACAGACGCAATATGGAGCGCCGATAGGGCGCCTGCTGTGCAGGATCGTTTGCCCGGCAGACAGGCCGCTGCAGATAAAGAACAGGCTCACGGACAAACAGCCGGAAATTATACAACAGGGGAAGGATAAGATCTATCAATGGGAATTTAATAATGTGCCCGCCTTACGCCCACAGGATGAATTACCTTCCTGGTATGACCCTTACTCATCGATCATGGTCAGCGAATATACCAGCTGGAATGAAGTATGTAAATGGGCCCAGCCTTTATTTACCCCACGCTCCGACCTTTCCTCCGGCCTGAAGAAGAAAATTGAAGAGATCCGATCGGCCTCCGGCAACGATGAGGAGAAAAAAGTGCTGGCGTCGCTTCGTTTCGTCCAGGATGAGGTCCGCTATATGGGGATCGAAATGGGCGTTAATACCCATAAGCCGAATGACCCCGATAAGATCTTTGCCCAGCGATTCGGGGACTGTAAGGATAAGTCCTTTCTCCTTTGCACGATATTAAGGGCCCTTGGAATAGAAGCTGTGCCTGTATTCATCAACACGACGGACAAGCAGGAAATCATGGGCTGGCTTCCAACGCCCCTTGCCTTCGATCATGTGACGGTAAGGGTCAGGCTGGGGGGAAAATATTATTGGTTCGATCCTACCATTTCTTTTCAACGGGGAGGTATAAAAGATATTTCTTACCCGGATTATAAATGCGGGCTGGTATTGACGGATTCTACCACCGGTCCCTTGGTGATACCTTTGCAGGACCCCGGGCAGGTGGTGGCCAAAGAGGTTTTTACCATCAAAGATACTCATGGACCTGCTACCCTGGAAGTGGTCACCCGCTTTACGGGCTCTTTTGCGGACGATCTGCGCAGTGAGGTCAATAGTAACACAAAATCCGATCTGCAGCAGACCTACCTGAATTTTTATAACAGCTATTATGAAGGGACGAAGGTATCGGACAGCCTGAAAATAGTGGAGGATGAAAAAGAGGGGGCCATTACCACCTATGAATACTATAAGATCGATAAATTATGGGAAACCGAAAAAGGGGTGAACAAGGCGGCTTTCGACGGATTGCTGATTGGCAGTCTTATTAAGAAGCCCAAGGAGCATGATCGTACTATGCCTATCGCCCTTACTTATCCTGCTCATTATACCGAAGAGATACAGATCCACGTGCCCGAAGACTGGCATTTTGAGGAGCAGCCTACGGAGATCCGGTCACCCTCCTTCCTTTTTATGTCGTCGACCACTGCAACGGACCGGCAAGTCAATATAAAATATGAATACCAGGCCCTGAAAGATCATATTGCCGTCGGCGAAGCCACCGCCTTTTTCTCAGACTATGACAAGCTTAAAGGGGATCTGGGGTATGAGCTGACAGAAGGCTCGTCCATATCGCCCTCCTCCTCTTCCGATAAATACTCGCATACGGGGAATAAGTGGGGGGACAACAATCTCGTTAAGGCCCTGCTTTGCCTCACCCTGGTCGCCGGGATCACGTATATGGCCAGGAAGAAGTAAGATACATACACTTGTTCAAATGATAATTTATTGATTGTCAATTGTGCTTTGGCTTTCGCTTGCCTTAACCTGAATTTTCTTTATTTTTCACTTAAAAATAAATTTTGTTTCATTATTTTTGTATTTTTGTTGCATAATTTTAGTTTAAAGTGAAATATGAGATTGTCGAAATAGATGAGCTTTCAGGTGGCGAGGCAACTATCTACTCCGTTATCATGGAAGGTGATAATGTTACTTTGTTCGACCGTTTCGTACAGGAAAATGCTACTGAGTATAGAAGGGAGGTAAGTTTTATTATCGACAGGTTACAGGAGATTGGTAATACCACAGGGACAAGAGAAAAGTTTTTTAAACATAAGGAGGGTAGACCGGGGGATGGGGTCTGCGCTTTGTATGATGCCCCCGATAGCCACCTCCGTTTGTATTGCATCAGATACGGAAATGTAGCTATCATTTTAGGAGGAGGTGGTCCCAAGCCTGATGAGGTCAGAGCCTGGCAGGACAGCGCAAAACTAAAAATAGAAGCGGAAACGATGATGGAGGTGTCAAAAGATATAATGCAAAGACTCAAAGGAGGCGAAATACAATGGTCGCCGGATGGGTCACAATTATTAGGAAATTTAAATATTTCAGACAATGAACAATGACAAAAAACCAAGAAAGTACAGTAGCCCTCTTATACATAAAATATTGGGCGAAATTACTCCTGTACAAAAAGGACAGACCCAAACTAAAATGACCCTGGCGGCCAATTTAGATGACCTCATCACGGCCAGGGGATGGGGTAAGAGCGAGTTTGCCGATAAAGTAAACAAGAACCCCTCCGAAATCACTAAATGGTTGAGCGGAACACACAACTTTACCATTGATACTCTGGCTGAAATTGCAGTGGCATTAAATATGCCAGTGGTAGAACTCTTCGCTCCTGCTCCAATGCAAGTGGTTAATAAGGTACATATGGAGATAGTTGTAAAAGACGTACCCCAAAGTATACCATATCTTACGCCGTTTGCTGCAGTCAGAGACAGAATGATAAACTTTTATACAGGAATTTATCGCGGTGGGATACTTCCTTTAACGGCTCGTACTTCCGAATAATTATGGCTCAAAAAGAACATACAAAATTTACAGGCGTACAGCTAAAAGGAATTGAACTGCTCAATAGTTCCATTAACCTTCCGGATTTACCTGAAATAGCGCTGGCAAATTTCATCTTCACGATCAAAATAGAAAGTAAAATCGATGCTGCTGCCAAATTAATATTTGTGGTGGTGGCTGTTGATATAAAGATAGAAGAGGACGATATTGTCGTAGGGACGTTGGCTGTAAGTTGCATTTATAGTATCTCCAACTTTGATGAAGTCGTTAAAAGGAATGCGGAAGGCAAATTCGAAATTCCTCCCTCATTGGTGGACTTGCTTAACTCTGTTTCCGTTTCCACAACAAGAGGAGTGATGTTCTCGACCTTCAAAGGTACATTTCTGCATACTGCATTTCTGCCAATGATAGAGCCACGACAGTTTCAAGTCTTTTGATTTTATAATGACCAGGTCAAAAAAAAGGCAACAACCGGAGTTGCTGCCTCAAAAGAAATAGAATCCACCTTTATTTCTGAGCGACCACTTTTTTGCTTTTTACCAGGGGTGCCAGTATGGCCAACAGCAATATGGCGAACCCGCCTACGACCTGTCCTGCGCTGAGACCGGAAGAACCTATTGTATTGTCATTATTGGCAGCCAGCAGGCTGGCTTGCGATGCGACAACGATCCCTAAAGTGGCTAAGGCCAGGCGGATCGCTTTCAGAGAATTTTTCATGTTTGATATTTTTATAGTTTGATAATTATGATCGAACTATAAGCCTCCAATTTTGCGCCACCCTTGCCAGTTAAGGGTCTTACTATATATTGTATATAATTTATATGTGTTAAAAGGCGGCTGATAAAGCGTCCTGCGGCAAGAGAATGGGGAAGAAAAAGGGTTTGGCAAATATTATCGATCCCTGTTTTACCTCATCGGGCATCTACTAAAGCAGTAGTCTTTCCAAAATAAAAAGGGTGATTTTTTTTATTAAAAAAAAGGACGCCGGATTCCATTCCTGACAATCCATGCCAAAATGAAAAGCACCCTGCCATTATGGTGGGCTGGAGGTCCCTATCACTCCGCCCTTAAGCTGTCCACCGGATTGGCTATCGCCACCCGGTAGATCTGCACGCTGATCGTACCAAGGGCCAGCGCCAGCATCCCAAAGAAACCTCCCGCTAAAATGCCGAAGCCCATCTGCACACGGATAGCGAAAATATGCAGGAATAATTGGCCGCAGACGGCGCCTATCGGCAGCGCGATCAGTCCGGCAATCACCAATAACTTCAGGAAATTTTTGGTAAGCAGGGATAGGATAGCCTCGATGCTGGCCCCCATCACCTTGCGGATGCCGATTTCCTTTTTACGTGTCTCCGTAGTATAGATCACCATGCCCAGTAATCCCATGCAGGCCAGCGTTATCGTCATCGCGGCAAGGAAACTCAGCAGCGAACTTGTCCCGGAAGCAGAATGACGCGCATAGAAATCTTCGCTGAACCAGCTGTATTTAAAAGGCTGGAAAGGATTCACGGATTTCCATGCTTTTTCTATCGCAGGTATCAGGGTAGCCGCATTCACCGATGCCGTTGCCGTTCTGACGTTCAGCAGATTGAATTGCTGCGGACGATTGCGTAATATTAAAGGAGTGATGGGCGCCTCGAAGGACTGATAATTGAAATCCTGCAGCACACCGGCAATTCTTACGGGTAGGCTGTCTTCCAGAAAAATAATTTTTCCGACCGCCTCTGCGGGTGTTTTTATTTTCAGGATCTTTCGGGCATTATCGTTGATAATCACTTCTGTTTCCTTTCCTGGTGTCGCATTGGAATGGAATGTATTGCCGGCCAGCCATCGTAATTGCATATTGCGTATAAAGCCGGAATCCGTGTCGTAAAAGTTTATCCGGATAGGGGCGTCTGCAAAATTAATTTTTACCGAGGTATTGCCGCTCGCATTCCTGCCGAAATTGTCGGAGCTGGCGGAGACCAATGCCACCCCGCTTAAATGGGAGATTTTATCGCCTAACAAATGATAATCGGCTCCTTGAAGGGGAATGGTCAGCAGATTGTCTTTATTGAAGCCATAGTCGGCATTCACCATATAGCTGAACTGCTTTTTAAAGGTCATCGTGAAAATGATGATCACCAGGGATAAGCTGAATTGCGCGATGATCAATGCTTTCCGGAAACCGTTTCCCCCGAACAGCTTAATCGTGGATAAATTTTTCAACACCTCGACAGGTCGGAAGGATGACAAAGCCCAGGCCGGAAGAATACCGGCCAGCAGCCCCGTGAAAAGACTGAATAGTACGAATATACCGGCTAATGTTCCGTCAATAGGCACATTGGCAGGTATCATTTCCGCGCTGAAAGGCGCATAGTCCCGCATAGCGATCAGTAACACATAAGCCAGCCCCAGGGAAAGTAAAGCTATAAAAACGGACTCCGTAATAAATTGACCGAAAAGCTGACTTCGCCGGGCGCCATTGACCTTACGGATGCCGACTTCTTTGGCCCTGCTAAGCGACCGGGCTATGGACAGGTTGGTATAATTGAAACAGGCTGATAATAAGATGACAAAGGCGATTAATATTTCTGCCATTGACTTACCGATGGTTCCTCCTCTGCCGATGGAATTACCCAATTCTTCGCCAGGGCTGATTTTATTCAGGGATTGAATATCGAACGAGTATACCTGCTTTTCGGTGGCATTGAATTTTTTCATCAGCCTTGCCTTTACCTGTGCCAGGGCTTGGGTAAGCTGTCTGGCAGAAGTGTTGTTTTTAAGCTCCACATAAGTATAGGCTACCATGGGATTCTCCCAATGGTCGAGGGCAGGGGAGAGGCGACCATTTTTTTCCAATCCGGCAACAGAGCTCATGGAAGCATAGGCTTCAAAGTCAATATGCGATTTTCCGGGAGGATCCTGCAGAACGCCTGATACCTGGAAATCGCCCAGGTTGGTGAAAGAAAGGGTTTGCCCGATAGGATTGATGCTGCCGAAGAAATTCGCGGCTGTTGTTTTGCTTAATACAATCCTGTTGGGAGCATTAAGGGCCGAATGAGGGTCGCCCTTTTCCAGCCTGAACCCAAAAACGTCAAAAAAAGACGGTTCCGTAAAAGCTGTATTGACATATAATTCCTTTTTTCCGTTGGAGGCTTTATTCCCATTGGCATACAAGCGAACGGTTTTTTCAATAAAAGGGTAATTCGCTTTCAGGTCGGGAGCCAGTGGCAAAGGACTGCTGGCCAACCTGAAAGTATTGCCTTCTTTATTACTTACCTCCGTAATGATACGATAAGTATTGCTTGCATCCGGATGAAACCGGTCATAGCTGAAATCATCCCGGATCCGCATCAGGACGATGAGGCATATCGACATGCTTAGGGCAAGCCCGAAGACATTAATACCTGTAAAAAGGCGTTGCCTGGATAGATTCCGGATGGTTATTTTCAAATAATGCAGGAACATATATATTGGGGGTTTACTCCACTTTCAGACTCCTGGCCGGGTTCCTCGTAGCTGCCCGGATTGCCTGGAAGCTGACCGTCAGCAAGGCAATGACGATTGCCAGCAGCCCGGCAATAACGAATACCGAGGCGCTCATCGGCACCCGGTAAGCAAAACCGGAAGAGGGATTGCGGACTACTTCGTTACCAAACCGGTGGATTCGGGTGGAGGCCTCCACTTCCGGGAATTCCGTCTGCATGGCCATGCCCACCGGCGGGGGCGTATTGGAGGTGAGGAACTGCTGCCCGCCGAAGTTTCCCTCCAGCAACACCTGGTAAATACGGTTGCCTTTTTTAAAACACTTGTCATAGCCCAGGTCGTCCTGTACATAGAGGGCGATAAAAACGACACAGGTGATGCCAATGGCCAGCCCGCCGATGTTGATGAGGCTGTTCGTCTTGTTGCGAAGGAGATTCCTCCAGGCGATCTTACAATAATTTCTCAGCATAGTAGAGGTTTAGTCCATTTAGCGAGGCATCTTTGATGCCATTCTCTCAACATAATGATAGACAATTTTTTACAATTAGACTCGTCCTGCCGGAGTTCATTTTTAATACAGGGATTGTCCGTTTTCGATACAATATTCCTCTGACCGTCCGGCCTGTTCTGTTAAAAAAATTGGAAGGATCGAAAAAAAACCGGTACTTTGCTATTAATATTCCCCTCACTCTTCACCGGATCATAACTCCGATTTCTTCATGATGCCCTGATTCCCGATTTCCGGCAGAATGGTCTTCAGTACCACTTAGCCTGTTTTCTCTTCAGATAATTTAATCCTTTTCTAATTTCCTATCTCAAGAACTATCGAAAGTCCTGTCTGCTATGTATTAGTTGCTAATAATCTTATATACTATTATTATTTTCTTATTCGAACCAAACCTAAGATTATGATAATAAGATTTACCCGAATTCTATTGGCTTTACTGGTTATGGTAATAGGATCATTCGGTAGCGGGACCTTTGCGCAAACGGGCGTATTGAATCCCAATGACCCCATCGTCCTGTACAATGCTGCTGCCCCTCCAACTAAGCCGGGAGGCAATACCATGGCCAAATGGGTAAAAACAACCCGTGTCAGCTACAACACGGACGACTTCAAATGTTACTACTACAACAACGTGCAGTTCCGGTTGAAATGGCCCAGGAACTTTACTACGGCCCCTGCCGGGACCACTTTTCCTCTCTATCTCTTTTTTCATGGGGTAGGGGAACGCGGCACCGTTTATGATAATGAATTCCAACTCTTTCATGGAGGGGATCTCCATCAGTATTTTGCGAACGTCGGCGATTTTGACGGCTTCTTATTATATCCGCAGAGCCAGAATACCTCCGGCGGATGGGACCAGCAGCAGCTCGACGCCATTGCCGATATCATTACCAAATACCTGGTCCCCGAACAGCGGGTGGATATTAACCGGATCTCTGTGAACGGCTTGTCCGGCGGCGGTGATGCGACCTGGCAGTTCGCCGAGACGCATCCGACCCTCCCGGCTTCCGTACTGCCGATGAGCTCCGCCAGTATATCGGATGAGAGTTATGCCAACTCCCTGAAGTTTACCCCCATCTGGCTTTTCCAGGGAGGGCTGGACAGGTCGCCCGACCCTTCCACGACCATACAGGTCGTCAATGCCTTTAATAATGTCGGCGCTAACCTGAAATATACGGTCTACCCCAATGCAGGACATGATACCTGGGACCCGGGGTGGAGGGAGCCTGGTTATTTTCCCTTTTTGCGGACGGTCAACAAGGCCAATCCCTGGGCGCTGACCGGGAGAACGCAGTTCTGTCCCGGAGATGCTATTAACGTTACCCTGGGCGTGACGGCAGGCCTGGACGGCTACCAATGGAGAAAGAATGGAACGGTGATTTCCGGCGACACTTCCAATACCATACAGGCGACGGCGACCGGCACCTACGATTGCCGCATTCTTCGCGGGTCTGCCTGGTCGGCCTGGTCACCCGCTCCCGTGGTGATCAGCATCAAGGCGCCCACCGTGTCTCCCAATATCCAGGTCAACGGCCTGGCCAGCGACGTACTGCCTGCTCCCGATAGCAGTACGTCCGTCTCTTTAATGGTGCCTGCCGGGTATGCTACCTATACCTGGGAACGGGTAGACTCCCCTGCCGGTCATCCGGCGATCTTATCCGGCACCACCAATATCCTCAACGGGGCTACGCCGGGACAATATGCGGTGAAGGTGACGGAGCAGTTCGGCTGTTCCAGCAGCTTCTCCAATCCTTTCACGGTCGTCCGCTCCAATGGCCCCAATCCACCTTCGGCCCCCACCAACCTGGTGGCGACCAATACTGCCGCCGCACAGATAAAACTTATCTGGAGTGAAGCCCTCAGCCAGCCCAACCCGGAAACGCAATTTGAAATATATCAGGCAACCGTCCTATCCGGGCCTTACAAATTTATCGGCTACTCGCCGGCGAACGTGGATAGCTTCCTGGCTACGAACCTGCTTCCGAAGACGACTTATTTCTATAAGGTACGGGCTATCGACACTACGGCTGCTTCCGCTACGGCAGGCCCTTCCGGCGCCCAGACCCCATCCGATGTCACCCCTCCCAGCGCTCCGGTGAACCTGCGTGCCGGCATGATAGATCTCACCTCCGTCCAACTGATCTGGGGCCCCGCCACGGATAATGTCGGCGTCACCGGCTATGATATTTATGTCAATGGCCACAAGACCTATTCTATGGGGAATATCGACACCTTCACGGTATACAACCTCGTGAACGCGCAGACCTATACTTTTACAGTGACGGCAAAAGATTTTGCAGGCAATGTCTCCCCGTTCAGCAACCAGCTTTCCGCGGTACCCTTAGCCGGTGGACTGAAATACAGTTACTATTCAGGCTTCTTTGCCACCCTCCCGGATTTCAAAACGCTCACGCCGGTAGCAACGGGCACTGTACCCAATATCACCTTGAGCAATGCGAAAAGCACGACCAATTACGCATTCATGTGGACGGGTACTATTATCATACCGGTGACAGGCTCCTATACCTTCCAGACCACTTCCGATGACGGAAGCAAGCTATATATCGATATTCCCTACAACGCAGGGGCCGTCGCTACCGTTAACAATGACGGTGGGCATGGGCCGGTCACCGTGACCAGCCAGACACTGACCCTGACGGCAGGCATTCATACTTTTGTGGCGACCTACATGCAGCAGGGAGGAGGGGCCTCTATGAGCGTGACCTGGAAAACTCCCCAGACAGGAGGGCAGTTCCTTCCCATTCCCGACAGCGCCTTTATCCAAACCTATGTAGCAGGTGGAACGGCGCCTGCCGCTCCTTCCGCGCTGACGGCCGTTGCCGCTTCCGCCAAAAAGATCAACCTGACCTGGCACGATAACAGTAACAATGAGACGGGCTTCCAGATCTTCCGCACCGCCAGCCTTATAAGCCCCTTTGCGGCGATCGCCACCGTCGGCGCCAACAAGACCAGTTATGGGGATTCTTCGCTCAGCCCCGCCACCAAATACTATTACAGGATACAGGCGTTCAACCAATATGGCTCCTCTAAATTCGATTTGGCCGATAGTGTCGCGCTGACCTATAAGTTATATAGCCCCTATACTTCCAGCTCGCTCGCCGCCATTGCTACCTCCATTCCGTCGGCTACAGGCACCGTCAGGAATTTTTTGATTGGGGTATCCCCGTTTGCTACCAACTATGCGCTGCAATTCAACGGGACGCTCAATATCGAGACCCCCGCTTTCTATTACTTCTATCTCAGCAGCGATGATGGCAGCAGCCTTTACATTGATGGCTCCCTCTGTGTCAATAATGACGGCCTGCACAGTATCACACCGGAAAGATATGGCACCCGGACCCTCCTGACCGGACCTCACCAGATCCAGGTCAACTATTTCCAACAGGGGGGTGGAGAGGCGCTGACCGTTTCATATGCACCCGGCGGGGTCAACAAAACAGTGATACCCGACAACGCGCTGTGCCTGTTGCCTGCCAATGCCACTACCAAGGCACTGCCTGCCCTGCCCGCTGCTCCGGCCGGCCTGACAGGAACCGCACAGGGCCCGACCCATATCAGTCTCAGCTGGACCAACAATGCCACTAATGCCACAGGATTTGAGGTGTGGCGCTCCCCCGCTACCAATTCCAATTACCTGCTGGCTGCGACGCTGCCGGTGATGACGGCTTATGTGGACAGCAACCTTACAAAGAATACCCTGTATTATTATAAAGTAAGGGCCATCAATGAAGGAGGAGCCTCCGCCTACAGCAATGAGATCAACGTTACGACCAGCAGCGTGGCCGTAACTACCGTAACGCTGACGCATATCGTTAATCAGACGCTTGTCAATGATACCACCCTGGTGATCCCGGTGAGCGCTGCCAGCAGCAATACCGGCTCCGCCATCACCTTTACGGCGACCGGCCTGCCGGCTTTCGCGAGCCTGACTGACAACCATAACGGCACCGCCTCCCTTACTTTAAAGACAAACAGTACACAAATAGGCGCTTATACGGGCATTACCCTTACGGCTACGGATACCTACGGAGGCAGCTCCAGCGATACCTTTACCGTCAATGTCAACGGGCGGAATCAATCGACGGTCCTGCTCAGCTTCAATACGGCAGCCAGCCCCGTCCCGGCCCCCTGGAACGGTATGAACAGCGCCGCTAATGCCGGGGTCGCCGTTGCCAACCTGAAAGACAACAACGGCAATACCACTACGGAGGGTGTCACCCTGGTGACCGCCTGGGACCTGGCCTATGCCACGGGCATGAATACCGGCAACAACAGCGGTATCTTCCCCGACAACGTATTGAAGAATTTTTATGCCGGGTCCACTTCCAATCCCTATACCTTCAAAGTGACAGGATTGAACAGCAATAAGAAATATGCCCTGGTATTCTATGCGGGCTACCCCTGGACCAGCAGCGACAAGACTGCCTATGGCGCTCTCGTGGCCAACTATACCGTCGGCACGCAGACCGTCAGCCTGGATGCCGCTAATAATACGGCCAATACCGTTCAGTTAGCCGGCCTTTCCCCGGATGCCGGCGGGAATATCACGGTGACGGTGAGCAGACCGGCCGGTTCCGCCTATTGCATGCTCAGCGCCCTGGAGATCCTGACTTATGATGCAGGAGCCGGCGCTGCGCTGATACCGCCTTCGAACCTGGCAGCCAATGGATTCAACAGCAGTTCGATCCGGATGAGCTGGAGCGCATCTCCCGATACCCGGACAGGCTTTGAGATCTGGCGCGCCACTAAACCCGCAGGGACCTTCAGCCTGCTGACGACGGTCGGCGGCTCCGTGACCAGCTATACGGATTCGTCCTTGCCGGCCAATTCCACTTATTTCTACCAGGTGAGAGAAGTGGTGAATGGCAATCAGTATTCCGCCTTCAGCAATATTGCCGGCGGGTCCGTAGTTCAGTATACGGTCAACCTGAGCCTGAATTCTCAGTATGCCGGCTCACAACCAGCCCCTTGGAATGACCTGAATACCCTGATCACGAATGGCTTCACCTTGTCGAATATGATGAACATGAAGGCCCAGCCAACGGGTATTAATTTTAAGGTGGTGAATGCCTTTACCAGCTTTAACGATCAGCTGGGGCTTACCACCGGCCACAACACCGGGGTGGTGCCGGATACGGTCATGAAGACCTTCTATTACAACACCCAGGGAGATACGGCCAGGATCCGCATCGACGGCCTGCCCCGCACCGGTATCTTCAACTTCGGTTTCTATGCCGGCACCAGCTTCAGCAACGCACCGACCGTTGGGGTTTACCAGATCGGCAACCAGATCGTGTCGCTGAATGCCTTTAACAATACGTCGAATATGGTCTTTATCAACGGAGTGAAGCCGGACTCCAATGGTAGCGTGCTGATCACCTTCTATACGGGGGCAACGACTCCTTATGCGATGTGGACCAGCCTCGGTATCCAGGGTATGCCATCGCCGGATGTCATCGCCGCCGATTCTGCCGGGATTGGAGGGCAGGCTGCCGGGGGAGTGCTATCTCCGGTAGGTCCGCCTTTACAGAATGCGAACGGGGTTGATTCGACCGATAGCCTCAATAACCGCCTGTTGGCCTATCCGAATCCTTTCCATGATAATGTTACGATGAAGCTGGATTTGCCCCAGGGTGTGAGTAAGATCAGGCTCATCATAGCAGATGCCAGCGGAAAGGTCATCCGGCAACAGGAGTTTGACAATCTGCCGGCCGGCACCTGGCTGCAGACTTTCAACCTGGGTAATCTGACCCGCGGTGTTTACTTTATCCAGGTATATGGGTTGCCGGGTAAAAAAGTGAAGCCCTTCCGATTGATGAAATTGAAATAAATAATAGCTGTCAGCCTATTTCAGTGTCATATTATCATAGAACCGCCATTTCGTGGTGAAATCCTTTTCCAAAGGTTGTTTGGTCAGGATCGCTCTGACCATTTCGACAGGCATGGCATTCAGGTGCATGACGGCGTCATGGTATTGTTTGTAGGTCATCTTACCGCTGTCCACCAATTCCTTTTTAAGCGCATAGAACTGCCTCCCACCTGTCAGGTAAGCCAGTTGATACAAGGGAGGATAATGTCCTACAAAAGATCTGCGCACCTCTCCGGCTGCATTGGCCCTTTTATGACCTACCCGGTCTACGAGGAAGTCGATACATTGCTGGGGCGTCCATTTGCCCAGGTGGTAGTTGAGAGAAAAGATGATACGGGCGCAACGGTGCATATGCCAGAATAGAAAGCCGATCCTGTCTTCCGGAGTTTTGGGAAATTTCAGGTCCCAGAGGATCAGCTCCCAGTACAGCGACCAGCCTTCCGTCCAGAAGCCTGAACCGAAATTGCGGTAAGTACGGTAACGGCTGTTCATGAAAGCCTGGAGATTGTGACCGGCGATCAGCTCATGGTGTACCGTTGCCATCGAGAAATGGGGATTGTTCCCCCGCATGCTCATCAGCCGGTCATCCTCGTCCATGGTATTAGTGGGATAGGAAATGCTGATCTCATTGCCGCCGGTGAAGAAGGGATTGACGAGCTGACGCTCCGGCGTCATCATGATCATACCCCAGGTCTCTTCGGCCAGCGGTGGAATGGTAATGAGATCGTGTTTCTTCAGGAAATCGATAGACTCGTTAAAGAGGCCCAGGATCATTTCCGGTTGCTTGCCGGCAGGAACATAACTGTTCTTCACTTTTTCCAGGGCGGCTTTCCAATCGTCGCCGAAGCCCATTTCACGAGAGGCCTTAAGCATTTCCGCATCGCACCAGGCAAATTCTTTGTTGGCGATATCGATCAGCTCTTCCGGAGAGTAAGGGATCATCTCATACTTCAACTGCCGCAACAGTTCCTCCCGGCCGGCAGGATGCCCGGCGATGCCGCTTTTGTCGCCAGAGGCAAAGCTGTTGTTCTTTTCCTTGAGCTGGGCCGCATAGCCGGTCAACGCCTCGTCCAGTTCCTTATAGTTCTTGGGCATCCACCAGGTGAAGAGAGGATCATACCCATTGTAAAATTCGTAGATGCTGGTCACGGCCCGCTGCAGATCCCCGATTACCAATCCTGCTTCATAGATGCCATCCATGTCGAGGCTCTTATCTGTTTTCAATTTTCCTTCTAACGTACGGATCTGACCGACATAGTCGGACCAGTTCTTAGCCAGTTGCCGGGCATCCAGCTGGTGGCCTCTTCTCCGTAGCTTCTCGATGGCATAGATGGAATCCGAGAAGGGTACCCATTCTTTGATCTTATTATATAGTACCGCCTCGTCGGAAGACAATTTTAGCTTTTCCGTCAGGTCCCTTTTAAAAAGAATATAATCCACTTTACATTCCTGGGGCAGGCTCTTGAAATCCAGTTTGTCCAGCTTGTTCAGGTATTCGTGATAGAGATCTTCCAGACGAGCTCTCTTCTCCGGGGAGCCGCCTTCCGTGCCGGCCTGGTTGCCGAAATTCTTTCCTCCATAGAAGCTGCTGGTATAAAAGCGCGTTAAAGCGCGCAGGTCCGCATCATACGTTTCTATCAGGTTGGGCATTTCCTGGCAAGGAACATATTCTCCGGACGATTGTGCCGTTGCCCGGTTATGCAGCGCCAATAAAAATAAAGCATAGAAACCAAGCAGTAATTTGTAATTTCTCATGTCAACAATGGTTATGGGTGTAGTAATAGTGGTGTATGATCAAATATAACCAGGGTTCAGGCAGGGTCCTGTTTATGAATTAATCAATAGTACACGGATTTTAACTTAACCGGAAATGGGTTCCTCTCCTTTCTGGTAACTCGCTTTTGATGGCTGGTCATCCAGCGTTCTAAAAAATGCCGGCATTTTTTATGCCGGGTCTAATGATGGCCCTTCGGGCAGGACGCCCGTGGCGTCCTCTGGCGTCCTTTGTCTGCTAAAATCAGGCAAGTTTTAGTGAATAAATGAATAGTCAGTCCCTTGGCTTTATTATAATTTTATCGGATGAAGACGCTGATCAACACTCTTATTTATTCATTCATCCTCACGATTACGGCAACCGCACAATCTTATGTCCCGGAGTGGAACGATAAGAGGATCAAGGTCCAGCCTGAAATTGAGCTGGGAGCCTATTCTTTTAACTTAAGCGACGTACAATTACTGGAAAGCCCCTTCACCAGTGCAAGAGCGGCCGACATGAACTACCTGCTGAAAATCGAGCCCGACCGCTTACTCTCGGATTTCAGGGTACATGCTGGTTTGACGCCCAAAGCCCAGCGGTATGGAGGCTGGGAGTCTTCCGGTCTGGCAGGTCATAGCCTGGGGCATTATCTGTCAGCTTGTTCCATGGCTTATGCCGCTACGGGAAACGCAGCATTCCTCCAACGGTCCAATTATATAGTAGCCGAACTGGCCATTTGCCAGAAAGCGAGGGGCACGGGTTACCTGGGCGCCATACCTAAAGAGGACAGTATCTGGGCCGAAGTGGCAAAAGGCAATATCCGGTCAAGAGGCTTTGACCTGGACGGAGCCTGGTCACCCTGGTATACCTTCCATAAGATCATGGGCGGATTGCTGGATGCCTGGTTATATTGTCATAACACACAGGCGCTCACCGTCGACCAGGGAATGGCCGACTGGACAGGAGAAGAAATAAAAGGACTGAATGATTCCCTGATGCAGAAGATGCTGGGTACGGAATATGGCGGCATGAACGATGCCCTGGTCAATACCTATGCTTTCACAGGAAATAAGAAGTACCTGGCCCTTTCCTATCGCTTCTATGACAAGCGCATCCTGGATTCACTGGCTTTAAAAATAGACGCCCTGGCTGGCAAACATTCCAATACACAGATCCCTAAGATCATCGGCTCGGCCCGCCGATACCAACTGACCGGCGACCAGAAAGACGCGGATATAGCCCGCTTCTTCTGGGAGACGATCACCCGCCACCACTCCTATGCCAATGGCGGCAACAGCAACTACGAATACCTCGGCGACCCCGGCAAGCTGAATGATTTTCTTTCCGACAATACCACCGAGACCTGTAATACCTATAATATGCTGAAGCTGACCGGAGAGCTCTTCAGCATACACCCCTCCGCTTCTCTGATGGACTTCTATGAGAAGGCATTGTACAATCATATCCTGGCCTCTCAAAACCATGAGACCGGCATGATGACCTATTTTGTCTCTCTACGCATGGGAGGGCAAAAAGAATACAGCGATGAATTTAACACCTTCACCTGTTGCGTGGGCACCGGCATGGAAAACCATGTTAAGTATGGAGAGAATATTTATTACAGAGGCAAGGACAATAGTTTATATGTCA
Organism: Puia sp.; assembly: GCA_036394375.1. Classification (GTDB taxonomy): domain Bacteria; phylum Bacteroidota; class Bacteroidia; order Chitinophagales; family Chitinophagaceae; genus Puia. The sequence goes on from DASWFF010000126.1 coordinate 120,355, forward strand.
ACCTTTTCATTCCTTCCGTGCTGAACTGGAAAGAGAGAGGTCTTACGATCCGGCAGGAAACGAATATCCCCGCTTCGGACAACGCCACCTTCACCATCACTACCGCCAAAGCCAGCCGGTTTCCCATTCGTATCCGCAAACCGCATTGGGCAGGCAGCGTACAGGTGAAAGTCAATGGAGCTTCGCAATCCGTTGCTGCTGGCGACGATGGATACCTGCTACTGGACCGCACCTGGGCGAATAACGATAAAATAGAGCTGACCCTCCCGGCCAGCTTTTACACCGAGAGCATGCCTGACAATCCCGAACGGCAGGCCCTGTTCTTTGGCCCGGACCTGATGGCCGGCATATTGGGGGATAAACAGCCGCAACTACAGGATATTCCCGTATTCGTCACGACGGCGCAGGATGCCAACCAGTGGGTGAAGCAGACAGACCGAAAAGACCTTGTCTTTCAGACCGCCAACCTGGGTGCACATGGCGACGTAAAGCTGATCCCGTTCAACCAGACCGCCAACGAATATTACAGCGTTTACTGGGATGTATTTACGCCCGATCAATGGACGCTGCAGGAGAAGGCCTATGAAGAAGAGAAGAGAAAACAAAAAGAGCTGGAAGACCGCACGACGGATATCTTACGGGTGGGCGAAATGCAGCCGGAGAGAGATCACGATTTTGTCAGCGAAAAATCTTTTACCGGGGACGGCGAAGGCAAAAAATGGAGAATGGCAAGAGAAGGGGGTTATTTCTCCTTTATCATGAAGACCGATCCCACCGAAATCAATAATATCATTTGCACCTATTGGGGTACGGACAATCGCGGCAAGACCTTTGATATCTTCGTAAACGACACGAAGATCGCCACGGAGGACCTGAATAAATTCAGGACCAATAAATTCTATTATGTCGGTTACCCCATTCCAAAGGAGCTGACGGCTTCCAGATCGTCGGTAAGGGTGAAGATCGTTCCAAAAGAACATAATAGCGCAGGGCCCATTTATGGAATAAGGATGGCCAAAGGAGAAAATATAACTTCTTTGACCACCCCGTTAAAAAACGAAAGTATTTACCGGTAGGCGCCGCTGGGTAGGGCTTTGAGGTAAGCGATAAATATATCACGTATATCATTTTTTAGATGGGTATTATGAAAGGAGCTGGGTTTGCAATAATCATAATTACTTAAGAATTCCAGGTTCTTCTCCTTGCCCAGGGCGACAAATTCCGGCATGAGCACTTTATAAGTCAGGTGATCTCGTAACACGGCGTTCCGTACTTGCAGATAGCCGCCCCCATTTTTATTTTTTTGGGTGCCGACCGGAGGGACCCGCTATTGTAGAGAACGACATCATTAGTCGTATCTGCATACCAGAGTGCATCGGCGATCAGCCGGGTATAATTGGTCTTACCATTGCGGATCGAACTCTCCCGGCCATCCAGCGGGGTTTTGGCCATCAGCAAGGCCTGATTGGGATGATAACCCATGGAGACCAGGATGCTGTCTGTCAGTGTAGCCCAATACTGTACCTTTTCATTTACGGTTTCATCGGAAGGCGTCGTCTTATCGACCATTTTCAGCTCGGACCGGATCGTGACTTTTTTAGTATCCGGTGAAAAGGTCACCCGGTGAATGTAAACGGACTTGTCATTAGCGTCGGCTTTGGCGATGATGGGATGACCTACCGCAAACTTCATATTCGTATGTTCATGCCCCCCGATGATCAGGTCCAGGCCTGGTAGCCTGGAGGCAAGAAGGGAATCCATCTCCCTGGCCAGGTGGGTGATGCCGATGATCACATCGCATTGAGAGCGAATGGAATGGTAGGTCTTAATAAAACTCTCATAAGGATCTGCATACTCGATCGAGTCTGCCTTATTGAAAGGGATGGTGGCGCCGATGATGCCTAACCGCAGCGTTTGAGTGCCGTGAAAGGTCATCGTGCGGATGGAGTAGGGAAGTATGCTGTCTGTTTGCCCGTTCTGTATTTTAACAAAGGCGGAGAGGCCGGTCGGCGTCCTTCGGAATACATTGGAATTGACCCAGGTGAAAGAGGATTCGTTAATACGCTGCTGCAGGTCCGATAAGCGGATATCGAATTCATGATTCCCGAAAGTCACATAGTCCAGCCCCATTTTATTCAACACGTCTATCATTTGTTTGCCGGCGATCTTTTGGGTTTGCTGGGTAAGCGGATCGCGATAAGACAGGGTGCCGATGAGGGAGGGGCTTACAAAATCTCCCGCCAGGACGGTGATCGTGTTGGGATTCTCCTGGAGTAATTGCTTGCGGATAGTAGCCACCCGGGCCAGCCCCCCTTCATCACTGCCTCGCAGGGGAGCGATCTCGTAGATGTCATTCAGTTGCAGGATCGTGAAGGACAGGTCCGCGGAGGCCGGATGGGTTTGAGCGGTCAGGGCCTTGGGGAGCATCAGGTTGGCGAGAAGCAGTGCCGTAAGAGTGAGCAGGGAATAATAGGAATGGAGGCGTTCTCTTTTCATGATAGCGTTTTGGTTAATGCGGGGTGGAGGTATGATCTTGCTTTATAAATGAATGGGTAAATATATAAAAAAAACGTAAAAGACCGGCTTGCGTGGCGAGCCGGTCTTTTACAATAGTTCCCGATTTTATTATCCTACTAATTTTGTAGACTAATAAAAATTGAATAATATTGTCTACGAATCATAAATAAGATCGCTTTGAAATCATTATTGAGCATAATCCTTATACTGGCAGGCCTGCCTTTATATGCCCTTGATAAAGGAAACTCAACAATCGCGTTGGAGGGTGATTCGCTCCTGCCTGTCCGGAATAGCTACCATAAAAATGAAGGGATGACCTCCCGGAATGAAGAGATTGCCCCCGATTTACTGGATGCCGAAACGGACTATCGAACAACGGGCAATAACCGCAGGACGCTCGTCCGCCTGCTGAAGATCCTACGGGTAAAAAAGGCAAATTGGGATTCAAGGTCAGGAGCCCGGTTGTTCAGCGACCTGGCAGGTGTCTCCGTTAAGCTTAAGTTGTACTCATTGGCCATGAAATGTTATTACAAAGCTGAACAATATAAAAGCAGAGCGCAACTACCCTGGCATCAATTGCCTCTGTTTACGGGCACTGATGCTGCTGATGTGGACACGGACAATGTCAATCCCTTGTCGGATAGTAGCTTCTACGATTCCCCTCCTTATACGGCGAAGTCCGAACCGGTGAAGACCTCCGATATCTGGGAGTCCTTCGATGACGGGAAAGCCGCCGTGTCCTACGCGCTGATCGTTCATGCCAAGCAACCCATTTCCGGGAAACGAAAATCTTTTACCCATATCAATAATGTGGGGCATATGTTCATTACCCTGATCAAATATAATGAGGACAATACCTTTGTATCGCGCTCATTCGGGTTTTACCCGCACAAGACGAGTATTCTATCAGGAACGCCCTTTCACGCTAACGCCCCCTCCGTTTTTAAAGATGACGCCCTGCATGATTGGGATGAAATAGCCGGTAAATTTATTTCTGTTAAGAGGTTTCAAAAGATCATCGAGTTATTGAAACGATATGATCACCTGACTTACAATCTCAACCGGAATAATTGTACCGATTTCGGATTGAATGTGGCTGCGCTGGGCGGCATCAGCATTTCGCAAACACGCGGAACCTCGCCCCTGGGCAGGGGCAATAACCCGGCAAATGCAGGGCAGAGTATGCTGGAAGGAAAAGTAAGAAATATTGATCCCGATTATCATGAACCATTATTCGTCAGCAGCAATGTCCTTTCTCATTAAACGTCTTATTACTTCATTTTTGAAAGGAAATTGCCAGGCAAGCGCATACCTTCCTCGTTGGCCAGCACTTTCTCCATTACTTTTCGGAGCCCTTTGGGAATGATCTTTTTTTCTTCTTCGGTTAATGGCTTGATAATCTCAAAAAATTCATCCTCATCATCATAATAGCCAAAATATAAGTCATACCGATCGTCGGCGTGTAATCGTAAAGAGATTTCCTTATCTTCCTCATAGATATGCATGCTGATCACCGACCATTGCTCATTGTCTTCGAAATCAAAGCGAACCTCCACGAAATCTTTACTGATTACGTCCGTCACCAGTTTTTCGATCATTTCGCCTGCGTGGTTCTTTACCAATTCTTCATAGGTCATATGTGTATTTTCTTAAATTTAAGTAAAGGTAAACAACTGCCGGGAATTTTGGGCATTGGTTCTAGTCAAGTTGTATTGAAATTATCCGTCTTTCAATATCAACGTGGAACCGATCGTTGCTTTCAGGAGTTGGCAGGCATTCAGAAATGTCTAATCCTCTTGCATATCTGCTCAGGGATTTTTTGCCAAAATATAGGATCAATTCATATATATCCTGTCCGGTTATACCGGCATACGCTGTCATCACCACTTTTCTGTTATCATTTACAAATTTCTGCGAATACCCGCTTTCATGAGCTGGAAGCAGAACACCATCGCACCAAAAATGTTTTGATGGACCGCTCGTTGCATTGGCAAAGAGATCTGAAATTTTATATTCAAGAAAGATGCAAAAGTCTCGGTCTAACACTAAGTGTGTAATTTTTGGTGGATTCAAATTTAGAATAAATATCCAACCATCCCTCAATAAAAAAGGGCCGTGTGGAAACACCGCCCTTCACTAAACTGCATGTTAAAGACAAAATCTGGAGGTCAAGTGCGGAATCGAACCGCAGTAAGAGGTTTTGCAGACCCCCGCCTAGCCACTCGGCCACAGGACCATCGCATCGAACCGGGTGCAATATAAATGCGAATTATTAATCCACTAAATTTATAGACTAATAATTTTTAAACGCTCAAAATGAATCCTGATTTATCTCAATTACTACCTACCTTTGAACATAACAATAGCAATCCCGCCTTATTATGGATAATAGGTTATTTAAGTCTTTAGTCACCGTCAGACGCCGGCTGCACCAAAATCCCGAATTGGGTTTTAAAGAGTTTAAGACATCTGCTTTGGTGCAGGAGCAGCTTCATGGTTTAGACATCCCATTCGAAACGATAGTGGAGACGGGCGTCATTGCCACGATGAGAAAAGGGGAGGGGCCGACCATCGTTTTGCGCGCTGATATGGATGCGCTGCCGATCCTGGAAGATACAGATCTGGCCTTCCATTCTACCACCCCGGGAGTCATGCACGCCTGTGGGCATGACCTGCATACCACCATGCTGTTAGGCGCCGCCCACCTGTTAAAAGACTCCTCATTCGACGGAACGATCAAACTGGCTTTTCAGCCATCGGAGGAAAGCAGTGCCCGGAGCCCGGAAAAAGGAAAATCAGGAGGACAGATAATGATAGAGAGTGGTAAGCTGGATGGCGCTCAGGCAGCCCTTGGTCTTCACGTTCATCCCTTATTGCCAGTGGGGCAACTGGGATATAAGAACGGGGAGGCGCTGGCGAATGTCAGTAACTTTTCTATTACGATCACCGGCAAGGGCGGTCATCCGGGGGCCATGGAGCATTTGATCGATCCTGTTTTGATCAGCGCACATCTTATCGTGGAGGCTCAATCCATTATTTCTCATACCGCGCCGCTGCAACCGGCCGTGCTCGCTTTTACCCATACACAGTCCCTGGCGGACCCCAGTTTCAATGTGATCCCTCAAAGCGTACTGCTTCAGGGTTCCCTTAGAGCGTTGAATATCGATACCTATCAGAAATTAGTGGCAAGACTCCAGGCCTTGCTGAAAGGACTGGAAATCTCTTACGGCTGCCGGATAGAGCTGGACTTCAGCGCCTATTATCCCAGCTTGCTGAATGACCCGATCGTTCAGGATAAGCTGGCCCCTGTTCAGGAGAGGATCTTTGGGAAAACGAATGTCGTGGAAGGCTCCGGACAATTGCTCGGGGAAGACTTTGCCTTTTTTTCCAGGCTGATGCCTTCGCAATTTTACTTCCTGGGCGCCAAGACGGAACAAAATAACAGCTTTTTCCTGCATCACCCCAAAGTCACTTTCAATGAAGAATGCATAAAGTTTGGCTCGGCATTTTTAGCGGAAGGAGCGTTGGCGCTGATCCAGAGCTATCGCTAGTCAGTCCACGCCCACGCTCTCAACAGCTTATTCCGTAGGGCTATAAAGATATAGCTTTATATGATAGTCTACTGATTTGGTCGATAATGGGGGTTTGTCTATATTTGCCGGTGGTTGTTTGCCCCCAAAAAATCCTTCATTGCGCGCATGATTGAACTGAGCAACGTTTCCAAGACATTTTATAAGAAGCATAGCGCCGTAACGGCCCTGTCCGACCTGAGCCTAAAAGTGGCAAAAGGGGAGATCTTCGGGGTGATCGGCGCCTCCGGAGCAGGGAAAAGCACCCTGATCCGTTGTGTCAACCTGCTGGAAAAACCCACCTCCGGCGAAGTGATCGTAGACGGGCAGAACCTGTCTAAACTGACCTCCCGCCGGTTGACGCAGGAAAGACGGCATATCGGCATGATCTTCCAGCATTTCAACCTCTTATCATCAAGGACCGTCTATGAGAACGTCGCTTTTCCCCTGGAGTTAAGCCGGACCCCTAAGCAGGAGATCGCCCAAAGAGTAACCGAATTGCTGGCATTGGTCGGTTTGCAGGACAAACAGCAGGAGTATCCGGCTAATTTATCCGGGGGGCAGAAGCAACGAGTCGCCATTGCCAGGACCCTGGCTAATAATCCTAAAGTGCTGCTCTGCGACGAAGCCACCAGCGCCCTGGACCCGGAAACCACCCGCTCTATCCTTGCCTTGCTGAAAGATATCAACCACCGTTTTCAGATCACGATCTTACTCATTACCCATGAAATGAATGTAGTGAAAGCTATCTGCGATAAGGTCGGGATCATTAGCGAAGGAAGGCTGATCGAGCAGGGGACGGTAAGCGAGATTTTTTCCCATCCCCGCACGGAACTGACCCGGCAGTTTATTGCTTCTTCGCTGCATTTTAATATCCCATTGGAATACCAGCAGCGTTTGAACCCGTTGCCGGATGAGGGCAGACACCCCCTGGTGAAACTGGAATTTACCGGGGAATCGTCAAAGCTGCCGGTATTATCCGAGGCATCCCGTCTGTATGGCGTAAATAATCATATCGTGTCCGCGCAGATGGATTATGCGGGAGGCGCCAAATTCGGGATTATGCTGCTGGAAATATCCGGCTCCGGAACCAATACCCAAAAAGCGATCGATTGTTACAATAACCATCAAATCAAAGCGGAAATTCTAGGATATGTCTGAATCAATGATCTCGCTGCTGATCCATGGGCTCTGGGAGACCGTCGTGATGACATTCGTGTCCGGTTTTTTCGGGTTTCTGATCGGCTTGCCGACCGGAGTGCTCTTATTCCTGACCCGCAAAGACCAGGTGCTGGAACACCGCTCTGTTAACCGCCTGGTCTCCGTCGTGGTGAATATTTTCCGCTCGATCCCATTCATCATTTTAATCGTCTGGATGATCCCTTTCACCAGGATGCTGGTGGGGACTTCTATCGGCGTGCTGGCGGCGCTGGTGCCCCTGAGCATCGGTGCGGCCCCCTTTATCGCCAGGATGGTGGAAAACAGCCTGCTGGAAGTCCCAAATGGACTGATCGAAGCAGCCCGGGCGATGGGTGCGACACCCGCTCAGATCGTATACAAGGTCTTATTGCCCGAAGCCCTTCCCTCCATCGTGAACAGCGCGTCGATTACCTTGATTGCGCTGGTGGGCTATTCTGCCATGGGCGGCGCCGTAGGGGCAGGGGGATTAGGGCAGATCGGTTATCAGTATGGATATGTCGGGTATGATATCGTAGTGATGAATACGGTGCTGGTCTTGCTGGTAGGGCTAGTATTTTTAATTCAATGGATAGGTCAGACGATTGCCCGAAAAGTGGATCACAGGAAGTAAGTGGATTATAGAAAAATTAAAGTTGAAGATCTCAGCAAGTAAATCAAAATAATGAAAGCAAACAGGAAGTTCCCGATAGCCAACCTCCTTTTCGCCCTCCCGGTATTTTTATACAGTTGTGGCCAGGGCGCCCATAAGAACGATGCGAATCATATCAAAGTAGGGGTAGAGTCCGGTCCGGAATATGTGGTGGCACAAGCCGCTCAGAAACTGGCTAAAGAGAAGTATAGCCTGGAAGTAGAGTTGGTGCAATTCAATGATTACGTAATGCCGAACGAGGCCCTGCATCAAAAAGACATCGACGTCAATGTCTTTCAGAACAAACCTTTTTTAGATGTTCAGGCAAGGCAGCGGGGCTATCATTTTGCCATTTTGGGAAATACCTTTGTATACCCGCTTGCCGGTTATTCAAGAAAGATAAAAAGCCTCGACCAATTGAAAGATGGCAGCTCCATCATCATCCCGAATGATCCGACCAATGCGGGACGGGCCCTGCTTTTATTACAAAAGGCCGGGCTTTTGACACTGAAAGACGGGGTCGGTCTGTTGCCAACCTTAAATGATGTCGTCAGCAACCCTAAAAATTTATCGATCCTGGAACTGGAAGCGCCCCAGCTGCCAAGATCACTGGACGATCCGAAAGTGAGCATCGCCATCATCAATAATACGTTTGCCGGACCCGCCGGATTGGTTGCCCGGCGGGATGGGATCTTCGTAGAAGACGAAAAATCTCCTTATGTAAATATTATTGTGTCCAGGGATGATAATAAAGAGCAGGAAAACGTACAAAAATTCGTAAAATCTTACCAATCCCCCGAAGTGGAACAGGCTGCGGAAACAGCTTTTAAAGGCGGCGCTATCAAAGGCTGGTAATACCCCAGAACGTAAAAGCAGGCCGGCCTCCCTGAAAAATATGGCTGTTATTTTTTAAAGTCTATAGGTATCAGCAATTTTAAACTAATATTTCTTCCCATATTGAATACGCCTACTCTGCCAGTGGTATAGTTTACAGGATAATATTTAAACCGGCTCATGTAATCGATATAACCGGTATTGAAAAGATTACTGCACAGTATATAAAATTGGCAAATGGTATGGCCTTTCGAGATAATATCCCCGCCTGCACCGGCATTGAATAGTACATATCCTTTGGTTGCTGTTCTGCTGGCCGCATATTCAAAAGGTGTTAAAGCGGTATTTAACCCGTTATAAATGGCATATTGCTGGTATATATCTTTTTGCTGGAAACAATCCAGCATACCAGCCTTTATATAAGCATTTTTTATTCCCTTTCCCAAAGCCTTTACAGGAAACTTCAGGTCTGTGGTCAACCTTGTGGGTGGCACAAAGGGTAAATATTTAACAGAATCAGGCACATTTGACAAACTTCCATATACCAAACTTAAAGTCGAGTTGAGTTCTATCCACGCTACAGTTGAGGGATGAATCGTCATTGCTATTTCTCCCCCATAAAGCCGGGCTTTACCCTGGGTGTATTTATATACCGGCGCTGCACCCAATCCTGCTGCATTGAGTGAATTATTAATGGAGTCTCCTCCAAATACGCTTTTCAATCCCCGGGCATAAATGAATTTGTTGATGTTGTTGTTAAACAGGTCAACCTCAAAATCTATATCTTTTGAATTTATTCCGAAAGCAAGATCTTCTTCCAGGCTGGTTTCGGGATTGATGGTATTATCTCCGATCTCATATACTACCGTGCCATCATGTACGCCGTTTGCGGCACATTCGGCTACACTGGGCGCTCTCCAGCCCCTGGCTATATTAGCTTTAATGAATATATTCTTTGTGAAATCATAGGTTCCTCCAAAACTAAAAGACATTCCTGAAAAATGAGAAGTAAACCCGGGAAACTCGTGAAATGCATTGGGTGCAGTCGGATCTGCCGGGGCCTGGGTAGTTGAATCTACCCAATGGTCAACGCCGTTAAACGTTCTTGTATCATATCGGATACCCCCGCTCAGATTAAGTTTCCCCAGTTTTTTATTTGCGATGGCAAAGCCTCCTATTTCAAAGAAATTATAGTTTGGGATCAATAGTAGCGTGCCCAGGCTTTTCGATGCCTGGTACACTCCGTTAGCCCCCAACGATATATTAAATCCTCCAATTTGAGGATATATATATCGTATGTCATAAGTAGCGGCATTGGAAGAATAATATATATTCGGCGTATTGGGCATGGTGGGATCGTTCGCCTCCTGGCGCTGGTTTTTTTGCCAGGAGAATATAGCTTTGATACGCCCGTCTCCAAGGGCGATGCTATTGTCCCACACAATTTTTTTGTGTTGAATCCTTTGATGAATGACAAAAGGAGTATAACTGGTTTGTTCCGTTTTTGTGGGTAACTCATATGTAGGGGCACCTGCATTCAGGTCCGGATAAGATACCGGCCTCTCCATCAGACCCGTTGCGGAATCCCTTGTACCATCGACAATGCCGGTTTTCATGTCGAAATAACCTGCATGTAGCTGCGTATATCCCCATTTACGATGAAGTCCGATTGTGCCATCCATATTAAAATTGCTGAACTGCGAATTCAATACGTAGCCGTCCTGGGGATTCTGGTAAGCATGCGCCATGATGTTATCAATCCGGGCGCTCCATGCAATCCCGTTTTTGGTGCCTGACAGGTGGGCCATGTTATTGATGAGCCCATTATTGGTTTGGTAATTAAAAAGAATATCTCCTTTCATTTGTCCTTCGGGCAGCGGCTCTTCGGGAATAAGATTAACTACGCCAGCTATCGCATCCGAGCCATAAGCCAAGGAAGCGGGTCCTTTAAGAATTTCGACCCTATTCACCGCATCAGGATCGGCTTCAATGCCAAATTCGTCAAACCAGGCCTGGTCTATTTGTTGAACGCCATCATTAATGGTCAGTACACGATTATATCCCAGACCCCGGATCACTGGTTTGGAAATACTCTGACCATCAGTAATAGCTGAAACACCCGGGACTTTTGTAATAGCATCAATTACATTGGTAGAGGAGTTCTCCAGCAACTCTTTGTTGCTCATTATGCTGACAATAACCGGGCTTTTTTGCTTATCAGTTGCCGATATAACACCTGTGATGATCACCTCTTTCAGGTCTGTGGCGGATGGCTTCAATTCATAATCTTTCTGTACCAACCTTTTGATGTTTATTGTTTCTACCCATGTTCCATACCCGATCATACTTGCTTTTACCAAAAAATTACCTGCAGGGATATTGTCTATCGAATAAGCTCCTGATGAATCCGTTGTTGCTCCGGTTTGTAGGTCGGGTATATAGATGGTAACGCCCTGTAAGGTTTTACCACTTTGAGCGTTCCTGACAGTTCCTGTTAGCCTGTTTTGCGCGTATACCGTTATTGAGGCTGACAGGAGCAATAGCGCGCATGCCAAAGTATATTTACTTTTCATAAATGTTTTGAATAAAAAAACTTGGATGTAGGGAAGAATAAATAAATACTCCTGCCAATAGTTATTCCTATAGCATAAGAGTTTCCGGCAGGTGTATTTTCCTGGGTGGGGGGGTAAGAACTTCCGATGCACCTGTCAGCTCAGGGGATGCCTTTATATTTATGGTACAAATTCCGGGGATAGGATGAAATGATTCTTGCGGTTGTCTGAGGATATAGTGCCAATCAATTGCCCGTGAAATATGTTTTAAAGGGCTCACCCTGTTAACGTCCTCTGATGCCAGACAGTCTTCTGAACGAAAATGATCAAAAATCATATCCAATACATCCTGTTCATCTTTGTCCGGGGCTACGTAAACATATACGGTATCATGAATGCGTTCTCTTTTTACAACATCAAATAGTTTATCATGAAACCAAACCTCGTCCGACTGATCTTTATCCAGTTGGCATACTGGTATTTTTATGAGTTCTGATTGCTGTTGATCTGAAAAATGAGAAAGGGCGTTTTTGGAATTTGCATGGGTTATGAGTAACTCTATATTTAACCAGCCGCAATAGAGCAAACTAATCAGAAAGAAGATGAACAAAAAAGCACGAATGGCTATTTTCACAAAGCTGGAAGTTTTTTCGGTTACTTAACTGTCAGTTGTCTGCAAATTACCAATAAATAGAATGAAGAACAAGGGGGGCTCCCAAAATTGAATTTTTGCCTGCTTGAAAGGTGTTAGTTTGATATATGGTGATGTTTTTAAATATGTTAGTCCTTTCGTAGAACCCTTCACTTCCTCAAAATTGTTAATTCTGGCTGAATTCCTCATCTTCTCCTATTGCTTCCCGCAGAATTATCCTGCTGCGCATAGAGCAAAGTTGGCGACAGCAATATTGCCCATAATACAGTGCGATCCTGCCCGATCGGGACCATTCCGAAAAAAAATCCCAAAACAACGATTTTTTTAACCGGCGTATTTATTTTAATTATTTTTGTATTACAATCGTACTACGATGAATGAACAAGACATCAAGAATCTGCGAAATATAGCATTAGAAGGACAAAAAAAAGACATGACCCGCGAAGAAGCAATTCAATCTTTGAGGGATGTCGGCATTCTTGATGAAAATGGTAATTATACAGAGCCATACCAAAATCTCGGCAGGGCCATCAGGGCCACTCAAAAGTAGACTTTAGGCTATTCAAAGTAGCTTATATGTACGATGTTAAACCAAATTTAATTTTTGGCTTTCATGGTTGTGATGAGAGCGTAAGGGACCGTCTGTTAAACCAGCCGAGCGAAATTGTGTTCAGTAAAGAAAAATATGACTGGTTAGGGCATGGCATGTATTTTTGGGAAAATAATCATGAACGGACCTTGCAATGGGCTAAAGATAAAAAGGCGAGGGGACGCATTGAAAAACCTTCTGTAATTGGCGCCGTATTGTTCCTAGGTCATTGCTGTGATTTTCTTGATTCTACCTATCTGTTGCTTCTTAAAGATTATTTTGACTGGATGTCCACAACATTCACAACAGCAGCTGAGAAATTACCTGAAAATAAAGACTCGCCTCATGACAAGCATCAGGATAAAATTTTACGGGAGTTAGATTGCGCAGTGATTGAATATATGCATGGCAAAATATTACGCAGTGTCCGGGATGATACAGTGAATGAAGGCTTCTCCCACAACAAAGTATTCGACTCCACCCGGGGCGTATTCACCGAAGGTGGCCCCGTCTTTACCGGTGCCGGCATCCTTGAAAAAAGCCATATCCAGATCTGTATCCGCAACCCTAATTGCATTAAAGGATTTTTCCTCCCTAGAAAAGAAGTTGTCTTTCCAAAATTATTGGAAGCTTCTTCATACATGAATAATATATTCACTAAATAAATCTTATTACAATGACTGAACAAGACATCCGGAATCTGGAAAATATAGCTATAAGAAGGCTGGAAAAAGGTTTTACCCGCGAAGAAGCGCTCCAATCTTTGAGGAATGCCGGCATTCTTGACGAAAACAATAACCATACAGAACCCTATCAAAATCTCGGTCGGGCGATCGAAGCTCAACGAAAGAAATCACTTCGTAGGAAATATCTTCGAAAAAAGTTCATTCGCAGGAAGCGTACCCGAAAATACCGCGCCTCATAAAACATAGTTCTCACGACATAGTCTGCTTCTCCCTGGCCTGCTATTTGCACGCAGTAAATTGATCCTCAATTCCTATCTTGTGTCCTCATAAACCATCGGCCATGAAAATACTGGTAATAGAAGATGAAGAGGAACTAAGCAAGAGCATCGTCGCTTATCTGAAAGCAGAAAACTACTCCTGCGAAGTGGCCTCTGATTTTAAAACCGCCATGGAGAAAACAGAATCCTTCGATTACGACTGCATCTTACTGGATATATCGCTCCCCGATGGAAATGGCCTGCAGGTCTTAAAGGAACTAAAAGCCAATAACAAAACAGACGGGGTGATCATTATTTCCGCCCGTGACTCCATGACTGACCGCATTGCAGGATTGAACCTCGGCGCCGATGATTATCTTCCCAAACCCTTCCACCTGCCCGAATTGAGCGCAAGGATCGCCGCCGTTATCCGGAGGAGGAGATTTGACGGCAGCAGCGTTTTCACCCTCAATGAATTCACCTTCGATACCAACGCCAAAATAGTAAAGGTGTTCGGCAAACCGGTCGACCTCACCCGGACGGAATATGACCTGTTGCTATACCTGGTCTCCAACAAAAACAGGGTGGTTTCCAAAAACGCCATCGCAGAAAGGATATCAGGCGATGAAGCGGAAATATTCGATAATTTTGATTTCATTTATGCCCATATAAAGAACCTGAAAAAGAAACTGGCTGCCGCCGGAAGCGAAGATTATATCAAGGCAGTCTATGGGATGGGCTATAAATTCGAGATCTGATGCGGTCATTCTGGGTCTAACGAAAATCATTCGGGATTTAACGCAATTATTCGAAAGCTGATGCAATTATTAAAAAAGACTATAACGTCTTACTTCATTTTTTCCGTGGTCATCCTGCTGGTCGCTATCCCTGTCTTTTATTTCGCGCTGAAAAAAATGATGGTTGCCAGCGTAGACGAAAATTTAATAGCCACAAAGACCCGCATCATGCCGCAGTTGCTCAATGCAGCCGCGGGCAACAACGAAGGTAATCTCAACTTCCCCGGGTATGATATTATTTTAAAAAAAGAACAGCCCGGTAAAAAGGGTGACTCCCTGTATAACAATGAGTCGGCTGATTCTTACCGGGGGGCGTCCCCCAACCGGCTCCTGGCCTCTCACTTTTATATCAACCAGGAATCTTATCGCGTAGAGATCAAGACATCCCTGGTTGACCGGTACCTACTGATCCAAAGGATCATCCTGGTGTCGGCTGTTTTGCTCGTCGCCCTGCTGCTGGGACTGCTCGCGATCAACAGGATGCTGACAAAAAAAATATGGCAGCCCTTTTACCACACTTTAAAACGCTTACAGGAATACCGCGTCGATAAACAACCCGTACTGAAACTGGAACCCTCCTCCGTCAGCGAATTCAATGATCTGAATAAAGCCATCGAACAACTGACCGAACGGAATTACCAGGTCTATTCCAGCCAGAAAGAATTTACGGAGAACGCGTCGCATGAAATGCAAAGTCCCCTGGCCGTATTCCAGTCCAAGCTGGAATTACTGATGCAGACCAAACCCCTGAATGAAGACCAGGCCGCGCTGATCACAGACCTGGCCAACGCCAGTAAGAGAATGGCCCGGCTGAATAAAAGCCTGATCCTGTTGACGAAGATCGATAACGATCAGTTCCTGGAGAAAGAGACCGTCTCCATAAAGGATACACTGCAGAAACTGGTGCAGCAATATGAGTTTCAGATCCAACAGCAATCCATTCACCTCCACTTTAACGATACGGAGGACAATGCGAAGACCGATGCGAAGGACAGCGCGAAGGACATTGTGGTCGAAGCGAATAAGACCCTGATAGAGATCCTGCTAGGCAATTTATTATCCAATGCCATCCGCCACAATATACCCAATGGCTCTATAGAAATAACCCTGAAAGCAAAAGAACTGACCATCCGGAACTCCGGCAGGCCTTCCTCCCTCGATACCAACAAACTTTTCCAACGTTTTCAAAAGGAGAGCCCGGATGCCAATAGCATCGGCCTGGGTTTAGAAATTGTTAAAAAAATAAGCAAACTCAACCACTATTCCATTCAGTATCAGTTTGACAATCAAATGCATGTCTTTTCCGTCCGATTTTAACATTTCCTGCTTTCATTTATTCAGAAATCATTCAGGATTCAGGGCAACATTTATAGTCTAAAAAAAAGAAACATGACAAAGACTATTAAATTAACCGCCTTTCTGGGCATAGCAGCTATAGCAGCCGGGGCTGTGTTGTTTGCTGCCAATCCCCAAAAGGACGGCAGCTCTCTTTTTCAGACCAACAATCCGCCGGCAACCCATACTTCATATACCGGACCGGCAGCAGCCTCTCCGACCGTTGATTTTGAAAAAGCAGCCACCGGAGCCGTCCCCTCGGTCGTACATATTAAAACAGTCACCAAATTCAAGGAGGTCGCACGCAGATCCCCTCAGCAGAACCCGTTTGGAGACGATGGTGATGGAAGTGACTTTTTCAGAAGGTTCTTTGGCGATGGCGGGCAGCCCCAGCAGCAGGACCAACGGGCTTCAGGCTCAGGCGTTATTATCAGCGCCGATGGCTACATTGTAACCAACAACCACGTAGTGGATGGCGCAACGGATATCAGTGTCACCTTGAATGACCGAAAAAGCTACAAAGCCAAAGTCATCGGTACCGATGCCAATACCGATCTGGCATTGATTAAGATCGACGGTCACAACCTACCCGTCAT
Organism: Puia sp.; assembly: GCA_036394375.1. Classification (GTDB taxonomy): domain Bacteria; phylum Bacteroidota; class Bacteroidia; order Chitinophagales; family Chitinophagaceae; genus Puia. The sequence continues at coordinate 136,567 of DASWFF010000126.1, forward strand.
GCCCCTGGGCAATTCGGATGAGGCAAGACTGGGACAATGGGTATTGGCTATAGGCTATCCCCTTAACCTGGATGTTACTGTCACCGAAGGTATCATCAGCGCCAAATCCCGGAACATCGGTATCAACAGACAAGGCGCTGCTCCCGTAGAATCTTTTATCCAGACGGATGCAGCCGTAAATCCCGGCAGCAGCGGCGGCGCCCTGGTGAATACGAACGGGGAACTGATCGGTATCAACGCAGCTATTGCATCCCCGACCGGGTCTTATGCAGGATATGCTTATTCGATTCCCTCCAACCTGGTGAAGAAGGTGGTGGAAGACATCCTGAAATTCGGTTCTGTGCAAAGAGGTTATCTGGGGATCAGCATGGCGCCTGAACAATTGGACGACGCAAAGAAAAAAGAACTGGGAATTAATGACGATGTGAACGGCGTATGGATCATGGAAGTAGACCCTAAAGGGGCAGCCGCCGAAGCAGGCCTTAAAAAAGGAGACGCTATCCTGAAAATAAACAACGCTGCAGTAACCACCACTTCACAGTTGTCCGAACAGATCGCCCGTCAGAAGCCGGGAGATAAGATAGCCATCACTTACCTGAGGAATGGCAGTGAAAGAACAGTGGACGTAGTATTGAAAAACAAATTGGGAACTTTTGCCAGCCAGCAGAGTGCAGCCATTCAATCCCTTGGGGCCGATTTCTCAACTATTAGAGGAGAGGACGCTGCCAAACTGGGGATCGACGGCGGTGTGCAGGTTACCAATATACAGGAAGGGGGTATCCTCGGCAGTCAGACCAATATGCGCCCGGGCTTTGTTATTACTAAGATCGGCGATCAGCCTGTAAAATCGGTAGATCAATTGAAAGAGGCCTTAAGCAATCAATCGGCCAACTTCCAGATACAGGGTGTATATCCCGGTAGTAAAGAAGTGTACTACTACGGCATCAACGACTTTTCAAAGTAATGCTTTGTTTTGTTTTCAGGTTGAAGTTAAGGGAGGCTTCCTTTTAAGTAAGGAAGCCTCTTATTTTGTGCCTGTCGCCGGATTTTATGCATGGTCCGGAGACAGGCCTCTTATTTTTTCATCTTCAGCCGGCTTACGATATGTTGCCCTATCTTTATTCCCATATCATGACTGGCCACCGTGGAATAAAAAAAGTGAATTCCTCCGTAAAATCTTGAGCTGGCCGTTTCCAGGGCGGCATTCCGGAAAGAAGTATACGACCTTTTGCCGATGCCGAATTCCAGTTCCGTCGTATCGGTATACGCAAAATTATCTCCGAACACACTGGTCAGTGCTTCGGAAGCGGCAGCAGAAATATAACAATGCCCGCAGGTATATTCAGGAAAAGGAGGGGTCTGTAAATGAGGCCTCCAGTTAGCATCGAAATACCGGTTGACGACCGTTTCCGGCCGCACGGTATTATATTTATACTTTATATTCCAGCATTGAATGAAAGTGTCAAATAAGGCAATCGCCGTTTTGGCATAGGCACAGACCGTCGTAGGGAAATCGGCGCCCGATTTCTCCGCGGCAATACCCGTTATACTCATCCAGTGCCCCCCGGGAGAGAACTTTTTGGTGCCGAACATCAGGTGGCCGGAAACATTTAGTTTAAACGGATTGTCATCCCAGAAATCCGCGATGAAGGTCTGTTCGGGGGTGAGGCTGTCTGTTCTTTGCTCTATTTTTTTTACCTCTTTATAATAATCGCTTTGGGGATGAGTAACATCGAAATGATAGGGAAGAGCGGGCAGGAACTGGTTGACGCTATCTATGACCAGTTCACGGATCTCGTTCCAGTGGGGTTCGGACGCAGGTGAATAGGCCGGGGGAGTGGGCACCCACCTTCCGGGGGAATCCAGTACATTGTACTCCGGGGCGCCGCGGGTCTCTAAATAATTGTCGAGTTTACTCCATTTCATAATGGCAGCCGAAACAGTATCGGCAAAGGCGATAGAGTTTTGTAAAAGATCATCCGGCATGCCATGGTCGGCCGCTAATTTTTTCAGGCTGTCTACATATACACTCATACTGCCTGCGGGGAAAGTGACCGCTTCGCCCAGCTTACAAAAGGCAAGCAGCGCCGCCAGGTGAAAATCGACCTTACGACCGGCTATCGGGGCAGGAACGGATTTCAATCCCGTCAGTTGGCCAGCCAGGGAATTATAGGAGGCCGGGTAACCGGCGGCTATCACTTCGTATGCAGCCACATTGGCATACATATAATTACGGGAGGCGACGATGGGGCTGAAGTTATTTCCCATCACTACATTGTTCAGTTCATAGACGGTCTTGCAGTATAAAACGGGGTCGCTGAATACTTTGTCATAGTCTTTTTTCAAATGGCAGGCGCTAAAAACGGACAGGATTAAAAGGAGACCCGTTAATTTTTTCATGTATGCAATCTTTAGAATAACCGGCAAGTTAACAAATAAATAATTCACATCTGTTATTCTCTGATTCCGGCTTCTTGTCCCGGATAGGCGTATAATTTATAAATAAGATAATCTTGTTTACCGGCGGGCGGCATACCTTTAGTGCGGTAATACGCAAATACGGCAATGGACAAATGATATGGAAAATAAAAAGCATAGGACTGCTGATCAAAGGGGTTCCTACTCAGAAAAGAAGCCAGATCACGGCCAACCTTTTTTTAGGCGGTCAGTATGACCTGCAGGGCTTGAAGCAATTAAAAGAAACAGGCATCACGGCGATCATCAACATGCGCATGCATTCCACCATCTACCAGGAAGCGGAATACGAAGGATTTCACTACCTGCACCTTCCTACGGTCGACCATACGGCCCCCGTGCTGGAAGACCTGGTAAAAGGCGCGGAATTCGTCCGGGATGAAATAAAGAATGGAGGCAAGGTCTATATCCATTGCAGGCAGGGAATAGGCAGAGGCCCTACGATGGCGATCGCCTACCTGTTAAAAATGGGGGCTGCTTATCCTGATGCGCTGGCAACCGTGAAAAAAGCGCGGCCCTTTATCCATCCTACCCGTGTGCAGGTACAACGCCTGAAAGAGCTGGAGAATTATTTCAAACGGCAGGATGCTACCGTCAAAGAATTAATCTCCAAAGCATAAACCCGATTTCCTCCCTCATTCCTATCGGCGCCTATCTTCCCATCCTGACCTCCACAGTATGCTCCTTCCCGTCATCCACCAGGGTCACCCGGTCACCCTCCTGTGCTACCTCGTCCACTAACAGGCTCATGGCCTCCTCCTGTGTTGGCACAAACTGAATGATATAGATGGTTTCTCTGAACCGGTAATGGATGCTGAAAAGGCCCCATCCCGGAGGCAGGCAGGGGGCGAGTCGTAAATGATCTCCCTCCCGGACGAGTCCGAGCAGGGATTCCGTGATCAACTGGTACATCCAGCCGGCAGAACCCGTATACCAGGTCCATCCTCCCCGGCCTTTATGCAGGGCGATAGAATATACATCGGCCGCCGCTACATAAGGTTCCACCTTATACGTGCTTATTTTCTGCGGGCTATCCCCATGGTGCAGGGGATTGATCATACTGAACAGTTCATAAGCCCTTGCCCTGTCTCCCAGGGCGGCAAAGGCCATGGTAAGCCAGATGGCCGCATGCGTATACTGCCCGCCATTCTCCCGGACGCCCGGTACGTATCCTTTGATATAACCGGGATCCAGCGCGGATTTATCGAAAGGAGGATCCAATAGCTGGATGATGCCGGTATCCCTCCGCACCAGATGCTGATCGGCCGCTTCCATTCCCTGACGGGCGCGGGCAGTTTCTCCGGCACCGGACAACACTGACCAGCTTTGGGCAATGCTATCGATCCGGCATTCGTCATTTTTGGAGGAACCCAGCGGACTGCCATCGTCGAAATAAGCCCGGCGATACCACTCTCCATCCCAACCGTTCTTATTGAGATTCTCTTTTAGTTTCGCTGCTTCCCGGAGACACTCCTCCGCAAAAGCCCCGTCATTATGAAGACGGGCGATCACGACGAACCGGTTGAGCACGGCATAGAGGAAGAACCCCAGCCAGATGCTTTCGCCCTTTCCATGCTGTCCTACCTTATCCATCCCGTCGTTCCAGTCTCCGGATCCCATCAGGGGCAGTCCATGCTCTCCATAACGCCACCCATGCCGGATAGCCCGTACACAATGCTCGTAAAGACTGCCGGATTGATTGCTCCTTCCGGGAAGGTCATAATAGGATTCTTCTTCCGGGTTTAACAGACGACCTTCCAGGAAGCCTGCCTGTTCATCCAATACGCCGGTATCTCCCGTATGCAGCACATACCGGCTGGTCACGAAAGGCAGCCAGAGATAGTCGTCGGAGCAACGGGTGCGTACCCCTCTCCCTGCCGGGGGATGCCACCAATGCTGCACGTCTCCTTCCCTGAACTGACGGGAGGCGCTGAGCAAAAGATGTTCGCGTACGAGAGCAGGCTCCGTATGAAGGATAGCCAGGGAATCCTGCAGCTGATCGCGGAATCCGAATGCTCCCCCCGACTGGTAATAACCGCTGCGTCCCCTGATCCGGCAGGCAATGGTCTGGTAAAGCAGCCACCCGTTCGCCAATATATTCAGGGCGGGGTCCGGCGTTGCTACCTGCAGGGCGCCCAGTGTCTTTTGCCAGTAAGTTTGAACTTTCTCCAGGGCTTCTGCGGCGACGGCATTCCCCTTGAACTGACGCACCAGGCTGCTGGCCTCCTGGGGATTTTTGGCGGCGCCCAGTAAAAAGAGGATCTCTTTCTCCCCTCCGTCGGGTAGATCGATGGCTACCTGCAAGGCGCCGCAGGGATCTGCGCCGGCGCCGGTCTTTCCCGACAGCTTCACCCGGGTCAGCGCATCGGGGTTTCGGAGGCTTCCGTTCCGTCCGATGAATTCAGTACGGTCTCCGGTAAAAGTGCGGGTCTCCTCGTCGACATCGAAAAAGCTTACCTGCTCTCCGAATTCTATATTGTAAGGGTTCCGGGCAAAAAGAGCGCCCGTTTCCCCATCGATGAAAGTAACGATATGCATGGCTGACTTAGGACGCAGATCGCCCAGTACCCATTCCACATAACCGGTCAATGACAGCTTCCGCTCCCTGCCCGAATGATTGCTCAATTTGATGACCGTGTACTTGACGGCCGCTTCTATATCTACATAGACCTTCATCTCCGAATAAATGCCATCTTCATTGTATTCGAAAATCGTATATCCAAAGCCGTGACGGGTGGTATAAGGGAATTTCCCCCGGGCCGGCAAGGGCGCCGGGCTCCAGTAAATACTGCTCTCTTCATCCCGGATATAGAAAGTCTCTCCGGCCGGATCGCTGACAGGATCATTATTCCAGGGAGTGAGGCGGAATTCGTGAGCATTCTCATGCCAGGTATAAGCCTGCCCGCTTTCCGAAATGACGGTGCCGAAATTTGGATTGGCGAGTACATTGATCCAGGGCGCGGGAGTCGTCTGCTCCCGGGATGTGGTGATGATATATTCGCGTCCGTCGGCAGAGAAACCACCCAGCCCGTTGTAAAATAGCAGGTCCGCATGATCCCGGCGACCCGGCGTATGCCCGACCTGCGGAAAATAAGGCTGGCGGGGAATATATCGGGGAATCAGCATCCTGGGTATATTGCGCTTGCCTGCCTGGTAGCTCAGCTCGCCTGCGCCATCGGATATGATGATACGGGCTACCGTTTGCAGCAGGATACGGTCTTCTTCAGAGATCTGGTCCGCTATCCGTATGAAGATGCCGCCGGGACGATCCGCTATATCCGTTTCTATGCCGGCGCTGATGAGCCCCAGCAATTGACTTTGTAAAAGCTGACGATATCCTCCATGATCTTCATTCCAGATCACCAGGTCGACGATCAGCCCTTTCAGACGCCAGTAAGCATGCGCCTGTATCATTTGTTTCACCAGGTCGATATTGGCCGGATCTTCTATCTGTACCAGCACAATGGGCAGGTCGCCGGAAATGGAATAGCCCCAGAGCCCGGATTGCCCCCGCTGGTTTTGAACAAGGATCGAAGGGTCTGCACGCAGCGCCGCATTGGCATAGATCACGGAACCGGCTAAACGCGCATAGAGCTGCGCATCCGCTTCCGTGGCATTGATCTGCCTCAGCACTACCTGGCTATGGGTCCAGGCCAGCTCGAAAGCACGGTCTGTCAGGTGATGGTCCTGGTATTTTTCGATCAGCCCCATACTTACTTCACGGGTCTCTCCCATGCCGAAGACCATATCCACGGTAACGGTCTCCAGCGGATTCAGCGTGAGCCGGTATCGGATAGAGACAATGGGATCCAGTACCGGTCCCTGCGTGCCGGACAAAGCTCCCTGGCTCATAGCCTGCGGATCGGCAATGGTATTGCCGCGACCGACGAACTTCATACGGTCCGTCTCATAAGAGACTCCCTGCCCATCGGTGGCGTGTACCTTCATTAGATGGAACATCCAGGGAGTCGGGTCCCCGGCAGATCGTGGCCGGCGGGTACACAGGATGGCATGCCGGTCAGGGATGATCTCGGTTTCCGTAAAAAGATTACTGAAAGCCGGATGCAAAGCATCGGCGATCCCGGAGCTGAGCACTACTTCCGCATAACTGGTCACATCGATGATGCGTTTCTTCCGGGAGCGGTTCGTCAGGTGGACCCGCCTCATCTCGATATCATCCTCCGGAGATACGACGATCTCCGTATGGGTCTCTATATCATTATCCCGGCGACGGAATTCTGCGCGTCCCTGGGAGAAGACGGCCTCGTAGCTCTTCGCGGCCCGGAGGGTAGGCTGATGACCTGTCGACCAGTATCCCGCATTCTCAAGGTCCCGTATATAACAGAAGCTGCCCCAGTTGTCGGATGTGCCGTCTTCCCGCCAGCGGGTAACCGCCATATCTTTCCATCGGCTGTAGCCTCCGCCGGCATTCGTCACCATCACATGATAGCGCCCGTTCGATAACAACTGCACTTCGGGCACGGCGGTGTCCGGGGTGGTGATGACCCGCATGCCGGTATCGGAAGCGGTTACGCTGGTATCCGGAATATCGGCCGGTGGCGCATAGAAACCGGTAGCCTTGGGGATCCGTTCCTGCAGTAACAATAAAGTTGCCTGGAAAGTCAGCTCCGACCCGAATCTTTTCTGCATGGGCCTGTCCAGTAAAAGATATCCCAATGAGAGCAGGCTCATCCCCTGGTGATGCACCATGAACGAGCGTATGACCACATTGGTCTGTCCCCTGGGCAGACGGGCAGGAGTATAATCGATAGCCTCGAAAAACCCATACTTTCCCTCGAATCCATCCGATGCCATCTGTTCCAGGTTCTCGCAAGCCTCTTCCGGCGCTACCATCAGGGACATGACAGTGGCATAAGGCGCAATGACCAGGTCTTCTGCCAACCCCCTTTTCAAACCAAGCCCCGGGACTCCGAATGCACGATACTGGTAGTTGAGATGCGCATCCACCATATTGTACCCGGACTCTGAAATACCCCAGCTCACATTGCGCTGGTTCCCATATTCGATCTGCCTTTGCACCATGGCCTTATTGGTCTGATCCAGCAGCGTATTTTCATACTCGGGCATCACCAGCCGCGGCATAAGGTATTCGAACACCGACCCGCTCCAGGAGACGAGGATAGAAGAACCTCCGGCATTGGTAAGCTGCCTGCCCAGGGCAAACCATGCTTCCTGGGGTAATTTCCCTTCGGCAATACCGACAAAGATGCCCAGCCTGGCTTCGGAAGCCAGTAGATCATAAAAGCCGGCATCCCGTCGATTCTCGGTGATGTTATATCCGATGGTGAGTAATTTCTGTGATTTGTCGTAGAGGAAATCATATTCTACATCGGCCAGCGCCGCACATTGCGAGCCGAGCGTTTCCAGCTGATTGATCTGTTGCCTGGCCGAGTGACCTGACTTGCCCAGCGCTTCCTTCAACTGGCTGAGCCATTGCTTTTCTTCAAAAGAAGGATTCGAAGTAAGTCGTCGTTCGATCTCGGGGGACCAGGAAGATTCCATTTCTGTCAATTCATACAGGGTGGGGATTGCTGACGGTAAGGAAAGGTCCTCCAGTTCCGAAGGCGCAGGAGGCAGCAGCAGCCAGGGAGTCAGCACGAAGAGGTTTTCCAGGTGCCCCTGGATCTGAAGGGTGAGCGCTTCCGCCCATCGGTACATTTCACTTTCCCGGTCGATATCGTGCCCGACTGCCATTCGGGTAGAGGATATCGCCAGCTTTTCCAGGGCTGCTTTCATGGCCGGCAGCGTGAGGACCGGTTCTTTACAAATAAGCTCAAGATCTTTTTTGAATTGCCGGAATACGGGTTTTTCTTTCATTTCCCTTTCCAGGAGCCCGGCCGTATCCCTCATCCCTTCCAGTGATTGGACGGTCAGTATTTTCTGATAGGACATCGAGAGCAACCCCTGCCGCAGAGTTAAAAGATGACCGCTGAGATTGCCGCTGTCTACCGTGGAGATATAGCGGGGTGGAAGGGGCTGTAAGGTCAGCGTATCATACCAGTTAAAAAAATGCCCCCTGAACCTTTCCAGGCTTTGCATGGTATCCAGGGTACGAAGGCATCGGTCGGCCATTTGCCGGGTAGTGATATATCCAAAATCCCAGGCGCTAAGGTTCGCCAGCAACGCAAGCCCCATATTGGTGGGGGAAGTGCGGTGAGCCACCCTCTCCACCGGGAGTTCCTGGTAGTTATCCGGCGGCAGCCATTGATCGGCTTGTCCAACGAATTTTTCGAAAAAAGACCAGGTCTTCCGTGCCAGTTGCCTAAGAAAAAGCTCCTGCTCGTTGTTTAATTTGGACTCCGATACCTCCAGCGGACGACTGAACCACCAGGCGATGGCCGGCGAAGCCGTCCATACTCCCAGCAGGATGAAAGCCGTAATGACATGGATCGGGGAGACGATGATCAGATAGAAAAGAACACCCACCCCGATAAAAGGCCCCGTCCACATGGTGAAGAAGGTTGACAGCAGGCTGTCGGACCGGTGGTTTTCAGCGTTCCGGGAAGGATTCCATTCCAATAACTTCCGGTGGCTGATGATCATGCGCCAGTTCGTACGCACGATCGCATCCAGGGTATAAAACGCTTCATAAGGAAGACAGACGATCGTAAAAGCTACCTGGGTGAGATAGTTGGTAATAGAGTAGAAGGAATCCTCTATATGCTGTCGCAGCGATATCTCCTTGGGTATATTTAAGATATTCCAAACGGTAATGACCAGGGGAGGAAGGATGATGAGAAGGATCACTGCCACCGTCCAGAACACTTCATCATGCAGGATCGTCCAGCCTAACAGCAATAAGAGGATCAGGGCGGAGGGGATCAGGCTGCGGCGAAGATTGTCGAAGATCTTCCAGCGGGAGAGCCCCGATAACGGGTTTTTCCGGAGACGCTTTTTTTCATTGGGGACAAAAGGCAATAGCCAGGTTCCTATCTGCCAGTCGCCCCGTATCCAGCGATGGCGACGTTTCACATCGGCGCTGTACCGGGAAGGGTATTCCTCGTATAGCTGTACATCGCTCAGCAGGCCCGACCGGAGATAGGATCCTTCCAGCAGGTCATGACTGAGGATCCGGTTCTCGGGGAACCGTCCATTCAATCCTTTGGCAAAGATGTCCACCTCATAAATTCCTTTCCCGATAAAAGATCCTTCGCCGAACAGATCCTGGTAGACGTCGGAACTTGCCAGTGTATAAGGGTCGATGCCCAGGTCATTGCCATGAAGCTGCGCATAGCGGGTTCTGTTCGATCCTGCCAGGCTGGTATCCACCCGCGGCTGTAAGATCCCATATCCCTCTGTGACCCGTTGCTTCTTTTCATCGTATACGGCCTGGTTCAGCGGATGGGCCATGGCTGCGACGATCTTCCAGGCGGCATCCCGCGGCAGCTGGGTATCCGTATCCAGGGTAATGACATATTTGATATTGGAGAAGAGTGACTCGTCCCCTACGATCAGGGAAAACTTGTCTTTGCCGGTTCCCCTTAACAGGTGATTCATTTCGGTGAGCTTGCCCCTTTTGCGCTCATAGCCCATCCAGACCCGGTCATGGGATTCCCAACGGCGGGGGCGATGGAAAAGGAAAAAAATGGTATTGGCCGTACTTCCATACTTGGCATTCAGCGCTTCCGTTTTTTCTTTTGCCAGCTCTAAAAGAGGTTCATCCCCCGGCAATCTTTCATGGGCAGCGTCCGCGAAATCCGTCAGCAGGGCAAAATGCAATCGCTCATCCCGGTTGGCCAGGAACCGGACTTCCAGGTCTTCCAGCAAGGCTTCTAGTCCCGTTTCGCTGGTAAACAACGTAGGAACCACCACCAGGGTCCGGCATTCAGGAGGGATTCCCGTGGAGAAATCCATCCGGGGCAGGAGACGGGGACTGACCAGTAGGGTGATCATCCAGTTGACCAGCGTCACCGCCAGCTGGCTGGCGCCAAGAATGGACAACAGGGCTACCCATCCCAGCGGCCAGCTGTGGATCCCGTGGCCATGCGTCCGGACGAAAAACCCTCCCGCTATAAATAAAGTAATAAAAAGAATGGCGGAAATATAAAAGGTCAGGGGATAACTCCGCACCGCTTTTTCCAGTATATCCGCATAGGGCAATTTCATTTTTGCCCTCTTTTCCAGCTGTCTCCTGCCATTACCTACCAGGTAATAGCCCACATGAGCCCTGCGCCCGGTTTCTCCATTTTCCTTAGTCATCCCGATTGCCAGGTTGGCCACCTCCTCTTCAGATAAGGAACTATAACGGGCAATTTTTTCCACAACATGCCGGTAATGGTCCCGGGTGATAAAATCCATTCTGCTGTAGATGCCGCCGATATCTTCCCGGAGCGTCTGTTCGACAATACTTGTCGATTCGACAAACTCCCGCCAGTCCGTCGTCCCGAGGAACCGGAGACTGCCGATACTATTACTCATGGAGACCTGGTCGGCAGCCTGTTTGAAGAACTCTGCCTGCACCAGCTCATGGCTGGTCTGTCCCGTCTCCAGGAGCCGCTGCTCTATCCAGGTCAGGGGTAAGGCCAGCGCCGGACCTTTGCCCTGCAATAGCCGGGTCAGCTCCGCCACGAAAGAGCTCACCATCGGCGGCCCGGACCTTGCCATATCCGCAATCACCAATATCAGGCTCTTGGGATCCTGCTCGGCGATCTCCATCATCTGCTCGGCCCAATAGACCGCCAGGTTTTGATTGATCCGGTCGATAGAGAGCTGGGTTGACAGACGGCGCAGGTTTTCGATCAGCGCAAGACGGAGCATGATAGGGATAGCCCATAGCTCTCCCAGCTTCAGATGCGTAACCGTCTGGTAGGAAATGATGAAATGACTCAGTCCCTGCTGGTCTACCCGCCCGTCGCTGTGGGAAATGATCTCTAAAGCGATATCGTATACCCGGGGCAACCCGGCGGAAGGTCCATTAGATAACTGGGGCAGGTCCTCGCTGTATCCCTTGGGTAAATGTTTTTTGCCGGTGCGGATCTGTTCCTGGATCAGGTAGAAATTGTCCAGCAGCCATTCGCCGGCAGGGATGATCCGGTGAGTCTCCCTGACGGCATCCGTAAGCAGGTCATGCACTTCCAGCAATACCTCTTCATTGTTCGCCAGTCGTTTCAGCAATTCGTTGGGCGCCCGTCCGGTGACTAACTGATGCCGGCCGGCCAGCGTTTTGCCATACTGTGCCATCTGGTCGGCACTGAACAACTCACTCCGCAAAGGGGGTTTCTCATTGGCATACTTACGGAGAAGATTATCCCCGGGAAGGAATATTTTGAGATGGGAAAGAAGATCCTGGATAGACGTATTTTTCAACTGTAAGCGATTGAGAGTGATTGAATTTAATGGGGTATTCGAACGGGTTGCTCTGACCCGTATCTAATCGTGTGCCACTTTTCTTTCCGCTGTAAATCAAACACTTGCATCAACTTGCCAGCAAGTGGGGTAAATATAGGACAATTCCTCCCCCGGGACGTTTTTAATTCCTGTGCCCGGTTAATTCCATAATTTGAAAAGTTTCTGTAACATTCCCTTTTCATTTACGTCATTTCCTATAATGTCACTGGATCTCTTTACACAGCGCATTTTGCCCATGAAAGACAAACTGTTCCGGTTTGCCTTCCGTCTGCTTCAGAATGTGCAGGAGGCGGAAGATGTTGTTCAGGATGTAATGGTGCGGGTCTGGTCGAAAAAAGAAGAGTGGGCTTTATGGCAGAGTGTAGAGGGATATTGTATGACAGCCACCCGGAATAGCTGCCTGGACAGGATACGTAAGAAGAAACTCCTGTCCGTGCAAGAACATAAAGCCTTACATATCAGCAGTCCCGATAAAAATCCTTACGAAAATATGATGAATAAGGAAATACTTGCACAGATTCGGAAATGTGTGGACGCGCTGCCGGAAAACCAGCAGCAGGTCGTGCACCTGCGGGAAATGGAAGGGTTCAGCTATAATGAAATAGCGGACTTGCTGGACATGAGCCTGGAACAGGTTAAGATCAATTTGTTCCGGGGAAGGAATGCCATCAAAAAATCGATCACTAAAGAGGAGGGTCTATGGAACAGGTAAGAGTTGCGGAGCTGCTGGAAAAATACTGGCAGGCGGAGACGACGGTGGAAGAGGAACGACAGCTGGCGGAATATTTCAGGCAGCCGGACATCCCCGCGCAGTGGGAACCCTGGCGAAATATCTTCGCCTGGTTCGAAGCGGAGGCGCAGATCACTCCCGGGAAGGACTTTGAAAACAGGCTCCTGGAACGCATCCGGGAAGTCGAAGCCGCGGCGGTCGGTTCCGCGCCCCTGCCTGACATGGGCCGTACCCCCGTCCGTCCTTTATTCCGCAGAGCGCCCTGGTGGGCTGCCGTTGCCGTCATCATCCTGGCCCTGGGGGTCTCCCGGCTCGCCGAATCCCCGGGAGCGACCCCCGGCTCCCCTGCACAATCCGATGGCGCCAATACAGGATCCGCCCCCGGCGTCAACGCGACGGGCTATAGCGATGCCACTGCCATCAAGGATACCTATGAAGACCCGCAACAGGCCCTCGCCGCGATCCGGCGGGCCCTGGGGACCGCTTCCGCCAAAATGAACCATGGAAGAACGATCACCCAGAAACAAATGGATCGCATGAACGATAGCTGGCAGTCCGCCATCGCCAACTAACCCGGTCCCTTAACAGATAAAAGGATTTCACGATTACATGGAATACATAATCAGGACAAATATGAACAAATCAAAGCTCCGCAAATACTGGCTCCTCCTCCCGCTCCTTTTCCTGGGGGCCGGCACATTCGCCCAGGACGACGCCATCGGTAAATTCTTTGGTAAATATATCGAAGACAGTCGCTTCACGGTCGTATCCATCAGTCCCAAAATGTTCCGGTTATTGGCGAAGGTCAACTGGGACTCCATCCCCTCTGATGTTAAACAAACCGTCACCAAGCTACATAGCCTGCGCATATTGAGCACCGAGAGTACCCCTCAGCAGTTTTATAAAGAGGCCCTGACCCGGGTCGACATGAAGGAATATGAAGAGCTGATCACCGTCCGCAATAAGAATGAGAATGTCCGCTTCGTAGTGAAAGAGAGCGGAGGCACTATCCGGGAACTCCTCATGATAGCCGTAGACGATGACGGATTCACCCTGATGAGCTTTGTCGGAGACATCGACCTGGATAAAATGTCCCAGCTGTCTTCCTCCATGTCCATCAAAGGCATGGAAAATTTAAAAAACGTAAAAAAGAAAAAATAAAATATATGCAAAAGTTACTCTTTCCCCTCGCCCTCGTCATCACCCTTTCCGCCTGTAGTTCTGCCAATAGCCAGAGCCCGGACCAGCGATCTTCCCGCGATGGGAGCCCCTCCCTGGACAAATTTTACGACCGGTTCAACTCCGAAAATAAGGATGGGAACAGCCTCTCTATCGATCCCGGCTTCCTGCTGAATGCCAGCTTCTCCGGCAAAGAAAGCAACAGCGGCTGGATGCACAAGGTTACCAAGGTCAGACTATTGATCCTGGACGATAAAAAGACGCCTGCCCGGCAGCAGGAATGGAGGGAGCTATCCCAATCCCTGCAAAAGGATCAATTCGAGGAATTACTTACCATCCGTCAGGGACAGGATAGGGTACAGTTGCTTTCCAAAGAAAGAGAGGACGGACAAAAAGAAGTCGTCTTTCTGGCCGGCGACAAAAACGGCGGCGGATTGTTCATCCATTTCCGGGGCCACTTCACCGCAGCGGATATGGAAAAGATCCAGTCGGCCCTCCGGGATACGCATCGCAGCGACCCTGACAACCAATAAGAGGTCGGATGGATAAATTGACCAATATCAATAATTGAGAAATTTAAGTGTAAACACTTAAACTAATTATTGGCATTATGCGAATAATTAGTCTTACTTTAAGCTTTCAAACTATACCAAATAATATAGTACTTCGGATAAGCCTCTCAGTAGCCCCTAAACATTCTGTTTGCTCCATTTTTAAGCGTAACGTAATAGTACATTATGATCAGGATCTTACTGGCTGATGATTATACCATCATCAGAAAAGGGGTTAAGCAGATATTAACCCAGGCATACCCGAATGCACAAATCGACGAAATTGAAGACGGAGAGGAGTGGACGGAGAAATTAAAAGATACCCATTGGGATATGATCATCTCGGATCTGCCCATGCCGGATAGGGGAGGGCTGGATACGTTGTTCCGTCTGCGCCAGAATTTTCCTACGCTCCTCGTGCTCATCCTCACCTTATATCCCAAGGAGAATTACGCTGTCCGCGCACTAAAAGCCGGAGCTGCAGGTTACCTGGGTAAAGATGCGGCTCCCGACGAGTTGATCCTGGCCGTTAAGCAGATCCTTTCCGGTAAGCGATATATCACGATCCCCTGGACAGAGAATTAATACAGTTTTAATGTAGGTTCATCACTTGTAAGTTCTTGGAATTCCCTATCTTAGATCGTGACTCCCTGCAAAAAGGCGTCCGTCAACGATCTGTCATGAAAAAAAGAGAAAACAACTTACAGGATGATTCCCGCCGTGATTTCCTTAAAAAAGGGTTACTGGCTGCAGCCGGCTTTTATATCGTTCCCCGTCATGTCCTTGGAGGCAAAGGTTTTATAGCTCCCAGCGATAAATTGATCGTAGCCTCGGTAGGGATCGGCGGCAAAGGAGAGTCGGATATCAGCAATATATATAGTGGCGGCAAAACTGAATTCGCCGTTCTCTGCGATGTGGATGACAGGCGGGCCGTCAACAGCCGTAAAAAATTCCCTTCGGCAAAATATTATAAGGATTACCGGGAAATGCTGGATAAAGAGCACAAGCATATCGATGCGGTCACCGTATCTACCCCGGACCATATGCATGCGGTCATCGGCATGTCGGCGATGCAACTGGGCAAACATGTCTATATTCAAAAGCCGCTCACCCATGATATCTACGAGGCGCGTATGCTGACGCAGGCTGCCGCCCGTTATAAAGTGGTGACGCAAATGGGCAACCAGGGTGGTTCCGGTGATGGCGTCCGGCAACTGATCGACTGGTACCGTGCCGGTGTCATCGGTGATGTAACAGAAGTATTCTGCTTTACGAACAGGCCTGTCTGGCCTCAGGGGATCCAATGGTCAGATACCAAAGCGCTTGTCCCGTCCGAGCTGGATTGGAACCTCTGGCTGGGGACAGCACCCTATAAGGACTATGTAGACAATCTGGTCCCCTTCAACTGGCGGGGCTGGTGGGATTATGGTACCGGCGCATTGGGCGACATGGGCTGCCATATCATCGCTCCCGCTTTCCAGGTTCTGGAGCTGGGCTATCCTACAGAGGCGGAATGCAGCGTAGGCGGTGTTTATGTAGGCGAATTTAAAAAAGGTTATTTTCCCGATAGCTGCCCTCCTTCTTCGCATGTCACCCTGAAATTTAAAGGCCATGCCGGCAAGCCCGATATAAAAATGCATTGGATGGACGGAGGCATACAGCCTGAAAGGCCCGATGAACTGGGACCTAATGAAATTTTCGGGGATGGAGACAACGGCACTTTATTCATCGGCACGAAGGGCAAGATGATGTGCGCCACCTATGGCAGGGAGCCGAATTTGCTGCCTACTTCCCGGACCGCACAAACCCTAGTGCCGCAGACTATCGCCCGGGTGCCGGGAGCGGATATCACAGGGCATTATACCGCCTGGGCAGAAGCCGCGATAGCAGGCTATGGCAGCGACAAAGAAAAAAATCTTAGCTCCAACTTTAAAATAGCCGGCCCGCTCACCGAAACGGTCATCATGGGCAATCTCGCTATCCGCAGCTATGATCTGCGGACCTCCAGGGCTGACGGGAAATTCGATTACCCTGGCCGGCATATCAAACTCTTATGGGATGGAGACAATATGAGGATCACCAATTTCGAAGCTGCCAATCAATTCGTTAAAAGGAGCTACCGGGATGGCTGGAGCCTGGGAGTTTAGTCATGAGATGTCTTCTGCCAGTCCTCCTTTTTTGTAGCTTTTCCGCTCTTTCGCAGCCCATTCCCCGTCCCCGGGACTGGAAGGATACGGAAGGCCGTCCTATTAACGCGCATGGGGCGGGTATCCTCTTTCACAAAGGGGTATACTACCTGTTCGGGGAAATAAAAAAAGGCCGTACCTGGCTGGTGCCGGGACAGTCATGGGAAGACTATCGCGTGCCGGCCGGCGGTGTATCCTGCTATTCTTCTTCGGATCTGCAGCATTGGAAATATGAAGGGGTCGCGTTATCCCCGGTAACAGGCGACCCCGGCCATGACCTGGACACCGGTAAAGTAGTGGAACGCCCGAAAGTAATTTACAATGATAAGACAGGTAAGTTCGTCATGTGGATGCATGTCGATGCAAGGGACTACTCCTGTTATCGGACGATTATCTTTCTCCCACCACTACCTATAGCAGGATTCTGATCGGCAGGAGAAGGGAAGGACCAGCCATTTTCAAGGCTGAAGGAAGATACTGGCTGATCAGTTCCGATTGTACGGGATGGTCCCCTAATGCAGCCAGCTATGCGGTTGCCGACCATCCCCTGGGGCCCTGGAAAGAATATGGCAACCCTTGTAAAGGCATGGGTGCTGATAGCACGTACGGGGCGCAGAGCACTTTTGTCCTGCCTGTCGCCGGAAAAAAGAACAGCTTTATTTTTATGGCCGATCGCTGGAACAAGCTCGACCTGGAAAGATCCACCTACCTCTGGTTGCCATTGACGATTGAAGATGGCAAGCCGCGGATCACGGGGCCATAACTCACGGTTTCTGAAAACAACCCCAGGTTATCGATCCGAAAACTGAACGGAGGTCTTTCATCCGGTGAAACAGTTAGCACTTTTTTCACTACTTCCATGTCTTCTGTCAGTGTTCGATATTTTTTCAAAAGATCCTTTACATCTTTTTTGTATTCCTGCAATTCCTGAAAAATCATGACTCTTCGATTTCATTTCCATAATTTCTGACAGAGAAGGGGGCCTCCCTGTAAAATGCTAATTCATAATCAATATCCTCTCCTTCCTTTGAAGCAAGCCACGGCATGTCTTTATGCGAATAGGCGCTGATGGCCGAGGCTGACCAATCAGAGAATTGCTCGATCACTTTATCGAGCACCTCTTTTTCACTGGCTTTAAGTAAAGTTAAATTGGCCTTTTCCAGTGGTATATAACGCATCTGTTGATAGCCGTGGTAGTCTGTCTTGATCCGTTGGATCTGGCTCTTTTCAATCATTTGATTGACGATAGTATCCAGTTTTTGAGGCACCGGTCCAAAAGGTAATTTTCGATACTGAGCCCCTGTCAGGTGCTCTTCATACAGTTCATAATAATTGAAATCGGCAAAATAGAGCAGCTTGTAGAGCACTGTTTCTCCCACATTAGGTTTGCCGGCACAACGTTCCAGGATATACAACAAGACATTCTTGAACTTATCCACCTTCAATGCCGGTATCGATAGGCGAACTTCACCAGGCTGCGGTTTAGTTTCCACCATTTCTTCGCCTATTTTTGGGACAGTAAAATCCTTTGAAACAAAATCATCCAGTGAAAACTCCAGTACGGCAGCGAGTTCTTGTAATTCCAATATATCCACCCCTCTGTTGCCCAATTCGATTTGCACCAGGGAAGACCGGGATATCTTTATTTTTTTGGCTAAGTTTTCCTGAGACATTCCCTTTCGCTTTCTAAGCGCTGAAATTCGTTGGCCAATTTGCTTTTGTGAGATGCTTACTTTCATATTTTTTCTCCTGACCTCAAAATTATGAAATGTTCTAAAATAAAACAAACAAATGGTTTAAATAAGAACATTTTGCGAATAGGCAGGGCTACAATACAAGATGCGTTATCCCTCTTAATCCAGCGGCACCCCCGCCACTTCCACATCCCAATGCGACAAGATAATTTCCCAACGGCGTTGCTCCGCCTTGACAAAGGCATCCTGGTCGGGATAAAGTAACTTCTTGTAGGGAGCGGTGAGGTTTTCATCAAAAGCCAACGCCGCTGTCCTGAATACGACGGTCACACGGAAATCCCAGCGGGTGTCTTCACCGGCATGGAGCCGGGGGCTCTCTGCTTTAATGCTGATCACATCCCCTTTCTCCTGGGCCTTTTTCAGTAAGGGATAATGATTGGCTTTCCAAAGGGCGATAAACTCATCGGCATGCCCCCATTTCACCCGGTAATAATCTTCCACGGTGAAATATTCGCTGGCCGCTGCAGACGACCCAGCCGCGGGCCCGGGTCCGGTTGCAGACCCGCCGGCCTTTTGTGCAGATGTATGCGACGAAACAGAGAATACCAGCAGGGCCAGTAACAGGGCTTTCATTTTTGAGTGAATAAAAGATGCTAGCATAGTGCTTATTATTTTACAAAATTTACGGAATTCAGAACGAGCCTGGGCCAAAAACAATAATTATTTGAACCGTATCCTATAATAGGTGTCCTTCTTTCGCGCCAACTTTGATATATTAATAAAGATTATCCGATAAATTGTTATTAAATTAGAAAAAACGACAAACTTATGGTACAAGCAAAAGGATATGCCGCCCAATCCCCTGAAACAGATCTGGCCCCCTGGAATTTTGAAAGACGTGAAGTCGGCCCGCACGACGTACAGTTCAGCATCTCCTATTGTGGTGTCTGTCACTCCGACCTGCACCAGATAAAAAATGATTGGTTCCCCGGTATTTTCCCCATGGTGCCCGGCCACGAGATCGTAGGCACGGTGACGAAAGTGGGCGACCACGTTAAGAAATTCAAGGTAGGCGAGCTGGCAGCCGTAGGTTGTCTGGTGGACTCCTGCCGGGAATGTGAGAATTGCAAAAAAGGACTGGAGCAGTATTGCGAGGTGGGAAACGTCCAGACCTACAACAGCCGCGGCAAGGATGGCGTACCGACCTATGGAGGGTATTCCAATACCATCGTGGTCCACGAAGACTTCGTCCTGCATATTTCCGATAAATTATCCCTTCCCGCCGTGGCTCCCCTGCTTTGCGCCGGCATCACGACCTATTCTCCCCTGAAACACTGGAAAGTAGGCAAGGGGCACAAACTGGCAGTTCTTGGGCTTGGCGGACTGGGACACATGGCTGTGAAATTCGGCGTTGCTTTCGGAGCGGAAGTCACCGTATTGAGCACTTCTCCTAAAAAAGAAGCGGATGCCAAAAAATTAGGGGCGCATAAATTCGTCGTCACCTCCGACCCAGAACAAATCAAAGGCGTCAAAGGCTATTTTGACTTCATCCTCGATACCGTATCGGCCCCGCATGATATGAACCTGTACCTGTCTTTATTGAGGACAGACGGCACTCATATCACCGTTGGCGTCCCGCCTCCCTATGAAGTAGCTCCCTTCAGCCTTCTGGGTGGGCGCAAAAGCCTGGCCGGATCGGGCATCGGCGGATTACCCGAGACACAGGAAATGCTGGATTACTGTGCCGCAAACGGCATCGTTTCGGATATCGAACTGATCGACATAAAAAATATCCAGACCGCCTACGACCGCATGGTAAAGGGGGACGTACGCTACCGGTTTGTGATCGATATGGCTACTCTTTAATACGATAGTTAGCTTATAAATAATTAGCTTTACAGAAGCTAATTATTTATTTAACTGTTAAAGATATTTATATGAGTAAGTCGACAAAAGGCAGCGGGCCCAATAAATCTGAAGAGGAAATCCAGAAATCGCTGGACGAGATGGAATACTCCGGTAAAGATGATATTTATAGCAGGGATAAAGAAGAAGATCTTGACCTCGATGAAGGCCTGGGAAAAAAAGGAAAGGCTAAGAAGCAGCCCGGTGAAGACCTCGATGTTCCCGGCGCTGATCTGGACGACCAGGACGAGGAGATCGGTGAAGAAGATGAAGAGAATAACTATTACAGCCTGGGCGGAGACGATCACGACGACCTCGAAGAAACGAATGAAGATAATGTCTGAAACAATGCGGCCCTTACCCTCCCTGCAACAGATGTTTAAAGGCAAAAAAGAGCCCTACCAGTAATAATACCAGCAAAATGACCCCGATCACCAGGACGATACGGACCCATACGGCATACCGGATCGCCTTCAAACGGCTGGACTCCCGTATATCCGGGGGTAACAGCCGGAAAGAGAGATGTAATAAGAGAGGGACGATAATAAGATCATCGACATAACCGGCAAATGGAATAAAATCCGGGATCAGGTCGAGAGGACTGACCAGGTAGATCAGCGAAAAAATGGCCGGCAACCGGGCATACAAAGGCGTCCGCGGGTCCTGGAGGCCGAAATATAAGAGAATAACTTCCTGCTTAAAGGAAATTCCCCTCCTTCCTGTAATTCTTAATGCCATAAGTTATTGATTATGTAATTTATACACCTTTTCAACCCTCCTTTCTTTTTCCAAATAAAAACGTTCCTACAGGCCGTTAGTTCGTCATATTATTCCTAAATTTAATCAGACTAAAATGATTGCCCATGTCCTTTGATTTCCTGACTCCCGAACAATTGTCTGATTATGACCGGGATGGATATTTAGTGATCAGGGATTTCTGCTCCCCGGCTGAGATCAGCAAACTGTATGCCGCAGCTTTAGCCGATGAAGCCATGAGCAAAAATGCCCTGGACCTGAATGATCAGTCGGGGAAAAAGACCCGCCTCTCCCTCTGGTTCACGCCAGGCAATGACATTTTTGGTTATTTCACAAGGGGCCGCCGGCTGGTGGACACTGTATGGCAGCTCATGGACAGCGACGCCGACGTCTGCCATTTCCATTCCAAGCTCATGCAGAAAGAACCCCGGGTAGGAGGGGCCTGGGAATGGCACCAGGATTACGGGTATTGGTATAAGAACCAATTTATGTTCCCCGACCAGTTGATCAGCGTCATGCTGGCCCTGACCCCCGCCAATAAAGAGAACGGCTGCCTCCAGGTGATCCGCGGCTCTCATAAAATGGGAAGGGTCAACCATGGCTTTGCCGGTGAACAGGTAGGCGCGGATCAGGTAATGGTGGACAATGCGCTTAAGACGATGGAACTCGTCTATTGTGAACTGGGGGCCGGCGATATCCTTTTCTTCCACAGCAATCTCCTGCACCGCTCTGAGGCCAATCTTTCCGATCATCCCCGATGGTCCCTGATCTCCTGTTATAACTCCGCCTCCAATCCCGCTTATAACGAGACCTCCACTTCCTGGCGAACACCGGTGTCCAGGGTGCCGGATACGGCCATTCTCGAATGGGAAGCGGATTCCGTTTCTCCCCGGGATTTCCTGGCCAAAGAAAACGATCCTGCGCTGAAGAACACAGGCTGGGAGAACTAGCCCGGCGCCTTTCCCCGCCGGCGGCTTTCGCCGACCGGCCCGGACGGCCTGTTGCACATTGAAACAACCTTTAAAAAATAACGATGAAAAGAAGCCTGCCCGCTTATAGTTCCTTAATCCTGACCTTATTGTTTGGTTGCCTTGCCTGCTCTTCCAGGAAATTAACCCCTTCCGCCCATTATTCCCCGCTCACGCAGATTGACACGACGAATGTGCAGAACCTACAGGTTGCCTGGACCTATCATACCGGAGATGCAGACACGATCAATCATTCCCAGATACAATGCAACCCCCTGGTGGTGGATAGCATACTATACGGTACTTCTCCGCGCCTGGTCCTGTTTGCTTTGGATGCAGGGACAGGAAAGGCAAAATGGACATTCAATCCGCAGGACTCCAATCAGAATAAATCCCGTAAGGACTTTGCCCTGAATAACAATAGGGGCGTGGCTTATTGGAAAGACGGGAATGACCAGCGCCTCTTTTATTCGGCAGGCCCCTGGTTATATGCCATTGATGCGAATACCGGTAAGCTGATCCCTTCTTTTGGAAAGGAAGGCAAGATCGATCTGCACGATGGATTGGGCCGGGATGTGCACGACCTCTATGTCGTGGCTACTTCTCCCGGGGTCGTCTACAAAGACCTGCTGATCATGGGAACCCGCGTATCGGAAGGCAGCGACGCAGCCCCCGGTCATTTACGGGCCTATGATACACGGACAGGAGAGATCAGATGGATCTTTCACACCATTCCCTGGCCGGGAGAATACGGATATGATACCTGGGAGGATTCCATTGCCTGGAAACATATTGGTGGAGCGAATGCCTGGTCCGGGTTCAGCCTGGATGAAAAAAGAGGGATCCTCTATGCACCCCTCGGCAGCGCCTCCTTCGATTTCTATGGTGGCATGCGGAAAGGGCAGGGATTATTCTCCAACTGCCTGCTGGCTTTGGATGCCGCCACGGGCAAAAGGATCTGGCATTTCCAGCAAATTCATCATGACACCTGGGATAAAGACCTTCCGACTCCTCCGGCCCTGGTCACGGTCATGCATAATGGACAATGGGTAGATGCCGTCGCACAGCCCACCAAGACCGGTTTTGTATTTCTGCTGGACCGGGAGACAGGTACTTCCCTGTTCCCTATCGAAGAAAAACCCGTACCTACGAATACGACCCTGACAGGGGAGAAGCTATGGCCTACCCAACCCTTTCCCTCGCTGCCAAAACCCTTTGTCCGGCAGACTTTTACGGACCCGGACGTCAATGATCTGCTCCCGGACTCTTCCATACAGGATATAAAGAACAGGCTGAAGGGATATCATACCGGCAATATGTTCAACCCCCAGTCGAAAGAGGGGACGGTGATCCTGCCCGGACTGGACGGCGCCGCGGAATGGGGCGGTCCCGCTTTTGACCCCGCTACAGGGTTATTGTATGTCAATGCCAATGAGATGCCCTGGGTCATAACGATCACAGACGCAGCTCCGGCGGCGGCTTCCCCGCACAGCTTCCTGGAAGCCGGTAAGCAATTATACCTGCAGAACTGCATCAGCTGTCATGGCCCCGACCGGAAAGGAGGAGGCAATTATCCCTCTCTGCTGGGTGTGGAGAAGAAATATAATGAAGAACAGTTTACGGATCTTATAATGAATGGACGGAGAATGATGCCTGCTTTTAAACAGTTATCCGGGGACGATAGAGCGGCCCTAGCCTCCTTTATCATGGACATACGGTCTCTGCAGCAAAAGAAATTTACGACTCCTGCGGCTCCGCCGGACAGCTTCCGTAATCTCCCGTACACTATCACGGGCTATAATAAATTCCTCAGTAAGGAAGGATATCCCGCCATCAAGCCCCCATGGGGCACGCTGAATGCTATCAACCTGAATACAGGAGACATAGCCTGGAAGATCCCGCTGGGAGAATATCCCGAATTTGCAAAGAGAGGGATCATCACCGGCACCGAGAATTATGGCGGCCCCGTCGTAACAGCGGGAGGGCTCGTCTTCATAGCGGCTACCCGGGACGGAAAGATCAGGGCGTTTAACAAAATGACAGGCCGTCTCCTCTGGCAGGCAGACCTTCCTGCTCCCGGTTTTGCCACACCAGCCATCTATTCGGTAGGGGGAAGACAATTTATTGTTATTGCCTGCGGCGGCGGAAAATTAGAGACTCATTCCGGGGATACTTATGTGGCATTTGCCCTGAAAGAAGGGGTATAGCTCAATAAGGCGACGGACTCGTTGCCGTCCATCCCCCGTCGATCACCAGGGTCTGCCCCGTAATATGCCGGGCCAGGGGAGAGACGAGGAATAAGGCGGCATGGGCAATATCCGAAGTCGCAGCAGGACGGCCCATCGGGGTAATAGCCGACCAGGTCTTTTCATAGCCGGCATCATCCGCCGTTCTCTCCGTCAGCGTGGCGCCGGGTGCGACAGCATTCACCGTAATATGGTAGGGAGACAGCTCGATCACCAGGTTACGGGCCAGCATTTCCAGGGCGGCCTTACTCATGCCGTACGCTGCTAAATTTTTATGGGCCTGGTGGCCGGTGACGGAAGACGTGAAGAGGATACTTCCTCCGGTACCTTGTTTTTTCATCTGCAAAGCCGCCGACTGAGCTAAAAAGAAGCTGCCGCCCAGGTTCACCTGCATCACTCTGAAAAAAGATTCCGGCGTATAGGTGAGGAAATCGCCGAACAGTGTAATACCCGCATTCGCGATCACAATATCCAATTGCCCGAACTCGCTTACCGCCCGCTCTACCAGTTGCCCGATGAAACCGGTATCGGATGCATCTCCCCCCATGGCCAGGCAAATAGACCTGCCGTCTCCGGTTTCCTCCCGGATTGTAGCCACGGCCCGCGCGGCCATCCCTGCATCCTGGTCATTCAGGATCACCCGGGCTCCCTGCAATACCAGTTGCCTAACAATCTCATACCCGATCCCCTGACCTGCGCCGGTGACGATAGCTGATTTATCCGCAAACATTTTCTCCCGATCCATGGTAGTATTTTGAGAATGTAATTTAGGTTTCCTGGTCAAAATAGATCTTGTAATAATGTTTGCCCACCCCTTCATCATACCCTTTCTCGATGAGTTCCTTATCCCCATGCACATAGATATGAAAATTCTTATCCAATTTAATAACACTTTTGAACACCCTGGCCTGCTTTTTTACGGCCTGGGGGGAAATCTCGAATTCATGAGCCGGATCCCAGTCATTATTGACCCGGTACTGCTCGTCGTATTTCCGGAAAGAATTGATAATATTCTCATGATGGAGCACTTCCGTCTCGAACTCATCCTTGTTGAAATTACCATGGGTCTTAAAATAATCCATCGACCGGTTGAGGATATCTATCTGTTCCGTCCTGGATACCTCGAATTCATCCGGCAACTGCTGGGTGACAAAATTCTTCGTGATCGTTAAGAAACCCTGTGTATGAAGAAATTCATTCTGCCGGATCAGCACTCCCAGGAATTTGTCTTTCCAGTATTGCGCTTCCTCTCCCTTGCCATTCGCATCGAAGATCATCAGCTCATATCCCTTATCGGATTCATGGTTGAGGATCAGACAGCCCTTGTCGATCTTCGAAAGCTCGACGCCCTCCTTCAATTCCAGGTGGAGGCCATCCGCGCTGGGGTCGATATCCACGAACAGGGATTTACTTTCCGCCTTGAAAAGGCCAATTGCGTCCAATATCCGCTCTTCGACCTGGATATTGGTAAAATAAGTGACATATAATTCACCCGGCTTAATTTTGGGGTGAAGAGCAACCTCGTACAGATGGGAGGCCATTCGGACGGATTGCTCCTGGAAATTGGCCGTAGCCCCATTCCCTGCCGGTTCCTGGTCATCCTCTTCGCTTCCCACCGCAGCCCCACCTTCCCTGAACAGGGCTGCCACAAAATTGTAGACCTCATGATAATCCAGGGAAGAGGAATGATGGAAGGAATAGCGTTCATGACATTGTTTGAACCGGTCTAAGAGATTCTCCGTAAATCGCTGCCGGCTCTCGGGATCGAGCGCCGGCTCCTGCCGGGATAACAACAGCGCCTCACCATTCTGCTTGTTGCCGGTATAATGCACTATCAATCTCTCTAAATGGGCTTCCGTAATATTCATACGCAAAAAGCGTAAAGTTAACCATAGGAGGAATATCTACTATATATTTGGAAAAAATCAGCCATAATTCTATATGAAATTGGACCGGTCCCGGATGCTCACGCTCCTTTATTGCCTTTTCACCTTGCTCTACACTTTATATATAGCCGGCCATCCCCATCGTTTCGGACCCCATAAAGGCGATCATCTTTTTTATTGCGTAAAATTTTTACTGGTAGACGGCTATTTATTTTTCATCTGGCAGGGGCTGATCTTCCGCTCGAAGAATTGGGGTATCTTATTACTGCTGCCCCTGGTAATGATGGTCCTTACTATCATCGGAGGGTTCCTGATGGTGTGGATCGTTAGACTTAGCGGCGGCAACCTCCTGGATAGGGATTATACTGACATGATCCTCCTCTCCCTTATCTGGCTCACGTTGAGTATCTATGCGCTAAAGTTTATTAGCACCGGTAAGAAGGCCCGCAAATAACCCCACAACGGATCCTGAAACAATAACCAACCCGTTTCGCGCGTTATAGTTGCGGAAGAATCCTTATATTTGCATTGTAAAGTTCTTTTATCAGCTTGCTCTCCCCCTCTTTGCCATCTTGCCTTGTGGTCATTAACTTTTCCTTGCCTGACAGCGGTCCTGCTTGCCTTTACTTACTTAAATAAAAATGGTTTACTATGGAAAAGAAAGGCTTTCTCATTGACATGGACGGAGTGATCTACAAAGGCAGCGAACCCATACCCGGGGCCGTGGAATTCATTAATAGCCTGCGCGACAGAGGCTATCCATTTCTGTTCCTCACCAACAACAGTCAGCGCACCAACAGGGATGTTTGTTACAAACTCCGCAAGATGGGCTTTGACGTAAACAACGAAGATATTTTTACCTGCGCCATGGCCACAGCCCGATACCTGGCTTCCAAAAAAGTACATGGCACCGCCTATGTTATCGGAGAAGGCGGTCTGCTTACCGAATTGCACAACGCCGGTTATTCCATCGTAGATGATCACCCGGATTATGTGATCATCGGGGAGGGGAGGACCATCATGCTGGAATCAGTCGATAAGGCCATCAATATGATCATGGCCGGCGCCAAACTGATCGCCACCAACCTGGACCCCAACTGCCCGGTAGGCAATGGGAAAACCAGGGCGGGCTGCGGCGCTTTTGTCGCGATGCTGGAATTTGCCACCGGCAAAAAGGCATTCAGCGTAGGTAAGCCCAGTCCCGTCATGATGCGCATGGCCAGGAAAATACTGGGATTATCCACCGATGAAACCATCATGATTGGCGACACCATGGGGACAGATATCCTGGGCGCCGGCTCCATGGGCTTTACCACTGTACTTACCTTATCCGGGGTTACCAGTGAAAAAGACCTGGACCAATATGGCTATTCACCGGATTTTATCATCCCTTCCGTAAAAGACCTGCTGAACGAAGAGCTGTTCTCCCGGGTATTGGAGCTGCAACAGTCTCCATTCCCCGAGCTGGAGGTATAGGAAAATACCCGAATTCTAAAAATAAAAGCCGTATAAGACACAACTGCTGAATAGGAGCGTTTTACGCATGTTAAAATGAATAATTTGGAAGCCTAAATAAATTTATGCAACGCTTTATGCAATAAAACATGTCTTAATACTTTTATAAAGGATTAATTGTGTTGATCAGTAGAGTCCAATAGTTTAAAACCAATTTTATGATACCCAACCCTAAACAAACTGTAACCTTCTTCGGGCGAAGAAAACTGAGGATTTCATTGCCCTGATCGCTTACTCCGGACAACTTCCCGGAGTGAGATCGTCTCCATTTAAATTTTACTGGCTGGACCTGTTATACCCAGGCTCCTCAGGAGGCGTCGCACGGAATGATTGGCCGATCAGGTTGTAATTGCATAAAATTCTCTTATCCATCTCGCCCTTATGAAACCAGTTATACTTTTCTTTTCTCATTTACCAGTAGCATCAGGTCGCCGGAGAAACTTAGTTTCTGCGCTGGCAGGGATGCTGCTCCTGA
This sequence comes from Puia sp., assembly GCA_036394375.1. GTDB lineage: Bacteria > Bacteroidota > Bacteroidia > Chitinophagales > Chitinophagaceae > Puia. The sequence goes on from DASWFF010000126.1 coordinate 164,502, forward strand.
TGTTAGGCTTTTCCACGAATAGCCTGGCGGCGGGGACTCCGGATCGTGCTGCGTGGGATACTTACCAGGTTACGATCATCCCTCAAAGTAATAATGCGATCGCGGGCAGCGGTGCCAATGACGTGGTGAGAGTAATGGTGACAGACCTTACCACCGGACTGCCGGCTGTGGGTTTTCCCCTCAGCTTTACGATCTCAGGCACTTCGGTGAGCAGTACCCCGGTCACTAATGCCTTGGGTTACTATGATTATGGCCTTGCAAGCAGCTCTGTAGGATCGGCCGATATCATCATTCTGGCCAATGGTCAAACTACCACTTTTACTTTTACCTATATCGCCGGTCCGCCGGCTACGAATCCTCCGCCCGGAAGTCCCAACCCTTCCTATTTCATTGTCACGAAAGATAATGCGACTGCCGATGGATCCGCCCAGGATATCGTAGAGGTACATCTCTCCAACCAATATGGCGTCAACGAACCCGTAGGAACCCTCGTAACACTTACGGTTACGACGAGCACGCAGGTTCCTACCGATGCCTTGTTGAATGGGACAACGACGACTACTGTTACGGTTCCCCTTGGTCCTAATGGTTTAGTCGATATACCTATTACGGACGTTACTGTCGGGAGCGTGACGCTCCAGGCTACCTATCCGTCTGACCCGACGCCAATCGGAGGGCCTGGTTATACCCAAACCGTGCATTTTATCACCGGGGTTCCGGACCCTTCGAAGAGTTATATTCTGGTAACGCAGGACCCTGCCGTAGCTGACGGGGCGGCTCAGGATATCGTGACGGCCTATCTTTTCGATGCCCAGGGACGACCCACCAGTGGCACGGTAACCTTCTCTATCCAGAGCGGCACAGCGACATTTGTGACCACGGTGACGGGTGCGGGCACTGTTGCCGCGGAATATGTCAGCAATACGGTGGGTGCGGTGCAGGTGCAGGCGGCGCTGGCCAGCGGTACATTTCTCAAGGATCAGAACAACCCGGCTAATAATTATGCCACGATCCACTTCACTGCCGGTCCCCCCGACCCTTCGAAGAGCTATATCCTGGTAACCCAGGATCCGGCTCCGGCTGATGGCGCCACGCAGGACATCGTGACGGCTTATTTTTTCGATGCGCAGGGGAGAGCTACCAGTGGTACGGTAACCTTCTCCATCCAGAGCGGCACAGCGACATTAGTGACCACGGTGACGGGTGCGTTCACTGCTGCCGCGGAATATGTCAGCAATACGGTGGGTGCGGTGCAGGTGCAAGCGGCGCTGCTGCCCGGCGGTACGTATCTCAATGACCAGAGCAATCCGGGTAATAATTATGCAACTATACATTTCGTTGTTGGTCCCCCGGACCCGTCGAAGAGCTATATCGTAGTAACGCAGGATAATGCTTTGGCCGATGGCAGCACTCAGAACATCGTGACGGTCTATCTTTTCGATGCCCAGGGGCGTGCTATCAAGGATGGTACGAATGTGACCTTCTCCATCAAGAGCGGCACGGCGACCATTGTGAACTCCGCATCCCAGCCGGTAACGACCGGGAGCGTGTCTGCACAATATGTCAGTAATGTTGTAGGTGCGGTGCAGGTGCAGGCTTCGTATGTTCTTAACGGGAATACCATTTATCTCACCGATCAGAATAATTCAGCCAATAATTATGTTACGATGCACTTTGTGGCCGGCCCACCTGTCCCTGGTAATCCCGGTGGCGGCGGTTCGGGCGGCGGCAATCCCGGCGGAGGCGGTCAGCCTCCCGCAGGCGGCGGTGGATCCGGTGGTGGTTCGGGCGGCAGCAACCTGAAATACACTGTGCTGTTTGTCCGGCAGGACTTCCGGCTGGCGGATGGTAAACAGCAGGACAGCGTTATAGCCTATGTCACGGATGGCAGCCAGCATCCGTTGAAAAATGTGAAAATTAAATTCTTCATACAAAATACACCGACCTCAGGCACGGCTACTGCCGGCGCACAGTTTGTCGGCGATCCGACCAATGTACTGACCGATGACAGTGGTATGGCTCGTATCGCCATCACCAGCACGATGCCCGGAACAGTATATGTCGATGCTATTTTGGTTGTGAATAATGTGCTCATCGACGGTAGCTATCAGGTCGTGACCTTCGTGAATATGCCTGATGTTACCAATCCTGAGACAAAATTGATCGTCATAGTCTACGAGGCCCTGGCGAATGGGCTGGGAAATACTGTGGTAAAAGCCCATGTGGTGGACCAGAATGGATTGCCCCTGCCGGGCCAGGATGTCACGTTCACCATCGACTCCGGCAATGCGACGATCGTCACTCCTCAGCCGGTAACGACCGATATCAATGGAGATGCCACGATCCAGATCACCAGCAAGACCCCCGGATTTGTTTTGATCACGGCTACCGTAGGCGGAAAAAGCATCACCTTCGGCAGCCCGGCAAGAGTGAAATTCGCGCCGATCAATATCTATGTTCCGCCCGTATTCACTCCGAATGGAGACGGTGTCAATGATGTGCTGAAACCTATTTTGGTGGGAATAGCCGAATTCCACTATTTCAGTGTGTATAACAGATGGGGGAACCTGATCTTTACATCCGTAGATCCGGGCATGGGTTGGGATGGCCGGTTTAAAGGAGTCGCGCAGCCGGTGGAGACTTATTTATGGATAGCAGAAGGGATCGATACACAAGGCAATAAAATAGTGCAGAGAGGCATGACGACCCTGGTCAGGTAAACAGGGCAAAATTAAAATAGTAAAATCCAATATCCAGATGAGGAAGTTTTATATCATACCGTGTATCCTTTTGTTGACGGGCATCGCCCGGGGACAGGAGATCAATTTCTCACGTGTGCAGGATATGGCAATCTGGTACAACCAATCCCTCAAGACCGACAAACAGAGCAGTCTGAAACTAAATTACCGCAACGTTAATTATGGCGGACAAATAGCGTATAACAGCGTCGCGGCCCTCTTCGATATGCCCCTGCTCTCAAAAGAAGGAAAGAGTAAACCCAATTCCGGTTATTTCAGTCTGAGCGCCGGCGCTGCATCCGATAAATCCAATGCGGGAATATTGAATAACACCACGGGCATGCTGGGCCTGTCTTATGCCGTACCCCTCGGAAGTCATGAGACCTACCTGAGCCTGGGATTCCAGGGGGCCTATTATCAGAGCCAGCTAAATGTGAACGGAGTTTCGAATGCCTTCGCCGATCAATACAACAATTACGGACCCATCGAAGGATCGCCCAGCAGTGACCGGCTGGCGAATGGATGGTCCTATGGCCATTTTAATATCAATGCCGGTTTATCCGTATTCAGTAATTCCCGGTACGATAAATGGTATCTCGGGGTTTCCGCTATGCAGGTCAACCAGCCTTATTCCTACCAGGTCAAATCGGATTCTACCCGCCTCAAGCCCAATATCGGCTTCCAGGGGGGATATCGGTACATTACCAAGACAGACGATGAAGTGGCCTTCTATGTGTCTATGAACTGGCAGGGACCAGCCTACCGGCATTACTTTGATTTCTCTTATACAAAAGCAATCCCGGGAGTAGCCGGAGGCGCTGCTGTCGGCCTTGGATTAGGCTATCGGTATAATGACGCCGTGATACCGAATCTGGAACTGCGATATCAGAAGTTGATAATTGGATTATTATATGATGTAAATATATCGACTATCAGCGCGGCAGGGATCTCACGCAATGGCGTAGAGCTGGCGTTAAGGATAGATTTTTAAAAACTAACCCATGAACAAGGTAATTATTTGTTTGACTGGCTGCCTCCTGGCCCTTGCAACGCTCCGGGGGCGGGATAATTCCAGGCGAACGCCGGAAAGTCCAAAGCAGACCACCGACACCTCCAGAGAGGTGCAGACGGCGGATAGCAGCAAGCCGGCACAGGATCTTCCCCTGCAGATGAAGGATACGGCCGTCCAGATGAAGGATGCGGCGGTCCAGGTGAAGGATGCGGCTGTCCAAATAAAGGATACAGCTATTATCCAGGTGAAGGATACGACCATACAAGTAAAGGATACTACTATACAGGTAAGGGATACGTCTATCCGGATGAAGGATACGACCATACAGGTACAGGGCGTTGCCGTGCAGGTGAAAGGGAATAACATTCATGTAAAAGATACTGCCGACTCGGCCCAGCCCGATTCTGCCGGGTCCCGGAATGCTTTGCCGCAAACGAAGGATGCCGTTGTACAGGCCAAAGAGACCCCCGTGCCGGCGAAGGATACGGCCCAGGTAAAAGACAGTGAGGCCGCAGAGTCCCTGAGCTCCCAGCGGCAGGTGGACAAACGCTGGTTCATTTCCCCGCTGCTCAAAGGCCAGTTCCAGGATTTTGCCTTCCTGGAAAAAAACCGGAAAGGATACCTGAGTGATGCCAACACTCTGCCCTTTATGAAAAGAGGCAATGCTTCTTTCGCAGCGTCCGCCTATAAAAACCTGACAGGCCGTCTTTCCATTAGCGCAGATATCGGGCTCAGTTTCGGACATGTGACGGATGATAGCAAGCTCATCAGCCAGACCCAATCAAAGACCTATAACCTGCTCAATGCCAGCATATACTATCACCTGCTGGGCGCGGCTTACCGGCTCCAGCCCTATGTGACCGTTGGTATAAACGACATTATCAACAACGCCAGCTATGCCAGCGCACCGGTCGGGATAGGAGCTAAGTTCAATTCGAAAAAGATCATGGTGATGGGGCAGATCACTTACGGATATGCCGTCAGTAAAAATATATCCAATACCACGATGTATTCCATGGGCATCTACATTCCTATCAGGAATAAGAAACAGAAGCAATTGGACGAAGAGGATAAATCCCCTTATAACAGAACGAAGAAAAATAATAAGGACACGGCTTCGAAGAATGGCGGAAGCGTAGTGAATAATATTTACATTACCATCAAGATGGATTCCTTGCTGAAATCCCAGGGACTGGGCGGCGGCAATGGTAACCGGAGGAGAGGAAACGGAGAGGATGGCGGGGATAATAATGGGGACGATGGCGCCGACGACGGCTCCGGACATTCCCGTAAAAAGAAGAACGCTATCAAGTCCTTCAATTTTGAAGACTTCAATTCCGAAGATTATAAGGTGGATACGCTCAACGGAGAGCCCGTGATCCGGTTTATCGTTTATTTCGAGTTCAATGAATACTCCCTGACCTCCAAAGCCTTTAACAGCATCGATAAGGTCATGGCCCATCTGAGGGACAAACCCAACCTGGCCATTGAAATAAAAGGCTACACCGATGACATAGGAACCGATCAATATAACAATTTTCTATCCAGGAGAAGGGCCAAGCAAGTCCTGGATTATATGAACAGCCGGGGTGTGCCTTCCGAATTAATGAAGGCGAAAGCCTATGGATCGGACAATCCTGTGGCAGATAACAAAGACCCTAACCAGGCCTGGTTGAACAGGCGGGCCGAAATTATCGTGCACGAAAAATAATTTTTAAAGTATAAATGATTGTCGTAAAGGAATAAATCCTATAATTGTAATAGAACAAATCCAATATCAATGTTTAATGTTAGTGCCTTTTGGCAATCGACCCAGACCTCAACATCTCCTTTTAATATCAGGATTGAATTAGTGGACGAACAGGGTAATCATGTCGATCCCCACCATCTGAAAGAAGTAGAATACCTTAGCCGGTTCCAGAATAAATGTGTGGTGAACAAGGTCTATCACCAGATGATCGCCGATCAGCGGTCCGGTATTATCGAAGTCTACCAGGATAAGATCGTGGTGAAAGAAAATTGATCCGCCACTCAATGGCTTGATCCGGACTCCCCGGTTCACTTTCGCTTTAGCTACGATCAGGACCATTGCTGGTAAACGGGCTTCCGTAGATCTCGTCGATCTCCCCTGCGATAGATCGAAAATTCGCCATATATAGCCGGCGATGCTTAAAACAGCAACGATCGTTACCAACAGGAGCTCATGTTCTCTCCATCTTACTTTATGCATAGTCCCTTATTTTTCAACAAGATTAGGACAACCGAAAGGATCTTTTTACCAAATGTGATGAATCCTGCCGAAGATGTGATGAAATATAATTATTCCTACCTTTAAGACCATCAATAATGCCTATCATGAAAAAAAATAAGTTCGTCCTTTTATTCGCCTTGCTTTTCCATTCCTTTGCCTGGGGTCAGGAGGGGGCTAAGCAGGCTACTATTAAAGTAGAAGGAGAAGTCACCCATCCTTTACAACTTAGCCCGGCTGACCTGGCCAAAATGAGAAGGGTGGAGGTCCGGGCGACAGAACATGGGACAGAGCACCGGTTTTCCGGGGTCGCCTTATCGGATATCCTGGAGCAGGCCGGCGTTACCATGGGATCGCAGCTTCGCGGAAAGAATATGGCCAAATACCTCCTGGTGAAAGCGGGCGATGGCTATGAGGTAGTATTTTCCCTGCCTGAATTGGATACGGCATTCACCGACCGGGTGATCATCCTGGCCGACCTGGTAGATGGCAGCCCATTGCCTGCCAATAAAGGTCCCTTCCAGATAGTCGTGCCCGGTGAAAAGAAACCTGCCCGCTGGATCTGGGGAGTGACTACCCTGGCGGTACGGTTTGCAAAAGAGTAGGGTTATTTTCCATCTGCTGCCTCGCCCTTTAGCCCGGCCTCCGCCTTGATTTGATTCTTTTGGAGGATCCTGATATACTTGCGGGCATCCGTATTACCGGGATCCAGGGCCAGCATTTTTTCAAAATATCCGATAGAACCGGCAAAATCCTTTTCCGTATTCGCCTTATACGCTGCGATATACCCATAGGCTTCGATCAGGTGCTTCCGGTTGGTCTTTTCAGCTGAATCCTTCCCGGCGATCCCGATGAGCTTGAGGTAATGAGGAATGGCCATCCCGGTTGCCATGGCAGTATCGATGGCCGCATCGCTGCGGGCCCGCCAGTAATATCCGAAATCCTGCCCGGGATATTTTGCTTCATAGAGACCGAATACGCTATCCGCCATTTGATAGTCCTTTGCCATAAAATGAGCTAACCCCCAGTTGAACAGATCCAGGTTGGTCGCTTTGGAATTGCGCTGGTAATACCTACCCTGCCAGAGAGCCTGGTTATGATAATCCTTTTCTTTTTTATAAAGGTCTGCCAGCTTCTTATCGTACGCCATCCTTTTGACGCTGTCCTTTTCCAGTTCTCCCGCTTTCACATAATAGCCGACGGCTGAATCCGGCCGGTTCATGAGCTTCTCATAGATCTCTCCCATCGTCTCATAATCCTTTACTACGAAGCCGGTGTCATTTTGCGCACCGAAATACCGGCGCATAAAATCCAGCGCCCGGGTAGAGTCATTCAACTCTTTATAACTATAGGCGATCAACTTGTACAACCTTGGCTCCGGGGATTTCCCCTGCTGCCCAATCAGCGCCTGTGCATGCCGGATAGCTGCCTCATATTTTTGAGAAGCATATAGCAGGTCGGTGACCAGGACATCATTCCTGACCGACTTATCCGTACCTGCTATATAGTGATTCAGGCAATCCATGGCCTTATTGACATCCCGGAAATAATAATGATAGTATAACTCATACCAGGCCGGCGCATATAAGGAATCAAGGCCGACGGCATCATTGAAATATTTCAGGTACATCTCCGCATTATCCTGCGTTACGAAGATCTTCCCAATCCTATACAGGGCGGCCACATAGTGAGGGGCCTGGGCCAGTGCATCCTGGTAGGCCTTGAAGGATTGGGTGCCGTCTGCTAACTTACGATAAGCATTTCCCAAAGCGACATAATACTCCGGGTTCCGCTTGTCCCTTTTGATGGCCTTGTTCAGCAGATCTGCGGCATAGCTGGCATCTCCCGAGTCGGCATCCTGATGGGCCTGCGCGATGGCCAGCAGTACGGAAGGGTCTTTTTGCTTCGTTTCGTCCAGGGCTTTATTAAAGTACACCGAGGCGCTGTCCTTTTTATTTTCCCGTAACAGGACATCTCCGTAAGCGCACAATAGGAGCGGTGCATTGGCATTGCCGGCCGGCAGGGCCGCCAGGCTGTCTTTCATGGGCTTGATCCGGCCATTATGGAGCGCGCATTGGGTCAGCAGCCACCAGGCTTCCGCGTTATTGGGATCAGCCTTGATGATGGATTGCAATAAATGGGTGGCCCCGTCATAGCGTTCATAATACAGCAATTTCCGCGCATCTGCTATTGACTGAGCCTTGAGACCACCCACCACAAATAAGAGGGGCAATAAAAACAGTGTCTTTTTCATAAACAACTCCTTGTATTTTGGTTATCAACATTTCATGCACTATACGGCATCACGTCCAATACCTGGATCTTCGAATCCGGCGCAATCAGGTCGCTGATATGCCGGGACCCGGTAAGACCGGAAATGCCGCTTTCTGTTGCCGGGTTCAGCAGGATCATATCGGCCATGATAAATTTGGCGTAGTCCAGCGTAGCCCTGGCAGGATTATTCTGGCCCACGGAGAAATACTCGATAGGACGGACCAGTTTTCCCCGCAGGTGATCATAGGCTCTGATAAAGGTCTGGGACAGGTCTTCCTGATCCGCCCGGTTATTGCCTCCGATAGCCAGCAGGTGCACCTGCGCCTTATACCTTTTGGCGATCAGGATCGCTAATTCGAGTTTCCGTTCCGGCACAAAATGACGGATAGGGATCACGATGATCTTCGTCCGGCTATAAATAGATCCCGGCTTGGCGGTTAACACGGGGCAATTGCTTTTTTGAGCGATGCGGTCCGGGGAGACAGACCGGTGGAAAAACCAATTTCGCCCCCCTCCCTTTTTGCCGATGATAATAAGATCCGGCGAGATCATATTCGCCGATTCGATGATCATTTGCTGAACGGACGAATCCCGCTGAACGCTGGTCTTCACCCCGATGCCCGGAGCTGTTTCTTCGATCGTCTCCTTCCATTGCGCCAGTTTCCTTTCCGCTTCCCCGGCTATGAATTTATGGGCAGCGGAGGTTCCCGGCCGTACTACATGCAACAGGTGAATACAGCCCTCCTCCGTATCGATAAATCCAATGGCTTTTTTTACGGCTGTTTCCGTACTCAGGGAGAAATCGACCGGGATCAATATTTTATGGAATGCTGCCGTCATACGTTTCTTTCCAACCAAATTACCCCGGGAGGATTAAGCCCGAATTAAAGCTGTATTAGAATTGTATTAGAGTGTGATATTGCCCCGAATTTCCCTGTAAATTCGCTGATACAGGGTAATATTACCGGTGCCATATGACCATATGATGGATGAAAGAAAAATATTAGTGATAGAGGACGAGAAGAAAATCGCCGACACCCTGAAAATGGGCCTGACGGAAAATGGTTTTTATGTGGAAGTGGCCTATGACGGCAAGATCGGCTATCAACTGTTCTCCTCCCGTAAATTCGATATGGTCATCCTGGATATCAACCTGCCGGGCATGAACGGTTATGAGCTTTGTAAGGCGATCCGTTATAAGAACCCCTCTATGATGGTCATCATGCTCACCTCCATGAGTACCCTGGAAAATAAGATCGAAGGCTATGACGCAGGGGCGGATGACTACCTGGTAAAACCTTTTGAATTCCGCGAATTGCTCCTCAAGATCAGGGCGTTGCTGAAACGTACCCCGGGCCAGCTCATGCCGGTAGGCAATTGCCTGAAAGCCGCCGACCTGGAAATGAATCTCGATAATAAAGAGGTCCTCCGGTCAGGAAAAAAGATCAAACTGACGGCTAAGGAATTTCAATTGCTGGAATACCTGCTCCGGAACAAAAACAGAGTGGTCTCCAGGGCTGATCTGGCCATCAACGTATGGGATGTGGACTTTAATACCAATACGAATGTGATTGATGTCTATATCAGTTATGTCCGCAATAAAGTAGACCGGGATTTTGAGCACAAGCTCATCCAGACCCATGTCGGAATGGGATATATCTTAAAGGAAAATGGCCGTTGATGCCGGTCAGGACCCGCATAACGTTATTGTTCACCCTGCTTGTACTGGGAATTCTCACCCTGGTTTGCGCTTCCGTGTATTACTTTTCTTTTACCAACCGGATCAGGGATATGCAGATCCGTCTCACCAACCGCGCGATCACTACAGGCAGGTTACTGGGACAGGGCGGGCTGTCCGACCAGAAACTGATTCGGAAAATAGACTCGTCTACCTCCGTAGCCATGAAAGACAAGGTAGAGGAGGCCTATGACTCCCGGGACCAACGGGTTTACTGGTATAGCGACAAACCTTCCGATTCCATTAGCGTCAGTAAGGGTGTCCTTGACAAGGCCCGGTTAGGAGAGAAGATCTATTTTACCACCAGGGACAAAGACGTTATAGCCTGGTATTATAAAGATGATAATAATGGCCTGGTCATTATTGCGGGCGCCTATGACGAAGCAGGGAATGAAAAGCTGCGGCATTTGAGGATGGTGCTTTCCCTAAGCTTTATCGGGGGAATATTGGTCTCCGTTATCGGTGGCTACCTGTTTTCCATCAGCCTGCTTCATCCTTTACGCAGGATGGCCGATGAGGTGAATGAGATCTCCGCACGTAACCTTACCCGAAGGATCCGCCCGGCCAGCGGCAACCGCAGGGATGAATGGTATTACCTTTCCGATACCCTCAATCAATTGCTCAACCGGCTGCAGGAAAGTTTTGAGATCCAGGGGCGGTTCATTGCCAATGCTTCGCATGAGCTGTCGACCCCGCTCACGTCCATTTCCAGCCAGCTGGAAGTATCCTTGCAGCGGGAAAGGAGCATAGAAGATTACCGCCGGGTGATACAGTCCGTCTACCAGGATACGCGGCAGTTGAGTAAGCTTACCCAGACCCTGCTGGAATTTGCACGGGCTTCCGGCACAGCCGGCGGCCTGGAGATCGACCTAGTGCGTATCGACGAGATCCTGTTAAGGCTGCCGGGAGAGATCACCCGTGCAGGTAATGAAGGAGAGGTTCTTTTGGATTTCGACCAGTTGCCGGAGAGGGAAGAGGAACTGCTGGTATTCGGCAACGAAGATTTGCTCTTCACCGCGATTAAGAATATCGTATCCAATGCCTGCAAGTACTCAGACGACCATCAGGCCAAAGTACGGCTGGCCGTATGGGACCGGGAGATCACCATCACGATCGAAGACAGAGGTAAAGGAATCGAAGAGACGGAATGGGAGAAAATATTTCAGCCTTTCTACCGGTCCGGTGAAGACCCATCCATACCCGGTTTCGGACTGGGCCTGTCCCTGGCCCGGCGGATCATTAAATTGCACAAGGGCTGGATCAGCGTAGATTCGGTCCCGGGAAAGGGATCCGTTTTTACTATTAAACTCCCTTCGGCCGGGAATCTGAAATAAGACATAGCTGCTGCTGCTGACCAGGTAAATAAATTCCTCCGAAAGTTGATAAAACGAAAAAACCTCCAAGATTAGTCGGAGGTTTCTCAAACGAAATTGAATTTTAGGACTTCGTGCATTGGTCTTGAGCACGATAAATTTGGTTTTTCTGGATTGGATGCCGGTTACTTCATCGGTATTGGATAGAGCAAAACTAAGGCAGTGAGGGCCAGCAAAAAAGAGCAAACACCCTCGATTTCATCGTATTTTTACGGTTCTAATGGCATTCTAATGTTATTCTAAGCCCATTTTATGCTCCGGGGAATAGATTGGGGCCGAACAAACTCAAATCGCTTGAAAAAATACGCTTTAATCCTGCTTCCGTTCCTCCTCTATCATGCCAGCTATGCCCAGACCGCCGATTCTTCCCTTTCCACGGATAAGAATATCCGGAATAAGGTACTGAGCGATATACAGGATAATTTAGACCGGAAAACGAAGAATATCGACCAGACCCTCACGAAACTGGACCATAAGGTAGATTCCCTCGATATCGAGATCGCTGCCTCCCGCGATGCCCGGGAAAAAGCCGATAAGCTGCTGCAGCGGGTCCAGGCCCTGGAGAAAAAACAGGCCGCTATCGAAGAGAATGAGCTTTATGTCTACCAGGCCAATTATCAATCCGCCATCATTAACCTGGTCTCGATGGATAAGGAGATCAAACCCCTCCTGCTTTTTAATTCCACCAAAAGCTTCTTCTCCACTCTCACGGAGACGGCCGATCCGATGAAATATCCAGGTTACCAGGAATGGTATAAGAAGTTCTACGAGTATATCGAAAAACAGAAAGACAAGGAGCCCTCCCTCAATGTCCTGCACGATATGATCCAGCTGACGGGCAATCTCAGCAGCGGCGTTCCTATTACGGGGCCCGTCTTTCAGGCTTTGTGCCTGGGCATCAATTCCTATATTGCTTCCCTGGGCGCCCGTAAAAAAGAGTTGCGGGACCAGAGTCAGAAGATGTTCCTCTTAACGGCCAAGCTGAGCCAGTTCGATTACGACAAAGACCTGGTGGAGCAGCAATGGGACATCGTAACGAAGGAGCTCGAAAAATTACAGATCCATTATGACACCATCCTCAACCAGAACCTGAGTCTTTTACGAATCGCCGAGGGAGCGTATTTGCAACGTTTTTCCCGGGAGAATGATGCGGAGAAAAGATACCAGTTCCTTACGGAACTGAGAAAGACGGCTTCAGGCCTGATCGCAGACCGGAAAGCAGCGGATGTCAAGAGCTGGAAGCAGCCTATTTACTATGAGCTGATGGACGTACAGTCCCTGAAGCTCCGGTTTGGCGAGATCACTTTTGATATCCGGGGCATTATCTCCAAATACGATGAGCTGATCCATAAATACCGGAATGACCCGGAGATCGGATTTAAGGTGCAGGCGCTGGAGATCAAGCTGAATGCCCTCAGCGATACCTTTGACGGAGCATTCGAACCGACGGAGTATATCAATTCAGCCACGAGGATGTACCTGGTTAATTAGAGGGGGGCAAGCCCCCCCCTTTTTTATTTTCTCTCCAGCAATTTGAAGAACTGATCGAGTTGAGGTAGAATCATGATCCGGGTACGACGATTGGAGGCGCGACCTTCTTCCGTATCATTGGAGGCTACCGGCTGGTATTCCCCCCTTCCGGCCGCCGCCATCTGAGTGGGCTGCAGTCCGTATTTATTCTGGAGGATCCGTATCACAGAAGTAGCCCTTTTCACGCTCAGGTCCCAGTTATCCAGTAGTACGCCTTTGCGGAAGGGTTTGGTGTCCGTATGCCCCTCCACCATGAATTCGATATCCGGCTGGTTCTTCAATACTTTGGCCACTTTACCCAATACCTCCTGCGCCTTGTCCGTCACGTCATACTTTCCGCTCTTGAACAGCAGCTTGTCCGAGATGTCGACGTATACCACCCCTTTATCGACTTTGATATTGATATCCTGGTCATTCAATTCTCCCACGGCTCCTTTCAGGTTGTTGACCAGGGCCATATTGAGAGAGTCCTTATGCGCCATAGCCGCTTGCAGGTTTTGAATGTAAGCATCTTTGGCGCCGATGTTCTCCAGCGATTTTTTGATACTTTGCGCCTGGGAACCTGAGATGACAGACATATCCTCCAATTGGCGCAGGGCCTGTGTATTGTTGTCTTTCAGAAAAGCGATCTGTTTATTCAGGGCGTCGACCTGGGCATCGCAATTGGTTTTCTCCTGGGTGAGGGTAGTCGTCTTGCCATTACAGTTCTTCAGGTCATTTTGCAGGGCGCTGTAAGATCGACCCAGGGAGTCGTACTTCGACTGCAGGCTTTTGAATTTTTTACTACTGACGCAGGAAATAAGCATAACCGGTAAAAGACCGGCCCATGCGAGATGTTTGATACGCATACTTTTATAATTTAATTGTTTAGAGAAGATAGCGGCCCAATATTGGCCGGCCGTCTTAAGAGGAGATTAATACGGGATTAGAAACTGATTAGAACCTGTTGTGGACTTGTTAAAAGTTGTGTGGGCCGTCTATTCAGGTTTTACCAGCTCAGCACCTTGATCTCTACCCGCCGGTTGAGTGCCCGCTCACTTCCATTGCTTTCTTCGGGATATAATTTATGGCTGCCGCCAAACCCCTTATAGCTCATCCGGGAAGCGGAGACTCCTTTATCGATCAGGTATTGATAGACAAATTTAGCGCGTTGGGCGGACAGGGCCGGCTTTCGGGTATCGGCATCATACCCGTCCATGGTTTCCGGCATACAGCAGACATATCCTTGTATCTCGATGCGTAGTCCCGGATGCGCCAGCATTAATTGCGACAGCTTCTCCAGCTCGAGAAAAGAGTTGGGAAGGGGGACATGACGGTCCCCGTAGAAGTTGACATTGCGCAGCACAAGGCTCTTTCCGACAAGGGCGGCCGTGTCCGTCAGTGCATCGGTAAACGGGAGTGACTCCTGCGGCTGCCTGTTGACGGCAGGGGGCTCAGGCCTGACAGCGGTGGCGCCAAACTCAACGCCTGTATCCACGGTATTCAGGACAGTGGCCGGAGACACCGGCGTATGAAAGACGATCTCCACCCGCCGGTTCAGGCTTCGCTGCTCCTCATTACTATTGTCATTCAGAGGACGCCGCTTGCCATAGGCATTCATTTGTTGGAAAAGGATGGGGAATACGCCCCTGGATTGGAGATAGGTGCGGGTGGCCTCTATTCTCGACCGGGAAAGATGGTCGTTATAGCCATCGCTGCCGGTATTGTCGCAATGCCCGGATAGCCCGATGGCGATGAGCGGGCGCCCGACACCATATAGGGACAGGGCGCTGTCGATTGCCACCTTCCCTCCCGCAGGAAGGGCCGACCGGTTGAAATCAAATCGCACCACCAGCGTATCCTGCCCGTACCCCGTTGAACAGAGGAAGAGCAAAAAGGATAAAGCTAAAAGACAAGCGGTTCCTGAATTCTTTTTATACGGCATCTGACAAAGAAGTGAACGTGAAATCCCGGATCTTCATGGGAGGGATCAGTGCACTGCCGCCTCCTTCGCTGCTGACCGTACGCTCCGGCTTACCCAGGGTTTCCAGGTTATTCAGCATGATGATCGGGCTTTCATTGAAGCGGAAATTCTTGATGGGGAATTTGATCTGCCCATTCTCGATATAAAAAGTGCCGTCCCGGGTGAGACCGGTAAATAACAGGGTTTGCGGGTCGACAGCCCGTATATACCAGAGCCGGGTCACCAGGATGCCTTTCTCCGTGCTCTTGATAAGATCTTCCACGCTGGCCGTCCCCCCTTGCATGATGATGCCATCCGGAGAGGGGAGGGGTTTCACGCCTTTCTGCTGCGCCCAGTAACGGGAATAGAACAGGTTTTTGATCACCCCTTTTTCGATCCAGCTTACTTTTTGCTGCGGAAGGCCTTCGCCGTTATAAGGAGAGCCGGGTAATTCTTCATTCAAGGGATCGGAATAGATCGTCACCTGCTCGTCGACCAGTTTCTCGCCCAGCCGGGTCTTTCCTCCGGGTCGGCTTAAGAAGCTGCGGCCTTCGTCGGCGCTCCGGGCATCCAGGGCGCCATAGAGGTTTTCCAGCAATACGATGCCAGCCGCCGGCTCCAGGATCACCGTATACTTACCGGGCTCGATTGCCTTCGCTCCTGCCGACTTGCCTGCCTTCCAGGCAGCTATTTTAGAAGCTCCTGCTACGTCCAGTTTGGAAATATCGTTGTAACCCTTCGCCGCATAACCCGATCCCGTCCCGTCTGCCGTCCGCAGCGTCACTGAAAAATTTACATCCGTAGCTGTAGTATAGGCAAATAATCCATGCGAGTTCATGATCCCTGAAAAACCGGCGGTATTCTGTAAGAAGCCGGCAGCAGTGAGTTGGGCGTCCCTGGCAATCTGCAGGCTTTGCTGCACCAGGTCCGCCCGTAACCTGGCATCGATGGCAGCCGTGGCCGGAATGAAGGTTTTGGCGGAGGGGCGGCTATAGGTCTGCGGACCCAGGAAAGGGAGATGCTCGGGGTTCTCCGGGGCAAGACGCGCCAGTTCTTCCGAACGCCGTACCGCTTTTGCCAGGGAGGCGTCATCATACTCATTGATCGTAGAAGTCCCCAGCTTTTTACCATATACGGAGGACACGACCAGGCTCACCTGGTTCACCGCGCCACTGGTAGAGACGGAATTGCGGGCATACCGGATATTACCGCCTTCACTACCATTGATGGTTACCTGGCATTCGTCCGCTTTGGAATAGCTGAGCACTTTTTTCAGGAGGGCCTGTACCTCGTCTTGGGTTAATAGAGCCATAAATAGGTTTAAATATTTCTTGCCGTATTGATCACATTGATCCCGTTAAAGCGGCTGGTGGATGACCCATGCGATACGGAATTGCTTTGCGGCGGCTGCCCTTTTCCGTCAAAGAAAGTGCCCCCCAGCCGGTAATCGTCTGCATCGCAGATAGCCGTGCAGGAATTCCAGAACTCCTGCGTATTCGCCTGGTAGGCGACATCCTTCAGCATACCGGCGATCTTTCCGTTTTTAATCTCGTAGAACAACTGACCGCTGAACTGGAAATTATACCGTTGCTGGTCGATCGAATACGAGCCGTCCCCGATGATATAGATTCCCTTCTCTACGTTTTTGATCAGGTCGGCAGGAGAAAGACGGTCTTTGCCCGGGCGTAGCGAAATATTCGGCATACGCTGGAACTGCACATCCTGCCAGCTTTGGGAATAACAACAGCCCTGCGACTCGTTCAGCCCCACAATATGGGCCTGGTCGCGGATCGCCTGGTAATTGACGAGGACCCCGTCTTTGATCACATCCCATTCTTTCGTACCGACCCCTTCATCGTCATAACCTACGGCCCCCAGGCTTCCGGGCTGGATCTTGTCCGCCACGATATTCACCAGCTTACTGCCATAATTGAATTTCTTCGATTGCCATTTATCCAGCGTGAGGAAGCTCGTCCCCGCGAAGTTGGCTTCATAGCCCAGTACCCGGTCCAGCTCCGTGGGATGCCCCGCCGATTCATGGATGGTCAGGTATAAGTTCGTTGGATCCAGCACCAGGTCATATTTCCCGGGCTCCACAGATTTGGCGCCCAGTTTTTCAGCCGCCTCTTTAGCCGCCAGCTTCGCATCTTCGGCCATATCATACCGGTCCCGGTAGAGGGTCGTCACCGTTTTGATCTTCTTCTTCTCATCCGGGATCAGGTATTCATAGCCCATCCCCATCGGAGAGCCCAGGGCTTGCCGGGTCTCGAACTTGCCGGTCTTACTGTCTATCTTGGTGACGTTGAAGGTCGGCCAGATCCGGTGGATATCCTGGTCGATGTAAGAGCCATCCGTAGAGGCGAAATATTTTTGCTCATTCACCAGGAAGAGGGCCGAGTCGATAAAACTGGCGCCGTTTTGCATAGCCCCGTCATTGACGGACAGCAGCATATCCGCTTTCTCCTTGATGGGCAGGTCGAAGCCGTTCTTCCCGACAGGCGTTTTCCAGCTCACTTCTCCATAACCTTTCTGAGGAGCCAGTTGCACCGGCTCCGATTGCAAACGAGCATTTTCTTTGGCAATGGACACCGCCAGCTCCGCCGACCGGGCAATACTGTCCTTATCCAGCTTATCCGTAGCGGAGAAGCCCCAGCAGCCACCCGCGATCACCCGGATACCCATACCATAAGATTCCGTATCCACTACATTCAATACTTTATTCTCCCGGGTAATGATGAATTGGTTCAGATAGCGGCCGATTCGTACATCTGCATAAGTGGCTCCTTTGGAGCGGGCGGCATTCAGAGCGACATCCGCCATTTGCTTTTTCAGGGCCGTGTCTACATGCTCGTAGGATAGGCGGGAAGACAGGGAAGAGCCCAGAACAGGTATCCTGCCGAGCATCGCTCCGCCGAACCCCATTCCGGTCAGGGTGAGAAAGTCTTTTCTTTTCAAAGCAGGGAATTAATGAGTTTAAAAAACCAGGGTGTCTCTTATCCTGTTAAATGTAGAATAATATTCATAGCTGAACAAAAGAATGGCCGCCGCTTATAAAGAATCGGGGCCGCCTGTACTATCCCATTTTAAATTTTGCTACTTTTAGCCCCTAATAAAAAACAGGTAATGGAAAAAATGAAAATCACGGTCAACAGTAATGGGTCTCTTAAACTGGAAGGAAATTTTGAAATAGTAGACAAGAGTGGGGCTGTCTACGATCTGGGCGGAAGGGAGATCGTTTCGGTCTGCCGTTGCGGAATGTCTCAGAACAAGCCCTTTTGTGACGGATCCCATAAAGGTCATTTCGAACACGATGCCGTCGCTTTCAACCTGCCCCCCAAAAAATAAGAGAGTCTGGGGTTATTGGGTAACCCCATTCTCTTTCATGATATCCCAGTACTCTTTTCCGTAACCTACGAGCAGTTCGCTGCCGGCAGGGATATCCCGCATGGCAAAGATGAATACCCGGACGCCTTCGATATTATAGGTGCAGTTATTCCTGACCCCATCCGTCCTGGACGGCCCCTTGGCATCATTGGCATAACGCGCCAGCGCCTCTTTGGTCTCCCAGGCGTCGATGACATGATAGCGGTTGACATAATAAATATACCCGTTCTTACCGTCGCGGGTGTCCACATCCTTCCATTTGACGATCTCGCCCTTGTATTCTACGATCTTCGTTCCTTTGGGGATAGCTTTGTTGGTGAAGAGTCCCTTGCCTGCAGCGGGGATCCCGGATTTTTTGATGAATAATTGCTTTTCCAGTAGTGCCATAATAAAAAGCGGTAATATATGCCACATTTTTTTTATAACCAATCAATTTTTATCCATCGGTAAAACTTAGCTCCTTGTCCGCCAGCGTTTTCGGCGATGTACGTCCGTGGACGGTGATTGTATCATAAGCGGACAGTACGGAAAATCACCTCTCTTTAATGAATTGATTGTCAGAATTCTGCCTGTCAGGCATCCCCTTTGTAACCTTTGGCCCGTCACACCGTCTTAAATCCATCAAACAGACAAATCATGCTAAAGAACATGCTCCTCGTCGCTATCCGCAATTTTAAAAGAGATAAGTGGTATAGCCTGCTTAATATCCTGGGCCTGATGATCGGTATTACATTTAGCCTGTTCCTGATCTTTTATATCAAAGATGAATTGAGCTATGACTTGTATAATAAGAAAATAGACAGGATCATGCGGATCAACGCCTACATCAAAGAGCCGGAAAAGCCGACGATGAAGTGGAGCAACACCCAGGCTCCCCTGGCCTCTACGCTGAAAAAGGATTTCCCGGAGGTGGAAGAATCCACCCGGTTCATTGGTCAGGGTAAAATGATGTTTAAGAACGGGGATCTGCGTTTTTATGAGGAAAAAGTATTCTTTTCCGACAGCACGGTCTTCCGGATCTTTACGTATCCATTCATAGAAGGAGATCCCCGGACGGCCCTGGTCGCGCCGAATTCGATGGTGCTGACCCAGTCCGAGGCGGTGAAATATTTTGGCAAGGGCGGCAGCATCGTCGGCAGATCCCTGCAGAACGATAAAGGCGATGTCTATAAGATCACCGGAGTAGTAAAAGATGTTCCCAAAAACTCGCACCTGATCTTCAATATGCTCATCTCTGCCAACTCCCTGCCAAAAGGTAATGAAGGCAACTGGGGTGGTTTTTATCTCTTTACCTATGTGCTGCTCTCACCCAATACCAGCGCCGCTGTCTTTGAAAAAAAGCTGCTGCCCATGTATGATAAATACATGGCATCGATCTTTGCGCAGTATAAGATTAAGATACATTATGGCGTACAGCCGGTAAAGGACATTCATCTGCATTCGGACATGGAAGGCGAACCGGAAGAGCTGGGCAGCATTTCCTATATCTACATCTTTGCATCGGTAGCCCTGTTCATGCTGCTGATTGCCTGTATCAATTATATGAACCTGACCACGGCCCGTTCCGCCAGAAGGGCGAAGGAGATCGGCATCCGCAAAGTGACCGGGTCTACCAAGGGGCAGCTCGTTGCGCAGTTCCTCCTGGAATCCACCCTAACGGCCCTGCTGGCCCTGCTGTTAAGCCTGGGGTTGATCGCCCTGTTCCTGCCCACCTTCAATTTGCTTTCCGGTAAATTCATTTCTTTTAGCTCTTTACTGGAGCCGGGCACTTTCGGGATCCTGTTGGCCATTGTTGTATTTGTAGGGCTGGTAGGAGGGAGTTATCCCGCCCTTTATCTTTCGAAATTCAACCCGGTCAGCATCCTGAAAGGCAGCCTCTCCAAAAGCTCCAGCAATTCCACTCTGCGCAGGGTGCTGGTGGTGATACAGTTTTCCATCTCGATGATCATGCTGATCTGTACCTGGGTAGTGTACGGGCAGTTGAAATACCTGCGTAATAAGGATCTGGGTTTTGACAAGGCGCAGGTCCTTTCCGTGGTAGCGAATGCCAGCAACGATATAAGAGGAAAGCTGCTGACCTTTAAAAATGAAGTGCGGAAAGATCCGCACGTTTTGGCCGCCAGTACCGCCGAAGCCACCCCTGGCACGGGAATCAATTTCAACCTCTTTTCCGTTCAATCCAAAAATGGATACGTGGATAAAGGCGTGGATATTTATGGGGTGGATGAGAGCTATATCCCGACCCTGGGTATGCAGATAAAGAAAGGGCGCAACTTTTCCGGCTTATCCGATACGTTGCACAGCATCCTGGTCAATGAGAATATGGTACAATATTTTCAATGGGAGGAGCCGCTGGGCAAAAGGGTAAAATTCCCCGGCGATACTTCCGGAAGATATTTTGAGGTCGTAGGGGTCGTAAAGGATTTTAACCAGAAATCACTCTATAATCCCATTACTCCCCTGATCATGCTTTACAAACCTAACAGCAACAATATTCAGCTGAAGCTGGCTGCCAATAATATCCCCACCACCGTCGCCAGCGTGGAGAAGACCTGGAAGCGCATCTTTCCGGACCTGCCCTTCACCTATACCTTTCTTGACCAGGATTTTGATTCGCAATATGCCTCCGATCAGAAAAGAGGTAAGATCTTCACCGCCTTTTCCATCCTAACCATCCTGATCACCTGTCTGGGTTTGCTGGGATTGATAGCCTTTATCACTCAGCAAAGACAAAAAGAGATCAGCATCCGGAAGATCCTGGGCGCAGGCCTCGGCGAGATCATACCCCTGATCACCCGCAATTTTGTCTACCTGGTCGGTATTTCCTGCCTGGTGGCCTTCCCGGTCGCCTGGTTATTCATGGATAAATGGCTGAAAGTATTCCCTTATAATACAGGACTGACTGTCGCTCCCTTTTTATTGTCAGCGTTGACCGTATTGCTGATCACCCTGCTTACCGTCATCTTCCATACTTTGCGGGCTGCCATCGCCAACCCGGCGAAGAGCCTCCGGTCTGAGTGATAGCTCTCTGAAAAGGTGGCTTTTTTATTCCTCACAACCGTATAAAGATCTTCTTCCGGTAAAGCCACCAGGCAGGAATAAAATTGACACCGGTAAAGAGTAGGGCATACAACAGGCTGGCCAGCTCGGCACTGCTGCCGGCGTTCGTCAATGCCTGTAGGAAATGTTCGTTGAGCGTCTGCCCTCCCATCTTCATCTCATAAAAGAATAGCGCCCATACGTCCGCCAGGAAATAGATCGTTATGGCGTTGGCGCCGAAGATAATGCCGGGCCGGGTGCCCCGGATCAGACCTTTTATATCCACCAGGAAATACAGCGCGCCGAAAAGCAGGGCGGCAAAACCGGAGGTCACTAGCACGAAGGAAGAAGTCCACAGATTTTCATTAACGGGGAAAGCCAGCCCCCAGAAATAACCCGCGATGGCCGCAAACACACCGGCGGTCATCAGGTAGTTAGCCTTTTCCCGGGAAGGCCGGTTGCTTAACAGCAGGGCTCCGGCCAGCATGCCGGTGATGCCGGATACGACGGAAGTCACGGTGGTTAGGATACTCTCCGGGTCCCAATTGCCTCTCCACATCCTTCCCGGAAGATATCGGCTGTCCAGCCAGGCCACGATATTGACGCCGGGTTCCAGCATCACTTTTCCGACCCCCGGTGTGGGGATAAGGACCAGCGCCAGCCAGTAGCCGACCAGCAGGATCGCGGCGAGCCAGGCTTGCTGCTTCCAGCCTGTGTTCAGGTATAGCACCGAGCAGATCAGGAATACCACGGCGATCCGCTGTAGCGTCCCCGTCCAGCGGATCGTATGAAAGTCAAACTGTGGCATCAGGTTCAGGAACATCCCTACCGCATAGATCTTAAGGCTCCGCAACAGGATCTTTTGGTACAGCGCCGGTTTCGGCGTCCCGTCCCCCAATCTTTTGGAATAGGCGAAGGCGATGGATACCCCGACGATGAACAGGAAGAAAGGAGCGACCTGGTCGGTAAAAGACAGCCCGTTCCATATGGTATGACGCAGGGTGAAAAATACCGAGTCCTCGCTTCCTGGATAATTTACCACGATCATAATGGCGATGGTAAATCCTCTCAGGGCGTCCAGGGAGATCAGTCGTTGGGGTTGGGTTGGAGTGTTCATGGTGGCGATGTTTATAGTGATCCATCCTTTTCGGATGGGCGGATTTCCCCTGTCAGGCAGGACGCTCCGATAATAGCGATATCTTTTGTCTGCGAACATTCTATGCGGAGCGCCTGCAGCGAATGGGGAAAGACACAGGTGTGCAAAGACTCCCACATACCCTTTTCAAAAAAGGGATAGGATTGTATGACTGATCCACCGAGCACGATCATCTCCGGATCATAGGCATAGAGGATCATCAGCAGCGCCTGGCCCAGGTGATAGCCATACGCATGAAAAATTTCTTTGGCGGCTTCGTCCCCGTCGAGGGCCTGTTGCAGCAGGGACTCGCCCGACTGTCCGCATTCGTTCATGAAATACTGCCCGCTCGCATATGTTTCGATCGTCGCATCCTTATACCCGATATTGCCGATCTCACCGGCGCCGCAATGCGTGCCACTGAAAAGTTTGCCGTCGAGGATAAGCCCGGTGCCCAGCCCCGTGCCGATGGTCACGCCGGCGAGGTTGCTGCATCCGGCTCCGGCTCCATAACGTTGCTCTCCCAGGGCAAAGCAGTTAGCATCGTTATTCACCCACACCGGGATACCATACTTTTCTTCCAGGATATCTTTCAGGTGTACCTCCTTCCAGGAAGGAATATTCACCGTATCATAGACGATGCCCCTTCGGACGTCCACAATGGAAGGGACCCCGATGCCGATACCGCTTACTCCATCGAGCCCCAATTCCTCCATCAGCGAGCAGATCCTGTCGAGCACGGCTCCTTCGGTAGGTAGTCCTGCAATTCGTGCGGCCGTCTTTTTTAGCAGTTGCCCGTTCCGGACCAGCCCCGCTCTCACCTGGGTGCCTCCCAGATCGATCCCCATGAAGGTTCCTGTAGTTTGCATACTGAGCATTGTTTATTGCGGTGAGGAAAGAATAGTTTTATTATTGATCAGGGGCTGCGCCCGGAATCCTATGTTGAGAATATAAGCCAGACAGATAAAAATGAAGCTCATGCCTGTTCTTAACCCTGTATGATCAGCCAGCCAGCCGATCAGCAGCGGCACAGCCGCTCCACCTGCGATACCCGTGCAGAGGATCCCGGAAAAAGATCCATGATGCGAAGGCAGCGAATTCAGGGCGAGGGAGAAAATAACGGAGAACAGGATCGAGATGCTGAACCCGATAGCCGGAAAAGCCAGCTCCGAATAACGGGTCGTTCCCCACAGCGCAATATATAACATAAGGATCGTAAGCGTGGTAAATACGATCAGCAGCTTCCGGCTGTCGAATAATTTCAGCAGCAGCAGGTTCAGCGCACAGCCCAACGTCATCAGTCCCCAATACCAGGAGACGGCATTTGCCCCGTCCGTAAGAGGATCCTTTCCGTGATAGCGGTGCAGGAATTCGGACATCCAGTCCGAGACACCCTGCTCGACACCGACATAACAGAAGATGCCGAGGAAATAGAGCAGCACGGTTCGGTTCTTTAACAGCCCGGCATAGATCGCTCTCGTACCGCTGCGTTCTTCCTCTTTGAGGATCACCTTGGGATACCGGGAAAAAAGGACGATCAGGATCATGACTCCGATAACCAAAAGGAATACCCAGTAGAGAGCGGTCCAGGTATACTGTGGGTTGGTGACTTTGCGAAGCAGAGATAGGAACCAGCCGCCGGGTAGGCCGTCCTTCCCCCCGTTGGAGGTCCCGCCGCCTGTCTGCCAGTTGGCCCCGATATAGGTATAGATCCGGGGACTGATGAAAGAGGCCAGCCCGAAGAGCAATTGCGCCAGCACGGAATTGAAGGCAAAATGCTCCTCTCCGCCGGCGCTGCGCAACAAGGGGTTGATCACCACCTGCAGCATGGCCATCCCGATGCCCAGGAGAAATAGCGAAAGAAGGCTTACGGCATAACCCGCAAAGAGGCTTAGCAAAGCAGCTCCCGCCAATGCGACCCCGAAGGATGCCAGCATGGCCCTTTTCTCTCCATACGCTTCGATAAAAACTCCCGCGGGAATAGACATGATCCCATAAGCGATAAAAAAAGAGAAAGGGAGGAAGGCCACCATCGAATAACTCAGGTGGAAGCTGTGTTGAATATCCGGGATCAGGGCGCCCAGGATATTCGTTATGAAAGAGATTACAAAAAAGGTGATGAATACCAGTCCCACCATGTAATAGTTGCGCTTCATGTTTATATTTTTACAGTCCTTTATTTTCTGTTGTGACGGTCCTTCCACCCCTGCCGGCCGGATCGAATACCCTTATCTTAATCCTTCCGCGGACCTCTACCGGTCCTGTATAGAGCAGGCTCCGGGTCTCCGGTTCCGATCCATCCGTAGTATACCGGATGACAAAACCGGGGAATGCGCCATTCAGGAGAAGTTGCCCGTGGGTGGACAAGACGCCGGCCGGCGGGACCCGGTAAGCATATCCCCCATTCCAATAACTTAACCGGGGCAGTTCTCTTTTTCCCAGCACATTTAGAAATAGATTCCAGGCCTCTTCATACAAGGCAGAAGCCCGGGTGCTATCCGTCGTAGTAGCCCATGCCGGATCGGCTGCCCAGGCGCGTTCTGCCGTGCCCAGCAATCTGGGTAGCAACATATACTCCATCCGATCGTCGGTAGGCAGCGTTTCACTCCATAACAGCCCTTCTATGCCAAGGATATGGCGGCGCCCTTCCTCCATGAGTTTTTCTTTTCCCGAAAAATACCCCGGCCTTACCGGCTCGCCCATATAGTCGGTCGTGGAATTCTTATAGTAATCATACGGGATAAAGGAGAACGGTTTGTCTATATCCAGGAAGCCGCCCCAATGATAGCCTTTTTCTTCAAAATGCCGGTTATAGGCCAGGTCGTAATAATTATTGCTGACACAGGAAAGGATCACCGGATACCCTGCATTGGCGAGCCGGTAAGGCAGGTCCTCATTACCGGCGCCGATCATATTGTCCCATACATGGAGGTGGAAGTTTTTATTGACCAGCGATGCCACTTCTTCCCATCCGGACAGAAGGAGCCCCTTGCTTTTAAGCAGGCTGTCCAGCCGGTTGTAAAAATAAGCCCAGCAGCCCGCCCGCAGACGGGCTCCGGAGGCTGAATCCATCAACTTCCGGCAGGCAGGCGATCCTTCCCAGGCCCCCGCGGGCACTTCATCACCGCCCAGGTGAATAGTGGTCAGGGGGGCACCTGCAGCTTTATACATGTCAGCGATCTCTCCGATCACCTTGTCCATGAACCGGTACACAGAGGGCAGCGCTACGCAAATGACATTGTCTTTCCAGAGCTGCGCTCCTTCATATACGGACCGGTCCAGGGTATCGCGCAGCAGGTACCGTACCGCCTCGGCATAATGCCCCTGCCGCTTGTATTTTTCATAACGGACATCCATAGCCTTGATCGCGGCCCGCGCATGACCGGGGCTTTCCAGCTCCGGGATGACCTGTATATGCCGGACCCGTGCATAACGCAGGATCTTTATAAAATCGGCCCTTGTGTAATATCCGCTGCCCGGGTAAAGCCCTGGCTCCGGCCCGGACCCGAAAGAGGGCGGAAGGAAGGGACCGCCGGTTGTCGGAGGGACCTGCCGGTCACTCGTCGTGTGCCCCCGCCTCCCGCCGATGGCTGTCAGTTCGGGCAGGGAAGGTATTTCAAGCCGCCAGCCTTCATCGTCGCTGAAATGCAGGTGCAGCACATTCATCTTATAGAGCGCCATCAGGTCCAGTACCCGGCGGAGTTCACGGGGAGACCGGAAATGGCGCGCCACATCCAGCATAAATCCCCTGTAGGCAAACCGGGGCTTGTCCCTTACCTCCATCCCGGGAAGAACGATCGCCGGCCCGGAAGACGCACCCGTCCGGCCTTTCCACAGCGCCGGGTCGATAGCCGTCAGCAAAGATTGGATACCATAAAATATTCCCTCCGTACCCGATGCCCTGATCACAAGGCTGTCCTTGCTGACCGACAGCTCGTATGCGGCGGAATCCATCGGCGCCTTCGTTAAAAAGATCGCCCTTTGTCCGATCACCGCCCTTTGTCCGATCCCTGCGAATTGCCCGTTCTCTGCGGATTGTCCGTTCGACGGGTTATGCTCATTTTTTATCACATATGCATTGCCGGTATTAACGGCCAGCCGCCGCCCCAGGATAGGGGAGAGGGCCTCTGCAAGATAACCGGCCTCTTCTTTAAAAGACGGATCGGCCAGGATGGAAGTAAAGGCTGTCAGCAGGCAACTGTCTGTACCAGATCTGTAAGACACTGGTGAAGGAAAGATGCGGGGCAGCCCTGCCGTGGGAAGTTCCCTGATCCCCACATTATGGGCGAACTCCATGGCAGGTGTCATCAGCCCCAGTTTGTTGTCATCGATCCGGCCGGCGCTATAGTCGGAGATGACAGCGCCTTTCTCAGGATGCTGGTCCCATACAAGGTAAAAGCCCACCGGCGCGTCGGAGATATTGATGCTGAGGTCCGCGGTAGTATAATTTACCTGCAGACTGTCTCCGGGCTGTATAAGCCGGCTTTCTCCTTGCCGGACCAACGCTCCATCGGTACCGTCTTCATTGGGCTCCAGGCAGAATAGATCCCCGTTGATATGCCGGACCCGCAGGCTCCCTTCCATCGAAGAAGAATCGACAGCCCGGTTGCTGTTAAAGTAGATCTTCCATCCGGAAGCCGGAAAGGGCAGCGCGTTTTTGTTGATCAGCTTCAGCATACTGACTGCTTTGGGCATCGGACCATACAGGTTCCGGACAAAAGACCAGCGCAGGGCAAGCCTGGAGGCAAAAGTGTCTTTTACCGTCCGCTGCGCCATCGATGACAGCGCGGACGAACCGCAAAGAAGTATAAGCAGATGTCGCAGTCTCATAGTTAATTGGTCAAGGCGAAAGCCGGGTCATGTCGGTATGAAAGGGATATTCCTTCCCTGTCATAGAGAAGGAAGCCGCCGTTGGATACTCACCGGCGCCTGCAGGATACTCAATGCAATGGGTGTCTTACATGATAATCGGCCAGGGAGACGATCGGCGCTTTCAGGATGACCCCGGTCGGCATCCCGTAAAACCCGGCCACTTCCTGCAATGTTTCCCTGAAAGCATAACCGATGGAACCGACGCAATTAAACGTATAGCCGTCAACACGTTCATAACGCACCACGATCCTTTCAAAAAAATCCCGGAAGGCATTGCGCACGAGATCCTTCTTGTAATCAGGCCCGGAATGGCCTTCCAGCAGAAAAGGCGTGAAGCCCGCACAGAAGCGGTTGGGCAATTTTTCCGTATAGACACGATCCATGATCGCTTCCCGGGTGTAATGATACCGGTCGATGAACTCCTGCTGTACGTCAGGCGGCATAGCCCCCCTGATATAGTCTGACAGCAATTGACGACCCAGATAAAAACCGCTACCCTCGTCTCCGAGCAGGTATCCCAGGGAGTCGATATTGGCCACAATGGCTGCCCCGTCATAAAGACAGCTGTTGGTACCGGTGCCCAGGATGGCCACAAAACCTGGTTGATTTCCCAGCACGGCCCGGGCCGATGCCAGCAGGTCCAGGCCGACTTGTACGACCGCCCCGGGAAAAAGGATCCGCATGGCCTCCGAAACAATACCTGCCTTATCTTCGAAACAGCCGGCGCCATAAAAATAGACCTGGCTCACTGCGGAAGAGTCGGGATTGGCAGGCCATTGCTCCCTTAAGGATTGAACGATATAGTCCGTGTTTACGAAATAAGGATTATATCCTTCCGTATCGAAAAAATTTTTTTCCCCTTTGTCATTCAGCAGGCACCAGTTTGTCTTGGTGCTGCCACTATCAGCTATGAGCATCATATCCGGAGATTTTTGAAAGAGTTGATTGGCCCGACTTATGCCCGGACACCGCATAATACCCGATAAAACAATAACAAGGCACCACGATCCAGTAAGCATGTTGCGGAGTGGACAGGTCCGCAACCCAGCCATATAACAAAGGCAGGAGGGCGCCTCCCCCGATAGCGATGATCAGCAGCGAGGAACCGATAGCCGTAAACCGGCCAAGGCCTTTGATGGCCAGGGGCCATATAGATGGCCATACCAGCGAATTGGCAAGGCCCAGCAACGCGATGAAGGTCACAGATAGGATCCCCTTTGTGGAGAGCGCCATGAATACGAACAACAGGCCCATCCCCGCGGAGATCTTCAGCACCGTCGTTTGCGAAAGATATTTCGGTATCAGGACGATGCCGAGAAGATAACCCGCCAGCATGCTGGTAAGCGTGCAGCTGGTGAAAAATTTGGCCGTAGACAAAGGGATCCCCTGGGAGGCGCCATAATTGATAATGGTGTCGCCGGCGATCACTTCCACACCCACATACAGGAAAAGGGTCAATACTCCCAGCAGCAAATGAGGGAATTGAAAAATATGGGTCTTGCCCGCGCTTGATCCGGGTCGGCCCGCTGTACCCGATTCACCCTGGGCCGCCTCACCCTCTCCCGTCGGGTCCGCCTCCAATTCCGGCAGACCGGAAAAGTATATCCATACAGACAACAGCACCAGCGCCAGCGTAATAAGACCATAAGGCATAATCACCCGGTGAGCGAGCTGCTCCAGCACCGCCGTCTTTTGCCGGGCCGGGAGCCGGATCACTTTTTCACGGATAGCATCCGCATCTTTCAGCATGACTGAGCCGATAATCAGGGGACCCAGGACGCCGGCGATACCATTGCAGATCCCCATGACGCTGATTCTTTTGGCAGCGCTTTCCAGCGGCCCCAGGATCGTGATATAAGGATTGGCAGCCGTCTGCAGGATCGCCAGGCCAGTACCCTGGATGAACAGCCCCGTAAGGAACAACTGGTAATTACGGCTACTGGCCGCCGGGATAAAAAGCAAAGCTCCGGCTGCCATGATCAGCAGTCCGAGCGCCATCCCCTTTTTATAGCCGGTCCGCCGCAGCACGGCAGCAGCGGGGATCGCCATCACCGTATAGGAAATATAAAAGGAGAACGCTACGAGATAGGAGGCGAAATTATTCAGCTGACACGCGATCTTCAGGTAAGGGATCAGTACAGACCCCAGCCAGGTGACGAAGCCGAAAACGAAAAAAAGAACGCCGATGATCAGTATAGGTTGGTTCCGGCGCTTCATAGTACGGAATTCTTCAGGTGATCCATCGCTTTTTTGACGCTGCCATGGCTGAGCAGAAGGCTCCTGGCCTCGTCATAACCGGCAAGCCCCGATTTCTCCATCAGCATCTTCACCGCACGGTCGGTGATCTTGTCATTGATCAATAATACATTCACCATCTGGTTGTCTTCCACTCTGCCCAGTTGGATCATCGTAGTCGTACTGATCATATCGAAGAGCATTTTTTGGGCAGTGCCGCATTTCATCCGGGTGCTGCCCGTTATGAATTCCGGGCCCGTAATGACCTCTACCGGAAAATCAGCTTCCGCTGCGATCGGCGAACCGGGATTACTGACGATACATCCTGTCGGGACCCGGTGCTGCCGGCAGCTTTTCAAGGCGCCCAGTACAAAAGGCGTAGTGCCGGAAGCCGAAATGCCTATGACAATATCCTTCGGCGAAATAGCGAAGGCGCTTAGCTCCTCCCATCCCGCCAGGGGATCATCCTCCTTCTCCTCCCTGGCCTCCGCTAACTGACCGATGCCCCCGGCAAGGATCGTGTTGACAAGCCCCTTAGGTATGCCGTAAGTGGTAGGTAATTCGATCACATCGAGTACGGATAGCCTTCCTCCGCTGCCGGCCCCGATATAGAACATCCGGCCGCCGCCCTTGAGGGTATCCACGATGGAATGGATCAGCCGGTTGATCTGCGGTAACGATTTCTTAATGCTGGCCGCTACGGTGGCGTCCTCACTATTAATAGAAAGGGTAATGTCTTCTATCGATTTGTTTTCCAGGTCCCTATACGGAGAAGCCTGTTCCGTGATCTGCTGCATATTTCTTAAATTGCGGTTTATTTCGTTTTTGAAGTTCTAAAATATGCAATTTCATGCAATAGTTTTTGTATTTTTATTCCGGCGCCAAATTTTACTATGTTAAGAAAGGAACGTCTCCGGCTGATCTTAAAGGAAATAAATCTTCACAACAAAGTTCTCTCCGGCGACCTGAGCGAGAAACTTTCCGTGTCGGAAGATACCATACGCAGGGACCTGCACGAGCTGGCGGAAGAAGGAGTGATCCTGAAAGTGCATGGCGGCGCCGTGAGTAAAACTTTTAATTATCCGTTTGACGGAGACAATAAGGTATACGCTTTAAAGGCCAAGCAGCAGATCGCGGAAAAAGCGATCCGGCTTTTTAAAAATAATATGTCGATCCTGGTAGAAGGGGGGACTACGATCATAGAGATCGCTAAAATGATCCCGCCAAACCTACGGGCTACTTTTTTCACCGTGAGCCCGCAGGTGGCTCTCACCCTGGCGGAACATGAAAATATCGAGGTCATCAGCATCGGGGGCAAACTGGGAAGGAGCGCCAATATTCATACGGGCGCCAGCGTGATCAACGAACTGGCGGGCATTCGCGTCGACCTGTGTATAATGGGCGCCAACGGTCTCTCCATGAAGGAAGGACTGACGGATTCCGATTGGGAAATCGCGCAGGTCATAAAAGCGATGCTCCGATCGGCTAAAAAAACAGCCGTCGTCAGCATCGCGGAAAAATTAAACACGGTGCAAAAGATAAAAATATGCGATTTCGGCTTTATTAATTACCTTATCACCGAATTGCCTCCCGGTAATGTGGCACTGTCTTCTTATAAAGGCAGTCAGTTGATGAAATTATAGCAGAAGCAACCATCCTATATATAAGTAACGTAATCATCCTATTAAAAATCATTATCGCAGTTTAACCTACTTGTCTTTATGAATACGGCATTAAGTTTCTGTTAACGCCGCGATGACCGGAACTATACTAAAACTGCTTTTGTTAAATTCGCATCTAAGATGGTTAAGGCTAAGACCCCTCTTATTGACCCTGCTGTATGCTGGGGCCGTTTAAAAAACGGAGACCCTGCAGCGTTGGGAGAATTGTACGACGCCTATGTCGACAAATTATTTCTGGCGGCATCGACCATGACGGATAATCGTGAAATGGCCAAAGACGCCCTCCAGGAAGTATTCATCGAGCTATGGAACTACCGGGAGACGATCGGGGACATCCGCTATCCGCAGGCCTACCTCGTAAAAGTGCTCCGCAGCATCCTTGTCAAAAAACTCAAAAAAGAGAACGGTAAAAAATATTACCCGGTTGAAGAGACCTTGCTTTACCTGGAAGGCAACCGGGAAGACAGCATCATTTCTTCTGATGCTGACAGGGAGAGGTCCCTGAAGCTAAATCATGCATTGTCCCGCCTTACCACAAGGCAAAAGCTGATCCTCCGCCTGCATTTTTACGAAGGGCTCAGCTACGAACAGATTGCCGACCGGCTTAGCATGAACTATCAATCTGTGAACAACCTTGCCTTCCGGACCATCCGGCACCTGCGGAGTATGCTATTATCGGTCCTGCTCCTGCTGAGTCTCCTGTTTTGTTAAATTTTTTTTTGTTTTCCTGAGTATCCGCTTTTCATACCTATCTCTAATAAGATGATGCACGATCCCCTATTTTATACAGGCTACACCGCAGAGCAACTGGCTGAAGATGCCTGGTTCCGGCAATGGGTCGTCTGTCCGGACAGTGAGCAGTCAGCATTCTGGACTTCCTGGCTGGAAACTAACCCCGGCCGGGAGGAGCTGGTCCTTCAGGCACGGCAGCTGGTGGAGCAGCAGTCCTATGATAATTATGGCGTCCGGCCACTGAGCTCCGAAGAAAAAGAATTACTGAAAGAGAATATCTACCGTGCGCTGGATCTTACCGCTTCGCCGCAAAATGCAACCAGGCGCATCCTGGTAAAACGACTGCCCTGGCGGATGATGGCTGCCGCTGCCGTGGTCCTGCTGGTCGTTTCAACCTGGCTGCTGATACAGGGCAGGATAGGAACGAACAAAGGCAACCCTGCGTTGCTGGCGGAACGGACAGGCCCCAATGAGATGAAAAAGATCTTATTGCCCGACAGCTCGATGGTGGTGCTCAATGCCAATTCTGTCCTGCAATATAGCGCCGACCTGTCGCTTACCGAAAGCCGCGAAGTGCGGCTGGAAGGCAATGCTTATTTCAACGTTAAAAAAGACGTCGCTTATAAAAGTTTCGTCGTACATGCCCGTAACCTGTCCATTACGGTATTAGGCACGGAACTGAATGTCAACGCACGCTCGGCCGCTGCGGAAGTCGGCCTGATCAGCGGCAAAGTGAAAGTGACGAACGATCAAAAAACCGGTGAGCCGGTATACCTGCTGCCTGGTGATAAGATCAGCCTGGATACCCTGCGGAATGCTTTCATAAGGTCCGGCATCAATACCCAATTGTATTCTGCATGGACCGACGGCAAATGGAACTTCCGGCACACTTCCCTGGACGAGATTGCCGGCCTGATAAAAGAATATTATGGCGTCGAAGTGATCTTTAGGAACGAAAAAAGCAGACACCTTTGCATCAATGCGGTGATTGCCGTCGGATCATTACAAAAACTTATCCCTGTCCTTGAACAGACCCTTCATATACAAATGTTATTGTCGGGAAACCGGCTATCTATTGATTAACTGCTAATAAAGTCAAAATGAGTAAGAAGATTTTTCTTCCTACGGTCTTTAAAAGACCGTTGGGACTGCTATTCCTTGTACTTTGCTATTCCGGTTTCGCGGGAGCTCAGGACCTGGCATCCATTTCTCCTGTGGTGCTGACGGAAGTTGCCGCCGATCCCGGAGAAGCCCAGCAGCACACGATGCCGCTGGAGGCATTCATGCGTCAGATCCAGCGTGAATATGGTATTTATTTCAGTTACCAGGTCGACTCCTTAAAGGAGACGATCGTACTCTCCGGTGATCCGGACAAAAAGAAAGAGCCGGATCCGGACAAATTATTGGCCAGTGTGCTCACCCCCGCCGGCCTTACCTATGAAAAGGTGAACAATGTCTATGTCATCACCTTGTCCCAGGAAAAGAAAAAGGCCTTGAAAAAAAAAGAGGTACAGCCTCAGCCGGTGGACCTGCCCGTCAAGGGAAAAGTGTCCGATAACAACGGCCCCATGCCCGGCGTCACGGTTAGCGAAAAAGGAAAGTCCAAAGCTACCACGACCGATGCCCAAGGTAATTTCCAACTGAATGTATCGGGCCCCAAGGCCATTCTCGTCTTTTCTTATGTAGGCTACAAGACAATCGAAGTCCCCGTCAACGGCCAGACCACGATCACCGTCAACCTGGAAGCAGGTAAATCACAAGACCTCTCCGGCGTAGTCGTTACAGCCCTCGGCATCACCCGCACCAAAAGGTCCCTGGGATATTCCGTCGGCGAAATAAAAGGCGACGATGTCAACAAAGTGAGCCAGACCAATGTGCTCAACGGCATGGCCGGAAAAGTCTCCGGCGTTGCTATCAGCGCAACGGGCGCCTCGCCTACCTCCTCCGTCAGCATGGTCATCCGCGGTATCCGCTCGCTGAACACCGATAATCAGCCTTTATTCGTTATTGACGGAGTGCCCGTCAAAAACTCGCTCAGCAATGTGGGCACCAACAAGGGAAGCAACAATGACGTGGATTACGGCAACGCCATCTCCGATCTCAACCCCAATGATATCGAGAGCGTATCCATCCTCAAAGGCCCCAGCGCGGCAGCTCTGTACGGATCACGCGCCGGCAATGGCGTGGTCATCATCACTACCAAATCGGGTAAAAGATCCAAAGGCATGGGCGTCACTTTCAGCTCCAGCACCGAATTCGACAAACCCTATAAATATTTCCCGACCAACCTGGACTATACCGTGGGCAGCGATCCTTATACTACTCCCAATGGTTTCAATAGTCTCAATGGCACGATCGTCGATCTGGCAGGCACCAATACTTACCGTTTCGGCACTCCCCTCAACCAGGGCATCAAGGGCATCCTCTGGAACAGTCCCAAGGACGCCAACGGGAATTATATTGCCGAGGATATGGTAAGCCATAATAACATGAAGGAGTTCGTACAGACGGGCATTACTTCCGTGAACAGCGTAGCGATTGAGAATTCCACCGACAGGGACAATTACCGGATCGGCTATACCAATACGGCCAACCGCGGTCTTATCCCTACCACGGGCCTTACCCGCCACAACCTATCGTTGAATATCGAACATAAGGTCAACCAGCAGCTAAAGATCAGCTCCTCCATCAACTTTACCCGTTCCGGCTCCGACAACGTGGTCGCGGGTAATAAAGGCGGGGTACTGCAGGATGTGGCCTATCTCTCCCCCAGCGTGGATATCCGGCAAATGAAAAATTACTGGCTGACGCCCGGCCTCCAACAGCGGAAGGCGATTCCACCGGTTGGCGTCGACCAGTCTCCTGATGTCCTGAATCCCGCCACCGACGGGGATAACAATCCCTGGTTTACCTTGAACCAGGTAAAAAACAGTTTTTTACGTAACCGTCTTTATGGGAACGTAAAAGCCAGTTATCAATTCTCTCCTCATTTCAGCGCTTTTCTCCGTTACTCGCAGGACCTGTACAATGAAGACAGGGAGACCAAAATTTCCAAGAGCTATGTTTATGAAAAGAAAGGGTATTACGGCACGGAACGGGTGTACAATACGGAAAATAATACGGATTTCCTGGTTACCTATCATAATACTTTCCCCTCGGATCTCGATGTGTCGGCTTCCGCTGGAGGCAACCTTCAATATGCCTACTCCTCCGACGTTCAGGTCTACTCCGCATCGGGTGCCGGTATCATCGCTCCTGAATTCTTCAATCTCTCCAATATCGCCCCGGCTAACCTAAGAAGCCAGAACTATTATACCCAGAAGGCAGTAAACAGCGTCTATGCTACCGCCTCTTTCGGATATAAGGAAATGGCCTATCTCGACCTGACCGGCCGTAACGACTGGTCCAGCACCCTGCCCCCCGGCAACAATTCCTATTTCTATCCTTCCGCTTCTCTTAGCCTGCTGCTGAATAAGTTCATTCACTTCGGTAATGCAGTCGATATGGTCAAGATTCGCGGCGGATGGGCCAGAGTGGGTAAAGACACAGATCCTTACAATCTCTACGGCACCGCCGGGATCGGCAGCTATGGACCGATTACTACTCAAACCATCTCTCAAACGCTCAAAAATCCAGGCTTGAAGCCGGAACAGGCTACTTCCACCGAGCTGGGTGCCGAGCTGGCCTTCCTGAAAAACCGTCTGCGTTTCGAAGGGACCGTCTATCGCTCTGACAATAAGAACCAGATCTTATCTATCAGCACCCCCACCTCCGATGGTTATTCCGGCCGTCAGATCAATTCCGGTCTCGTACGCAGCGAGGGTATCGAGCTCCAGTTGGGTGGTACGATCATCTCTTCGAAGGACTGGACCTGGAACCTCAGCGTCAACTATACCAAGAACAACTCTTATGTCATGTCGCTGACCAACGGTGTTCCTTATTATTCTTTCTGGCAGGATGGCAACAGCGGATCCTGGACCTATGCTAAAGGGCAGGCCATCCCCAATACCTTTGATGCTAAAGGCAATGCCGTCATCAGTAACGGTAAGATCGGTCAGCTCTGGGATAACCAGGTCGCAACGGTTACCGATAAGAGTTCGCCTTATTATGGTTATCCCCTCCTGGATAACGGCGGCCAGTACCAGAAGGTCGGCAATGGCGATTTCAATCACAAGGAAGCCGTCGCCAATTTTAACCCCAAGTTGATGATGGGCGTGCAGACCTCCGTTTCTTATAAGAGCTTTACGCTGAGCGCCAGTTTCGATATGCGGCTGGGCGGTACTTTCTTCTCCCAGACCTACCGGTATATGCAGTCCGATGCCGCCATCCGCCGGCAGGAAAATATGGGCATTCCGATTCCCGCGGCCAACAAGAACGATATCCCCGGTTATCTGAAATCCAATCCGGATAAGTTCATCAAATTCCACGGCTTGCAGCAGTTCAAGCTCGTAGGCGGCCCGACCACAGCCACCGGCGGCTTCCCCTATACCGACAACGGCAATATCACGATCAATGACGGGGCCTTCTTCCCCGGTGTCTATAGCGATGGGAATGGCGGCTATGTGGAGAACCTGGGAGATGCGGCCACGACGAAGTATGACTATTATGAAGATGCTGTCACCGCCAGCTGGCCCTTCGCCCGCATGAGCATGTTCGACGCTTCTTATATCAAGCTGAGAGAGCTGACGCTCAATGCCGAACTTCCTAAGGCCTGGTCCACCGCACTGAAGCTGCAAGGCATCAGCCTGGGCATTTACACCAGGAATATCATTCTCTGGACCAAGGCGAAAGCAGGCATCGATCCGGAAATGGCTTATCAGATCCAGACCGGCACACAGGGTAATGGATCCCAGTTCCGCCAGGGCATCGAGCGGTTCAATATTACGCCCTGGTCCATCCCGATGGGCGTAAAACTCAATGTTCGTTTCTAATAAGGGAACAGTTAAATCTAAAAATGTAAAAAGATGAAAAGCGCGAAAAGAACTATTCGGATATTAGGCGTTTTCTTTATCACAGGGTGTCTTATTGGCTCCTCTTGTAAGAAGTTTTCCACGCTCAATACCGACCCCAATAATATTACCGCGGCCGCGGCTACTCCCGACTATCTGATGGCGGGGGTCCTGACCAGGACGGCTACCATCTACGGTAACCTCGGCAATGGTAACCTATCCGGCGCCATGCAGCAGACCTACCAGGATGCCTTCGGCAGCCAGTTCAGCGAATACCAATGGGGTACCGAAGACTGGACAGACAATTATGCCGTCCTGGTGAATAATAAATTATTGCTGACCAAGGCAGCGGCCAACGGCTGGAAATTCCACCAGGGCGTCGGCCTGATCATGCAGGCTTTCAACTTCGGCAACATTGCCGATTTTTGGGGCGATGCTCCCGATTCCATGGCGCTGAAGGGCGACCAGGACGGCGCAGCCAACCAGTTCCCGGTTTTCGATAGCCAGCAAAGCATGTATGCCGGCGTGATCGCCAACCTCAAAGCCGCCATCCCCTTTTTGCAAGGCACCACGACTGACCATCCCGAGATCACAGGGGTGACGCAAAGCTCCGATGTTTTCTACGGAGGCGATCCTGCCCAATGGAAGAAACTCGCCTACTCGCTGCTGCTCCGTTATTATATGCGCCTGTCTTCCAAAATGAATGTCCAGGCCCAGGTGGAAGCCATCGCCGACAGTGCATTCACCAGCACCTCTGACGATTGGGCCATGTCCTTCCCGGGTATCGATCAAAATTCATCCTATCAGATGAACTCGACCTACCAGGGACAAAGCTCCTTCAACCGCAACAAAATGTGCGGTACCCTAACGATGAAGCTGAAGGCCCTGAAAGATCCCCGGATCGTCATCATGGCCCAACCCATCATTACTCCCTCCGTAGTGGACGCCAGCAAATTCGCCCCCGGAGACAATACGACCCTTACCCTGGTCCTGAACGGCGTCCGTTATATCAATCCCGCGGCCGCTACTGTGTCGAAGTTCAAACAATTCGATCCCGCCACCTATACGACCGACCGGCCCTACGGGGCCCTCGTAGGCAATATCTACGGTCTGTACGATACCTCTTCCGTATACGTAGGCGTTCCGATCAGCTACAGCGCCAACGATTTTCAATACAATATCAACGGAGCCGGCACTCAGTCCGCTTCTATCAGCAGCTATGTATCTTACCTGCGTAAGGATATTTATGCTCTTCCAAGCGGCCCCCTGCTCAAGCAGCGTATGGCCTCTTACAGCGAGATCTGTTTCGATCTGGCCGAAGCCGCACAAAAAGGATGGAATGTTGGCAATACTGCTGCCAACTGGTACTATGCAGGCATCCAGGCTTCCTTCGATACCTGGACGGTCTTTTCATCCTATCAGTCCGACGTAAACAATTATTATGGCTGTGTAAAGAACTACAGTGACTACATCGCTCAGCCCGCAGTGGCCTATAACGGCACCCTGCAGCAGCTCATCGAGCAGAAATGGATCGCCGCCTGGCAGGCTTGTAACGAAGCCTGGATGGACTGGCGCAGGACAGGATACCCTTCTCTGACGATCGGCTGGAATTCCTACCGGGGACAAATACCCGTAAGGTTTGCCTATTTCAATACCGAATTGCAGAACAACCCGACAAATTCCGCAGCTGCTATCGCGCTGCTGCAGACCACCCCTTATGTGGGAACGGACGGTAACAACAGCGCCTGGTCCAAATGTTGGCTGCTGCAGGGAACGAGTCAACCATGGTGATAAACGGATAGTATGAGACCGATCTATTGTTTATATCTGCTGCTCTTTATATACGGCAGCCTGGCAGCCCTTTGCGCTTCCGCGCAGGACAGCAGGTCTGATTTGATGCCGGTCCCCCGGCAGCTACAGGCCCGCGGCCCGCGCCTGGCTATCACGGAAACCTTCAGGGTCTCCGTCACCGGCCATCCTGACAAACGCCTGTATGCGGAGGCCAGCCGGTTTATCCGGCGCCTCAGCGGGAAGACAGGTATTTTTCTTGACCGGCAGGGGACTGTCGGCCCGCAGGATACTGCGCTGACCTCCGCCCTGATGATCATCGTTCACAGGCCTGGAAAGCTGGCCTTGTATGA
The DNA here is from genome assembly GCA_036394375.1 of Puia sp. Lineage (GTDB taxonomy): Bacteria > Bacteroidota > Bacteroidia > Chitinophagales > Chitinophagaceae > Puia. The sequence goes on from DASWFF010000126.1 coordinate 203,526, forward strand.
GGATGAAAGCTACCACCTGGAGATCGGCGCCGCCGGGATACGGCTGAATGCAGCAACGGACCTGGGCGCCATCCGCGGACTGGAGACCCTCCTGCAGCTGGTAGGCGCCAATAGCGCCGGGTATTATTTTCCCGGTTTGTCGGTCAGCGATGAGCCGCGGTTCGCCTGGCGGGGCCTGCTGCTGGACGTAGCCCTCCATTTCATGCCCCTGGACGAGGTCGAGCGGACATTGGATGGCATGGCGGCCGTGAAGCTAAATGTCCTCCATCTTCATTGCTGCAATGACCAGGGCTTCCGGGTAGAATCCCGGGTCTTCCCCCGCCTGCAGCAGGTGGCTTCTGACGGTTTGTATTATACGCAGCAGGATATCCGGGAGATCATCCGCTATGCCGGGCAGCGGGGTATCCGCGTCGTTCCCGAGTTCGTCGTCCCCGCCCATACGACGGCTATCCTGACGGCCTACCCGGAACTGGCAAGCGTGAAAAGAAAATATACCCTGCAACGTTATTTCGGCGTCTTCGATCCCGTGCTGGACCCCACCAATGAAAAAGTATATGTTTTCCTGGATAAGCTGTTCACGGAAATGGCAACCCTTTTCCCCGATGCTTATTTCCATATCGGGGGAGATGAGAACAACGGAAAGGACTGGGAAAAGACACCCCCGATCCGGGCCTTCATGAAGGCCCGGGGAATGAAGACCTTCATGGACCTGCAGACTTATTTCAATACGCGCCTGCAACCCATCCTCCGGAAGAATGGTAAGATCATGATGGGCTGGGACGAGATCCTGCAGCCCGGAGTGCCCAAAGATATCGTGATCCAGAGCTGGCGGGGAAAAGAAGCCTTTTATAAGTCGGTAAAGCAAGGCTATCGCGCCATCCTTTCCAACGGCTACTATATCGACCTGATCCAGCCCGCTTCTTTCCACTATCAGAATGATCCTGTTCCCGACAGCATTTCCCTCACCGCCGCAGAAATAAAAAATGTACTGGGCGGAGAAGCCACCATGTGGAGCGAGCTGGTGGATGCGGAGACAGTCGACTCCCGCATATGGCCCCGCACGGCCGCTATCGCAGAACGGCTCTGGTCCCCGCAGTCGATAAAAGACACCGACGACTTATACCGCCGGCTGGATATCGTGAGCCTGCAACTGGAAGCCCTTGGCCTGCGACATGAATCGAACAGGCCGGTCATGCTCCGGCGCCTCACAGGCGGCTGGGATATACGGCCCCTGGAAGTCCTCGTCGACGTGCTGGAACCCTTGAAAATTTACGAACGCAACCAGGGAGATACTATGTATACGGTATTCTCTCCGCTGAACAAGCTGGCGGACGTCGCCGCGCCCGATCAGCGAACGCCAAGGATCTTCAACCGGCAGATCAGGGACTGGATAATGCATCCGTCCCCGGAGCTGGAACAGAAGATCATACAGCAGCTAACGATTTGGAAAGATAATGATACAGCCCTTCGCAAGCTGCTAGCCCGATCTCCGGTCTTACAGGAAGCTGCTCCGCTCTCAGCCAGTCTGTCTGCGCTGGCAGCGGCCGGGATCGAGGCCATGCAGTATATCCATGAACATACCCAAGCCGGCAAGGACTGGCTGCACCGGCAATCGGCTGTGGCCGGACATGCAAAAGAGCAGAGCGGGCGATGTGAAATACAGGTCGTCGGCAGCATTGAGCAGCTGATCACACTGGCCGGCAACAATTGAGCACCCTGGCCGCCGAAAAATAAAAGTAGCATGAAAGAAATTCAACCACCCGCTCCCGCAGGGGGCGGTCGCCTACTCTCATTGGATATTTTCAGAGGCATCACCATCGCCGCCATGATCACCGTCAACGATCCCGGTATCGAAGAACGGGTCTATGCCCCTTTGGAACACGCTAAATGGAATGGCTTTACGCCAACCGACCTGGTCTTCCCTTCATTCATTTTCATCGCAGGCATATCCGTGGCCTTATCTTATTCCGGGCAAAGGGCCAAAGGCATTTCCAACCGGGTCATGATCCGCAAGACCCTCCGCAGGGCCGCCCTCCTTTTCGTGATCGGCGTATTGCTCAGCATTCTTCCCTATTTCGATTTTGCTAACTATCGCCTGCCGGGTGTGTTGCAGCGCATCGCCCTGGTCTATACGGCCTGTGCCCTGCTGTACCTATATGCAGGCTGGAAGACGCAGGCCAGGCTGGCCGTTATCCTGCTGATAGGTTATTGGCTGGCCATGACCCTGGTCCCCGTTCCCGGTCATGGTCATGCGCTCCTGGAACCGGGCAGGAACCTGGCGGCCTGGCTGGATACCCTCGTCATTCCGGGACGCTTGTGGCAAGGCACCTGGGATCCCGAAGGCGTTCTCAGCACGATACCGGCCATCGTATCGGGTATCGCCGGCATGCTGGCTGGCCGGCTCCTGCTGGCCGAGCTATCCGCGGAACGAAAGATCATCGGGTTATTCCTGGCAGGATTCCTTGCTTATCTTCTTTCATTGGGCTGGAACGGATTCTTTCCGATCAATAAAAATCTTTGGACCAGCTCCTTCGTACTCCATACCGCCGGGCTCGACAGCATGATCCTGGCTTCCCTCTATTTTATCGTCGATTTGCTGGGATATAAGAAATGGACTAAATGGGCGCTGATATTCGGGTCCAATGCCATAGCGGCCTACCTGGTGGCGGAAGCCTTCGACGACTTGCTGACGATCCACTGGGGTGACCGGCAAAAAGGTTTTTGCCTGCAGGAATGGATCATCGGGAATCTGCTCCCTACCGGGATAGCTCCCGAGCTGATCTCCCTGTTGTGGGCCCTGGCTTTCTGTGGCCTTTGTTTCATTCCCATTTATTACCTGTACCGCAAAAAGATCTTTCTGAAAATTTAAAGACAACCCCTTCTGCAAAAAAAGATGCCTGCCTATCTACTAATATAACTTATATGAAACGTATAACCGCTTATCTGTTTTCATTCCAGCTGGCGCTCTCAGCGATGCATGCCTTTGGCCAGCCTGTTTATAAAGACCTGCCTTATCGACAGGGCTATAGCATCAAATATGAGATCCTGCGGGTAAAAGACCCGGCCGCTCTCCGCCTGCAAAAAGTAGCCTGCGACCGCAATGGCGTGGTCCAGGTCTATTCCTCCGAAGGACTGCTAAGGCCCTCCGGCGGCGCGTTGCTCTATCCGGGAGAATTGACGCCTGACCGATCCTACCGTCCGATCCTGGATAAGAAAATAAAGGGCATCGGACTCTATGAAAATCAGTTCGTCTATGTCGACGACAAAGCCGTTCTCAGCAATAGCTGGGCCGGTAAATTATATTCCCCGCATACCATGCCGTCAGTAAAGCTGTTTGTGGGAGGACCCGCTTTCTCCTTCCTGCTCTCCGACGGCCATGCCCTGCAATACCTGAAAGACTCGCAGATAGTATGGAATGGAGTCGCAGCCGATAGCATTATCGATATCCGCTTCGACCGCCGGAAAAACTCCTTCTGGATCCTGGGAAAAAAATCTATTTCCGTCCTTGCTCTCGCCGACAAACAATTGCGCGTCATCTACCAGGGCAATAACCTCACCTGCTTCGAACCGGTACAGGATCACGAATCGATCCTGGTCGGCACCCATGATGGCTATTTTGTCCTCAACGCCGCATCGGGCGCCGTTCTGGGAGACACTTACCGCAAGCTTCCCTGTACCGATCTGTCCGTTATCCGACGTATCGACGGCAGGACCTGGTTCGGCTCCGCACAAGGCGCTTTTGTCCTGCGTGAGGACGGGAAATTCGATTATTATGCCTCCCGCCGCTGGTTGCCTTCCGATAAGGTCACCGATCTGGCCGGAGGCCCTCAGGGATCCGTACTGATCCTTACGGACAAAGGGCTGGGTGAGATCTGTTTCCGGCAGATGACCCTGGCTGACAAAGCGGTCTTTTATGAGCGGCAGGTCCGCGAACGGCATATCCGTTTGGGATTTAACTCGACCCTGGGCAGGATGAAAGACGGAGACCTTAGCACCGGCTCTCTTGAAGACTCCGATAACGACGGTCTCTGGACCTCCATGTACCTGGGCGCAGAAGTGTTCCGCTATGCCGCCACCCGGTCGCCGGAGGCGTTGCAGAACTGCCGCGAATCGCTGGACGCTATGGAACGGCTGTATACCGTCAACTCCCTCAAAGGATTCCCTTCCCGGTCTTTCGAAAGAAGAGGGTATGCATCGGCCGATACGCAGGTATGGAAGCACGCGGCCCATCCCGAATGGGACTGGAAGTCCACGACCAGCAGCGACGAAGCCATCGGTCACATCTTCGTCTTCGGCGCCATCGCCGAGCTGGTAGACGACACCGCCCTTAAGAACAAAGCTATCCGGCTGATAGATGCCCTGATGACGCATATCGTCGAACACGATCTATACCTCATCGACTGGAACGGCAAACCCACCACCTGGGGCAGATGGAACCCGGAATACGTCAACGCCCGCCCGAAATTTGTCGGCGACCGCAAGATCAACTCCTCCAATATCATCGCCATGCTGCAGACGGCCTGGCACTTCACGGGAAAAAAGATCTACCGGGATAAGGCCTTCGAGCTCATGGATAAATACGGCTACCTGGAGAACCTCATGCGCCCCATGGCACAGATCGGCATGGCGCCCGCAGACGCAGATGATCTAAGCAAGCATCTCTCGGAAAACTGGAATCATTCCGATGACGAAATGTATTTCCTCGGTTACTGGGGCCTCTACCGCTATGCTTTCAACGACACGCTGAAGGCTAAGTTCCGGTCCTCCATCCTCGACCATTGGCAGGCAGAGAGACCGGAGAAAGAAGGGGCCTGGAATATCTTTACCGCAATGACGGGTACGGAAAATTTCGACCTCGACGCAGCCGTCTGGTATTTACAGCGATACCCCATGGACCTGATCGAATGGACTATAAAGAACAGCGATAGAAAGGACATTGTTCCCATCGCTCCCAACTTCCGGGGACAGACGATCGCAGAAGTCCTGCCACCCGACGAATCCCCCACCACCCGGCATAATGCCAACCTGTTTGACCTTGACCGCACCGGCAGGGGCGGAGCCGAGCTCAGCGCAGGCGATACCTGGCTCCTCCCTTACTGGATGGGCAGATACCTGAAGGTCATCAGCGCTTCAGAAAATAAAACAGCTCCGCCATCTGCTGCAACCGCTTCCGCCCTTTACCGGGACAGTACTTATGAACAGGACTACAGTATCCGGTACTATGCGCCCTCCGCTGATCTACAGGGCGTGCCCGGTCCCCATACCGTCGTCTGCGACCGTAACGAGCATATACAGGTACTATCCGGCAATGCCCTGCTCAGCCCCTGTGCAGGCCGCTTGCTGGTCCCCGGCACCCTGGTCCCCGACAGGACCTACCTTCCCCTCCTTGACCGGAAGATACAGGGCGTCGGCCTCTGTGAAGGACAGCTGGTCTATCTCGACGACAAGGCGCTGTTCAGCAATGCCTGGGCGGGTAAATTATACACACCGCATAAGATGCCCGGCGCTCACCTCCTGTCTGCAGGAGCCAACCGCCAATTCCTGATCTCGGACGGACAACAGTTGGCATTGCTCGGGGATTCGGTCGTATGGTCGGGCCCGGCGACGCCGGCATCCTGGTCCGTCCTGCTCGACATCCGCTATGAACCCGCACACAACCGGTTCTGGCTGCTTTCTTCCGGCGCCCTGTCTTATTTCTCCCCACTAAATAAAAAAGTAGTTCCCGTTTTTCACGGAGAGGGGCTTACCTGCTTTACCTTGCTGGACAAAAAGATCCTGATCGGTACGCATAATGGCTATATAGAATTAGAGCTTCCTTCCTTCCGTCAGGTGGGCCTTGCTCACCGCCGCCTGCCGGCTACCGATCTCACCGTCATCGAAAGCATCGGCGGCCAGCTGTGGTTCGGCTCTGTCAACGGCGCTTTTATGCAGCAGCCGGAGACCGGAGCGACCGGCGAAACCTTCAGCTATTTTGCCTCAGAGCGGTGGATACCCGGTAACCGGGTGACCGGCATCGCCAAAGGACCCGGCAATTCCGTACTGGTGCTTACCAACAAAGGCATGGGGAAAATATGCTTTCAGCCGATGAGCCTGGAGCAAAAAGCGATGGTTTACGAACAGATCGTCCGGCAACGGCATATCCGCTATGGCTTTTACAGCGACTATACCGGCGTGGACAGGGGCGATGTCAGCACAGCCGTCATGGGACCGCATGACAGCGATAACCTTTGGACCTCCATGTACCTGGCCGGAGAGCTGTTCCGCTATCTCGTTACCCATGACGAAGCGGCGAAACAGAACTATCATGAATCCTTCGATGCCCTGGAGCGGCTTTTTACCCTCAGCGGCATCCCCGGTCTTTTCGGGCGTTGCATCGAAAGAAGCGGGGTAGTGGAGTTCAAAGACGAGATCCGGAAAAATATAGAGCCCTATTGGTATCCCGGTTATGATCATACGCCCAGCAGCTGGCATCATACCCCCGATAAGCAATGGGACTGGCGGGGCTCCTCCAGCAGCGACCAGACGGTTGGACAGTTCTTTGCCCTGACCCTGGTAGCGCAATACACGGATGATGCGGAACTCAAACAAAGAGCCATACACCTGATCGATCAACTGATGGGTTATATCCTCGACAATGATCTCAAACTGATCGATATCGACGGCCGTCCTACCTTATGGGGATTATGGGGGCCGGAGTATGTCAACCGTTTTCCCGACATGGTAGGGGATAAGAAATTGTATTCCTCGAATATCATCAGCTTCCTCCAAACGGCATACCATTTCACCGGAAAAGAGAAATATAGGGCCAAAGCCCTGGAGCTGTTATACAAAGACCATTACCTGCAGAATCTCATAAGGCCCGTCAGCCAGATCGGCCCGGCTCCTGCCAATGCAGATGCCTGGAGCAAAGAACTGTCGGGCGGATGGAACAACTCCGATGACGAAATGTATTTCCTCGCCTACTGGGGGCTTTATCCCTATGCCTTGGATACCACCCTTCAAGGGCAATACCGGGAAGCCATCCGGGATCACTGGAACTATAAGCGGCCTGCTAAGGACGGTTTATGGAACCTGGTCTATGGTATTCTTACCGGAGCCAAAGATTTCGATCTGGAACCCACTATCTGGGAATTGAAAAAAATGCCGCTGGATCTCACTAACTGGTCGGTCCACAACAGCGACCGGAAAGACCTGGTCTTCATCGGCAGCAACATCCGCGAGCAGCCCACGCGGGACGTTTTGCCACCGGATGAAAGACCGCAGAACAAACACAACAGGAACCTGTTCGACCTCGACGATAAAGGGGGCAACGGCAGCGCAGAACTGGGTGGCGGCGATGTCTACCTGTTACCTTACTGGATGGGCAGATACTTCGGGGCCATCAGCGCCCCTATTGATAACCAAACAAGCAGTTTACCGGAATGAACCGATTACACAGTACCCTTTTAATCCTTTTCTTCTTTTTTTTAGCCGGCCTTCCGGCGCGAGCGCAAAAACCGGGTGCCGGAATGGTGACGGGTAATCTATTGGAAAAAGAGACCGGCAAGCCCATCCCCGAAGCCACGGTCTCTTTGATTGGCGTCACAGATCCTTCCAAAGGACAGACGACGGCCAGCAGCGCAGAAGGCGTCTTTATGTTCAATAATGTGGCTTATGGTGTCTATCGCCTGAGGGTGTCCGCAGTAGGATATAACACCTTGTCGATCGACAGCATTCGCGTGCGGCAGGACCGCTCCGATTTCAGCCTCAACGATCTGAAATTAGACCGAAAGAGCACCGATATGGACGCCGTGGTAGTCTATGCCGAGAAGCCGCTGGTACAGAGCAAAGGAGGCAATCTTACCTTCAATGCGGCAGAATCTCCTCTCAGCGCCGGCGCCAGCGCCAATGAGCTGTTACGCAATGTCCCGCTCGTGGCGACCGACGCCAACGGCAACCTGATCGTAAGAGGCAAGACGCCCGTCGTCCTCATCGACGACAAACCCGTCAACCTCAACGCCCAGCAATTGCAGGACTTCCTGGATGCCCTCCCGGGCAATATGATCGAAAAGATCGAGGTCATGACCAACCCCCCTCCCGAATATGCGAACGAAGAAGGAGGGGTCATCAATATCGTTACCCGCAAGGGGAAAATAGGGATCGGAGGCCGGGTGAATATCTATGGCGGCACCCGGGGAGAATTCGGCGGCAATACCAATATCAGCTATCGTGACCGGAAGTTGGCTCTCAACCTCAGTGCAGGAGAAGGATATAATAAATTTACCGGCGACGGCTGGTCGAAAAGGCAAAATATTTACCCCGACTCCACTAATTTTCTAAATACGGACAATAGATATACCAACAAGAATACCCGCCCGAATGCCCGGCTGAGTGTCGACTACGATTTTGACAAGCGCAATTCTCTCAACGTCGTGGGTCAGGTCAACCAGAATAATTTTAATAATAATTCGGCCAACGATTATACATCGATAAGCCAGCATGGAGGCCTCTATAACCTCAGCGATCGCACCACCGGCAATAAAGGCTACAATCTCAACCCAAATGCAAATCTAAGTTTCCGGCATAAGGGACGCTTGCCGGAAGAAGTATTGGAGGTCACCGGCTCTTACAATTATACGGGCAACAAAAATGATCTGTCGTTCTACCAGCAGTATCTGAACCCGGACCGCAGTTTCAGCGGGCAGGACTCCACCCAGCGCCAGCACAATGACAGCCGGATAAATCAATATGAGCTGCGGGCGTCGTATGACAAACCGCTGACCGCTGACGCTAAGACGATGTTATCGCTGGGGGGATATTATAATCACAGCAGCAATAGGGTAGAGGTCACGACCCGTTTCCTGAATAAGACCGACGGCAGTTTTGACATCAACGATCCCCTGAGCAGCGACCTCCGGTTTCTGCAGACCAAGACCAATCTGCGGGCTTCGCTGAACCGGACCATCGCTCATGGACTTGTCTTTACCGCCGGCACCGCCTTGAGCCGGAACCTCGTGCATTTCGATCTGTATAACACGAAGACATCGACGAATAATGTTTACTGGAACTGGCTGCCTTTTGCCAATATCAACAAGACCTGGGATAACCAGTGGGCTGTTACCCTGGTATACCGCCGTTCTATTGCCCGGCCCGGTCTGGACCAGATGAATCCCAGCATCGATTATTCGGATCCCTACAACATCAGGTTCGGTAACCCTAAACTGATGCCCAGCCTCTCCCATGTCTTCGATCTGCACGCCGGAAAGAGCGGCAATAAATACTATTTTAATTATAGCGTCGGCTACAACATCGTGCAGGACATCTTCTCGCAGATCACCACCCTGGAGACGAATGGGACTACCCAGACCACCTATCAGAATATCAGCAACCGCAAGGAATATTCCACGGGCACCTGGTCAGGCTATACCTTTTCACATGCGCTGCGGGCGAACATCGGCGTCAACTATATCTATAGTCAGTATGGTCAATATGACAGGACTGTAAACCACTATCAGAACACCGCGTCCTTTTACACGAACATCAATGCCAGCTATACGCTTCCCGTATGGATCTTCAATGTTTCCTGCCTGTACAACCGGAATGGAAACCCTCAGGGCGTTTCCAGCGCGACGATGAATATGAACTTTGCGATCCAGCGGAAATTCTTCCAGAAAAAGCTGTATGTCACCCTCAATGTATCAGATCCCTTCATACAGCAGAGCACGACGGCGACCACACATGGAACGAATTTTAACCTGGAAAGCTACAACACTACCCAGACCCGTAACTACCGGCTGACCCTGAGCTACAACTGGAACAAGAGCATTGACAGGGGACGCAAACAATTATTAAAAACCATGCACGGAAAAAAATAAGACCTAAATGAAAAAAATAATTTTACTGTTAGCGATGGCCGCGACGGCCTGTACTACCTGGTCGCAATCCGCGACCCTTCCCCGTTCTAAACATCCTTTCATCGTGATTGCTCACCGGGGAAACCACACCCATGTTCCCGAGAACACACTGGCCTCGATCCGTGAAGGCATCCGATGCGGCGTCGATTATGTAGAGATTGACCTGCGCACCACTAAAGACGGCTACCTGGTATTGAGCCACGACGCCTCTGTCGGACGGATGACGGGCGGTAAGGGAAATGTAAAGGACCTTACCCTCGCGGAAATAAAGCTGCTGACGTTGAAAAGCCCGGACAGCCAATCCGGTAAAGTGTACCATATTCCCGAATTCCGGGAGGTGCTGCAACTTTGTAAAGGCGGCCGGATGAATATCTACCTGGACTTTAAGGATGCCGATGTGGATCAAACCTGGAGCCAGATCCGGCAGGCCGGTATGGAAAAACAGATCGTAGTCTATCTCAATAAGCCGGAGCAATACGGATTGTGGCGGAAGGCCGCACCGCTCATGCCGTTGATGACCAGCCTGCCGGATGAGGTCAAAACACCGGAAGACGCCGCCCGTTTCCTGCAGCAAAAGCCGATAGAAGTGTTGGACAATGTCTATGATACCACCCTGTTGTCGGTTACGCGGAAAATGGGCATAGCGGTATGGCTGGATGTCCAACGTGGTGATGAAGGCCCCGCTACCTGGGATCCGATGTTGGGTAAAGACATCCAGGGAGTGCAGACGGACCACCCGGAAGCGCTGACAGCCTACCTGCGCCGAAAAGGCCGGTAAAAAGAGGTATTTTTGCTAAAAAAACGTATGAAGGCGATACGATTCCATCAGCCCGGAAAACCGGAAGACGTATTGAAATTAGAGGAAATAGCCGAACCCGCTCCTTCTCCGACACAGGTATTGATCAAGGTGAAGGCCAGCCCGGTAAATCCATCCGATATCCTATTCATACAGGGCAACTACCGGAGAAAGCCTATATATCCGCAAATCGCCGGATTAGAAGGCTCCGGCATCATCGCAGAATGTGGCAAAGCAGTGACTTCCTTCAAGATGGGAGACTTTGTAGCTTTTCGTGCTCCCGGTACCTGGAGTAAATACTGCCTTGCAGAAGAAAGCAGCCTGATCCCTATCAACAGGAGCCTCCCTTTTGCCATATCCAGCCAGGTAGGCCTCAATCCCATGACGGCAATAGGCTTGTTATCGGAGGCCCCCCTGGAAAAAGGCGACTTCCTGCTCCTGGATACAGCCTCTTCCACCGTATCCGGGATTGCTATCCAGTTGGCGGTTGCCAAAGGGATCAGGGTGTTGGCATTGGTGAGAGACCCCCGTCCTATCCCGGAACTGACGTCACTGGGAGTAGAAACTTCTTTTCTGCAGGATGATCCGGATCTGGTTCATAAAATCCAGGCAGTTACCGCGCAAAAAGGCATACAGGCATTTTTCGATGCCATCGGTGGAAAGTTATTGGAGGAGGTGATACCCTTGATGGCGCAATATGCTACGATCGTATGCTATGGAAATCTCAGCAATGAAAAGGCCGGTATCTCCAACGGTAGCCTGGTATACCGGAATCTTACCCTGAAAGGCTTTGGGATCGACCGCTGGCTGTCCCTCCATACGCCGGAGCAGATCCGAAAATGTTACGCGGATATAGTAGAAGACCTGTATGAGAAAAGGGTTGTCCTTCGTGAAATACCATCCGTGAACCTGGAGGAACTCATACCTTATTTACATCAGCAAGGGCATTCGAATAAGATTATTATTACGAATGGGTAAATCTCACTGAGGCCGGTCCTTTTTTGGTATACGCGGATGGAAAAAATTGATTGGCTCCATTCCATTAACCGTATTATAGCCAGGCATCCTGATGCTCCACTACGTACTGGTGAAGTGATTTCGGATCACGCCCGGTGATATCTTTGAACGCGGTAGTGATTTTTGAGTGATAACCGTCTTTAATGGAAGTTGCCAGCAAGACGATCAGACTTGCATATTCTTCAGAAAGCCCATCTGCCAGCAAGGTCACCTTTAACTCTTCGGGAGGAGCGTTCCGATAGGTAATTGTCTTACCTGTTACCGCTGAAATTTCCCGGGCAACCACGTCATGATCAAGCGCTACGGAGCCGGTTAGTTCGAATGATTGCTTATTGAGCCGATCGGAGGTCAGCACAATGGCCGCAGCCGCTGAGATGTCTTTCGTGTCAATGAAACTTACGGTGGCGTCGCCGGCGGGAATACTTATCGCGCCCTTTTTTCTGATGTCAGTTAACCAAAGGCTGCTGAAGTTTTCAAAAAACCAGTTAGGCCTTAAAATGACGTAATCAAGGCCGGACTGTTCCAGCTCTATCTCCGCTTTCCGGAAAGGAATCTCGTCGCTCGCGTCAACCCCGAAGGCGGTCATCAAAACCACCTTCTTCAATTGCCGTCTTTTAGCTTCTTTGATCAAAGGGGAAAGCACAGAATAATGATCGGTAAAGCTCGGAGGCGCCATTAAAAATGCACGGGTCGCGCCTTCAAAGGCGTCTGCGATACCGGTGCTGGTTCCCACATCAATTTTAACGGTATCCGGTTCGAGTTTGAACTTGCTGGTCGTTTTCCTAATTGCATAACCATCCGCTTTCAATATTTTCACCAATTCGGAACCTACAAAGCCTGTAGCGCCGATAACTAATATTAATTCTTTTTTCATAATCTTTTTTTTACGCTGAACGCGTTATTAATTTTAATACTGAAATAATCATAATCCTGCATCTTCGTCGTCGTATTTACTCTAACACTAGACTGGTCAGGACATCGTTGGTGAAACCTTTTAATTCATCCATTCTATTTTCACGAATTTTTCTAACCCAATTGGGGTCTGCAAGTAAGGGTCTCCCGACAGCGACCAGATCAAAGTCTCCACGGTCAAGGCGGAGAAGTAATTCGTCCAGTGAGCCGGGTTCGGCGCGTTTCCCTTTTAATGATTCCTCGAATTCACCGGTCAATCCCACAGAACCGACCGTGATGGTGGGAAGTCCGCTGACTTTTTTAGCCCATCCTGCCAGGTTGAGGTCTGATCCCTCAAATTGTGGCTCCCAAAAGCGACGCTGGGAACAATGAAAAATGTCTACGCCTGCATCGACCAGCGGATTAAGCCAGCTTTCCATCTCCTTCGGAGTCTTGGCTAATTGATGATTGTAATCCGTAGGTTTCCAGTGGGATAGTCTCAAAATGATCACATAGTCTTCACCTACTTGCCGGCGTACCTCCTTTACTACTTCAGCGCCGAACCGGGTGCGTTCAGCCAGGGTTTTACCACCATACCGGTCTGTACGGCGATTCGTGAGCTCCCAGAAAAATTGATCGATCAGGTATCCATGT